>JBCCQX010000081.1:0-1503 GCA_039208585.1 Pseudomonadota bacterium | reverse complement strand
GGCGGTCGCCTATTTGAACGACCGCAAAGACGACGCCGCTCCGTTCTTTGCCTTCGTCAGTTTCCCCGACCCACATCACCCATTCAATCCGCCGGGCCGGTATTGGGATATGTATGACCCCGACGCCTTTGATGTCGCGGTACCCTATGAGGCACACCAAAACCCAACGCCCCCGATGCAATGGCTGCACAACAATTGGCGGAACGGCGGCGCGCAAATGACACCACAAACCGCGATGATGCTGGATGACACCCAACTGCGCGAGGCTATGGCACTCACTGCGGGCATGATGGCTTTCATCGACGATGCAGTGGGCTCAATTCTGCACGCATTGGATTACAGCGGTCAGTCGGAAAAAACTGTGATTTGCTACACCTCGGACCACGGCGATTACTTGGGGGATTTCAACATGCTGCTGAAAGGCGCATTGCCCTTTCGCAGTATCAGCCGTGTCCCTTTCATTTGGTCTGACCCATCGGACCGCCTCGCCAGGACCAGCGACGCGCTTTGCTCAACCGTCGACATTGCCGCAACGATCCTAGAACGTGCTGGCCTCGCACCATTTAACGGAAACCAAGGCGTGAGCTTCCTGCCCGCCGCACGAGGCGGCGACGGTGCCCGCACAGAGGCGTTGATTGAGTACAACGACCATGACGCCCGTCTTGGCTTTTCATCACCCGCCCGCGTGCGTGCGCTGGTAACAGGGAGATGGCGCCACACCATGTATCGCGACCAAGATTGGGGAGAGCTCTATGACCTCCAAAATGATCCAAACGAGACACACAATCTGTGGGACAGCCCGGATCATCGGGAAACCCGCGCATACTTCACTGAACGCCTCGCACATCACCTAATCGCGCAGATGGACGAAAGCCCGCAGGCCGACCGCATCGCTTGATTGTGCGACCTAAATGGTCGCAAGCGATTGTAGCGAAGCTGTCTGGCCCAATGAGAGACACCAGAAGCCGAGCATTGTGGCGCTTGCAAAACCACTCATGCCAAATGGCGATTAGAGCGCCCCCACTGACGTTCGGACACAAACGTAAGATGCGATTTCTAGTCTGCTGATCGTCGACGAGAAGGAGATCAGATCAGAGATGTTGAAAAGGAGGAACGTTGGCGCGGATTTTGAACCGAATAGACCCGATCAACAGAAGCAAAGACGAGCTCATTGCAAACCCGAAGTCGTTCCAACATTCACAAGTAGCTCATTATCCGGGAACTGTCGGCGATCACTTCGTGTTGTCGGGGGTTGAACCGCTATCACGGAAAAGGCGTGAGAAGAGACTGAGCCAAAGCAAAACTGTATTCCCAGCAAAGGCTGGGATCAAAGTGCCTCTTCCGTTGAATTGAGAAACGCATCGACCAAAGGTAGAGACGATTTCATAAACCGATCTTGCCGGACGCGTGATCCGGGTTCGTATATACGCGCAATGATCCAGCCAAGATAGCTGAGGGCGCGGATGAGGATGAAGTGGTCAAGGAGTGTCGTGTCCAGGGAGC
>JBCCQX010000080.1:0-1529 GCA_039208585.1 Pseudomonadota bacterium | reverse complement strand
CCACGCATCCCAACTGCGATAGAGGGGCTTGAAACCTTTAGCCTCGGCGGGGACGAAACCGAGCCTGCCGAGCAGGAGATTGAAAATGTGGATGCTGATAGTTTCTTCAACCTTCCATCGGGTGATGATGCCGATGAGGAAGACCAGGACAAGTAACCAGTCCAATTTTGAGCGCCGGTCATGAGGATTGGAGTGATTGGCGCGGGCATGATTGGCGCTGCCGCAGCGCGACATCTGTCCAAGGATGGTCACGATGTTGTTTTGGTCGGGCCTGGAGAGCCTGAAAACAACGCGGATCACAAGGGTGTCTTCGGCTCCCATTATGACGCGGGCCGCATCACCCGGCGAATTGACCCAAGCGCGTTTTGGGCGCGTGTCAGCGACGAGAGCCTATCGCGTTATGATGAGATCGAGGCCGATAGCGGTGTCTCGTTTTACGAACAAACCGGTCTTTTAATGGCAGCACCTGCTGGCCACACGGCGATCAGCTCGACGATTGACGTGGCCAAATCGATGGACGTGCCGTTTTCGCATTTTGATAGCGCGGGGCTTGATAAGCAATTCGCCAACTTCGCATTTTTTGATGAAGAAGGCCTTTATGAAGGCGAGGTTGCCGGGCATATTGATCCGCGCGGTCTGGTCCAGGCGCAAAAGAAAGCAGCGGTAAAGCACGGCGCCAGATTGATCGAGCAAGAAGCGAAAGAGATCGCAGAGCATAACGGAGCTGTCCGCATTAACACCGCTGATCAGCAGATCGAGGTGGAACAGGTCTTGCTGGCGATGGGTGGTTTTACCGATATGCTGGTGCCCAAGCCTTTGCCTCTCAAGGTCTATTCGCGCACGATACTTCTGGCCGAGATTGACGAGGCGCAGGCGGCGAAGCTGACCGACATGCCCGCGATCATCCGTTACTTCGCAGATGGCACGAATATATATATGTTGCCGCCGATCCGCTATCCGAACGGACGTATCTATTTCAAAATCGGCGGTGACCCGGTCGATAACCCGTTGCATGGGATCGAAGAGATCAAGGCGTTCTTTCGATCAGGGGGGCATGCGCATGTTGGAGAGCTTTTGGAGATGCGCATGCGCGAAGTGTTGCGAGACGTGGCGCTGGGCGAAATGCACATGTCGACCTGCATCACGACTTATACAGAGCACGGCCTTCCCATGTTAGAGCGGCTGAATGACCGGGTCAGCGTGGCTACAGCAGGTTGCGGTAAAGGCGCGAAATGCAGCGATGAGATCGGCCGGTTGGGAGCGGAAGTGGCGCTTGGGAATGGGCTGCCCGATTGGGCGCGGCCTTCGTCTTAAGGTGTTAAACAAATAAAATTGAATGTCGCCTTCGCGGACCAAGCCGACCTTGGTATTCCGCGCTTCGCTGACGCAGCATTACTTTGCGTTTGCGGCACCTCTGTTGTTGCAGCGCGGCACAAATCGTAATTCCGGTCATTCGGAGTTAACACCAACATTTGTCAGGACTGCAGGTAGATCTTGCTTGAGGAACTCCAGAAACGCCTCCACCGCTG
>JBCCQX010000079.1:0-1568 GCA_039208585.1 Pseudomonadota bacterium | reverse complement strand
GCGCAAAGGCATCCATGCCTGTCCCCGCGGTGATGTTCTTCGGTAGACCGACGGTGAGTTCGGGATCGCAAATGACGATACGCGGCTGCATTTTGGGGTGGAAGATGATCTTCTTCACTTGGCTGGAAGGATCCGTCAGTACAGACGCACGTCCCACCTCGGAGCCTGTCCCCGCAGTGGTGGGGACGGCGATAACGGGACGAATGGCTTCCGCGTTGGCGCGTGTCCACCAATCGTCAACGTCCTCAAAATCCCAAACGGGGCGGGTTTGACCCACCATAAAAGCGATCAACTTCGCAACATCAATGGCGGAGCCTCCGCCAAAGGCGATGACGCCGTCGCAATCGGCAGCGCGATAAACATCAACGCCGTTGTCGAGATTCTTCTCTGTAGGGTTGGTATCGACCCCCATGAATGTAGCACACGGAAGGCCCATCTCTTTGGTCATAGCAAGAACACGCGCGGTGACCTGGTTCTCGGCAAGACCTCGGTCTGTCACAAAAAGCGGTCGCTGTATACTGAGGGAAGCGCAGGCATCGCTCAGTTCTTGTATGCGACCAATGCCAAAGCGGATGTTCGTTGGGTACGACCAATTTCCCGTGAGCATGATGGATCTACCGGAGTTTAAAATGGAAAGATTTGGGGCGGGTGAGATTGTGATACCCGATGGCGGAGAGAGCCCCGCCGCGTCCCGTTTGCTTGCAACCCGTCCAGCACAGCGCTGGATCAAGATAGTCGGCACGGTTCATGAACACCGTCCCCGTCTCGATCTGATTGCCAATATTGGCTGCGCGTTCAGTGTCTTGGGTCCAGATGGATGCCGTAAGGCCAAAATCGCTATCGTTCATCAGGCTGACGGCTTCAGCATCGTCCTTGACCTTCATTACTCCAACGACTGGCCCAAAGCTCTCCTCACGCATAACGCGCATATCATGGTGCACACGGCTAAGAATTTGCGGTGCGAGATAAGCGCCGCCATCATCGGTGAAGCGGCGCGGATCAATTAGAGGCTCAGCACCTTGCGCAATGGCTTCGTCTGTATGCGCCCTGACCAAACGTGCAAATCGCTCATGCGCCATTGGCCCAAGGGTGGTGTCGTGATCCAGCGGGTTGCCGAGCTTGTACTTTTCGACCATCGCTACAGCTTGATCTATGAATTCGTCATAAACGCTTTCGGCCACATAAATCCGCTCAATGCCGCAGCAGCATTGCCCAGAATTGAACATCGCCGCGTCGATGAGGGTTTCGACGGCGTCGCTGACAACAGCATCATCGGCAACATAGCCGGGGTCTTTGCCGCCGAGTTCAAGTCCTAGAGCGGTGAATGTTCCGGCTGCTGCACGCTCCATCGCTACGCCGCCGCTGACAGACCCTGTAAAATTGATGCAGTCAAAAGATCCGTTAGCGATCAATTGGGCTGTCGTTTGATGATCAAGGAAAAGGTTCTGAAAAATCTCCTGCGGAATTCCCGCCCCATGAAAAGCCTTCTCTAAGCGTTCACCGGCCAGAGGGGTTTGCGATGCGTGCTTGAGAACGACAGCGTTGCCCGCAATCAAGGCCGGCGCAAT
>JBCCQX010000078.1:0-1578 GCA_039208585.1 Pseudomonadota bacterium | reverse complement strand
TCATCGAGATGACGTCGGCCTACCTCGGCGTGATTGAAGAGACTGGCGCGCGGCTCGATCACGACTTCTTCAATTTTCTGATCACAAGAGATGACCCCAGCGACATTCCCAGCCAGCAGATCGTATCTTTGATGCGCGCGCTGTTTCAGGATCGCATCATTCCGTCCACGGCCTTGCGCAGCACGGCCATTGGCGATGCGGCGATGTTGAAGATGTCGATCTATGAGGTGGCGCGAGCAGAGATGACGCGCAGCACCTACGATCGTGCACGCGCAAGTATGGATGCGGTTGGGGCGGATGTCGCTGACATGGTTCAGAAAGCATGGGAGCGCACATAATGGCACTCGACAAGAACAAGGCCGGCATCATGGCGGCGATCCAGGCGGCAACCGAAGGCAAGGCGCCGTTGAAGAGACCACAAGCAAAACAGGCGGAACCGGACGTTGCGGCGCGTGCGCATCGGTCGTTGCCACGGGGTACGGTTGGGTCTGTGCGGGCAGGGCTTGGCGGTATTCAAGAGATTGAAACGGCTCTGATACTGCCCTGGGGGCCAGCGGATCGATTAGAGTTAACAGCTGTTAACTCTGACGGAGAAGAGGTGCAGGACCTGGCCGAAAGCATTCGCACCAGCGGGCAGCAGGTGCCGGTGTTGTTACGGCCAGCGCCGAGCCAGGATGGCAAGTTCGAGGTGATCTATGGCCGCCGCCGTATTTTGGCCTGTCAGCAGCTTGGTATCCCCGCCAAGGCGCTGATCCGGACGCTGGACGATGGTGCAGCGCTCATGGCCAAAGGGCTGGAGAATGCGGCGCGCGTTGATCTGAGCTTTTACGAACGTGCCCGCTTTGTGAAGGCGATCCTTGATCAGGGGCATAGTCGGGATACGGCGATGCAGGCCTTGTCGATCAGCAAAAACTCCCTGTCGCAGTTTGAGCGTGTCGCGCGTCTGATCCCTGATGCAGTTGGTGTTGCGATCGGGGCTGCGCCGGCTTCTGGGCGTCCAAAGTGGATGGCTCTGGCGGCAGCGTTGGAAAGTGAAAAGTTGACGCAGGATGGGTGTTTGGCAGTGCTGGCGAAGTTGCCTGTGGATACCACGTCAGATGAGCGGCTACAGACGATACTGCAAACGCTGTCACAGCGCGGTGCGGATGACGCGCGACCGATAGAGCGGTCGCCAGTTGCGGGGACGGCGGTCAAGACTACGAAATCATCAGTGACGCTGACTGTCAGACGTCATGGTGAAACGAGTGAATTTGCGGACTGGATCGATGCCAATATCGACCGTCTGCTGCAGGAATCCTACGAGACCTTCAAAAAAGAGGCCGGAGGATGAGCGCGAGTTAACAGCTGTTAACTCGCAAAATGAGGTGATGAGCAGACAAGGAGGATAACGCATAAGAAAACCCCCGAAACCGGGGTTCCGAGGGCTAAGCGCGAAAGCGCAGATTGTTTTGACACTTCGATCATAGCACCCCGCGAATCACCGGACAACAAAAAACGCCCTTGGGCGAACGGGTTTTTCTGGCGTGCAAATAAAATGGAACATGTTGGAACAGGCCCGCAAAGGGCAACTGCGTCGTC
>JBCCQX010000077.1:0-1598 GCA_039208585.1 Pseudomonadota bacterium | reverse complement strand
TCCCCGTGGCAACGACCGATGCGCACGCGCCGCATCGTCCGGTTCCGCCTGTTTTGCTTGTGGTCTCTTCTACGGCGCCGTGCCTTCGGTTGCTGCCTGTATTGCCGCCATGATGCCGGCCTTATTCTTGTCGAGTGCCATTATGTGCGCCCCCATGCTTTCTGAACCATGTCAGCGACATCCGCCCCAACTGCATCCATGCTGGCGCGCGCCCGATCATAGGTGCTGCGCGTCATCTCTGACCGCGCAACCTCGTAGATCGACATCTTCAACATCGCCGCATCGCCAATGGCCGTGCTGCGCAGGGCCGTTGACGCAATGATGCGATCTTGAAACAGCGCGCGCATCAACGACACGATCTGCTGGCTTGGAATATCGCTTGGGTCATCTCTTGTGATCAGAAAGGAAAAGAAATCCTGATCCATGCGCACGCCGGTATCCTCGATCACGCCCAGATAGGCCGAGGTCATTTCGATGAATTGCTGGGTCGAGGCGAGGTCGAGCATGCTGGGCGTCATCGGCACAATCACCGATGTCGCGGCATAAAGACCGGTCAGCGTCAGAAACCCCAGGGCAGGGGGGCTGTCGATGATCACCACGTCATAGTCCGCTTCAACCGGTGCAATCGCATCGGCCAGCCGTTCGAAAAACGCGGTTCCACGGCCAGCATTCACCGCCGTCTCGGTCTCAAACTCGCTCAGGATCAGGCGGGCAGGGGCCAGATCAAGCCCCGGAAAATACGTATCAACAATCACGTCTGAAAAGGGCAGGGGGTCTTCATAGCGCAGCGCGTCATAGACCGTGGGGCCGTCAAACTCCAATTCGGTCTGCAGCCCACAAAAGCCCGTCAGGCTGCCCTGCGGATCAAGATCCACCGCCAACACGCGGTAGCCATTCAGCGCAAAGTAATGACACAGATGGATCGCAGCCGTCGATTTCGCCGAGCCACCTTTGAAGTTCATTAACTGGATGATCTGCAGTTTGTCATCGTCACGCCGCCCCGGCAGATACTTTCCCGGCGAGCGAGAGGACGCTTCCAAAACTTCGCGCATCTGCCAGATCTCGGCTCCGGTGTAAAACCGGCGTCCATTTCTGTTCTCTTCCGGTTCGGGCAATGACCCATCGGCATGGCCTTTACGCAGAAACTGGCCCGATACGCCCAACAGCTCTGCCACCTCGGTTGCACTGAACAACCGCAAGCTCTTGCGCTGATCGGGGGCGTAAACCTGTTGTAAATGCGTGGACAGCGCAGTGCCAAGCCGCTCGGCCATTTCGCGAGTGACATCGGATTGCGAACCCGCGGTGATCGGTCCGGTTTGGAACATGGTTGCTGTTTTCCCGCTCTTTGTTGCTTATTTGCGCAACTTCAAAACAGTTAGGGCGTGATTCACCATGCTAAGTCAAGGAAATTGTCCACAATTTGGCGCGGGGCAGGGACATGCGTCAAGATATAGCGTTTACCGGCCCAGAATGACGACCCGCAACTGCCGCAATTCGGGTAAAGACCGTGCTATTCCGGCGAGCAGCCCAATCAAAAGCCTGCCAAAAAAAGATGCTTGATTTTTCCTTATTAAAACAGTCAGGATAAAGCATAAGAT
>JBCCQX010000076.1:0-1611 GCA_039208585.1 Pseudomonadota bacterium | reverse complement strand
TTGGTCATCAGGATGTTGTGCAGGCAAATGAAGGCACCCTGGATCTGGCTGACAATGATGTTTTCATCATTGCGAAAATCACCGATTAGGGCGGTTCCCTTACAGTTCCGCGCAAGGTCGTATGGATTATCTTTGCGCCCAAAAAGCAGAAAGTTTTCAGTCCCTTCTGCGTGGGAATAAAGGTAGTTCGATGCCTCCGGTCCATCGCCATAGACGCAATCCAGATCAAGGTTTGGCGTGCGCACATTGCGAATAGATCGCGGATCAATCGTCGTGCCAATCGCACTGGTTGTGTCAAGTGTGACGTCGTGGTCGATGAACTGACCAAAGAAGGTCATACCCGCATCGGCTGGTCCATCTTCGACTTTGGTGGTGCGCATCGTTTCCACAAGCGCGTCAAATGCGGCGACAATCGCTGCCCGGCTTAAGTTGCCGGTGACAGGGTTCTGATGGCCAAGATAGCCAAAGACCTGAGGGAGAGGGCGGGGATCATTCGTTGCGTGCTGTTTGAGACATTCGTTTAGAAACAGATCGTAACGGGACATCCCGTGGGCTGTCTTACTCATATCTTTTCTCCAAAAATTGCTTTTCAAAAAGAGCACGTGCGAGCGGAAATAAGCATGCCGCACGATAGGGGTAGCATGGCATTGCGAACCAATCTTGCAAGTCAGGTTTCCCCGACCTCCACATTGTCGTTGCAGGGCCGCAGAGGTGATGTTACTTCAGCGCACAGGCACCCGTAGCTCAGCTGGATAGAGCGCTGCCCTCCGAAGGCAGAGGCCAGAGGTTCGAATCCTCTCGGGTGCGCCACAACGCGAATACTCTAACCGATATTCAAAACGACAGCAGGCACACCCACGGCGGCCTCTACCGCGAAATAGATCCACTTCTTGCGCGACGCACCGTCGAAGAGAATTGATGTGCCGCGACCCAAAGCCGCCCCGCACCAGCAAAAGCCCAGCATGACATAAGCCTCTGACGTACCAAGGATCAGCGCGCCGATCCCCATACCCACGAATAAACACCCAACAGAGGCGCGGATTTCGGACAGACCCATCGTCGTCTCACCCATCGCCAGATCAAGCGCGCCAAGCGTGTAACGGGGGGCCAACCAGCCAAAGCAGCCCAACCCAACGCTCAGAATTGCAAAGATGATGTTGATGATGTCCATGTGGGCGGCCCTTTATCTTGTCCGCCGCCAAATGGGGCAAAGTGATGCAAGATCAATGCTGTGGCTCAGGATGCCTGCGAATACTGGGCCGCAATATCGCTGAACCGGTCATAACGCTGGGCGATCATGCGGGACAATGGCCTGCCTGGCTCCGTGATCCGGATCTTGTCCCAATCCTGTATCACGTAACCCTGAAACTCTTGCAGGATTGCGGCATGGGTCTCTACCAGTGTTTCCGAGTTTTCGTGGTGCGTCAGCGCATCCAGATCGATTTCAAAGTCACACATCAGCATATTGATCGCATCTGCCCGCAAGCGGTCGTCATCGGTCAGGGCGTAGCCGCGATGCCCGGCAAGCATGTCCGCCTCGATCCGTTCGATATACGCCGCGGTGGCGGTTGCGTTCTGCACATATCCTTGTGAGAACTGCGAAATGGACGA
>JBCCQX010000075.1:0-1662 GCA_039208585.1 Pseudomonadota bacterium | reverse complement strand
TCTTTGCGATATTCGCCCTTACGATCGCGGATGATAGGTGCGAGAAGATAGGCGCGCGTCCCCTCCTCCATCGTCATGACGCGATCGACCATATCCTGTACTTGCTGCGCCTCAATCGGGAGACCCGTGGCAGGCGAATACGGCGTGCCCACCCGCGCAAAGAGCAGGCGCATGTAGTCGTAAATTTCCGTGACAGTGCCAACGGTTGACCGGGGGTTCTTGCTGGTGGTCTTTTGCTCAATCGAGATTGCCGGGCTGAGGCCGCTGATGTGATCCACATCGGGTTTTTCCATCATATCGAGGAACTGGCGCGCATAGGCAGACAGGCTTTCCACATAGCGACGCTGACCTTCAGCATAGATCGTGTCGAAGGCCAAGCTGGACTTTCCGGAGCCCGAAAGCCCCGTGATCACAACCAATTCGTTGCGAGGAATGTCGACGTCAACGCCCTTAAGATTGTGCTCTCGCGCGCCGCGTACCTCTATGTTTTTCAGCTCGGCCATCTAACCCCCAGACACTGCTAATTCGGAGATAGGGGAAGTGCGGTTTTAATCCAAGATAAAAATGTGAACGAAGAGTGAACAACTGACAGGATTGGTCAGTCATCCACAGCTTTCTGCTGGGCAAAAAGGCACGTCGGTATTTCGTCGGTGCAAATGATTTCTTTAGCCGCTTCGTTGAAAGGTTAACAAATCGTTAATACGTCCATTTTCGTTAACAACTTTTGCATCTGTAGGGTTTGTACTGTGAAAATTTTGTTCAACGCTGCTTTGGTGCTTCTTCTTGCTAGCTTGGGTGCTTTCGGCCGGTCGCAGTCCTGTGACCCGAACTATTCTGGTGCATGCGTTCCAATAGCGTCCGACGTCGATTGTGCGAGCGGGCCCGGTAACGGCCCCGCGTATGTCGAGGGGCCAGTTACAGTTGTCGGCGTTGATATCTATGATCTCGACACAGACAATGACGGCATTGGATGTGAGCGCGGTTGACGCCACGACACTGCGCCGCAGCGTTGTGCAAGCGCTTCGGCATCACATGTGGATGACCTGACCGTAGGCGTCGAGCACGCTTTCATGCATCATTTCGCTGAGCGTCGGATGCGGGAAAACAGTCTGCATCAGATCTTCTTCCGTGGTCTCAAGTTGCTTTCCGACCACATAGCCTTGAATGAGTTCCGTCACCTCGGCCCCGACCATATGCGCGCCTAGAAGTTCGCCCGTTTTGGCATCAAAAATGGTCTTGATCATGCCCTCTGCCTCGCCCAGAGCGATGGCTTTGCCGTTGCCAATAAAGGGGAAGCGGCCAACCTTTACGTCGATCCCCTGCTCTTTGGCTTTGGCCTCAGTCAATCCCACACTGGCCACCTGTGGGTGGCAATAGGTGCAGCCGGCGATGCTTTCGGCAAGAACCGGGTGCGGCGCGCCGCCTGCAATGAGTTCGGCCACCATCACGCCTTCATGGCTGGCCTTGTGCGCAAGCCAGGGTGCGCCGGCGATGTCCCCGATGGCATAGACACCGTCAACGCCGGTGCGGCAGAATTGATCCGTCACCACGTGACCGCGATCCACTTTCACGCCAAGCGCCTCTAGCCCAAGATTTTCGACATTGCCGGTGATACCAACTGCCGAAATCACCGTGTCAAAGTCTTGCTTCGCAACCTTGCCG
>JBCCQX010000074.1:0-1664 GCA_039208585.1 Pseudomonadota bacterium | reverse complement strand
TGGTCTATGAGCGTGGCGGCAAGAACCTGTTCTTCGACATGGTGATCGAAGGCGTCAGCATGCGCATTGTTGAGCGCACGGAAATTGGATCCATGCTGGATGCCAATAATGGCGACATCGACAGGTTGATCAACGCAGTCAAGCGCGCCGGGTAACACCTCGTCACAGCAAAAATACAGCCGTTCAAAAGTCAGCCAGCGCGCTGACTTTCCAGCTCGTTTCGAAGCACTTCCGCTTCTTGCCGCGCTTCTCTGAGACCGTCCATCGTGGCAGAGAGCTCTGCCTCTGTCTGACTAAGCTGGTTGGTGAGTTCAGCCTCGCGCTGCTGCAGATAGGTGATCGCCTGGTCGCGCGTTTCTTCAGCCTCATGCAGTTCCTGCGCCATACGTTCCAGCTCTCCCACATCAGAGCCTGCAACACGGATGAAGCGATGGACCAGCCAGTTGGCAAACCAGCCGATGCAAAATGCCACAAACAGGATCACGGCTGTCACAAGGATAAACTCAGTTCTGTTCATTTGCGCTCTCGCTGTCCCCGTCTTCGGCCTGAGGATCGTCTATGTCGGGCTCCACCGCGGCATCCGAGTTGTCTTGCTCCGCCTCCGCCAGCTGCGGATCTACCTCGTCGCCCTCTGGTGCGCCATCTTCTTCTTTCAGAACCTTGAACTCGATCCTGCGGTTGGCCTCGCGGCCCTCTTCTGTGTCGTTGTCGGCGATCGGTTCGCTTTCGCCATAGCCCACCGCTGTCATCGAGCCGGTCAAAACGCGCCGAATGCGAAGCTCGTTG
Source organism: Pseudomonadota bacterium (assembly GCA_039208585.1). Lineage (GTDB taxonomy): Bacteria > Pseudomonadota > Alphaproteobacteria > Rhodobacterales > Rhodobacteraceae > Sulfitobacter. Next base: position 878 of record JBCCQX010000074.1, on the reverse strand, counting down.
AGAACGGTTTGCGCGCGAGATTGGCTGAGCTGCTGGTTCATCGTCTCTCGACCCTGGCTATCTGTGTGCCCGGCAATCTCCATGGTCAGCGCACCGCAGTCGCGCAGAACATCCGCAATGTCATCCATGATCTGCTTACCCGTGACATCAAGGCGGGCAGAGCCAGGCTCAAAGGTGATCTTGCGCGCATCTTTGATCGCGTTGATCTGAACTTCGCACTCTTCCGGGGTGGGTGCGGTGGCAACAGGATCAAGCGCTTCTTGATAGCGCACGTTGATGTCGTATTTCGCACCGTCACCCAGTTTGTCCGCCAAAAGCGCGGCAATGCTTGTATTGGCATCGGCTTCGCCTGTGGCGCCGCTGACAGCAATCCGGTCTGGTGTGATGCTGACAATTCCATTGGACAGATGCGACAGAGCATCGAGCCCGGTGATCACCCGATAGGTCCAATCCTGGGGCACAGCGTCATCAACGCGTGCGCGCATATCAACACCATCCGTCGTAAACCGGGCCATGGCAAACGTATCGACCGTCGTGCGGTCCACCGGCGTTGCCAGTCGACCGCTGAGTTGCAAAAGGCCCTCGGGCGACAAGGTTGCTGTGAACTCGAGATTTTCGATGTCTTGCGTATCTTCAGTTTCCAGCAAGACCGCCTTGAGCGAAAAGACGTCCGGCAAGTCGTTTTCTAACCCACCGATCACATCATCAAACAGCGCCTGCTCGGTGCCTTCTGCAGCCAGAATAGAGATATCCGCGTCTGAAAATGTGACAGTGCCTTGGCCAAGTTTTGATATAGCCGCCACAGACATCGCAACAGCTTCGGACCACCGGGGCGTCGGCACGCCGAGGCCAATGATGCAATTCGGCTCCGCCGTCAT
>JBCCQX010000073.1:0-1671 GCA_039208585.1 Pseudomonadota bacterium | reverse complement strand
TCGCAAACATCACACCATAGCCCATATTGACGATGATCAGGCGCGGATCGACGTCATTGGTGAAGCTCATCGCGAGGGCTAGAACGAACGCTGTGACACCATAGACAAAGACCATGCTGCCCAGATGCAGGCGCTGGCCCGCGCGCTCGCAGACCGAGGCTATCATCACGATAGAGCCCATGCTGTAGAAGAATTGCGTCGTATGAAACGTATAGATCGCGTCTGCTGGCGCGAAATGCGTGTCCAGATAACCGACTGCAGACAGGGCAAAAGCGATGCCGAAACCGAGCACGTGACGCTTCATGCGCCCAACCCGCCAGAGCGTGACAAATGCCGCTGCGAAAAACAGCGCCATCAATGGTGTCACCAGTCCCAAAATTAGCGTTTGCATCGACCTGTAGCGCTCCCGTGGTTACGAGATAGGCCGATATGGTTAACACGAACCTTAGGGATTGTGCTGCTTGCGCAAGTTCTTGTGATTTGCCTTAGAGACTTTGCCTTGGCCAATCAGATGACTGAGCCTCAGCCTCCCTGTGATTGAGATCTGTTACGGATATAACACCGAAATCGAGAGCCTGCGGACACCTGAACCGACCCTAAAGGCGGCTTTCTTGACCGAAGGCGGACGTGGAATGCCGAGAAAGCGGCCGATCTTCACATTGTTAGAGATGCCGCCGCCGTCGATCGTGAAATCGGTCTTTTGGTTGCCGTTGATGTCATGCTGGACGGCGATGGCATAATTGCCTTCAGCGGGAATCGGGACACACACGACCGTAGTTCCCTTGCGCGGTCTGGCGTTGACCCGCGTCAGATAGCGTTTCGCCTTGAGCCAATCGCGGCTCGTCGCCTTATAGGTGCGCACGTACAAATTGCCGTTTCCGTTCCGCAGACCGCTGATCGTAAGGCGCACAGCGGGGCCTTTTCCCGGAGCGCAGCGGCTCATATTGTTCGAAATTACATTCGCATAACCCGACTGGGCCGAGAGCGATGAGGTCATTACGGCTCCGCTTCCTGCGAGCAGTGCCAACGCCCCCAATCCTGCCGCAATAGGCCCTGTTGAAGTGGTTTTCATATTCTTCGTCTCTTCGTTGAATCGTCCAAGAATTCTGTACGGGAATATCAAGAAACGCCCACATACAGCTCCCAATATGGCATCAAAAATGGCGCAAGCGCGCTGAATTTGGCCTGAACTGGCGAGGTCCGTGCCGTTCAGGCCGAAGCAAAGCTATGGACAGCCTCTTACCTGCGCGGTGGAAAACGCTCGCGTAAGCGCTTGTGAGGCGATTCGCGCGCGGCGTATTGCATCTCCACCGCGATAGAGGCGCGACGAGCGTTGATGCCAACACCATTGATCTCCCCTTCGATACTGTCCGCCGACTTTGCCCGGCTGGGTGAAGATGTGCGCGCGGTCGACGCGGCGGGTGCCGACTGGATCCACATTGACGTCATGGACGGGCATTTTGTGCCCAACATCACGATCGGCCCAGCGGTGGTGAAGGCGTTGCGCCCGCACTCCGACAAACCCTTTGACGTCCATCTCATGATTGCGCCTGTTGATCCCTATATCGAAGCCTTCGCCGATGCCGGTGCGGATATCATCACGGTGCACCCCGAGGCTGGACCGCATGTCCACCGTACGCTTCAAGCGATCCGCGCTCTGGGCAAGAAAGC
>JBCCQX010000072.1:0-1683 GCA_039208585.1 Pseudomonadota bacterium | reverse complement strand
GCGCATTACCGCGCGCTTGGGTTTGCGGGGGCAATCCTCTTTACCCGCGGTTGCGAAGATGGCACCGATGCGATGTCCGCTCGATTGGCGGAATTGGGGCATGTGCATCATGTGCCAATGAAAGACGACAAGAGCACAGATCCGGTGCGCGAGGCGTTAGGGCATTTGCCCAAACTGGCGGTGGATCTGGGCGCCGAATGGTGCCTTGTTGCCCACATAAATGAATATCTTAATGTCTCGACTGGCAAAGGCACATTGGCCGATCTGGTCACGGCCTGCGGGGACCCGGACGCCATTTCAGTTTGCCGACGTGCCTTCGGTTCTTCCGGAATCAGGGACATACCAAAAGGTCAGCTACGCGAAACACATCGTCGCGCAGCCGCGGCAGAAGCCCCTGGGCACATGGTGACCCGCGGGATCAAGACGCTTTTTCGGCCGGACCGCGTCACGCGAGTTGCGCCGCATCGCCCCTATTTCACAAAAGAGAAACGGCCGACCTGGGTTGACGCAGGTGGCAACCCGATGCCCGACGTTTATCTTGAGAGCAAGTGGACAGCACATGACGAGTTTGTCCATACACATGCGCGCCTGCATTACTATTCCGTACCTTCGCCAGAGGCGCTTTTGATCCGAGAAGGGGCCCCAAAAGACAAATCAAAGCGCAAAAAATTCGAAGCCAGCTGGCGCAAGTTGGACGTCAACGACGTCACGGATGACAGCATGGGCAATGCGCTTGGCCTGTCAGATCCGATCTATGCAACCTTTCTCGCTGATGGCATCCTTGCAGACCTGCAAAAGGCTGGGGAAACATGGCACGACAAGCGAGCACGAGAACTGCTGCAAGACCCCGAGATCAGCGCGCTATGTGAACGCCTGTCCGGCTCACACGGCTCAGACCGCCAGACCAAAGTCCGTACTTCGCCCCGTATTGGCGGCGGGACCTATATGCCACCGCCCGTTCGCCCCATCAGGTTCAAAGTAAAATCCTCGCCCGATGGAGAAACCAGAGCGGTTCTGCATGGCGGATTTCACAAGACTGCTACCACTTATTTGCAACGCCTGTTGGAAGACAATGAAGAATAGCTCGGCGCACAGAGCGTTTTTGTTGTGCCGCATCTAAAGTTGCGCAAGCACATCACATTCCCGTCGCAACTGGATGCCTACAAAGCGCTGAAAATCAAAAGGCGGACGCGGTTCAGCGAAGAGGATCTGCAGGGGTTTCAGGACACATTCTTCGCAGAGCCACTCGCATGTAAGCCCGCGCGCATGATCTTATCAGATGAAAACTTGCCCGGCCTGCCCGCCCATTGCGTCACCACAGGTAAGCTTTATGAACACCGCCGCGCGTTTTTCAAAGCTTTTGCCAAACGTATGCCTTTGCCCATTACGGATGCGTTTTTTGCGGTCCGGAACTATGCGGATTTCTTTGCGTCATCCTATGTGGAATATTTGCGCGCAGCCACGACGACCACCTCAGGGCACATGGGAACACCAGAAGCTATGCGGCGCAACGTCTTGAGATCTTTACCCAATTGGGCGAGCGTGTTTGATGATTTTGAAGCGGTGTTTCCAAATGTACAGATCCATATCTGGCGATTTGAAGACTTCCGTGACTTGACGCCAAAGATTTTGGAAACCTTCTGTGGAAACGGGGTGGATGTCTCAAAACTGAAATCTCCAAAG
>JBCCQX010000071.1:0-1768 GCA_039208585.1 Pseudomonadota bacterium | reverse complement strand
GGATCATCAGACCACCATAGTGGCCCCAATCGGCGGGCCACCACTCTTGGCTGTCTTTCATTAGCGCATGCAGGTCGGATTTGACGCCTTCGTAATCCAGCCCCTTCACCGCCTCCCGATGATCATAATCGGGGTCCATGGGGTTTGTGCGCAGATCGTGTTGGTGCAGAATGTCGAGGTTCAGCGCCTCTGGCCACCATTTGGTGACAGCATTGTCCATGCCGGTATTGCCACCGTGCATAACTGGGCAACCAATGCCTGGGGGGGTGTTGCTTCCGTCCATATCGGATCTCCTGCGTGAGCGTTTTCGTGGGTGATGCCGCAGGGGTAAGCCAGATTCGTGATTAATTCCAATTTATTCTTCTAAACTCTATGATAAGCTGTGCTTATGATAAACGTCACCCTTCGGCATATGCGCTATTTCGCAGCCCTTGCAGCCCATCGCCACTTTGGCCGCGCTGCTGATGCCTGCGCGATTTCCCAGCCCGCGCTGTCGCTGCAGATCAAAGAGCTTGAAGAAATGCTGGGTGGTCCCTTGGTGGAACGCCACGCGCGGCATATGCACCTCACGACCTTGGGTGAAGATTTTCTGGAACGCATTCAGGACATTCTGGTCCGTGTCGAAGATCTGGAAGAGCTTGTAAGATCAAACAAAAAGGGGCTGACGGGCCGCCTGCGGCTCGGCATTATCCCGACAGTGGCGCCCTATCTGCTCCCTGCGGTCATTCAGGCGATGGGGGACCGTTTCCCGGATGTCGATGTGCAGCCGCGCGAATCCGTGACTCAAGCGCTGGTCGAAAGCCTGCTGTCATCGCAACTCGATATCGCTATCGTCGCCTTGCCCATTTCAGACCCAGCATTGCGCGAATTCGCGCTCTTTGACGAAGACTTCTATCTCGTGCGCCCCCAGGCCGAAGTCGATCTACCCGTTCCGAGTGCTGCCAATCTCGATACGATGCGCCTCTTGTTGCTGGAAGAGGGACATTGCTTTCGCGATCAGGCCTTGTCGTTTTGCGAAATGTCAGGTGCCAAGCCCAAACACATCATGGAGGGCAGTTCGCTATCGACGCTTGTGCAGATGGTCGGTGCGGGGATCGGTGCGACCTTGATCCCGGAAATGGCCCTGCAATACGAAACACGTTCGGCGGATGTCTGCGTGTCACGATTTCAGGGCAAGGGCCCCAGCAGAACGATTGGCATGATCTGGCGCAAGGCGAGCCCGTTGGGCGCGCAATTCATGACAATCGGTGCGTCGATCCGAACCCTGGCAAAAGCAAGCGGTGCGGCTGGTCAGACAATCTGATCCGCGCCCTACTCTGCTGCTTGCAAATGTGGCTTTGCCCGGTCCTGCATCTGCAACGCCTCCTGCGATAATGTCGGGTGATGATCCGTCTCATCTGATGCAGACGCACCTTGCGAAAGGCCACTGGTGATCGCCTGAAACGCTGTCGATACATGATGCACCAGCATAAACACCGCAGGGATTGCAAAGATGATGACACCTGTACCAAGCAGCACACCGTAGCCAATCGATACCGCCAACGGGATCAGAAACTGCGCCTGCAATGAGGTCTCTGTGATCAGTGGGAATACCCCCAAAAACGTCGTTACCGATGTCAGCAGAATGGGCCGGAACCGGTCCTTCGTGCCTTCAACGACTGCGTCCTTTACCGCATATCCGCGTGCCAGATATTCGTTATAAAGGTCAATCATCACAAGACTGTTGTTGATGACGACACCAGCCAACCCAATGATCCCGAAAAAGCTG
>JBCCQX010000070.1:0-1777 GCA_039208585.1 Pseudomonadota bacterium | reverse complement strand
CTGACAGTTGGTGTTTCGACCTATTGCGCCGCGCGCTGGCTGTCGCCACGGCTGATGACCTTCATGCAAAGCCACCCGGATGTTCAGCTTCGTATTCAGCCGATGATCGAGTTTTCAGAAGCTGAGATGCAGGGTGTGGATTTGGCGATCAGGTGGGGCACCGGTAAATGGAGTGATGGCACCGTGACATCGTTCATGCCAATACCGCCCTTCCCCGTGGGCAACGCCGATGCTGCGAAGCAGGTAAAACGGCTGGGGATCAGAGAGGCGATCACAGACCTAACGCTGCTGCGCGACCGGGAAGACAGCAACGCCTGGTCTGAATGGCTGGACCGCGCCAGCCTGCCGCCGCAAGCGCGTCAAGACGTGTTGATCGTGCCGGATCCAAATGTGCGAGTTCAGGCCGTGATCAATGGCCAGGGCGTCGCTTTGATGGACGATCTGGTGGGCGATGAGTTGTTGGGAGGCAAGCTTCATAGGCTGTCGGATATCGCGCTGCCGGATTACGGCTATTTCATCGTCAGGCCAGATAGAGCGACAGCGTCGGAACCGGCCGCGGTGTTCTGTGATTGGCTACTGGATGCGGCTTCGACCCTCGACATACCATTCGACTGAAAAAACATGCAGAGCTGCAGAGATCTTTGGCTCAGCTTGATAGACCAAACGGCAACTTCCTTCCGCAGATTCTGAGTGCGACGGCCGCCAGATTTCGCGCGTGCGGCGAATGGCAGGTTACCGGTCAGCGACGACGGCATCACGGCAGATCGACCAACGGCAGGACAGGGCCAAGGCGTTTAGATTGCGAACCGGTCTTTGGTTTGGACGTCGATACTATATGGCAATCCGGCAAGCACTTTTGTCAATATTTCTGGCTTTACGTGACCGACAATGCGGCCTTGATGATCTACGACATTCACTGGGCAGTTCGCGATGACAACTGTCTTGGCAATCGCCTCGACAGTGTCTTTGACATCAACAGTTGTGTCAGAGGCCCCGCCTCCTGGCCCTTTTTCCATAATATGTTCTACCCGGATCACTTTGGCTTTGGGGACATCCCGAACAAAACGCGCGACATAGTCGGTTGCAGGGGTTAGGACCAATTCATCCGGGCGACCGATCTGCACGATCTCGCCATTTTCCATGATGGCGATTCTGTCCGCGATTTTGATTGCTTCGTCGAGATCATGGGTGATGAAGATTATAGTTTTCTGCAACTGCCGCTGCAGACGCAAAAGTTCATCCTGCAGATCGGCGCGGATCAGCGGGTCAAGCGCCGAGAACGGCTCATCAAGAAACCAGACAGCCGGATCCGACGCAAGCGATCGCGCGATGCCGACGCGCTGTTGTTGCCCGCCAGAAAGTTCATTGGGGAAGTGATCCTCTCGCCCTTGCAGACCCACGAGTTCGATCATCTCGCGCGCGCGTGCCTCGCGCTCAGCTCGGCCCAGGCCGTGTATCTGCAGCGGAAAGGCGACATTGCCCAAGACGGAGCGGTTCGGCAACAACGCAAAATGCTGAAAGACCATGCTCATCAGCCTGCGGCGGAGGGCAATCAGGTCTTTTTCGCTGGCGCCCAACAAATCCTGCCCGTCAATCGTTACGCTGCCATGCGTTGGCTCGATCAACCGCGACAGACACCGGACCAATGTCGATTTGTCCGACCCAGAAAGCCCCATGATCACAAAGACTTCGCCCCGTGCGATGTCAAAGCTCGCATTGCGCACCGCCGCAACCCAGCCTTTCGCAGCAAGCGCCTCCGGGCTTGCACGCTCTGCAT
>JBCCQX010000069.1:0-1794 GCA_039208585.1 Pseudomonadota bacterium | reverse complement strand
TGAACATGTTTGAGAAATTCTCCGCCGCTCCTTGGTTGGACAGCGGTTTGAAGGGCAGCAACCGTGCGGCCTATTTGCAGGCTTGGTCGCAGCTGGGCGCACTGTCGGCGATGCTCAACTGGTATCGTGGTTCACCGATGGTCGTGCCGGACAGCGGGGCACCGCCAACGCCCTTTCCGATCACTGATGCCATGCGCGAGAAATACGCGCTCACTATGCCGCATCTGCTTTTGTGGGGGATGGACGACACCGCCCTGCTGCCCAGCGCCCGCGCCGACTTGAACCAGTTTTGCGCTGATCTCACCGTGGTTGAGTTTGAGAACGCCAGCCATTGGATTTTGCACGAAAAGCCGGACATGGTGGCGGCGGAGATTGTACAGTTTTTGGACGCGTCAGCATGAACTCAGCAGAACGAGCCGTGGCGTTGGTGACTGGTGGCGCACGCGGAATTGGCGAGGGGATCGTGCGGGATCTCGCCAGCGATCATGACATCGTATTTTCGTTCAATGCCAGTACCAGTCGGGCTAAGGCGCTTCAGGCGGACTTGTCATCAGCTCATGGCGTGCAGGTCGATTTCGCCGAAACGGGTGCTGCCGATCATCTCATATCCGAGACCTTGTCTCACTTTGGACGGCTGGATGTGGTGGTGAATAATGCAAGCCTTGGCAAACCCAACAGCACTGTGGAAGGCGATCCGAGCCTCTATCGTGAGATGTTTGAAACCAATGTCTTTTTCCCTGTAGCTTTGATCCGGGCAGCGCTACCACACCTGACCGGTCACGGGCGGATTGCGAATATTTCCTCCGTGAACGGCCAGTTTCCCCCGGCGGCTGCTGGCGCATTCGCGGCAACGAAGGCTGCGCTGGAAGCCTGGAGCGTCGCCATGGCCAAGGAATTGGGGCCCAGCAACATACGCGTAAACTGCGTATCGCCCGGAGTGATCTTGGTCGACGATGTCGAACGACCCGCCGAGATAATGTCCAAGATAACGGATCAAACACCGCTCGGTAAAATCGGCACGGTCGATGATGTCGCGAAAGCGGTGCGCTATCTCGCGACTGACGCTTCATCACACGTCACTGGGGAGTGCATTAGGGTCGCGGGTGGCTACGGTCGGTGAATCTGATCAAGGCTACCTAGTTGAACGACTCTTTCGCTCGAATTGGCCTTTTATCAAACGATGTCAGCGTCTTTCAAAAACGCCTTGATGATTTCCACCAGCATTTCGGGTTGCTCCACACAGGGAATGTGACCGCAGCCTTTGATGACCTCATAGCGGCAATCCGGGATCAACTTGGCGGTGGCCAAAACGGTGTCAGGCGGTGTTGACCCGTCCTGATCGCCCGCGATGCAAATTGAAGGCACTTTGATTTCGGTCGCTTGCAGCCGCAAATCGGCATCCCGCAACGCCATGCACGTGCCGAGATAGCCTTCATAGGGGACACGCTCCACCATGTTGCGGTAACCCGCCACATCGTCCGGCCTTTCCGCGTGGAAAGCCGGCGTGAACCACAGGCCCATGATCGTATCCAACAAAGGCGTGATGCCGCTTTCCTGTATAGCAGCAATGCGGGCGGGCCACATTTCATCATTGCCGATTTTTGCGCCCGTACAACACAGCACCAAAGCCCGTACGAGATCAGGCCGTTCTTCGTAAGTCTTCTGGACGATCAACCCACCCACCGACAGGCCACACAGTACGGCACTGTTGATACCCAGATGATCCAGCAGACCAATCAGATCGTTGGCATGATCTTCAACCTTGTAGGGTGCGGGAGTGGCCTCCGACAGACC
>JBCCQX010000068.1:0-1816 GCA_039208585.1 Pseudomonadota bacterium | reverse complement strand
GACTTCCTGCCCGAAGCTGACCTTTTGCCTTACCTCGAGGCGGTGGTGTCCGTCTGGAACCAGATCGGGCGACGCGACAACAAGTACAAGGCGCGCATCAAGATCACCGTGCACGAACACGGCATCGACGAAATCCGTCGTTTGGTGGAAGAGCGGTTCGTTGAGACCCGCAAAACGTTTTCTGGCGTGGACCAACAGATGCTGCGTGAAATCGAAGCGCATTTTGCGGCCCCCGCGTTCAAAACCGGGTCTGAGGCCACTTTCAAAGACGCTTATCACCGCGATCCTATCTTCCGCTCATGGGCAGACACGAACCTGACCGCGCACCGGGCACCGGGTTACAAAATCGTTTCCATTTCGCTGAAAAAGCATGGAGATACCCCAGGCGATGCAAGTGCCGATCAAATGCGCCTCATGGCAGACCTTGCTGAGGCCTATGGCCATGACGAATTGCGCATCAGTCACGAGCAGAACGTGATCCTGCCCCATGTGCATGTGTCCGATCTGCCTGCCATACATGCTCGCTTGAAAGAAGCGGGACTCGCCACCGCGAATATCGGTCTGATCAGCGACATCATCGCCTGCCCCGGTATGGACTACTGTGCGTTGGCGACCGCGCGCTCGATCCCAATTGCCCAGAAAATCGCAACCGCCTTTGATGACCTAAATCGCGAGCATGACATCGGTGAACTCAAGATTAAGATCTCCGGCTGCATCAACGCATGCGGGCACCACCACGTGGGCCATATCGGCATCCTTGGACTAGATCGCGCCGGAGTGGAGAACTACCAGATTACCCTTGGCGGAGATCACCGGGAGACCGCCAAAGTTGGTGATCGCGTTGGCCCCGGATTCTCTGCAGATGACATCGTTCCGGCGGTGGAGCGGATCGTGGACACCTACCTTGATCTGCGCACAAACAGCGATGAGGCGTTTATCGACACTTATAATCGTACGGGTTTGGCTCCTTTCAAGGCAGCTCTTTATCCCGAAACAAAGGTCGCGGCGGAGTAATCTCACGTGCTTCATCTCGCTCCAAAAACATTCCCCGGTGGGCCGACCAGCCCCGAAGCGACCGTGATGGTCAGCGCGCTTAATGTGCGACTGACTCATCACGGCGCGACGGACGTGTTGCGCGCGGCATTTCAAGCCGTGCCAGACTTGGCGCTCGTATCAAGTTTTGGTGCGGAGTCAGTGGTGTTGCTGCATCTGGCGGCCCTGATAAAGCGGGACGTGCCGGTGATCTTCATCGACACTGAAATGCTGTTTGCTGAGACGCTGGTCTATCAACAGGAGGTTGCTGAGCGCCTCCGCCTACGCAACGTTCGTATCATCCGCGCCGATGACGCAGAGGCGCGCGATCCCAGCCGCAGCATGCACAGGCGTAACGTGGATGCGTGCTGCGCCATGCGCAAAGTCGCGCCCCTGCGTCGTGCTTTGGCAGATCACAGCGGTTGGATCACAGGCCGCAAGCGGTACCAGTCTGGCACGCGTGCAAACCTTGACTTCTTTGAGATCGAAACAGGCAAGATCAAGGTCAATCCGCTGGCTCGCTGGGCGCCACAAGACATCCAGGACTACATGGAAGAAAACCGCCTGCCCCGCCATCCGCTGGTGGCCCAAGGATACCCCTCGATCGGCTGTGCGCCCTGTACGTCGAAGGTGGAGGCCGACGAAGACCCCCGCGCGGGACGCTGGCGGGATCAGGACAAAGACGAATGTGGCATACACTTCGAAAACGGAAAACTCGTAAGAGCAGGAACCTAAGACATGACAATTCTTGTGACAGATCAGGGCTTTGGCCCGGACACATGGG
>JBCCQX010000067.1:0-1853 GCA_039208585.1 Pseudomonadota bacterium | reverse complement strand
GTGCGCAATGTGGAAGCCCGCCGGGAAGATGTTTTGGTGGATCGCTTTCTGCAACGCCTCGGGGAACGCGTGCATTATTGTTCTCGAAACAGCGACGATCATATAGCGCATTCGAGCGGTGCCGATGGCACCGATGATCTCTCAGATGAACAACTTAAGCGAGAAGCATGCCGGGTTTTGGGCCATCTCAGCGACCCAGCCGCTTTGCTGGCGGTTGTGGCGGATATGGAAAAGGCTGTGATCGTGCGCGAGACCGAAGGCGGTGATACGACGCGTCGCGCCACGCTGGATCGCACGGTTGCAGAGGCTTTGGCATTTAACGGCTGGATCGCGTGCGAGGACGCGGGCAAGATTCTAAAGTATCGCATCACGTCTCTGGGTCGCACCACGCTTGGCAAATTGATGGCCGAAGCCGAGATGAAAGCGCTTGGCATGGCTGAAGAGCAGGCGGCGTTCGGCTTTGATGCGCAGAGCGCACGTACGGGTTTTGGACAGCGTGGCGCACGGCTTCAGGTGGCTGAGACGCCGTTGGCGCTTTTGTCGCGCAGGCGCGATCGGGATGGGCGGCTCTTTCTGACCAATGATCTGGTCACAGTGGGCGAACGGATGCATGAAGATTTTGTACTTACCGGTCTCAGCGCCCGGCGGGATGAAACCTGGGATCAATTCTTGTGTCGCGCGCAAAGCGAAGCGCCTGCGGCCCCTCAGGCGGCCCGCGCACAAAATCGTTTGGTGAGCGCGCTGCGGGATTTGGGGCCTGGTTTGGGCGATGCGGTTTTGCGCTGTTGCTGCTGTTTGGAAGGTCTGGAATTGACCGAAAAACGGATGGGTTGGTCGGCCAGATCGGGCAAAATTGTCCTTCGGATCGCCCTGCAACGGCTCAAGCGTCATTATGCCGCTTTGGGGGAAGAAGGTGCGCTTGTGGGGTGAAAGCCCCCAAGTTTCGGCACATTTACCCGCAAAAAGCTGGTGGATACTCGTTAATCAAAGCTCAGACTGTCGCGACGTATCCGAGTAACTGGCACTCTCCACCGCGCCACGTTATGATCGAAAAATATTACGATTTCGTTCGCAGGAAGCTGAGACGTGCGGGACCTGAAGATACCCGAGCAGCGCCACCCGGAAAAGGCTCATCGCCCCGATAATGCGCAGCCAAAGAAACCCAGTTGGATACGTGTGCGCGCGCCCACCAGCGAGGGCTATCACGAGACCCGCAAAATTATGCGCGACAATCGTCTGGTGACAGTGTGTGAAGAAGCGGCCTGTCCGAATGCCGGCGAGTGCTGGAGCCAAGGCCATGCCACGATGATGATCATGGGCGATATCTGCACGCGGGGCTGTACCTTTTGCAATATCGCCACCGGCAGACCGGATGACTTGGACCAGTTTGAACCGGGGCGCGTGGCCCATGCGGTCGACAAGCTGGGGCTCAATCATGTGGTGATCACATCGGTAGATCGCGACGACCTCAATGACGGAGGCGCTGCGCATTTTGCACAGACCATTCGCGCCGTGCGGCACCGGTCACCCGGAACAACGATCGAGATCCTGACGCCGGACTTTATCAAATCCGACAAAGGCGCACTGGAAACCGTGGTGGAGGCCCGCCCGGATGTGTTCAATCACAACCTTGAAACAGTGCCAGGGCTGTATCCCAAGGTGAGACCGGGCGCGCGGTATTTCCACAGCCTGCGCATTTTGCAACAAGTGAAAGAGCTAGATCCAAGCATTTTCACCAAATCTGGCATCATGGTGGGCTTGGGGGAGGAACGGACAGATGTTCTGCAGGTCATGGATGACATGCGTGCCGCTGACATCGATTTTCTGACCATCGGGCAATACCTGCAACCGAC
>JBCCQX010000066.1:0-1917 GCA_039208585.1 Pseudomonadota bacterium | reverse complement strand
GTAGTGTTTGGCCAATTCAGGTGCCAACAGCCGCCATGACAGGCTTGCGCAATCAAGACCGCCGCCATGAAGCAGTAGAACGGTTTTATGATGATCCGATCCAGCCTGTAGAAAGGTCGCGGGTCCGGAAGAAAGCATGATGGTCTGCCGCGCGAAATCAGGCATATTTTGAAAGTCCCACCCATCATTTGACTGCCGCAAGTAGATGACTTCGCCTAACCTTCTGTGCGCGTACGGCGCAGGTAATTGCGGTAGCGTTCGCGGCGGCTTTCGTCGGATCGTAGCACGCAGGTCGTACAGTAATCAGCGTCCTCTCTGGGTGCCGTGTAGTAGCGGCAACAGCCGCCCCGCACGCGCATCCAGTCGCCTGTCTCCGGTGCCTCTGGCAGGTCGATCCATGCGAAATCTGTTTGCTTGTTGAAAAGTTTAGAGCTTTTGTCGCGTATGATGTTCCGTGCATGGGACATGGCCAGATCCGTCTGGCCAATCGCGCGGCCATGCTCAAGAAACGCTGCGGCAAGGCTGTCCGCGACAAGCCGCCAGAGAGCGGCGCGAGACAGGCCCGATATCGCGTATAGCCGGTCGACCAGCGATGTATGGATCTGTTCCAGTGTCGTGGCAAAGCCGGGCAGGGCGGGCATATCGACAAAAGCGGCCTGATCCGGATCGATGTGGACGTCAAAAGCAAGGCTGACGCCTTTCTCTCCGTCCTGCTCCCAATGCACAAATCGTTGTATCAGGCTGACCGCTTTTGACCTGGCAGCCGCAAGCCAAAGACCGCGCAACGCCAATCCGGCGAGTGGTTCACAGATGCTCCAAGACACTGTGCCCATCAGATAGGCTGCCGCAAGTTTCGCGTCGCCACCCGGTTCATCCAAAATGGCGTCGGCCATCAGACGGCGCACGCAATCATCGGATAGGTTTGCCATGTTCACGCCAGAAGACGTGGCGCCGGTCAGATGAAGGATGGGTGAAAAATCACCTTCAAGCGGGACAAGCGTGGCCGCAGTCGTCTGCAAATCGCGAGGAATATGGGTCATGTGATCACGAAGTCCCTGTTGGGCCTGTCTGGGCCAGTGATTTCGGCAAAGGCTTCCATGGCGCGGGGGCAGCATTCATCAGTGGGGTAGGGACAGCAGTACATATCAGCCGTTTCATCGCACACTCCAGATGTGTTTTCAGAACTGGCTGAGATGCGGAAAGGTCACCGGCTTGCCCAACTTTATTATGACATTTTCTGAGTATTTCTATCAAGAATACATGCGCATATCAGGTTGAGACATTGCCGCGCACCTGACCCGGTGCGCGGCTTGAGGCTATTCAGGCTGCAAAAACGGGTTGGACAGCACAGTTGTCAGCATAAAGATCGCCCCACCGACCGCGTCGTAAGAGGGTGTTGTGATCTCTTCGCGCGGGATGGGGATCAGGCGGCCCTGCTGGCAGGCGCTGAGGACGTTGCAGAATCCAGGAAACGCGCCCTCCATCGCGTCAATCGCATCCTGTGGTACCTGGCCCCGATCCGTTCTGTAGGTCGTAAATACCCAATCTGCGTCAAAGGCCTGCAGCTCTTCGGCAGAGTAGGTGGGACAATCCCCAGCTGCAGGATTACTGGGGTACGTTACTGGGTTGAGCCCGGCATCTTGCAATATGAGATCAAGGTTCCCGTAGGGTGTGCAGGTCCAGAAACCGTCCGAACCGCCATGAATGATGGCATAGGACGTATCGTCAGGCACCAGCGACGCAAGTTGCGCAATTTGCGCATCATAACGGGCGCGATTGGCGGCCAGTGCATCCCCTTTGCCAAAAAGGGCAGCATAGTATTCCTGCGCCTCGTGCAGTGTTGAATCCGTGAAATAAGTGACCGTTGGCGCGATCAGCTTCAGTTGATCGATGCTGACCTCATCCTGCCAATCCGGC
>JBCCQX010000065.1:0-1956 GCA_039208585.1 Pseudomonadota bacterium | reverse complement strand
CTGCAGTCCTGTATATCGATCCCATCGTTGTTCCAATAGGCGTCGCTGAGGGTTGTAACACTGTCAATCACGATGTAATCACACTCGTGGTGGGTTTGGACCCAACTTTTGTTTTTGTTCGCGCAGTATCTGCCCGCCTTCATCGGCACGGACGCTGTGCGCGCCGCCTATAACGAAGACAGCGCGTCGTACGTCTTTCTGATGCTGTTCCAGTTCGTTTTTGTGATTGTGGCGCTAAGCATGGTGTTGCGCACGATCCATCGCCGGCAACTGCGCACGCTGATAGGGCGACGGGACCGCGCGATCCTTGATTTCTGGCTCTGCGTGAAGTTTCTGGCTCCGCTGTATTTCGTCTTTTGGGTCATGCCGATGCCCGAGGGGCTCCAGTTAGAAGCGCATTTGCAAGTCGGCCAATGGCTGTTGTTTCTGCCGCTCGCGCTCTGTCTGGTGATGATCCAGATCAGCGCAGAAGAGTTGCTGTTTCGGGGGTATCTGCAAAGCCAATTGGCTGCCCGGTTCAAGCATCCGATCGTTTGGATGGTGATCCCCTCGATCCTTTTTGGGCTGCTGCACTACAGCCCGGCCATGGCAGGGGACAACGCATGGATGCTGGTGGCCTGGGCCGCTCTCTTCGGCGTTGCGGCCGCAGATTTGACCGCACGCAGCGGCACGCTCGGCCCCGCGCTTGCACTGCACTTCACCAACAATGTCTTCGCAATCCTCTTTGCTGCCCCGCAAGGGAATATGGACGGGGCCGCGCTCTATACCTTTCCTCTCGAGCTGGATGCGCCCGGTCTCGCCAGCGTTGTGTTGCCCCTCGAAGTCATGATGACGCTCTGCGCCTGGCTCTGCTGCCGATTGGCGATCAGGGCGTGATTGCAAATCTCTGAGGCACAGATTATGTCAGGCAGACGCGGAAGTAGGGGACGCTTGCCCATATGAACTGGATCACAAACTACGTGCGCCCGCGGATCAATTCGATCTTTTCGCGCAGGGAACTGCCTGAAAACCTTTGGGTAAAATGTGACGCCTGCGGCACCATGCTGTTTCATCGTGAGCTCTCGGGCAATCACTATGTCTGCACCAATTGCGGCCATCACTTTGGAATAACACCGCGCCAGCGCTTTGAGCGGTTGTTTGACGGAGGTCTTTACACCGACGTGGAGGTTCCGATGCCAGCGGCGGACCCGCTGCAATTCCGTGATCAAAAGAAGTATCCCGATCGCATGAAAGCCGCGCAGAAAGACACCGGGGAAGCAGAAGCGATGCTTGTCGCGCGCGGAGAGATCGGGCGCACACCCATCATCGCGGCCGCGCAGGATTTCTCTTTCATGGCCGGGTCCATGGGAATGTATGTGGGCAATGCCATCATCGCCGCAGCCGAAGAGGCGGTGAAGCTGCATCGCCCCCTTATTCTGTTTTCTGCAGCAGGCGGCGCCCGCATGCAGGAGGGCATTTTGTCCCTGATGCAGATGCCACGCACCACAGTGGCCGTGCAGATGCTGCGCGAAGCGGGGTTGCCCTACATCGTGGTGCTGACCCATCCGACCACAGGCGGCGTTACGGCGTCTTACGCCATGTTAGGCGATGTTCACATTGCCGAACCCGGAGCACTGATCTGCTTTGCCGGGCCACGGGTGATCGAACAAACCATCCGAGAGAAGCTGCCAGAAGGCTTTCAACGGGCGGAGTATCTGCTCGATCACGGCATGCTGGATCGGGTTACATCCCGCACTGAGATGCGCGAAGAACTGATCACGATCACGCGGATGCTCTTGGGCCTTCCACCCGCGATAAAAGGGGATCTTCCCGCTCCGGATCCTGTGCGAGAGCCAGACAAACCGAGACCGCCCGAAAGGGCGGAAGAGCCCGCCGCCGCTGAAACACCTTCAGAATGACCGACGCGATATGACGCAAGCCTCCTCTGACGTCATCCTGGATCGGATGATGTCGCTT
>JBCCQX010000064.1:0-2111 GCA_039208585.1 Pseudomonadota bacterium | reverse complement strand
GTTTGAATACAAGGCAAAGCTGAACAAAATCCCTGCCGACAAACGTTCAGGCAACGAGAAAAACACAAACCCCCAGACGATACACCTGGAGATGATCAGCGAACTGGAGAAACTGATCAAAATCATAACTCCGTCGCTGTCCAAGCCGAAGTCTACCCCGGAGAATTTTCAGAACTCTCCGCACACCTATCACAAGGTTTGGGTAAAGCTTCTGCAGTCCGCGCTCATTGCCTGCCGCGAAGAGGCCAAGAGCGCGCCGGATCGCGCCAAGTTGGCAAGTCAGGTGTTGAAGAGCTTTGGTGGCACCCTGGCAAAGTTGCTCAAATCGGTCGAGCAGGAGAAAGACGCGGCCAAGCGCGCCAACATCGTCAAAAAGACCATCCCGCTGATCAAAAAACACCGCGGTCATATCTCTGCGCTCAAAGGACACGAATTGTTCAATGGCTCAGACCTTCCCAAGAATGCGCTGGGTGCTTTGGATGGCGTTCTGCGGCACATGGATCAAGCGATGCTCAAGGCGTTGAAGTCTGGTTGAACACTCCCCCCGCTGTCCCAAGCCAGACAGCGGGATCACCGGCCCCCCTGCTGACACGCGGCCCCGGCGCACTTTGCTTGGGGTCGCGCTGTTTGATTGGCAAGGGCGCGTAGGTTGACGCCTAGCCAGCCTTCAACTCTCCACTGGCGATCTGTTCCTGTTCGATGCTTTCAAACAGAGCCTTGAAGTTTCCTTCGCCGAACCCATCACCCCCTTTGCGCTGGATGAACTCGAAAAAGATCGGCCCGATGACAGTTTTCGAGAAGATCTGCAACAGTATCTTGGTTTCACCGCCATCCACGACACCTTCCCCATCAATCAGGATGCCGTGCTTGCGCATCCGCTCCAGCGGCTCATCATGGCCAACGACGCGGTCCATGCTCATGTCATAGTAAGTGTCCGGCGGTCCGGGCATGAACTTCAGGCCGTTCTGCGCAATCGCATCCGTACTGTCGTAGATATCGTCCGACCCCACCGCGATGTGCTGTATGCCTTCACCCTTGTACTTCTTGAGATAGGCCACGATCTGCCCCGTCTCGCCGCGATCCTCGTTGATCGGAATGCGGATACGCCCGCAAGGCGACGTCAACGCGCGGCTCAGCAGTCCCGTGAACTTGCCCTCGATGTCAAAGAACCGGATTTCTTTGAAGTTAAACAGATCGCCGTAAAACCGGAACCACGTGTCCATGTTCCCCTTGTGCACGTTGTGCGTCAGGTGATCGAGGTAGAAGAAACCAACACCGCGCGGTTTAGACTGCTCGAGCCACTCATACTCTTCGTTATAGGGCGACGTGTCATAGTACTGATCGACGAAATAGATCAGGCTACCGCCGATCCCGTAGATGGCTGGCACATCCAGAACCTTGTCCGTGCCTTCATACGGCTTGGCCCCAAGCGACAGGGCCCGCTTGAACGCAGCCTGTGCATCGACAATGCGCCAGCCCATGGATGGGGCACAGGGTCCATGCTCTTGCACAAAGCGTGCGCCAAAGCTGTTTGGCTCGGCATTCAAAACGTAGGTGATATCGCCTTGCTGCCACAGCTCGATCCGTTTGGCGCGGTGCCGCGCCACCTTTTGGTAGCCCATGCGTGTAAACAACACGCGCAATTCTTCCGGATCGGGATGGGCGAACTCAACAAATTCAAACCCGTCGGTGCCCATCGGGTTGGCTTTCGTGATTTCGGATTTCGGGGCGTCGTGAGGGAAAGGACCCATGCTGCAACTCCTGGAACACTTGATGTATTCTGCGTGTAACGCGGGTTTGATGCGTTTTGCGCGTTAATGTCATGGAGAATTCAAGGAATTTCGCGCAGTATACGCAAGAATATCACGTTTCATGCAGAGGATTACGCACTTGCTAGATTCCATCGACATCCGCCTTCTCGATGCTCTGCAACAAAACGCAAACCTCTCAGCCCAACAGCTCAGCGAAAAACTGAACCTGTCGGCAAGCCAGATCGGACGGCGCCGCCAGCGACTTGAAGCGGACGGCTACATCGAAGGCTACGTCGCGCGCCTTGATCCTGCGCGCCTTGGGCTCAGCGTCCAAGGCTTTGTTCAGGTGCATCTCAGCAC
>JBCCQX010000063.1:0-2119 GCA_039208585.1 Pseudomonadota bacterium | reverse complement strand
TCCTCAACGAGTTCCACAATCAGCGCGCCGGACAGGATATTTGCCGTGCTCAGCCGTGCTTTAAGCCCTCGGGCCACGAAGTCGGAGAGTAAGTCAAACGCTTCCGCCTCAGTCGTCTCGTCGTTCATACCCAATCGGCCTGTTTCGATTTGCAAGACAGCACGCAGCTGAACCTCGGCGACGCCCGAGGTTTCATCGATGATTGCATTCAGGTCCGATACCTGACCGATCCGGATGCCCTGAAAACGCACCTCTGACCCTTTAGTCAGCCCGCTGACCGAACCATCAAAAAGGACGCCGACTTCGATAATCGGCGTGTTGGGATTTGCAAATACACTGCTGCGCGCAGTCTCCTCGTCGGGGAAAAGATCAAACTCATGCCCGTTGGAGATGGGGTCGCCACCCGAAATGATGGTGTCAAACGCGACGCCGCCTTCGATTAACGACGCCAGCGAGTTCACATCTAGCTCTACGCCCGACGTGCCAAGTGAGATGGAAAATCCGCTCGTGTCCCAAAACCGCGTGGCGGTTGTCAGGTTTCTGTCATGAGGAAAGCGAATGAACCCGTTAACGCGGACGCCTGGACCCGCAAACGATAGCTGCGGTTCCTCCAGATACCCGACCTCAATGCCTTTGTGCAAAATCGGCGCGCCCGCTGCGATAGAGCTCCCGTCACGGGTCAACAGCGTGAACGTTGTACCAAGATCATCTAGCGTGGAGAGAGGGGCTGAAGGTTCTGCATAGAATTCGAAAGCAGGTTCGCCTGACACACCATCCCAAGAACCTTCGATAAAGACGCCGGACAGGACCGTTTCCAAACCGGTGACGCCGCGTAGCGAAACGTCCGGTCTTACGATCCAAAAGCTTGCATCTTCATCCAAGAAAGGCGCGAACTCATTCTCTACCCGGACAGAGACAACAACGTCTAGAAAGTCAGCCGTTAGGGATACTTTTTCCACTCGGCCTACTTCCACGTCCCGAAATTTCAAAGCGGTTTCACCCTCTTTGATGCCTTCCGCGTTTTGAAAAATGATATCGATAAGTGTGCCGCGTTGCGCGTAGTTTTGCCACGCAAAAAACAGCGAAAATGCAAGCGCGAGGATGGGTGCAATCCAAACCCAAGACACACCGCTCCGCGCTGGGCGAACGGTCATCTCTGCCGGGGTAGGTTGATCGCTCATTGCTTGGCCTTGCTCGCATCCCAAATCAGCCGCGGGTCAAAGCTTTGTGCGGCTAACATGGTGAATATCACCGACAATGCAAAGCTAACAGCGGCAATTCCGGGATTTATCGTTGCAATGGTATCGAGCTGCACAAGGGCCGACAGAATCGCCACGACGAACACGTCGATCATCGACCATCGGCCAATGAATTCCACGACATCGTAAAGCTTGTGTCGCTGATGCATATTCATGCTGGAACGGCGTTGGACACTGATGGCAAGATAGGCGACCGCGACGAACTTTCCCACCGGGATAACCACTGATGCAACAAAGACGATCAACGCGACCGCATAGCTTTCGAGATCAATGAGCTCGATTACACCACCGATAATGGTGCTTTCGGAGCTTTGATTGAGTGTTCGCGTTATTAGCATTGGGTATAGATTTGCGGGTAGGTAAGCGATCATTCCTGCGATCAGCCACGCCCACACCTTCTGTAGGCTTTGGTGGTCGCGACTTTGTAGCCGGCCGCCACATCGGGCGCACAATGGCACGTCGATACGGTCAACCTGACCACACCTCTGGCAAGCAACCAATCCTGCTTCACGGGCCGTCGTCATGTGGCTTGTTGATCCAGTGCTTCCCAAATCGAATACCTACAGATGAGTTGATCTTTGAGAACTGTGATGATGACGAGGCCGGCAAACGCCCAAAATGCTGGCCCCAGACTGACGGTTGCGAGACCTGCCACTTTGATGAGGGCGACTGAGACGCCAACCATGAAAATCTCAGCCATCGACCAGGGCCGAAGGGTTTCGGCCAGTCCGAAAGCTTGGCGAGAATAGGGGGCGGGTGATCGCCCACGAACCAATGGTGCCAGTGCGTATATCAACGCTGCAAGGCGGGTCAGGGGTAAGACGATTATGAAACCCGCAACCGCCAAAGCCAGCGGAAAT
>JBCCQX010000062.1:0-2156 GCA_039208585.1 Pseudomonadota bacterium | reverse complement strand
TGGATATGGGCGACAATGTCATCGTCATCAACGCCGAAAAGGTGCAAGTGACGGGCAAGAAGCGTGACAAACCGAATTACTGGCACACGGGTTATCCGGGCGGCATCAAATCCCGCACTACCGGTCAGATCCTCGAAGGCGCGCACCCTGAGCGCGTGGTGATGCAGGCGGTCAAGCGCATGCTGCCGGGCAATCGCCTGAGCCGTCGCCAGATGACAAACCTGCGTGTCTATGCAGGGGCCGAACATCCTCATGAGGCGCAGACGCCTGAGGTGCTGGACGTGAAATCCATGAACGCGAAGAACACGCGGGTAGGTAGCTGATGACTGAAGAGATCAAATCCCTGGAAGGCCTTGAGGCGGTTGCCGAAGGCGTAGACGCCCCCGTGGTCGAAGAAGCGGTGAACCGGGAACCGGTCCGCGATGAGTACGGCCGCGCCTATGCCACTGGCAAGCGGAAGGACGCGGTCGCCCGTGTCTGGATCAAGCCTGGTTCTGGCAAGGTCGAGGTGAACGGCAAAGAGATGAATGTCTATTTTGCGCGCCCCGTGCTGCAGATGATTCTGCGTCAGCCGTTTTCCGTGGCCGGTGTCGAAGATCAGTTTGACGTGATGGCGACAGTGAAGGGCGGTGGCCTGTCTGGTCAGGCCGGTGCGGTGAAGCAAGGCATTTCCAAAGCGCTGCAGCTGTTTGACCCCTCTGTGCGTCCGTCGCTCAAGGCAGCAGGCTTCCTGACACGCGACAGCCGCGTTGTGGAGCGGAAGAAATACGGTAAGCGCAAGGCGCGCCGGAGCTTCCAGTTCTCCAAGCGTTAAGAAACGCACTTACAAAAAAATTCCAGAAAGCGCAGGTTGCCCTGCGCTTTTTTTTTGCGTGATGCGATCCTCAGCGCCACGAGAAAGGATCTTACCACGCCGCGTTGTTCTTTGATGCTGCGTCTGTGACTTCAGGGTTTATACTTGGAAGCTAAGCAAAATGAGGTCAGTTGCCAGAGTGTATGTGTCTTTCAAAGAGCGTCAGGCCCTGGATCTGCGCCAAAAGATCGACGTCACGTGCAAGGTCTGAGATACCTTGGGGTGATATGATTGGACCGTCAGATCAGGCATTCTCATGCGCGTGACCAGCTACAACATCCGCAAAGCCGTGGGTTTGGATTGGCGCCGCGATGCGTGGCGGATTGTGGACGTTCTGGCCGAGATTGACGCGGACGTGGTTGTTTTGCAGGAGGCGGACAAACGGCTGGGATCACGGGAAGGGGTCTTGCCCCTCGATGTGATGGAGACCGATCTGGGGCTTACTCTCTGCGACGTGTCGGTGCGGCCGTTGAGCCATGGGTGGCACGGAAACGCGATTTTTGTGAAGCCGGATCTGCAGGATCACAGCACCGCCCGGATCGATGTGCCTTCGATCGATCCAAGAGGCGCGGTCTCTGCGCATTTCCACGGGCCAAACATCGAAGTCATCGGGGCGCATCTCGGGTTGACGCCCGGTACGCGCCGACGGCAGATGGGGGCGTTAGACGAGGTTCTCAAAAGCCGCACTCATCCTGTTATGCTGGCCGGAGACTTCAATGAATGGAACAAACGCCGCGTGCAGTTTCCCAATGCCTCTGACATCGTGTTTCCCGGTCACAGCTTTCACGCCTCCCGCCCTGTGTCGTCGCTTGATCTCTTTGTTCTGAGCGGCGGTGTTGAGGCGCGCTCTAGCTTTGTGCATCGCTCTGACCTCGCCAGACGGGCCTCAGACCACCTGCCTGTGGTGATCGACATTGCCATCTCGGAGCGGCGCCCATGACATATGTTTTCATTGCACTCCATGTGCTTCTGGTTGTGGGCTTCACAACGCGGATTCTGCTGCGCGACGATTTCTCTCCGCCCGCGCGGCTGGCCTGGTTTGTCGTGCTCGTTGTCCTGCCCTATGGCGGCATCATCGCATATTTTCTATTTGGCGAAGTGGATCTTGGTCAAAAAGCCGATGCGCGGCACGAGGCGGTGTTCGATGAGATCCGTTCGAAGGCCAGTCACCTGATGGGATCCGCTGAGGCCACGGATCGTTTGATCGATCCCAGCTATCGGCCTGCGTTTCACTATGCGGGGTCGATCAACGGGTTTCAGCTGGTAGATGGCAACAGCGCCGAGCTGATGGCCGATGCCGCAG
>JBCCQX010000061.1:0-2198 GCA_039208585.1 Pseudomonadota bacterium | reverse complement strand
TTTTAAGCTTCAGTTACCAACCGCTTCAGCGCTGTATGGGCCGTCTCTCTCTATGGCCCGCTACCGTCGCGGTATGAGAAGTGTTTTGCTTTTCGAATCGGGCAGGATTTGGGCAGCTTTTTAGGCATTTTATGAATCGGTAACTTTTTGAGGGTGGGTGTATTAAGTAATTGAAATTGAAAGATATATATTTTTCGATTTTATTTGCGATCTTTGATTTCTTGGCGTTTGGCCACAAAAACGCGGGGAATTCGTTTCGAAATCCAACACAAACATCGTGAAAATTGCGGATTTCTCGTGTACCCCTACACAAAAAACCGAGGCAGAGCAGTGATCATGACCCGCAACATTCTCGTTGGCGTAGTTTTAACCGCGTTTATTTTACCGATGGGGGCAAAAGCGGAGAATCCGCTGCCTTTTCCTGACTTCACATTCAAACGTGAGAAAGTCCCGAGCGGGAACGTGGGCAAACGCATCACTGTTCAAATCGATCCAGAGGAACAGGCTGAGATCTTATCTAGGGGCCTGTCTTCTAAATCAGAGGAGGTACTGCCGCCACTAAAGGAGGGCGAGGCACCTATTGGGAACTATGCCTGGTTCTGGTCAGATGTGCCGTTTGACATCAATGCGCACCCGGCGGACCGGATACAGTCTGCGTTTGCGCGGCTTGAAAAGGAAGGCGTCTCTGGGCCAAGGCTGCAGATGCTCCAGGAGATCGCATTAGAAAACGGTGCCGATATCTTGCGCGCGACTGTTGGATCAAACGTGTCGCCTGCATTGGTTTTGGCCGTGATTGCCGTTGAGTCGGGTGGTCGGGTCGCAGCGGAGAGCCACAAAGGCGCGCAAGGCCTGATGCAGTTGATGCCTGCCACGGCAGAGCGGTTTGGGGTCACGGACTCATTGTCGAGCACGCAGAACATCAAAGGCGGCGTGGCTTATCTTGATTGGTTGCTTGAAGAGTTCAATGGCGACGCGGTTCTGGCCCTTGCAGGTTACAACGCAGGCGAAGGGGCCGTGCGCAAGCATGCGGGCGTGCCGCCCTACTCGGAAACCCGGGACTATGTGCCAAAAGTACTCGCGGCTTTTCAGGTCGCGCGTGGGTTGTGTCAAACCCGCCCGCTTTTGATCACGGATGCATGCGCTTTGAGGCTCGCGTCTAACTAAACCTGTTCGTCTCTGCCCTGAGACATCATCATAGGTCGACCGGCGCGCGCCTCATAACTGTTGCGCTGCGTTTTGCGATGATCTGTGGTTCAGGTTTATCGCAAAACGCTCTAGGCGATCTTGGCTTCTGTGGCGGCCCGCAAATCGTCTTCGCTGACGCCAGGTGCACATTCCACGATCCGCAAGCCGTCGCCTGTCACGTCCAGCACACCCAGGTTGGTGATGATCCGATCGACCACACCCGCGCCAGTCAGCGGCAGCGTGCATGTCTTCAGCAGTTTGCTGTCGCCATGCTTGTTGGTGTGATCCATAACCACAACGACGCGACCCACGCCGGCCACAAGATCCATCGCGCCGCCCATGCCCTTGACCAGCTTGCCGGGGATCATCCAGTTCGCCAGATCGCCATTCTCGGCCACTTCCATGGCGCCGAGTATCGCCATGGCAATCTTTCCCCCTCGGATCATGCCAAAGCTTGTGGCGCTGTCGAAATAGGATGTCTCTGGCAGTTCGGTGATTGTCTGTTTGCCTGCATTGATCAGGTCAGGGTCTTCTGTGCCCGAGACCGGAAACGGGCCCATGCCCAGCATGCCGTTTTCCGACTGCAAGGTTACGGACACGCCCTCGGGGATAAAATTCGGCACCAGCGTCGGTATGCCGATACCAAGGTTCACATAGGTACCGTCTTCGAGCTCTTGCGCGGCCCGCGCTGCCATTTCATTACGATCCCAAGGCATGTGTCAGGCCTCCCTTACGGTGCGTTGTTCGATGCGTTTTTCATGCTCGCCCTGTATAAGGCGGTGCACATAGACACCGGGCAAGTGGATGCTGTCGGCATCAAGGCTGCCCACCGGCACAATCTCTTCGACCTCCATCACGCAGACACGTCCGCACATCGCCGCAGGCGGATTGAAGTTGCGCGCGGTCTTGCGGAAGATGCAATTGCCTGTCTCATCGGCCTTCCAGGCTTTGACAATGGAGAGGTCGGCAAAGATGCCGCGCTCCATGATGTATGTCTCGCCGTCGAAATCCTT
>JBCCQX010000060.1:0-2282 GCA_039208585.1 Pseudomonadota bacterium | reverse complement strand
TCCATGGCGTTCGCGCAATTGCTCATGGGGCTCACCCGACGTGCGGTTGACCATGCGACCGCGCTTTGTAGCGGGGCGCGCATCAATCTTTTCTGCCCAAGCGACCACGTTTTCATATTCGTGGACGCTCAGGAAGGTCGCCGAATCTCCGTACTGACGGCCAAGCACAACGCCGCCGTACCAAGGCCAGATCGCCATGTCTGCAATCGAATACTCGTCACCAGCCACAAACGGGCGTGCCGCCAAGGTGCGGTTTAGTACGTCCAACTGGCGTTTGGTCTCCATCGCATAACGGTTGATCGGGTACTCAAACTTCTCCGGCGCGTAGGTGTAGAAATGGCCAAAGCCTCCGCCCAGAAACGGCGCGCTGCCCATCTGCCACATCAACCAATTGAAGACTTCGGTGCGCCCAGGGCCTGAAGCGGGCAGGAATGCACCAAACTTTTCTGCTAGGTGCACCATGATCGACCCGCTTTCAAACACGTTGAGCGGTTCATCCCCGGTGTAGTCCACCATCGCTGGGATTTTAGAGTTTGGATTGACCTCGGTAAAACCGCTGCCGAACTGATCTCCGTCGCCGATCTTGATCAGCCACGCGTCATACTCGGCGTCATATCCTGCCTCAAGAAGCTCCTCAAAGAGCATGGTCACTTTCACACCGTTGGGCGTGCCCATGGAGTAGAGCTGAAACTTATGCTCGCCTCTTGGCAGCGGCGCATCGTGGGTCGCGCCCGCGATAGGACGGTTGGTCGACGCAAACGTCCCTCCGTTCTCCTTGTCCCAGATCCAGACTTGAGGGGGAGTGTACGTGCCATCGGCCATCTTGCATTTCCTTTGCGATAGAAGTTGCTCGTTAGATAACCGCGGGTACTGCGGTGACAAGGTTCTCGGACGTGCAATCGCGCACACAGTTACGTGCGGGCAAAAGAAAACCAGCCCGAAGCACGGCCGGACCGACTATGAAAGCGCTCAGATCTCAGCAGACGACAACATTGCGGATGCTCTTGCCCGCGTGCATGAACGCAAAGTCCTAATTGATTTGTTCAAGTTTGAGCGGGTGCGTGATCATCGGGTCGATCTCGAACCTCCCCGTCCATGTACCATTCGAAGATCTTTGGGACGTCCGTGCGTCCGCTTGCGCCAAACTCCAAAACCACGCCCACGCCTTCATGTCCGAGTATAGTGGGAAATGTGCCTTCGGGATCCGCGCTCTAGATCGTAAAATCATCTGTCTGGCATAGCCTGGTGGCCGTCATCTCTCCAGCTTTCTTCCGTCAAGGGTCTTCTCCATGATTTCCATGGGCTTACCGGCCTAAAGGGCCTAAGTGTCGTTCGATTGACTGTGCTCCCTAGTCTTTTCCAAGACTTTGAGCGAAAGCCTGCTTTTTTCAACAAGTCTGACGTTGCTGCGTTGATAATCGTTGGGTTTTGGCAAGGATTAAGAAGAAGATCGGAGGTTTATGTATGCGTATTTGGGTGAGTTTGATGGTCGCGATCCTGGCATTGGCAGGCTGCAAGTCTGAGACAAGCAGCGATGCGACAGACAGCTCCGATCTTTGCGGCGCTTCGGGGTTTCAATCCCTTGTGGGTGAGCCTTTTTCCGAAGACGCGTTCAGCGGAGATTGGCGTGTTGTGCGGCCCGGCTTGGCCGTGACGCAGGAATACATTGCCGAGCGGTTGAATGTCGAAGTCGATGAAAACGACGTGATTGTCAGGATCGGGTGCGGCTGAAACTGCGACAGTATAAGACTCGACTCACACACTGGGTCGACTTAAAAAGAACAAAATAAGAACATTCTGAGTCTGCCCAGCCGCCGGTGTTTTGATGTCTGCACGCCGCATCCTGTCGGTTTGGTTTCCCCGTCTGGGGGCCGAACGCCTGCTTCGACGCGACCCGCCTCCCGATGTATTGGGGGGCGATGCGCCCTTTGCCGTGGTGCGCGAAACCGGACAGATGCAGGTGATTTCCTCGGTGTCAGAAGCCGCGCAAGCTGCAGGGGTGCATGTGGGCCAGCCTCTGCGCGACGCCCATGCCATGTGCGGACAGCTCATCACACGGCTGCAAAACCCACAGGCAGAGGCCGCCTTCCTGCGCTCGCTCACCCGTTGGGCCGGGCGGTTTTCCCCCTGGATCGCCGCCGAAGAACCAGATGCGCTGCTGCTGGATATCAGCGGGTGCGCGCATCTTTTTGGGGGTGAGGCGGCGCTGATCGAAGAGATGGTCTCAACGGCGGCCAATCTCGGCCTGACCGCGCGTTGCGGGTTGGCGGATACGGTTGGCG
>JBCCQX010000059.1:0-2283 GCA_039208585.1 Pseudomonadota bacterium | reverse complement strand
TTTTGATGGAAAAGTCGGTGCCCAGATACGGGTCCGCCTCAGCGCTGCAGAGCCACATCAGCGCCTGGGCCACCCATGCCGGTGGGATATGTGCATCTGGGTCAAGCTGGCTGACGGGGTTAATCCCAGATGCCTTGATGGCCACTTGCATGTACGTTGCGACCGTCCCGGGGCTCAGGCCAACAACCCGAACGCCTTTTTCGCCGTACTCTTTGTGAGCGACACGGGTCAGGGACAGAACGGCAGCTTTTGTCGCGCAATAGTGGCTCCACCCTTCCAGCGCGCTTGTCGCCGCGCCAGAGCTGATGTTGATGAGTGTGCCGCCACCTGCCCGCACCATCTCTGGGATCGCATACCGCAGCCCGTGGTAGACGCCTTTCAGATTGGTATCCACGACCTGCCTCCAAGCATCTGGTTCGCTGTCGGCCAATCGCGCGATGGGCTCAATCAGACCTGCGTTATTGATCAGCACGTCGAGCGAGCCGGTTGTTTCAATAGCGGTCCCAATCACACGCGCCACATCAGCCGCTTGGCTGACGTCGCAGCGGACTGCGGTGGCGGCACCGCCGCTTTCCCTGATGTCCTTTGCGATCTCGTTGATCCGCGTTTCGGAACGGGCGGCAAGCACAACATGCGCACCTGCGCTGGCAAAGTGGCGCGCAGCAGCTTCACCGATCCCACGGCTGGCGCCCGTGATCACGACGGTTTTGTTGATGATATGGTCCATCTCAACACTCCTGTGTTCCCAACACTCACATCATTTCAGCAAAGGCGGCCTCGACAGACTTTTGATCCGTCCGCCAAGCGTCAAAGACATCCGAAGCAGAAGCCGGATAGACGTCCTCCTGACCCGCCAGGACGGCGGCCAGAACATCGCGCACCACCGCCTCGGGGCTGTCTTTGGGCGCATCGACGCCAGCAAGCATGTCGGTATCGATCCCTGCAGGAAATGCGTTGATGACCTGAATGCCTTGGGGGCGCAGGTAGGCGCGCAATGACATGGCCATCGACCACGCGGCTGCCTTTGACGCGTTGTATCCGGCAAAGCCGGGGGCGCTGACAAAGGACAACAAGGTCAGCATGTTGACCACGGCACCGCCACCGTTTCCCGCGATGACCGGCGCGAAAGCGCGGGTCATCTCTCGAAGGCCATCATTGTTGACGGCCATGTCCTGAGCCAATCCTGCATCTGACACATCGAGCGCCCCGCCAAATGTCAGCGACCCGGCGTTGTTTATCAAAAGCGTGACGTCATCTGCCGTGCGCGCAGCGGCATTGATCATGCCTGCGTTTGTGACATCCAGCGCCAGCGGCACAACGCGCTGGGGGTCTACCGCCACTGCGTCGGCCAAAGCGTCCAGGTTCCGCGAAGCCGCGTAGACTTTGGCTGCGCCTTGCTCGATCAGCTGTGCGACATAGGTGCGGCCAACGCCGCGATTTGCCCCGGTGACAAGTGCGACTGAGTTTTTGATCTGCATGAGTTCTCTCCAAGTTGCGATGGCATGGAAATACTCGTGCTGATTTCGTCAAAAAATACTTCTGCAAGAATGACGGTCGTGCGATATCTGCACGAATGGATATCGATGCTCTCAAGATCGTCACACTCGTTGCGCAACAGGGAAGTTTTGCAGCCGCTGCGCGCGTGCTGTCGGTGGATCCGTCTTCGGTATCCCGCACCGTCGCTGCAACAGAAGCCGATTTGGGGCTCCGCCTGTTCCAGCGATCGACGCGCTCCTTGTCGGTTACAGAGGAGGGCGCAGTCTATCTCGCCCGGCTTGTACCGCTGCTGGAAGAGCTAGATCAGGCGCAGGATGAAGCGCGAGAGGTATCGCGACGCCCAGCCGGCACCGTGCGCCTGACAACGTCGGTGGCCTTTGCGCATACCTGCGTTGTGCCGCATCTGGCGACGTTTACCGCGCTTTATCCCGACATATCCCTTGAGATACTTCCAAGCGACACGAACCTTGATTTGGCGGCGAATTCAATCGACTTGGCCATCCGGCTCGCGCCAGAGCCATCGGGAGACCTGATCAGCGCAAAGCTCATGAACACGAGGTATCACGTTGTGGCGTCACCGGAATACCTGTCCAGTTGCGCACCGCTTTCGGCTCCAACCGACTTGCGCAGTCACAACTGCCTGCGCTTCGCGCTGCCAGAGTTTCGAACCCGTTGGCGGTTTCGGGGCATAGCCAAAGACATAGTCGAGGTGCCCGTGTCTGGAAACGTGGTTATCGCCAGCGCGCTTTCCTTGCGCCGTGCGGCGCTTGACGGTCTGGGTCCGGT
>JBCCQX010000058.1:0-2352 GCA_039208585.1 Pseudomonadota bacterium | reverse complement strand
GGCAAGACTGGCGCAAGGCGATGCGAGCGCGGCAGACATTTGGGTATACGCGTTGCTGATTTTCGCAGCTCTGCCTTTGCGACTGCTGCTGATCCGCGGCGCCTGGATCTGGGGATTTTCGGCGGGCAGCGCGGCGATCGAACGGCTGCGCATGGACATCATTCAGCACATGCGCGCAACGCCACTTGGATTCCTGACCCGCTGGTCACCCGCCCGCCTTGCTGCGCTGATGACGGAAGATTGCCGCTGGCTGGGCGATGCGGCGACCTTTACGCTGAACCGAGTTTTTGGCGGTCTGGCGGCTGCGGCGCTGCTGGCTTTTGGCGCGATTTGGCTGCATCCGCTCACCGGGCTGACCTTTGTTGTGCTCACGGGCCTTGTCTTCGCGGCTACGCCTGCGGTTGCGAAAGTAACCAAGCGCCTGCTCTCCTTGCGCAGCCAAAACATGTCAGAGGGGACGTCTCGCATCGGAGAATACATCGACGGGATCGCGGTGTTCCGTGCGTTCGGTCGCAGTGGACAGGCTTTGGATCAACTTAAAGACGCGGTGGATGAGCTTTACGAAGGCATGCGCCGCCATACACCCCGCGTGGTGGCGTTGCAGCAGGTCATGACGGCACCGCTTGCCATCGCTGTGCCCTGCGCGATCATTGCAACGGCGCTCCTCTTTGACGACGCCTCTGTCACGATGCTTGTGCCCGCGCTGTTTCTCGCCCTGGCCACGCGGGAGGCGCTGATGGTCGGCGTGCTTAACCCGCTTTTGATGATCCAACTGGCCGATGAAGGACGGGTGAACATGCAGCGTCTCCTGGCCGAGCCTGTTTTGAACGGCGATCAGACCGTTCTTGATCTGACGACGGACATCCAGTTTCACGATGTGTCATTCAGCTACACGCGCACCAATCCGCCGGCGCTGAAGGATGTCAGTTTCACCGCCAAAGCAGGTCGTGTGACGGCGCTTGTCGGCCCCAGTGGCGCGGGTAAATCCACCGTTGCGGCGCTTCTCACGCGCTTTTTCGACCCCGATCAGGGGGTGATCACGCTCGGCGGGCATGCGCTGCAGAATGTGGACCCGAGCGCGCTTCAAAACTGCGTCTCTTTGGTCAGTCAGGATGTGCATCTCTTCAAGGACAGCTTGCGCGCAAATATTCTTCTGGGCCGTCCGGATGCGTCTGAATGTGACTTGGCTCATGTGATCAAGGCGGCGCGTCTGGAAGAGCTGATCGCGGCGCTGCCCGACGGTCTTGATACCCAGCTTGGGGAAACCGGCAGGACGCTGTCAGGGGGTGAACGCCAAAGGGTGGCTGTCGCACGTGCGCTTTTGAAGGACGCGCCAATTTTGGTGCTTGATGAGGCCACATCAGCCATGGATCCGCTGACAGAGCGCGCCATTCAAGATGCTGTTGCCGCGCTTGAGGATGGGCGCACGGTGATCGTGATCGCCCATCGGCTCAGGACCATTGTGGATGCCGATCAGATCCTCGTCATGGATCAGGGGCACGTTGCTGAGGCGGGCACGCACGAGGCATTGCTTGCGCAGCACGGTCTTTATGCGCGGCTTTGGACAGCGCAGCAACATGCCGCCGGATGGAGGCTACGATGAACGCGTCATCCTCCGGTGTCGCTGCGCCAAAGCCGCACGAGGCCAAACGCTTTGCAGCGGGTCTCGTTGCCTTCTCGGCCGCCATTTCCGTGCCGATGACCTATTGCTATTTCGTCTTGCCCGCCGTGTTGCGGGAGGCAGGGCATCCGGCGGAAATCGTGGCGACCATTGCCCTTGTCTACTTGCCCTATGCTTTGCGTGTCCTGTGGGCGCCTCTGGTGGATCGCTTCGGCGGCGACAGCCCCTTGCGGTTTCGACGGCTCGCGCTGGTCTGTCTGGTGGCCAACGTGCTAGCGCTTATGGCCTTCATACCCTTTGACCCCGCGAAGGGCATCACCGGGGTGTTCGGTGTTGCCATGACCATGTCTTTTTTCAGCGGCACCGGGCAAACGGCGCTTGATGGATATGTGTTGCGGGTTTGGGAGGAAGCAGGCCGACGCCGCGCGCCCGGTCAGCAAGCCATAGGTTTTGCAGCGGGCGGGGTCATCGTAGGGGTCGGTGTGCTGATCATCGACGGTCAAGGTTGGTCTGCGACGGTAGGCTTGCTCATCGCGGTGTCTGTCACCTGCATGCTTTTGTTTCTGTTTCTGCCACGCATCCCCGAGGCGCGCGTCACCGTCAACGCAACGCGCGTCTCTGCAGGCTTGGGCCGTTTCATGTGCTCCGGTCCTGCTCTCCAGTTGATGGCGCTGTCACTGATGATCAACGGTGGGATGGGCCTCATCGGGGGGTACATGCCTATTTTTCAG
>JBCCQX010000057.1:0-2384 GCA_039208585.1 Pseudomonadota bacterium | reverse complement strand
TGGATGGCCTGCTCCAGAGTTGTCGAAAACGATGGCACGGTTCTGTGCTCCTTTGTCTGCGTCCCGGTGTGAGACCCGGGTACTGTGACGTCTTACTGTTAAAGTTTGGTCGATATGCCGGGGCCTTCAAGTCATTTTTTAGCGAAGCGGCTCACAATTCGTCGCAGATGCCAAGAAATGCTGCATTTTTGAGACGAAAGTGCTCCAGCAATTAAAAGTGATCCTTTCGCGTGCGTATCTCTGTAAAGACGTCGGACGCGGGTGCGCCCGTCATACCTAAATGGGCCTGAATCGATGGGTCATCAGGTCTCAAAAAGGGGTTCGTTTCCAATTCAAGCTCAAGCGTGGAGGGGACCGTATACCGACCCGCGGCACGCGCTGCGCTGATCTGTTCTACTCTTGATTTAAGGCTTTGATTGTCCGGATCAACGGTGACGGCAAATTGTGCGTTCGCAGCCGTATATTCATGACCGGAGCAGATCATTGTCTCGGGCGGCAAAACAGCGAGTTTTTTAAGCGATGCCCACATCTGCGGTTTGGTGCCTTCGAAGACCCGCCCGCACCCGCACGCCATCAGACTATCACCGGTAAATATGACCGCGCTGTCGGGAAAATGAAACGCGACATGGCCGATCGTGTGGCCGGACACATCGATCACGGTGCCGCTCTGCCGTCCTATGGTAACGCTATCCCCCTCCCGCACCTCTATGTCGAGAGGCGGCAGGCGATGTGCATCAGCTGCCGCACCGATGACCGTTGCAGGATGTTTCGCCAAGATATCCGCGAGGCCCTGCACGTGATCGGCATGATGATGGGTGAGAAACACTTTCGACGCGGCCCAGCTGCGTTCGGCCAACGCTTCGATTATGGGCTTGGCCTCTGGCACATCAACAACCGCTGTCTCATCGGTTTCGGTGTCATGGGCCAAAAACGCATAGTTGTCCGACAGACAGGCGACGGTAACGATCTCAAGTGCCATGGTGTATTTCCCCGGTTCCTAGTTCCTGCTAGCATCACCGTGACGGATTGAGACACGGGCCGCAATGCACCTCGACGTGCAGGACCTTCGCAACTTTTACTATCGCAGTGGTCTCGGCCGCGCAGCGAAGAGCATTATTCAAAAAGAAATTTTGCACTTCTGGCCAGAAGCCAAAGGGCAAACAGTGGTTGGGTATGGTTTCGCGACACCCTTTCTGCGCCCTTTTCTGAAAGATGCGCGGCGGCTTATCGCGTTGATGCCTGCGCCGCAGGGCGTCATCAGCTGGCCACATGGCGCGCCCAATGTCTCGGTTCTTTGCGAGGAGACTTACTGGCCCCTTGAAACAGGTCACGTTGACAAATTGCTTTTGGCTCACGGGCTTGAAAGCAGCGAGCAGCCCAGTGCACTTCTCACAGAAGCCTGGCGGGTTTTGGGCCCAGGCGGATCTGCAATGTTCATTGTTCCCAACCGCGCGGGTCTGTGGTCGCGCAGTGACAACACGCCCTTTGGCTATGGCCGCCCTTACACTCAAGTCCAGCTGGAGAGTCAGTTAAAGGCGCACAACTTTCTACCAGAACATCACATAACGACCTTGTTTCAACCCCCTTCTGAACGGCGCTACTGGCGCAGGACAGCGAAGATGTGGGAACGTCTGGGAGGGCGCATCAGCATTGTGGCCGCCGGTGGCGTGCTGATCGTTTGTGCAACCAAACGGGTGCAAGCCTCGTCTGGTCTGGGCCTTAGAGAGACCGTGCGCAAACCCCTCGAAGTGCTGCAGCCCAAGCCTGAGGTCAAACCGGTTTAAGGCATCAAGAGATCTGCTTGTCCTTGGCTGCGTTATCACATCGTGCTGCACATTTTGACGTAACGTGATGTGGGAATCGGATGAAAATGATCCAATCGCCGCAATTTGGCGCGCCTATTTTTTGAGCATTGTTTCAAGCTTGCAATAAGTAATTGAAAAGGCGTCACTATCGAGAATGCGACGCTTTGGCTATCATCTTGCGGGGTGCGACTTGCTCTGATAGACCGCATTCGAATTTTGGCGCGTTTGTTTGGCGTCAAAGATAAACGCGCCCGGATGACGGTTTTTTAGCCGGCCAATTACGCTGAACCGGGCCCTGAATCGGAAGGGTGGACGTGTCCGAACCAGCTTCGATCTCCTCCGGCATCGCCGAACGCTATGCCACTGCCATTTTCGAGATTTGCAAAGA
Organism: Pseudomonadota bacterium; assembly: GCA_039208585.1. GTDB lineage: Bacteria > Pseudomonadota > Alphaproteobacteria > Rhodobacterales > Rhodobacteraceae > Sulfitobacter. Next base: position 191 of record JBCCQX010000057.1, on the reverse strand, counting down.
CGAAAAATCTCTGGACAAACTCGCAACGAACATTGCCGACATGGGTGCCGCGATTGATGAAAGCGCAGAGCTGCGCGATCTAATCAACAGCCCGATCCTATCGCGAACGGATCAAAAGGCCGCGATCGCCGCGATTGCCGATAAGATGGGGCTTGAGGCGGTTATGAAGAATGGCCTGGGCGTTATGGCTG
>JBCCQX010000056.1:0-2478 GCA_039208585.1 Pseudomonadota bacterium | reverse complement strand
GGCGTTCCACTTTCTGGTCGTCCACGACGCGCAAGTCCTTGATATCCAGAACAACATCGCCCGGTTTCGCAGCGACTTTGTCGACACGCAACAGCACCTTGCGGCCCACCATCAACTCCGCCAGTTGCTCTGGTGAGGTGTTGGCCGTCTTCACGGTCGCTGTCATTTCGCCGCGCCGCATCACGCTGACCGTGTCTGTGATATCCATGATCTCGCGCAGTTTGTGCGTGATCAGGATGATCGTCTTGCCCTCCTCCTTGAGGCGGCCAAGGATGCGGAACAACTGGTCTGCTTCTGAAGGGGTCAGCACCCCGGTTGGCTCGTCCAGAATCAGGATGTTTGCCTGCCGATAGAGCGCTTTGAGAATTTCAACGCGCTGCTGCATGCCCACACCGATCTCTTCGATCACAGCGTCGGGGTCGACCTTGAGGTCGTATTCCTGTTCAAGCTGAAGCAGCGTCTTTCGGGCCTTTGATAAAGACGGTTTCAGAAGGCCCCCGTCTTCAGCCCCCAGAATGATATTTTCAAGAACGGTGAAGTTCTCGACCAGTTTGAAATGCTGAAACACCATGCCAATTCCGGCAGCGATAGCGGCTTGACTGTCTGGAATTTCTGTCTTTTGGCCGGAGATAAAGATCTCGCCCGCGTCGGCTTTGTAAAACCCGTAAAGGATCGACATCAGCGTCGACTTGCCAGCCCCGTTTTCGCCAATGATCCCGTGGATCGTGCCGGGCATCACGCGGATTGAGATGTCTTTGTTGGCTTGTACAGGGCCAAAGGCCTTGGAAATGCCTTTGAGTTCAATGGCCGGAGCGGTGGCGGGGGCGGTCATGGTCTTGCGTTTCCCGGCTTGTCAAAAAGGCCGCGCCACAAGTGTTGTGCAGCGCGGCCGATAGAGTCTTGGGTTCGGATCAGAAGTCCAGAACGGGGCAGCTGTCGTTGGTGTAGTAGGCCACAACTTCAAGGTCGCCCGAGATGATCTTGTCACGGGCTTCCGCGACCGCGGCTTCCATCTCGTCTGTCACGAGGTCAGCATTGTGCTCGTCCAGAGCAACGCCCACGCCTTCTTCGGCAAGGCCGAGAATGGTGAACCCGCCGGTTTCCATACCCTCGCCCGCTGTCATCGAGTCATAGACAGCGACGTCAACGCGCTTCAGCATGGAAGTCAAAACCTTGCCGGAGTGCAGGTAGTTCTGGTTGCTGTCGACACCGATCGACAGGATGTCTTCGTCCGCAGCCGTCTGCAGGACGCCCACACCGGTCCCGCCAGCCGCAGCATAGATCACGTCAGCACCCTGGCTGATCTGCGCCTTGGTCAGCTCGGAGCCCTTCACCGGGTCATTCCATGCTGATGGTGTCGTGCCAGTCATGTTGGCGATGACAGTTGCGTCTGGATTGACAGCCTTCACGCCCTGGGCAAAGCCGCAGCCAAAATGGCGGATCAGCGGAATGTCCATGCCGCCGATAAAACCGACTGTGCCGGACTCAGAGGCCATCGCCGCCATCATGCCAACAAGGTAGCTGCCCTGATGTTCCTGAAAGCCGATCAGTTGCACGTTCGCAGGCACTTCGGGCATCCAGCCGTCGATGTTGACGAACTTGGTGTCTGGATAGTCAGGCGCAACAACACTGACGGGATCAGCAAATGCGAAACCAGTGGTGATTACCGGGTTTGCGCCGGATTCGGCAAAGCGGCGCAGGGCCTGTTCGCGCTGTGCTTCGGATTGCAGTTCGATCTCAAGGAACTTGCCGCCTGTTTCGTCCGCCCAGCGTTTAGCACCGTTAAAGGCCGCTTCGTTAAAGGACTTGTCGAATTTGCCGCCAAGATCGAAGATCAGGGCGGGTTCGGCCGATGCAACACCGGCCGTCAGGGCAAGAGCAGCACTTGCGCCGAGGAATTTCTGCATGAGGGTCATGTGTTCAGGTCTCCCGAGTTTATGTTTGGGGCGGTGCCAGTCGTGTGGCCCGCCCGGGATCGCAGTGATCATACGGGATTAGGCCGCAGGGGCGAGATGGGGTCAACCGCTTTTTGACCCACGACCGCACGCATTTGAACGTGACCTTGCGCTATGCTGAACGCTTGGGCGGGGGCCGTCTACCCCCACTGACCCATTCGGGTCAGCCCCCCGAGGATTTTTTTGAAACAGAGAAGGGGAGAGGCGCGCGCATGATCAGCGCATCTACCTTTTGATCGTCCCGTTTGTAGTAGGCAGATCTGCGCGCCACGATTTCAAAGCCGAATTGTGCATAGAGCCTCGTGGCCGGCGTATTGTCTGCGGCGACTTCGAGAAAAGCGGTTGTTGCGCTGTCCTGGGCTGCACGCATCCACTGACGCATCAGCTTTGTCGCGATCCCGCGTCGCTGGTATGTAGGGTGGGCGGCGATCGTTAGCAGCTCGGCCTCGCCCGCAACGGCCCGCCAGAGAGCAAACCCGTTTTGCACGGTGCTGAGGTGGCAATACGGGCTGTCAAGCAGTGT
>JBCCQX010000055.1:0-2608 GCA_039208585.1 Pseudomonadota bacterium | reverse complement strand
GCCTCAATATCCTCTAGCACCAGCGTGCCACCGCGCGCCTCTTCCATCGCAGGGATCGGCTCATCGTCCTTTGCCGGGCCAAAGATGTGACGGGTCAGCGTTTCTTCGTCATAGGCAGAGCAACTGAGCAGCACAAATTTCTTGTTCGCGCGGGCACCAACGGCGTGCAAAGCATGCGCCACAAGTGTTTTACCGGTCCCCGTCTCACCCTCAACCAGCACATGACCATCCGCCTGGCCCAGATCAAGGATATCCTCTTTCAACCGCTCCATCGGGGCCGATTGGCCAATCAGCTTGCCCATCAGGGCAGAGCCGTCTGACAATTCCTTGCGCAGCGCACGGTTATCGAGGGTCAGACGCCGCGCTTGCGTGGCCTTCTTGGCCAACTCCGTCATCCGGTCAGGGTTGAACGGCTTTTCCAGGAAATCATAGGCGCCTACGCGCATCGCCTCCACCGCCATTGGCACATCGCCATGGCCAGTGATCATGATGACTGGCAGAGAGCTATCAACGCCTTTCAGTTTCTTCAAAAACTGCATCCCGTCCATGCCGGGCATTTTGATATCACTGACAACGATACCGGGGAAATCGCTCCCCAATCCTTTCAGCGCATCCTCGGCGGAGGCGTAAGTTTCGGTATCAAAGCCCGAAAGGGCCAACCATTGACTGATCGACTGACGCATATCCTTTTCGTCATCGACGATTGCGATCTTCATGGCCTTGTTCATGTCGTTTCCTTACTCTGCCGCAGCGACATCTGCCCGCATTGCAGGCAGTTGCACCTCGAATATAGCCCCGCCATCCACCGCATTGCGTGCGGTCAGGCGCCCACCTAAATCGTTGACGATGCCGGATGAGATGGCAAGCCCCAAGCCGACACCATCACCAGGTTCCTTGGTTGTGTAGAACGGCTCAAACAATTCATTGAGGTTCTCGATCCCTTCACCATTGTCGCGAATTTGCAGGCTGACGGTGTCACCAGCGGCCAGCAAAATCTCAATTGTCGGGTTGTTGGCACCCTTGGTGGCATCAAGCGCATTGCGCAAGAGATTGATAATCACCTGTTCCAGCCGCAAACGGTCGCCCAGGATCATCACCGGATCGTTCGGCAACGTGCGGATAATATTCACCGACCGCGTCTTCAATTGCGGCTCCATCATCGCAAGCGCTGTGGATACGGCGGCCCTTGTATCTACGGGTTCAAACGCATCCGCACCTTTGCGTGCATATGATTTCAGCTGACGGGTGATCGCACCCATCCGTTCCAACAAATCATCAATCCGCTGAAAAGACGACAGTGCCTCATCCGGGCGCTGGCGCTGCAGCAAAAGACGTGCCCCTGCGAGATACGTCTTCATCGCGGCGAGGGGTTGGTTCAGCTCGTGACTGACCGCTGCTGACATCTCGCCCAAGGCCGCCAATTTTGACGATTGCGCAATCGTCTGTTCGGCCACTTGCAGCGTCTTTTCGACCTTTTCGCGTTCGGCAATTTCCCGCTGCAGCCTGCGGTTCAATGCGCGAAGCTCTGCTGACTCGCGCTGGAAAAAGACCAACCGCGACGCTGTCTTACGTGACGTGAACCAAAAAAGAAACGCGAGGATTATGGCGAATCCCATCACCTCTAGCGCAAGGATCCCGTTCACTTGCTGCCGGACAGATGCGTAAGTGGTAAAGCTGACCATGCGCCAGCCCTGATGCGGGATGCGCACTTCGCGCCGCAACACAGCCTCACCCTGCAGATATGCATCTGCAGGTAACGCCGCCCATCCTTGGGTCAGGCGCAGCGCGCGTTGAATGGCCGACGGGGCAGATTGCCGGGCCAATGCCTCTTCCTCGCCCAAACCGCGCCAGCGCGGCTCTGTCGACATGATGATCGTGCCTTCGCTGTCCATGACCAGGACGGCGTCAGAAACGCCTGCCCAGCTTCGCTCCATCCTTGGAACATCGACGGCCACCATGATCACACCGCGAAATTCGGCATTCACTTCAACCCGCCGGGAATAGATGAACGAATATGCGCCATCCTCACTTTGGAATGTGTTGTAGACCGTCTGGTTATTGCGCTGCGCATCCACAAAATATGGCGCATTGCGATGTGTCGCGCCAAGCTGGTTACGGTCGGTCGCAGCCACGGCGCGCCCGTCGCGGTCCAGCAATGTCAAGGACGCTGCACCAATCTCATCAACAAACGATAGGAGGCGTGCTGTCGACAGCGTGTAGTCATTGCTTTCGAGCGCGCGCATCAGCTCCGGATCGCGCGACAGGAGTTGCGGGACTACGGAATTCCGCTGCAACTCGCTCATCAAACCAGTCACATAAAGCGCCAGCCGCACCTCGGACCGGTTGCTGATCGTTTCAGTAAAACGCTTGGTCAGAAGCTGGTTGGAGACATAAATAACGATGACAGCAAACAGGCAGATCACGAGGATCGACAGGCGCAGATACCACCGGCCTTTCCCGCGTCTTAGCGTGTATTTCCCCAACTCAACCATGCAGGCACTCTAAGGTGGCGCCCGCAATGCAGCAAGAACGCAAGTTATGCTTGGGCAAATTGCCCCAATAATCCGCGGAAAAGCGCCTGCCCGTCTGTGCCCCCGTGACCTGCATC
>JBCCQX010000054.1:0-2633 GCA_039208585.1 Pseudomonadota bacterium | reverse complement strand
CGTTTTCATCACCCTTCAAAATGGTCAGGAGATTCTGCTCATCGGCGATATTGTCTGGAACATGGGCGCGATCGAAGCGCTCAGAACGCGTCCGGTATTGACCCAATATGTCGTCTTCCGACCAAATTACGAAGATCGCGAGGCGATCAGACAACAAGTTGGGGCGTTGCATGACATGATGCTGAAAGACCCGGAGCTTATCGTACTACCTGCCCATGACCGCGATTGGTTGATCGCAGCGTCAGAGACAGACGGGATAGTATTCCAGGCCGCGAACTAGCCCTGCGCGCCTTGGTAGCCCACCCATACGCCGGAGGCGAACACCGAAACGCCGCCGATCAGAAAGTCGATAAGCGTTATGTAAAAGGCCACGAAGGGCGTGCGCCAGATTAGGGCTCTAACAGATAGCGTGCCCGCCATCGCGCGCGCGTAGGTCAGTGCATACGCGATCAGCCCAATCGAGATCGTGAGCGCTGTGTAGGCCAGGAGTTGCTCGGGTTTGATGAGCGTCAGCAGGGTTGTGGTCAGCAAGGCAATGCTCATACCGATCGCGCAAAGCCCGAAATACATGCGCAACCGCGTGGTCCAGGGTGTGCCTTTGCCCCAAACAAATAAAAATGACCCAAAGAGGCCTTGCAAGATCATGTAAATGAAGGGGTAGGAGAACGAATAAGCGGCAAACCAGCCCTCAATCATAACTTCAGCTGGCGGCAGGTCCGGCTGTGTCTCCCTCAGGACCTCCAATTGCGAGTAAAGTCCTTGATAGAGCGGGCCGTCCTCCGCCGACCAGAAAAAGCTCAACAACATGAACACGGTGATCAAAGAGAAGGTCAGCCGAATCGTAGGCGTATGCTGGTTCGCCCAATCAATCACGCGCGCATTGTCGAAAACACGCTTGGGTCGAGCATACAGGTCGCTCAAAGTCCGCAAACCGCGCACGCTCAATCCGAAAACGTCTTCCAGAAAGGCGTTAAATCCCGGCTGTGCGGCGGTGCTAATCGATTCGATCGTTTCTCGCATCTTTGACCTTCTCCCCTTTAACTCTTGAACTATTCTAGGGCGTCATTAACACACGGCAAAATTTATCGAATCTGGAGCAGCGCGCCATGGCGGGACCGCAATACGTTTATCATATGCAAGGCGTTTCAAAGACGTATCCTGGTGGCAAACAGGTGTTTGAGAACATTCATCTGTCATTTTTGCCGGATGCCAAGATCGGCGTGGTGGGGGTGAATGGCGCGGGTAAATCGACATTGCTGAAAATCATGGCTGGCGTTGAAACCGAATTTAATGGCGAAGCCTGGGCCGCGGATGGCATCAAAGTCGGCTATTTGCCGCAAGAGCCGCACCTCAATTCAGATCTCACTGTGTTTGAAAACGTCGCCGCGGAATGCCCGGAAAAGCAGCTTCTGGATCAGTTCAACGCCATCTCGATGAAGCTTGCCGAAGACTATACCGATGAGCTGATGGAAGAGATGACGGCGCTGCAAGAACAAGTCGATGCCGCCGATGCGTGGGACATTGATTCCAAGATTGAAATGGCGATGGAAGCCCTGCGCTGCCCGCCGGACACGGCCGATGTCACATCGCTCTCCGGCGGGGAGATCCGCCGGGTTGCGATCTGTCGCTTGCTGCTCTCTCGCCCGGACATGATCCTGATGGATGAGCCGACCAACCATCTCGATGCGGAGACCGTGGCGTGGCTGCAAAACTATCTGATCAATTTCAAAGGCTGCGTAATCCTGGTCACCCATGACCGTTACTTCCTGGATGACATTACCGGCTGGATCCTGGAACTCGATCGCGGCCGCGGCATTCCTTATGAGGGCAATTATTCGGCCTGGCTCGAACAAAAAGCCAAGCGGATGGAACAAGAATCGCGCGAAGATAAAGGTCGCCAGCGGGCGCTTGCCAAAGAGTTGGAATGGGTGCGGTCCAGCCCGAAAGCGCGCCAAGCCAAATCCAAAGCGCGGATTCAAGCCTATGAGGAAATGGCGAATAAGGCCGAGCGCGAAACCGTCTCGAACGCGACCATCCGCATCCCCCCTGGCCCGCGCCTCGGGAACAAGGTGCTAGAAGCGGAGAAGCTGCGCAAAGGTTTCGGCAACAATTTGCTGATTGAAGATCTCGATTTCAAACTGCCGCCCGGCGGCATTGTTGGCGTCATCGGACCGAACGGCGCCGGCAAGTCGACCCTGTTCAAAATGATCTTGGAACAAGAGCAGCCGGATGCCGGAACGCTTGAACTCGGCGACACGGTCAAGCTCGGCTATGTCGATCAGAGCCGCGATAAGCTTGATGACAAAAAGAATGTCTGGGAAGAGATCTCAGACGGCTTGGATGTGATCAAGCTGGGCAGTGTCGAAATGAATTCGCGCGCCTATGTCAGCGCCTTCAATTTCAAGAAAACCGATCAGCAAAAGCCGGTCGGCAAGCTCTCAGGCGGGGAACGCAACCGCGTCCACCTGGCCAAAATGCTGCGCGAGGGTGGTAACTTGCTGCTGCTCGACGAACCGACCAATGATTTGGACGTTGAAACTTTGCAAGCGCTTGAAGAGGGCTTGGAAAGCTTCCCAGGCTGCGCCGTGGTCATCTCGCACGATCGCTGGTTCTTGGACCGGATGGCGACGCAT
>JBCCQX010000053.1:0-3006 GCA_039208585.1 Pseudomonadota bacterium | reverse complement strand
GCCAAAAGCATCTCGGGCGCACTCTTCGGGGAGCAAGATCAACGAAAAGATGTGCCCGCAGAATGATCTGGTAGAGTGGGATTGCATGCTGTTGAGTGGCGTAGCAAAGGTACCTGGGTAGTTTGGAACTCGTTCGAGGCTGTTCTTCGTTGTTTCAATCGTTGAGAGGTAGGTCGCAACGATCGCGCGCGCATCGTTTCTCAATTGCCGATAGTACTCATGCCGGGCCCCGAAGTAAGCACCAACCGCAAGTAGAACAGTTGTGATTGAAGTGACGAGATCGCCTCCGGGAAAGTCGCTTGATAACGCTTCCAATTGGAACCTCCTTCAAGATCAGCGACAGGCTGACTCTAAGCGGTCCTGGCAGTCTACGCACTAACAGCCATCACTGTCTCTCTCTGAAACCGTTGGCGCAGCAAAACGGTGTATCCACCCCACATCGTCCCCGCCAAACATGACCAAAGCTCCGATCCTCCGCGGCGTCGCAATACGCTTTCGCAATAGAAATGCGCCAAAGAGTGTTCCAGCGACAAAACAGCAACCGACGCGAAGAGGAGCCCATGCGTCAGCGGTGCGAATTGATACCCTCCGACAGCGATCAGAGCGAATAACGGACCGCCCAAGGTAGCGAGGGCTGCAAGTTTCGGAAATGGCAGGCTCCGGTCTTTCGACCGGCACCGCAAACATATCGGAAGCGGAATGGCGAGACGCCCCGGTGTCACATAGCGCAGAAAGCTCAAAGCCGCTGGTGTCCTGCCAGCGTCGATCTCCGCCTTTGCCGCGACATTGAGACTGGCCCAGCATCGAAGGTGATCGCTCCGAAAAATGCGCCCATAAGTTGTGAAGTGAATAGGTTTCGCATCGGGCTTGTTCTCATGTTCGGGGGTTGCCGATGAATTTATGCTGTTAGAAAGATGCCTTCCAAAGTTAGTATGCATTGAGTTTAATGCCTTTGAGGTATGCAGTGGAACTTCGTCATCTGCGCTATTTCGTGGCCGTCGCTGATCATGGCGGCATAAGCCACGCAGCCGAACGCCTCAATATCGCGCAGCCAGCGGTCTCTCGCCAGATCAGGGATTTGGAGGTAGAGCTTGGCTTTGATCTGCTTGTGCGCGAAGGACGCCGGGTCATTTTGACAGACGCAGGGCGCGTCTTTGCCGCGCGGGCCCGCGCCATTCTGCTGGAAACGGCAAGTGCGACCGAGGCCGCGCGCCGTGTCTCTCAGGGGGAGGCGGGTGTTATACGGGTTGGTCTGCTAGAAAGCGCCTCCTGGGCTGGGCATGTGCCGCAATCCTTGAGCCTGTTCAAACGTAAGCACGACCGGATACGGCTTGATATCAGGCCTATGAGTTCGGTCAGCCAGATTGACGCGTTATTGGCGGGAGAGATCGACGCTGCATTTGTCTATCGCCAAGACAACATCGCTAAAGAGGCCTTGGAACTGCATCCGTTGCGCATAGACAACGTCGTTTTGGCGGCCTCCACGGACTTGGTGTTTGAGCACGATAGTCCATTGACCCTCGAAGACATTGATGGCTTGCCAATCGTCGCGTTTCCAAGGTCCGTAGCACCCGCTTATCATGACCAGCTGTTCAGCGCGTTGGCAGGGATCGGGTTTGAGCCGCAGATTGTGCAGGAGGCCGCAGATGAGACCACGATACTCAGCCTTGTGTCTGCCGGTGTTGGATGCGCTTTCGTGAACTCCGCCAATGTGCAGCGCCCGCCACGCCGCGTTCAATTCCGCGAGGTCGAGGGGTTGTCTGTCCCGATTGAATTTCTGTTTGTGACGCAAAAATCGCCCGGCAGCTTGACCCGACTGCTCACGAACGCAGTCTTGGGGATTGATGCCCATGAAGCATAGATAAGATGCATACTAAGAATTTTTAATTATCTTAAGCGGCTGCCAAATTGGTCCCATCGAAACACACGCCGATGGAGACACATCATGACACGCCGCTTCAAAACCGTTCTTGCAAGCACTGCCATTGCCCTCGTCACGAGCCTACCGGCCATTGCCGAAACAACGGCAGGCACTCCGATCACTGCCGAAACTTTGGTCGATCATGCGGAGATGGTCCGCGTCGCCGATACCATCGATGCTTCGGTGGAAGCAAAGGATTGAGCGCTGGTTCGCAGCCTCATTACCGATGAGATCCGCGTGGACTTCACGTCTCTGATCGGAGGTGAGCCGGCCACGATCCCAGCGGATGCGCTGATGGCGGGCTGATCCGGAAACCTCACAGAGGAAAACGCGTCTTTCCACCTGCGCGGCAACCACCGGATCACGTTTGAAGCGGATGGGTCCGCCACGATCGTAAGCCACGGCTATGCCTGAAACCAGATGGAACGAGGTACCTTGCCCAAAAACGGCGGCAACGCGCCCTGCGAAGTGTGGGGCACCTACGAACATAGCTGCATGCAAACCGACGGAGGATGACAGGTGGATGGCATAGGCTTTTTTGCCACCCCGACCGCGGCAACGACTTTGTGCGCAACACGCCGGGCAACTGAGGCCGTCCCAGTCGCACGACATATGAATTGAAATCTGGAGATATCCTATGACCACCGAAGACAAAGACACTGATCACAACCGCCGCGCGTTTCTGGCCGGTATTCCTGCCGCAGCGGCATCTGCCGCCTTGGGTGCTACTCAGGTCGCCGCCCAGACAACGCCCACCGTGGCAACTGGGCGCAGACTGCTGGGCAATCTGGAGGTGTCCGAGCTTGGTCTCGGCGTCCAAAACATGCACCGCACGTTCCACACGATTGTGCCCGACCGCGAGGAGATGATCACCTTGATCCGCTCTGCTTATGAACAGGGAGTGACTTTCTTTGACTGCGCTGAGGTCTATGGTCCGTTCGAATGTGAACGGATCTTGGGCGAAGCCATGGTGCCGTTCCGCGATGATGTTCAAGTGACGACCAAGTTTGGCTTTGGCGTCGATCCTGAAACGGGTGAGTGGGACTTTACCGTCACCAGCCAACCCGAGCGTATTCGGCGCGCCG
>JBCCQX010000052.1:0-3039 GCA_039208585.1 Pseudomonadota bacterium | reverse complement strand
CCTCCACCGGCGACGACCCGAGTGCCAGCGCCGCCGCCCCGAAGCTCACGCCCGCGTCAAAGTAGTCCTCCAAGGCGCTCTTGCCGCGGGACGTGACAAAGATAAATTCCTTGATCCCGGCTTCTCTGGCTTCGTCAATCGCGTACTGCACCAGCGGGCGATCCACGAGGGTCATGATCTCCTTCGGAACCGACTTGGTCGCGGGCAAAAAGCGCGTTCCCATACCAGCCACGGGGAAAATTGCTTTGGTGACTTTCTTTCTCATGTTCACTCCTGCGCGGTTCTAAGGTGTCTGCTCAGACGCGACACTCATTGGTTCAAACCGACTGCTACTCTGATACCATTCAAGGGACTTTCAGGCTTAGCAGACAACGCTCTAAGGGCATAGCTTTTAGTCTTTTTTGAGGTCAGATTTGGCCCATTTCCCGCATCATGGCTTCAATCCTGGGCACATCTTCTGGATTGTTCAATTCCCAGAAACGGCGCCCTTTCGCTTCAACTTCAACGCAAAGGACCGGCCTGTGATTCTCCAGAAAGCGCAATTGTTCCAAGCCTTCCAGGCGTTCATGTGTCCCTTCGCCCCCACCCAATATAAACGCTCAGCGCATCCGGTCGATACGCATAAACACCTACATGGTGATAGACCGGCGTTGGGGCATCATCGGGGTAGGTTTGGCCCGTATAGGGTATGACTTCCTTAGAAAAATAGAGCGCGGTCTTATCGCGGGAAAACACAGCGGTGGTGCCGCCGACACGACCCGCAGCCCGATCGGCGAGAAACCCGCGATGCGCCTGACCATCGCACACCAAAACCGGGGTTGCGACATCTGCGTGAGGTGCGCCGCGCAGCCCGTCGATCAGCTCTTCAACGAACCAAGGCGGTGTCAATGGCGCATCGCCCTGAAGGTTAACGACCATATCATAACCACCGCCCAGCGCCTCCAGCGCTTCGGCGCATCGCTCTGTCCCGTTGCGGCACGTCTCCGAGGTCATCACGACCTCTGCGCCAAACCCCTCTGCCGCCGCCTGGATCCTCGCATCATCCGTGGCAACAACCACGCGATCCACGCCGCGCACGGACTTTGCTGCATCCCAACTGCGATGTATGAGCGTTTTGGAAACCCCCGAGGCACCGGTCAGTTCCACCAACGGTTTGCCTGGGTACCGGGTCGAGGCATAGCGCGCCGGAATAACCAGAAGGACACTCATGAGGCGGGCTTAAGATCCACTCCGGGCGCGTAGGCAATGAAGAACGGATTGGCAAAATCATCCTTGCCATAAGCGAGAGGCGTGTGATCATCAAACCGCACAACCTGTCCGCCCGCACCCAAAAGCACAGCATGCCCCGCGGCCGTATCCCACTCCATTGTCCGACCCACACGCGGGTAGATATCGGCCTCACCCGTCGCAATAAGACAGAATTTGAGCGAGGATCCCGCGCTTTTCATGTCCTTCACACCGTATTTGTTGATGTAGTCGTCGGTCGCCTGGTCGCGGTGCGACTTGCTGGCCACAACCATCAGCGCAGCATTGTCCGGGTCTGATACTTTGATGGGCTTGGTTTCACCGATGTGGTCAGGGGCAAATTCACCCATCTCCTCCACAGCGCCACCATCGGCCAGGGTGTAAAACATACGCCCCTTGGCAGGAGCATAGACAACGCCCAGAATTGGAGTGCCGTTTTCGACGTAAGCGATGTTGACGGTAAAGTCGCCGCGCCGATTGATGAATTCCTTGGTGCCATCAAGAGGGTCGACAATCAAAAACGTGTTGGCTGTTTCAGAATGCGACGCGGATTGCTCCTCTGTGACCAAAGCCACATCGGGAAATGCTGCTCTCAGGCCTGCGGAAATGATCGCATCTGCGGCTTCATCGGCCTCTGTCACCGGGCTTTCGTCTGACTTTACTTTCACATCGAACGTATCTGAATTGTAGATTTCCATGATTTTGCCGCCTGCGGCGATCGCCAAACGGCGCGCCTGCGACACAAACTCTGCACTGTCCAAAAAATCTCTCCAGTCTGAGCGGGCGCGATCACGCCCAAGTTGCTAGATCATATCTCGGGCCTTATGCTACGATTGTAACGGGTCAGCAAGAAATCCGTGCGACGTAAGAGCAGGTTATCGATTAAGCAGCAATATGTTTCAAAAAGCGACGCCAAACTCCAATTTCGGTTCCGCGCTCAGCATCTGGGCGGTGATCTACCATACCACTGTGCGCAGCGTCCGCATGGGACACTCCAGCGCTTTTGTCGCTCTGCTGGTCAATATCTTGCAGGCCTGCATGCTGGTCGCCGCCTTTTACATCATGTTTTCGCTTCTCGGCATCAAGGGCGCCAAAATACGCGGAGATTTCATTCTGTACATCATGTCAGGCATTTTCATGTACCTCACGCATGTAAAGGCTGTCAGCGCCGTCATGGGCGCAGAGGGTGCAACGTCGAAAATGATGCAACATGCGCCGATGAATACGGCCATCTCGATTGTCTCTGCCGCGTTGTCAGCGCTCTACACGCAGACATTGTCTTTGTTGGTCATTCTGTTTGTCTATCATACGCTTTTGACCCCGGTTTACATCGCCGATCCGGTATCGGCCCTGGGCCTCTTCATCCTGTCATGGGCCACGGGTTGCGCGATAGGATTGGTGTTTTTTGCCTTGTCACCGTGGTTTCCCACCTTCACGTCGATCCTATCGACATTCTACCGACGCATTCAAATGATCGCATCGGGGAAAATGTTTGTCGCCAACGCGTTGCCTCCAGTTATGCTCGCGATGTTCGATTGGAACCCGCTCTTTCACGTCATTGATCAAATTCGCGGCTACATCTTCAACAATTACTTCCCGCGCAACTCCGATTTGGAGTATCCGATTTATGTGGGTCTTGCCCTTTTGATGATCGGCCTGATGGGTGAATTCTATACACGCCAGCACGTGTCCAGCAGTTGGTCTGCGCGGCGGTGATGCGGTGGCTTTACCTTCTCCTGCTGATCATCCCTGCCTTGGCAAGCGCACAAAACCTGCCTGCGCTCTATGACGTGG
>JBCCQX010000051.1:0-3067 GCA_039208585.1 Pseudomonadota bacterium | reverse complement strand
GTGAACTTCATCAAAAATGCCCTATCCCTCGTTGGCGGATCACGCCCTTCTGGTCTCAAACGCGTCAACCGACCTGGCCAAACGAGCCTGTTCGAGGCGCAGTATGGTTCGGACTGCGCGTGTCACGGGCTATAGACTAAAGCGTTTTGCGATAAACCTGAATTACTGTTTATCGCAAAACGCAGCGAAACAGTCGTAGATCGCGCGCTTTTTGCCGTTTGCTCGTGTCTTGGATTAAGATCGAAAAGCCTTAACACAGGCGTCGGCACGTGCTGGTAAAACCTTTTCTGCACCGCCCTACGTCACGAAACTGAAATAGGGCGATTAGGGCAATACAGGTCTCAGACCGCATCACAGCATCGATCCGTAGCCAGCTTCATGGGCGAACCGTTGCAGCTCGTCGTAATTTTCCACAACCTCACTCAAATCATCAGAAGTGATCTTGAGATACGCGTCAGCCGGCGCCCACTTCTCCGGATCCGCACCGATATAGGAAAACACAGACTTTACCACGCTGTCCCTGTTGGCGTTGTAATCCTCATAGGTGATGTCATGCGTCTCACCCATTTTGTCCGACAGCGCATTTAGGATGCCGTATGCTTTCTTGATGCCCGCCAGCATGGTCCCAAGCTCTTTGACGTTCACAACCAGCTTTTGCGCTTTGAGGTCTTTCAAAACAGCCGCGATATCTGGTGTAACATGAGCGGCGGCCCGCCCATCCAGCATCTTGGCTGTCGCGATCTGCAAACGACGGGCATTGATCGATGACAGCGCCTGTTTGAGAATATTCTGACGCCGTAACGTGATAATGCGAGGCTGGTAGGGTTTCACGAACTCAACCAACCGATCGAGGTCGGAAAACTGATCGCCGTTGCGCGTCACCTGCATCTTGAAGCCTCGAAAGATCTCGTTTTCAGGCTGCGCGCCATCTTTGTACGCCTGCCAGAACTTTCTCAGGAATTCCAATCGGTTGTCATCCGTTTGCTCGATATCTCCGGGCAGCACCGCGTTGCCGAACACCTCCGCGCGCATCTTGAAATCCGGATGTGATTTGAGATTGCCAAATAGCGCGGTAGATCCGCTGCGTGCAGTAAAGATCACCAAAAAGGGATGTGACATCAGGCTAACCCGTTATAGCTCGCTCAGCGACGTATCGCTGCGGTTGTGGTCTGTCAACGTGTACTTTTGGCGATCGCACGGTGCGATGTCCTGCTTAGACACCGCGCTGCTTTTTTACCTTGGCGGGCGTTGCAAACCGCTTGAAATCGCCCCCGCTTTCCTCCGATCCTGCGCCGGTAGACACGGGTGACGACGTGTCTTGCCCCCGATGTCACGGTTATGCCTGCCGCGAATTAACGAGTGCAATCAGATGGTTCTTCGCCGATGTCAAAGTGGGCCAAACTGGCTGCGCAGCGCGGTCTGCCAAATATAGACAAAGGTGCGTTGGCGACAATCGGGTCTGGTTCTGACCGTCTCGCGCATAACAACGCGTGTTTGGCGAACAGGATAGGGGTATTCTCCTTTAAAATTGCATTGCAACATCAAGCGCAGCAGGCTACCTGTCATATAGGCATCGCCGATCGAGCGAGCAGTATAACAAAGCCTAGGCTGTCAGGCGAAACATGAAACCAAGTGGTTTTTTTGCGAATGTTACGGGTCTCATTGGCCGCACCCGTAGCGTGTATGATCGATTTTTTGTGGCCAATTTCAAAAGATCACGGGGACCATTTCGTCTCCGAGGGCAAGATGACAGCGCTCAGGGCTGCATCGAAACCGTCACCTATACGCGCGGACAAATAGGCGTGAAGGGATGGTGCCTGGCGCCAGGGATCTCGATCCGACTGGGCGCAACCGAGGTCCGATCCACGCCATCGCTCGAGCGCAACGACGTCGCCGACGCGTTAGGCTGTGATCCTCGCGTTGGGTTCATGTTGGACATCCCCCTGGATGAGGGGCCGATCGAATTCGAAACCATCTCTGATACGCTGTCACAACAGGTGCAGTTGAAAACCAAGCCACCGGTCCCGCGACGCCGCGATCGGGTGCGTCTGTTCGCTCAGTTTATGGTTCAGGTCAGCCTCAGCCTGCCGGACGTAGTGCGCTATTTGCGCCGCGGCGATGAGACGTCGTTGAGACATATCAAGCGCTGTCTTGGTTTGGTGGACGACGCCAGCGCAAACGGCATGAAAATGCAGCTATCGGCCTTCAACGCGCCTGATGCGGCGGATGGTGAGGCCCAGCAAAATGACAGCGTCTCGATTATCCTTCCCGTGTTCAATGCGTTTTCGCTTCTGCCATCGGTGCTAGAGCGTGTCATCGACAAGACAGAGATCCCGTTTCACCTGATCATCATCGAAGATCAGTCCACTGACGAGCGGGTTCGGCCTTTCCTGCAAGAGTGGACTGCGCGACAGACGCGCGCATCACACCGCATCACGCTTATTGAGGCGCAGGAAAACCGAGGCTTTGTCAGATCGGTGAATGCCGGGCTTGAGATCGCCGAACAAGAGCCCAATGCCCCCGTCGTCTTGCTCAACTCCGATGCCCTGGTGCCCTCTGGCTGGGCCACCAGACTGCTTGCGCCGATGCGGGATGACCCTACAATCGCAAGTGTCACCCCGCTGTCGAATGATGCCGAGATCCTCACGATCCCCGCCATCGGCAGCACGATAGATCTGGGCGGGGCCGAGGTGGATGCCGTTGACGACACGCTGCGCAGCGCCATGGATCCCAAATGGGGCCAAAAGCTCGACCTGCCCACCGGCGTTGGATTTTGCATGGCGATGAATCCTGCGTTTCTCAAGCAAGTGCCCAGGTTGGATACCGAATTTGGCCGCGGCTACGGAGAAGAGGTCGATTGGTGCCAGAAGACACGGCAATTGGGCGGGCGCCATGTGGCGGCCTGCAACCTATTTGTCGGCCATTGCGGCGGACAAAGCTTTGGCACGCAAAAGAAACGCAAGCTGGTGAGCGAGAACAACGCAATCGTCAGTCGGCGCTACCCCAAATACGATGCAGAGGTGGCGGCCTTTGCGGCTACCGACCCACTGACCACGCCACGCATGAT
>JBCCQX010000050.1:0-3662 GCA_039208585.1 Pseudomonadota bacterium | reverse complement strand
GGGCTGAAAAGCGGGCTGGAGAACGTAGCACGCAACTTTGCGGTCCAGCTTGCGCCCCAAGGCATTACGGTCAACACCGTGGCCCCGGGTGCCATCGAGACAGACCGCAACCACGCAGCTCTCTCCGACCCGGTGTATCGCGCTGAGGTGGAAGCTGCCATCCCGGCGCGGCGGCTGGGCGAGACGTCGGATTGTGCGGGGGTCGTTCTGATGCTCTGCTCGCCTGCTGGGGAGTATATCACAGGCGCGACCATCCCGGTCGATGGGGGGATGCATCTTGGCTAAAGCGGCGCAGTTTGTGGTTCGATTAGGGTTACACGCGTGACGCGCATGTGTTGCATCGGCGAAGCGATGATGGAATTGCAAGCCGGCGCTGTGCCTGGCCCCGCGCAGGTCGGCTTTGCCGGGGACACGCTGAACGCCGCCGTCTACATGCGCCGCGCTTTGGCGACCCAACATGACGTGGCGTTTGTCACGGCTGTGGGCACAGACGCGCTCTCTGACCAATTGGTCGCCTTTATCGCCTCGCACGGTATTGAAACGGACACCATCGCGCGCATCCCCGACCGTCACCTTGGGCTTTATTCGATCAACGTGGATGCCGCAGGCGAGCGCAGTTTCACCTATTGGCGCAACCAATCCGCCGCACGGCAGATGTTTGATCCCGACATAGGGCTTTCGTTTGAACATCTGAACGCATTCGATCTGATCTACCTGTCGGGCATTACGCTAGCGATTCTTCCGCCACCCGTTCGATCAGCCTTTCTTGATTGGATCGCCCAGTTTCGCGCCGCCGGTGGGGCCTTCGCTTTCGATACGAACTACCGGCCCGGTCTCTGGGAGACGCCGGAAGTTGCCCGGCGCACTTGCGACCGCGCATGGCGGATATGTGACGTCGCCTTGCCGTCGTTGGACGATGAAATGGCGCTGTTTGAGCAGTCGGAAGACCAAGTCATTGCACGCTTTCAAACATATTCGGCGCAAGGTGCTCTGAAACGCGGAGAACGTGGGCCTTCGCTCTTGAATTGGCAGCCCGCATCGGACCTCGTCTTTACACCCGCTGATTACGTTCGAGACACCACTGCGGCGGGGGACAGTTTCTCTGGGACGTATATAGCCGAATGGATCAGTACGGGCGACATCGGTTGGGCGATCGAGCGGGCCCATGCGGTCGCAAGAGTGGTGGTCACTCAGCCAGGCGCGATTGTGGACCTGAATTGCGGGAGCTTCTGATACCCGACGATAGTCCACTCCTAGGAGTTGATCTTGCACCCTCGGCGTAGCTTGGTGGGTGTCAGTCGTTAGGAATCGCTCCGCATAACTCGCTACAAGCCATGCGGATCTAACCAGTTATCCCGAACAGGAAGCGGGTTGATGCAGACACCTTTCAACTTCGAGAAGGCCAATGCTTTGGGGCTAATATGCGTGACCCGTTACGCGGCTTTGCCATCAAACGACAGGCGATCAGCGCGGACGCAGATCCCGTGGCTCGTTGCGGTCGTTCTAATTTTAATGCACTGAACTATCATCCACAAAGAGACGACCTGCCCGAAAGCTTCACCGGGAACGATAGAGCGCGTATCCCAACAACGCTGAGTACCCGAAAAAGAGAAAAGCCGCGAACGGTGCCGCACTCGTCGCAGACAATGCGGGTACGAGCATCGGGAAAGTGATCATTACAATGACTTCGCCTTACATTCCCGCAATGCTGAAGGTGGCCGCGGCTGGGAGAAGCGCGGACTCTGACAGCCTGAGTTTCTTGGCAAGAAACGCAAAAATTCCAATAAATGCACCGCAGGCAGCCAACGAGAACACAATGTACACGGCCAAGCCGCTTTCAATGAAGTGGTCTCCAAGCCACGCAAGGCCAAGGGTTGCAACGAGCCATACTGTAGACCCAGCCGCCAACCAGGTCATTAAGCTAATCTTTGAAAATGAGTTTTGGAACGAGGGAGCGTTTGCGTCTGGCGTCTGAGCATTTATGAGTGTCATTTGATCATTCCTTTGTGTAGCATCTGCTTCATACTTAGCTTATGAAGCAGGTGCTTCAAGGAGAAAACATGACATCCCCGTACAGAAAGGCTCTCTCCGCCTGCTTTGACCTCGCTGCCACTGAAGGAAAACTTGATCTTGGCTTGCGAGCGTATGAGCGGGGGACGGGTATAAGCGCCAGAATGCTGACCCATCACTTTGGCGGAAACGCAGGTTTGAAAGCAGCGCTTGTCGAGGAAATCGAGGCGCGTCTGCGCGAAGAGGTCACGGCTACATTGAACTCTGGTGAGGGTAGTGCGTTAGAGATCGCAAAGTCTTTCGCCGCTCCTGATAAGTCTGAGCTGCGCAGACTGTTGCGCGCCATTCTCCGCGATGCTTTGGGAGGTGACGAAGCGTCAGCTGCGGTTTTGGCAGCAGAACGTGCCAAATGGCGGGCTGCAATTGATAGCTCAAATGTCGAACAAGATTTGTTTGTGCTTGTGGGCGGTGCAGTTGACGCCATGCTGGCAGACGCAGAAGCAGGTCAGGTAGCAAAAAGAGATCGCCAATCGTGATGTCTATTCGGGTGGAAACCTCGATCGTCCAAGCGAGCATCGAAAAACGGTTTGGACCCGCCCCTTCAACCACACGCAATACGCGATGAAAAAGGTGATATACCAGCAAATCCGAATAAACAGCGGTTTAGAGGCTACCTCACAAACGTGAATCTCCCGCCGTCTTCGGCAACGCCCAGAAATCCGTTTGTTTCTTGTGATAGGGCAAGGCAGATGGTGCCAAGCGGGCGGGTTGTCAGGCACATCCCATCGTCGGTGGGAACCCACGTCGCGCGCACACCCATCAGCCCCGCTCTGATGCGACCTGTCCCATCGGGTTGCAGGGTGATTTCAGCGCTCCGGCCCGACGGATCCTGCATCTGCCAGACTGCCCCGTCGGCCATGGCCTGTGCCAGGTCATTGGCGGATGCCGGGATTGCAGTGAACAGGCTGAGCGCCAAGACGGACAAAGGCTTCCTCATGCGGCTGATCCTTTCTGAGAGTTATCGGGGGAGGAGACGTCGGAGACAATGCGCCCTTGGCTGAGCGTCAGGACGCGGCTGGCCATGCGGATGACACGTTCGTCATGGGTGACGATAACGGAGGTTGTTCCACGTTCGCGGGCGAGGCGTTGGAGGATTTCGATCACGCGCCTTCCGCTTTCGGCGTCAAGCGCTGCGGTAGGTTCATCGGCGAAGACAAGATCGGGATTGGCGATCAAGGCACGGGCGACGGCCACGCGCTGTTTCTGGCCGCCAGACAGATTGCGCGGTTTGTAAGTCACGCGGTCGCCCAGGCCCAATAGTGTCAGCAAATGCAGCACCGGATCACGCCAGTTGCGCATCGCTTTGCGCCCGTGCAGCTCCAGCCCCATGCGTACATTTTGCATCGCTGTGAGCGCGTCATGCAGGTTGTGCGCCTGAAAGATGAAGCCCAAGCGCCGCCGGACCGCGACCCTTGTGGCATCGTTGACGCCCGCAAGATCATAGCCCAACACCTGCGCCTCCCCGCCTTGGAGCGCGCGCAGGCAGGCCAGCAGGGTCAGTAGGGTCGTCTTGCCGGAGCCTGATGCCCCTTTGAGCACGACAACCTCACCCCGTTCGATGCGCAGGTTGATGTCAAACAGGACCTGCGTCC
>JBCCQX010000049.1:0-3882 GCA_039208585.1 Pseudomonadota bacterium | reverse complement strand
GATGTCCGCCGGAGGACAGGACCAGCGCAACGCGCAATACGGCCCCTTCACGCCCGGTTTCGTGCGCGTGCCACACTGCCTGGAGTATCGTGCGCAATGGGACCTGAGCGGCGAGGAATACGGAATCGCAGCCGCCAACGCCATCGAAGAGGTTATCCTGGCTGAAGGTCCGGACACCGTGGGTGCGCTTTGTCTGGAACCCGTGACCGCAGGCGGTGGCGTGATCACCCCGCCCGAAGGCTACTGGCCCCGCGTGCAGGAGATCTGCCGCAAGTATGACATCCTGCTGCATATCGACGAGGTCGTCTGCGGGATCGGTCGGACCGGTACCTGGTTCGGCTATCAGCACTACGGCGTGGAACCTGATTTCGTGACCATGGCGAAAGGCGTTGCCTCCGGCTACGCGGCGATTGCCTGCTGCGTCACGAATGAAAAAGTCTTCGACATGTTCAAAGAGAACGTTGAAGACCCGCTCGACTACTTCCGCGACATTTCAACATTTGGCGGCTGTACGGCCGGACCTGCGGCAGCGCTCGAAAACATGGCGATCATCGAAGAAGAAGGGCTGCTCGAGAACACCACTGAAATGGGCCACTACATGCTCGACGAATTGTGGGCGTTGGCTGACAAGCACGAGGTCATCGGACAGTGCCGCGGTAAGGGCCTCTTCCTGGGTGCGGAATTGGTGGCCGACCGCGAAACCAAGGAACCGGCAGCCGAAAAACAGGTGCAAGCCGTTGTTGCAGACTGCATGGCTCAAGGCGTGGTGATCGGGGCAACCAACCGTTCGCTGCCGGGCTTCAACAACACGTTGTGCTTTTCACCCGCATTGATCGCGACAAAGGACGACATCGACGAGATCGTCACCGCGGTCGATGGCGCGCTTGGGCGCGTGTTCGGTTAGATTACATGTGGCCAGAGCCGGTCATCCTAAGGGGTCAGCATGTGACGTTGACCCCTTTGTCTTTGGATCATGAGCAGGATTTGGCCATCGCAGCAACAGGCGTACAGGGTTTGTGGTACACCTCAATCCCTTCACCCGAGGACGTTGGCAAGGAGATCAAAACAAGGCTGGCGAAACAAAAGGCGGGCACGATGTTGCCTTTTGCGCAGCTTCTGCCGGATGGGCGGGCGGTGGGCATGACGACCTATATGAACATCGATGCCGCGAACAAGCGCGTTGAGATCGGGTCAACATGGATCGGAAAAGACGCTCAACGCACGGGTTTGAACACAGAGGCCAAGCGCCTGTTACTGGGACATGCGTTTGACGATTTGGGCTGCATCGCGGTTGAATTCCGCACCCATGCGCTCAACCATCAGTCGCGCAGCGCCATCGAGCGGCTCGGCGCCAAACTCGATGGTGTCTTGCGAAGTCATTTGGTGATGGACAACGGATCGCTTCGTGACACCGCGGTGTATTCAATCCTGCCGCATGAATGGCCAGCCGTGAGGGCAAACCTTGACTGGCATCTTCAAAAGCATGGAAGCCCCGCGGGGATCAACCCAGCCTGAGCGGAGACGATCCCCATTCGTTTGTATCAACGAATGTATCGAATGAGGGCTTTCAGACAGCGCTTTCTTCAATAACGATCTCAACCCGTCTGTTTTGCGCCTTGCCATCTTCTGTCAGGTTGGACGCGATTGGCTGATCTTCACCACGCCCCGCCGTCTGAATGCGGTCAAAGGCAACGCCGCTATCCAAGAGCACATCCGCGACGGAATTTGCCCGGCGTTCAGACAAGTCCTGATTGTGCTCCGCCCCTCCTGAATTGTCCGTATGACCGATGATCCGCACGTTTGTATCGGGATAATCCTGCAGGGAGCGTGCAACTGTAGATAGTTCGTCGCGAACGCCAAAATCCACAACGGCGCTGTCTACGTCAAAGAGAATGTCCTGCGGTAAAGTCACAATCAGACTATCGCCTGTATTCGTGATAGAGACGTCATCATTGCCAAGCGACTGACGCAGTTCCGCTTCCTGCTTGTCCAGAAGAGAGCCGATACCAGCGCCGCCTGCCGCGCCGATAGCGCCGCCAATTACAGCACCTTTCAACGACTCGTCTGCCGCAATCGCGCCAACCCCTGCGCCCAGAAGGCCGCCAATGATAGCACCTTGTTTGGTGTTGTTGCGGTCCGCCGCCGTGTCGTCAAACCGCTCCGGAGAGCTGCACGCACTCAGCGCAACACCTGACCCCACTGCTATAATCAAAACGTATTTTGGGACTACTGCCATGTCGATCTGCCTCACTATTGATGCCCGTTTATCCGAGCTTGTCCAAAGTATAAGCGTTTAGGTCATGATCCCCAAGCGTAATCTTTTAGACATAGATTTGCTCTAGCTTTCCACTGGGCAAACGCGCCTCTTGCATTGACGCCAAATCAAAATGTAAAAGGCTCCATCAAATAAAACACGCCTCTTTAGAAAGCAAAATATGACTGACACGCTTGACCTTCTTCAACAACAAAAAGCATCCATGGAGGCGGAACGCGCCAAGATGGACGCCGATATCAGCGACCTTGACGCCGCCATAAAGGCGATAAAATCGCGGCGCGGGACGGGGAGCGCGAAGACAAGCTCTGCTCCCAAAAAGGCTCCGGCTGCAAAAGGCCGTGCAAAGGCCAAGCGGGCAAAACCGGCCTCAGCAAAGGCTTCATCCGCGAAAACGGCTGCTGTTATACCGGCGCCAGCCAAGCCTGCGGCGAAGGCAGCAGCACCAAAAGCGGCGGCACCTAAACCGGCTCAGAAACGCACCAAGAAGGCCGCAGTGAAAGTGTCTTTGGACGATGCGATCCTAAAAGCGGTGGGCTCGGGGCAATCAACGCCGGTCATGATCCTTGATTACGTGACTGGGAAAATGTCCGTTGAAACAACCATCAATTCCGTTCGTACACGCGTCTCAAGGCTAAAGCGCGAAGGTAAGTTGATGCGCGGAAAAGAGGGCTGGTCACTACCCAAGAGCTGATCGGTCACGATGATGAGAGCCGTGCGCTACTTTCGTTGCGCACGGTCCACTCCCCAAAGCACCGCCCGTCTGGGCATCAATGGCAAAATCCAGTTGAGCACGAACTTCAGCAGTCCGTCGTTATAGCTGATCAGTTCGCCTGCCCGCATTCCCATGTACCCTTCGCGCGCGACATCCTTGGGTTCAGCCCCACGCGCACTGACAAGTTGCGTGCCATGCAGGTCTGCGACTTCCGCGAATTCGGTCTTCACGTAGCCGGGCGCCAGAACGGTGCAGGTGACACCACGATCGCGCAACTCCTGGTCCACGGCTTGGCTGAAGGAATTCACAAAGGCTTTCGTCGCGAAATAGACCGCCTGTTGCGGACCCGGCATGAAACCCGCCGTCGACCCGACGTTCAGGATTTTACCGGCACCGCGCTCGGCCATATCATGGCCAAACATGTGGGTCAGCGTCACCAGTGACTTAACATTGACATCGATCATCCCGAGCTCTCGATTGAGATCCCGTTCAATATGAACGCCGCGCCCACCGAAACCTGCATTGTTAATCAGGATGTCGACCTGCAATTTGGCTTTCTTGATATCCTTATAGAGCTTTTCCGCCGCATCAGGTTTGGCAAGGTCGGCGGCGAAGACATGCGCTTTTACACCGTATTGTTCCTCGATCTCCGATTTGAGCGTCTTTAGGATTTCAGCGCGCCGCGCGGTCAAGATGACATCTCCACCCGTGCCTGCGTGGTATTTGGCGAATTCTTTTCCGATTCCAGAGGCTGCCCCTGTGATCAGCGCAATCTTGTCCATGGCCGGTCTCCTTGTATCTCAATGCAACGGTCGCAATGGGTGGCAGTGTAACCGACGCATCCGCATTGAAATAGGGCCGGGATGGAGTTCTCCGATACGCAAGGTTTCGCAGG
>JBCCQX010000048.1:0-4060 GCA_039208585.1 Pseudomonadota bacterium | reverse complement strand
GTTGACTGGTACTAATTGCCCGATAGGCTTGATTTGATCCAGTAGAAGCGAGATTTTCTACAGGATTTCATAAGCATACCTACCAATCAGTTTGCTGACTTGGACATCCAAAAAGTTCTCTTGGTTTGGTGATCATAGCGAGAGCAAAACACCCAGCCCCATCCCGAACCTGGCCGTTAAGTGCCTTAGCGCCGATGGTACTGCGTCTTAAGACGTGGGAGAGTAGGTCATCGCCAAACCTAGTGAGCTTTTTGGATACCGTATCTCTCTTTCGATACTCTCCTCATATCCCTCCACTGATAGATGACCGCACTTTGGGCGTTTCGCTTTGCGTGATGGTATGTGCTGAGTAAGCCGCCACATGCGCGACAAGCGTGATGACTGCAAGAACATATCCCAAACTCGTCATCGGGAGATTTCTGACGTCAAAGAGCCGTCCGATCCCGCGGATTGAGTTGAGGGTGAGGAAGATACCGCGTGACAGAACCCCGGACAGCAAAAAGAGCCATATCCAGATGGATGTGAAGTAGGTTGTGATCAGACTGATTTGGTATAAGTCGGGATAGAGACTCCCATATTCTGTTTTCGATCCAAGAATATAGCCTGAAATCTCAGCGTAGCCTGACAAATCAAAGATCCACGCCCCCGAAACTTGAGATACAATTCCAAATGCTGGGCTTAACTGCTGAATGATACTTTGACTGGCATTCATCTGCCAAAAAGCCTCGCTCGTATAGAGCGCGACAGCGAAGAAGAGGTAGATTACCGCCGTGGCAACAGCATCGAATGTCAGCCAAACAAGCTTTCCAAAGCCGCCGGTTCTGGTGATCCGGCGAAGTATTATTCTTGTTTCAATAAGGCTGACGTAGTCCGCAAAAACATTGCCGACAAAAATAATGATCAACCATTGAAATGTCTGCCATCGGCTGAGAGTGCCGCCGTAATCGTCCTTCGCCCGCTCATGAAACTCCTCAAACGACGACCCCGTAATCTCCCCGATCCCGATGTACCACCCGATAACAAGTGCAAAAAAGAGGGTTGTCGCGGCAACGGAACGGAGAAAGAAGCGCCAGGACAAGAGCCGTTTCCCAAAGGTCGCATCGAAAAGATCGACAAAACTGTCGGACCAATCCCCGCCCGGGTTCTCGCTCGCGTCTCGAAGGAACCACATCCGGATCCGGCCCTTTGTGCGTTCTGAGACGTGCTCTTCTGCCCCGCTGCACAATTTGATCCAGGTACCGGCCATACCGACCGCAGAAATCAGCCAAGCAACAACCGTAATGCCCGCAATCATCGTCAAACCCATTAACTATTCCCGCTTAAGTTAACGCTGCTCTGCTGTCCGAGATACAAAATTCTCGTCATATGCACGCAATGGCGCGAAGGCGTCTCGTAAATCAGCAGGCTTCGATTGATGCAGATCTATGCAATCGAATCGAAATTACGCTTTGGCACGGCTCGCTGCGCGCTGGAATCCGCACAACACCATGTCTTTGTGCCTGCCGTGCCCGCTGATTAATCCTTCGTTCGCTAAGGCGCAGTAAGTTGTGTGCGGTACTGGAGGAGACGCCCATGGTGGACCGCGCAACTTTCGAGCCGCTTTGGAGCCCGAACCTGAAGCAGGCCGGCAAAGCGGTGTTTGAAGTGATCGAACCCGAGCTCGACCGGATCATGCGGGAGGTCTACGTCTTTCTGCTCAAGATTGAACCCAACGAAGTCACCCGCGATCAGATCGACCGAGGCCACATAAAGTTCCGCAACATACTAGTGGGCCACTTTTCAGAAGCGTATTTTGAGACGCAGCGCAAGACTACGGGGCTTTTGATTGAAAAAGGCGTCGATTTCGTCAGCTATCTGCTAATCTACGGCATCTACCACCGGGAATGCGCACTCTGCCTCACACGGGCTGCCGTCGCGGAGGGGAGCATTGTCGAAGAGAGACACCGCGCGCTGCATCTTGCGTTGCAGTGCGATGCCTCAACTTCGATGCACAGCTATTTCGACCAGTTGAACGCCGCAAATCAGGCGGAACGGGCGGAGACACTCACCCAAAGCGCTGCGGAAATCGGCAATGCGGTCAAGATGATCAACACATTGTCCGTTCAGACCAATATGCTGGCAGTCAATGCCGGGATCGAAGCCGCCCGCGCGGGCGAGGCGGGTTTGGGCTTTGCCGTGGTGGCGCGGGAAATCCAGTCCATGGCGACAAAAGCGCGCCAGGCCACGGCGGAGATTGCGGCCATCTCGGACCAGATGCGGGCGCATTGAAAGCGGGCATTCCGCTTTGCCATCGGCCGCGGGCGGGGGAGATTTATGCGCAAACCCTTTGAAACAGGGACGCAGAACAATATCTACCTGTATATGAGAATTGCGTTACTCGCCCTGCTTGCGTCCTTCTACGCGCCGCTCGCCTATGCGGGAGAGATCGTCGTGTCTCGCGAGGGCAGCGGCTATGCCATCTATGTGCGCATGCCCTATGCCGAGGTCGCGCCTCTTTTTGGCCAGGCGCCGGAGGGGTTCACGGATGAACAAGGCAGGCTGGCCGTGGAAAAGCTGTCAAATGGGACCTTTGATGCCGCTGACGATCTGATCGCGGACGTCGGATTCGAATTGGGCGGCGCGCCTGTTGCGTTTGAAGCGATGTCGATGATGGTGCATCAAGCGGCAACGCCGGTGCCCTTTGACGATCCGATCGCGGCGCAGGTGGCCATCGCGGTGTGCAATGTGCCGCTGCCGGAAGGGCCCATTGACCCCACCGCGCTGACGTGGATTGGCGGCTGGTTTGCCTATCCTGTTGCATCGGATGAGGCGCTACGGATCCAGTTCCCTCAAACCGGGCGGGACGCCACAGAGTTCAGCGTGGTGGTCTTTGACGACGGGGAATTCGAGCAGCAGTTCGATGTTCGATTGAAAGACGGGGGCGCCCTGGCAGTTCCTGATGCGCCTGGCTGGTGGCGCACCCTGATCGGCGGATGAAACCGGCAGTCTGAGCGTTCCGCCTGCGCTTTTCCGCTTGAACCTCCTGCATCCTCGTCATATCCACGGCGTGTTAACGCGGGATGGAGCAGCCCGGTAGCTCGTCAGGCTCATAACCTGAAGGTCGTAGGTTCAAATCCTACTCCCGCAACCAAACAAACCGCCCTCCGGGGCGGTTTTTTGTTGGCTTGGGTCTCCCGTTGCGCGCAAGTGCCACGAGCGCCATAAGCGCCACAGCCAGTGAGGAGCAAACCAATGCCGAAAACGCGCATCGTCCTGTCGAGTGATCATGCTGCAATTGATCTGCGCCAGCGCATCGCAACGCACCTTGAAGGCGCAGGCTGGGAGGTTGTGGATATCGGGCCTATGACAGCCGAGAGCACGGATTATCCTGCCCACGGTCAAGCAGCGGCGGCGCGGG
This sequence comes from Pseudomonadota bacterium, assembly GCA_039208585.1. Classification (GTDB taxonomy): domain Bacteria; phylum Pseudomonadota; class Alphaproteobacteria; order Rhodobacterales; family Rhodobacteraceae; genus Sulfitobacter. The sequence continues at coordinate 663 of JBCCQX010000048.1, read as the reverse complement.
TTGTGTCAGGCGATTGCGCCTTCGGGATCGTTCTGTGCGGCACGGGGCAGGGCATCATGATGGCGGCCAACAAGGTGCCGGGCGTCCGGTGTGGCGTTTGCTCTGATACGTTTTCGGCTGCGATGATCCGGGCGCATAACGATGCCAACATTCTGTCGCTGGGCGCGCGTGTGATCGGTGAGGGGCTGGCGCTACGTATCGTGGACACTTTTCTAGAGACCCCTTTCGAGGGCGGACGCCATCAGCGGCGGGTTGACCTGATCGAGGGCTAAAGCGTCCGACCCGCAACCTGAGACATGCATGACAACAGTTCATGCGCCGTCCCGCGGGGTGGCGCAGATGCGCCGCCCGTCGTGCTGAAAGCACGCCTTTGGCGTGACGTGCTGAAAGCACGCCTTTGGCGTGACGTGCTGAAAGCACGCCTTTGGCGTGACGTGCTGAAAGCACGCCTCCGGCGCGACGTGCTGAAAGCACGCCTCCGGCGCGACGGGGGGCGGAACGGCGCGGCAGGGCAGTGCCTGTTGGGCGGGCGCTTTGAAGGGAGCGGTATATCTCAGGTTTCGGATCGGACGCTTTAGGCCAATCAAGGTAAGGAAATTCGGCATTTGCAGCCCGGGACGTTTGGGGCAAATTGGCCCCTCGCGGATTTTATCCTTCTTGAGG
>JBCCQX010000047.1:0-4250 GCA_039208585.1 Pseudomonadota bacterium | reverse complement strand
CTGCCGTTTGCTCCCAGATCCACGGACCCGCCCATGCGCCGTGGATCAAAAGATACGTCAGCTGCCCATCACGATGCATAGGTTTTGGCGTACATCTCGCGCATGTGGCCAGACACGGTCGTGGGCGGGAACTTTGGGGTTTCGCCCGGCCCCAGACAGCTGGAGATACAAGCGACCTCGTAATCCGGATTGCCAGAGTAAAAAAACGGCACCGAGTAGCGCTCTTTCCCGGTTGCATTCACAACGCGGTGCAGCGTCGAGCGGTACCGTTCGTTGGTCCAACGTGCGATCATGTCACCGAGATTGACGATATAGGCGTCTTGCATCGGCGGCGCGTGGACCCATCCAACCGTGTCGTCCCAGACTTGGAGCCCGCCGACCTCGTCCTGCGCCAATATGGTAAGCCCACCCCAGTCAGTATGGGCACCGCAGCCCTTTTCGTTCGGCGCCGCATGCGCTGGCTGTGGTGGATAGTGGATAAGTCGCAAGCCGCATTGAGGGTCGGTGCAAAAGCCATCGAAGTAGTCCGCGGCCAGATCAAGCGACAGCGCGACTCCACGCATCAAAACCGCGCCAAAGGTTTCTAGCTCAAGGTAGTAGCGATCCATGACGTCCTGGAACTGCGACATGCCAGCGGGCCATTGATTTGGGCCATGGTTGAACTTTCCAGCGAGGACCGCCGGGTGATCTGGCTCAAGGTGACGACCGCTATAAAAGCTCTCTTTCAAATCGGGCGGCGCGCCAGCTTCCAGCGTCTGAGCGCGCATCGCTTCGTAGCCGCGATTGCAGCTGGACAGCTTCATGTCCACAGCAAGTTTATGCGCTTCAGGAAGATCAAAAAAGGCAGCGCTTTGTTTGAAAACTTCTGACCTCAATTCGGGCGCGATACCGTGACCGACGATATACATGAAACCTTTGTCTAAACAGGCCTCTTTGATCGCACGTGCAACCGCCCTTTGTGCTGTGGCGTCCCCGCTAATCAACCCAGAGACATCGACGACCGGAAGCGCTGCGGCACCAAGGTTCTTAGCGCTCAGCGTCATTGGTCTTTCGCTTCAAATAGCATGATGATGGCTTGCGCCCGCAACACGGACGGCATCATTTCCAAAAATCCGCATGCTGCGCGACAATGCCGTCTTCAAGCTCGGCATATGGGCCGCGCACTTCGATCTCACGTTGACCGGCGGCCAAGACGACGCGGCATTCAAGGTCTTGCGTCAAATTTTCTTCATTGTCGCCGGTCAGTTCGGCAAGGCGTTTCTCGGTCATTCCAAAGACAACTGCGCCAACTTCGGCCCAGTAGATCGTTCCGGAACACATCGAACAGGGCTCAACGGACGTGTAAAGCGTCGCCCCCCGCAGAGTTTCGATGTCAAAGCGCCGCGCGGCATCGCGGGCCAAGTTCGCCTCGGCGTGGCCCGGGCCTTTGTCGACGCTGTGGTTATTCTTGCCTTCTGCGAGAATTGTGCCGTCAGCAGCCACAAGGACCGCTCCAAACGGATGATTACCTTCTACGACAGCTTCATCTGCGAGCTCCATGGAGCGTTTGAGAAACGCTAGGTCTTGATCTTTGGTTAACATTTGGCCTCTGAATCACCCCACAAAAATCTTAGGCCAACCATGCTGGGGTGGAAGACAAACCGCACCTAGGCCTGAAAGTGGTGGTGGAAAATCAGTCCGAAATTTACCCATCTGCCTAAAAATCAATCAATCACTCCGAAAATTTGCCTGTCTTGTCGCTTTCGTTGGCAGGTTTCGCAGTTCTGCTTTTGTTTGGTGCTGCATCAGCACTGGGGCGGGATGTCCTTGGGCTCATTCATCTGGAAACGCACTGGAGCGGAGAGACCTGTCTTTATGATCAACTCCATCAAAAAGCTGACATGCATTGCTTTCTCCGTGGCTGAATATCCTTCGCAGCGAAAGAATAGAAATATGAAAAAACCAATGAAATCATCCCTTGCGGCCCTCGTGCTGGCGGCGTCTGTGCCAAGCATGGCGTCCGCGCTAGACAAGGTCACCTATCAGCTGGACTGGTTGCCGGGCGGTGACAAGTCGCCGATCTATATCTGCGTGCAACAAGGCTTTTGCGAAGAGGCTGGGATCGAGATTTCGATCGAACCTGGGCGCGGATCATCCGAGGCGATCACCAAGCTTGCCACAGGGTCATCCGATATCGGTTCTGCCGGGCTTGGCGCCCTCATGGCGGCCCGCGCGACCGAAGACGTTCCGGTCACAGCCGTTATGTCGGTTTTCAACACCGGACCGCATGCGTTCTACACGACAAAAGACCAGGGCATCAACTCGCTGACGGATGTCAACGGCAAGAAGATCGCAACCTCGCCTTTCACCGCGTCCAACGTCTATTTGCCCTTGGTGCTCGCCGACAACGGCATGACGGAGACGGATATCGAGCTAACAAAGGCCGATCCCGGCGCACTTGGTCCGCTTTTGATGACTGGCAAACAGAACGCGATCATCGCCTGGCTGACCGATGTTACACGCTACACGACGCAGGCCGAAGAGGCGGGCAAAGAGATTGTCGTTCTGCCTTGGGCGGACGCCGGCCTGGTTCTTTATTCCGCATCCTTGGTCGCTAGCGATACGTTCTTGGCAGAGCGCCCGGAGGTGGCGAAGCGCTTCATCGCGGCGTTCAAAAAGTCACTCGAGTTTGCTCAGGCCAATCCCGATCTTGCTGGGGAAAGCGTTGCCGCGATGGTGCCGGAGCTTGACGCCGCTTACATCACCTCGGCCTGGGGGGACGCGTCGGTGCTGGTGTTCAATGACGTCACTGAAAAAGACGGGCTTGGCATGTTTGAAGCCGAACGCCTGGCCGCCACTTGGGAACGCGTCGCCGCCGCGCAGGGGTTCGATCCAGCCGCCCTTGACCCCGAGGCGATTGTCGACCGCTCGTTCCTGCCGGAGTAATCCGGTTTGGCAAAATCGCAAAGCGCGATATCCTTTGATGGGGTCGGCCAGGTGTTTTCAACCGAGGCCGGCCCCCTTGAAGCCCTCAATAATGTGTCATTGAACATCGCTCAGCATGAGTTTGTTGCGGTTCTTGGCCCGTCAGGCTGTGGCAAATCGACTCTTTTGCGCCTGACCGCGGGACTTATGCCGTCAACGAGTGGGCAGGTACGCGTCTTCGATCAGCCAGTTAAACAGCCGCGCGAAGATATTGGCATCGTGTTTCAAAACCCGACATTGCTGCCTTGGGCTAGTGTCGAGGATAACGTGGTGTTTCCGGTCAAACATATGCGAGGCCGGGTCTCTTCCGAAGACCGTGTCCGCGCGCGCGAGATCATCGCAACAATCGGTCTTGAAGGGTTCGAGACACGGCGCCCAGACGAATTGTCGGGCGGGATGCAACAACGCGTGGGGATTGCGCGCGCGTTGTTTTTGAACCCCGATATCCTGCTGATGGACGAGCCGTTTTCGGCACTCGATGCCTTGACCCGCGATGCGATGGGCTTTGAGTTGTTGCGCCTGTGGCAGGCCAGCCCCAAGACCGTGATGTTCATCACCCATTCGATCCCTGAGGCCGTGCTGCTCGCCGACCGCGTGCTGGTTATGAGCGAACGCCCAGGCCGCGTGATTGGCGACTTCAAAGTTCCCATCGGGCGCCCACGAACCGACGATGCGCTGCGCGACAGCTCTGTGCAGGACTTCATCGCCCATTTACGCAGCCTTTTGATCAAAAGGGACACTGCCGTCGCATGACCCAAACCCTTACGCGGATGATCAATGCGCCCGGGATGTTGCCCGCATTGACCTTCGCAGCCATCTTGATCGCCTGGGAAGTAGGCACGCGGATATTTGCGGTGCCCTCTTATATCTTACCTGCACCCAGCCGGATTTTCGGCGGCTTTGACTCGATCCCATTCACCCGGTGGGTAGAGCATATCTGGGCGACATTGCGGGTCGCGCTGATCGGCTACTTGGTGGCGATTGCGGTATCGCTGCCCATCGCCATTGGCTTGACCAAGTCAAAGCTTCTCAGCCGCGCGATCTATCCGTTGCTGGTGGTCATCCAATCGGTTCCGGTGGTCGCGGTCGCCCCGATCATCATCGTTGTGCTTGGAACGGACGATCCCTCCCGGGTCGTGATCACCTTCATGATTTCCTTCTTTCCCTTGGTTGTTTCGATGACGACCGGACTTATGGCGACACCGCCAGAGTTGATCGAACTTTCTCGCTCGCTGCGTGCGCCGGTGTGGCGCGAGATCTCGCAAATTCGGCTGCCCTACGCCACG
>JBCCQX010000046.1:0-5224 GCA_039208585.1 Pseudomonadota bacterium | reverse complement strand
TACGCCCACGCCCTGCAGCGAAATCTGGTCTTCGAATTCATGGGTGAAATAACTCATCAGCGTGCGTTCTGTTGCGGTGGAAAGCCTGTATCTCTATATATATGATCATCAACTAACTTGACAATCAAGGTAACAGCATATGGCTGGTAACGATCCGCAACACCGAAATCAGACTGCTGAGGATTTGGTCCAGGTGTGTCGCCGCCTCTATGAAGCAATTGACCGTTTGGATACGCGGGCTGCCGCGCTCGTGAATGTCAGCCGCAACGATCTGCGCTGCCTGAACTTGCTTGCAACCGCTCCAATGAAGCCAAGTCAGATCGGTAAAGAGCTAGGTTTGACATCGGGGTCCATAACCAGCCTGTTGGACCGCCTGGAGAAAGGCAATCTGATTAAGCGCGACCGTGATCCTGATGACCGGCGCGGGATCATAGTGCATCCCACAAAGCATTTGTTTGAAACCGTGGGCCCCTTGTACCGCAGCACTGTGACAAAGCTACAAGAACGGGCTGAAACGTATAGCCAGTCCGAGCTGGACGATGCCGTCAGGTACCTCAGCGATGCTGCGACCGCATATGAGGACTCAGTCGAGTAAACCGATCATCTCTTCACGCGACGCAAGACAACGTTTCGAGTTTATCCCTTGGAAGGGCGGACCAGATTGATGTGAGAAGTTTTAGGCAGCCGCAGTGAGCGCACCTGCCGAAGAGTTAGCCTAAGTTAGTAGGCTGGCTTAACCGGAAACCAGTTCGGTCGAGTGGGATCAAGGTAGGCACCTTCAATACCGTGAACCTCGTATTCTTGAATTGCATCGATATTGGGTGTTACGCCGATGCCAGGTCTATCTGTTGGGCTGAACTCGGCATCCGTCATCGGCAAAGCGTCGTCCGCGATATCGCCGGTGAGGTATCTGTGTTCCGTATCTATGGCGATGGATAGATTTGGAAGAGCGACGCCCAAGGCGACGTAAGCGGCTTGGCTTATGGCGAGCTCGGCACCGGAATGCAGAGAAACAGGAATGCCCCGCGCTTCGCAGAGGGCTGCTGCTTTGATACATTGCCAGAGGCCGCCCGCTTGGTGGGGGTCAAGCAGGACAACGTCCGCCGCCTCCGCATGGATAATGTTAGACACATCTTGCAGGGTGTAGGCGCTTTCATCCAGTGCGATCGGAATGCTTTGGGACTGCCGAAGCGCGGCGTGTCCGGCGATGTCATCCAGTTCCAAAGGTTGTTCCACGTACGCCAAATCAAGTTCGGCCAATTGAGCAAGTTGACGCCGTGCTGTCCCTGGCGTCCATGCACCATTAACGTCAAGCCGCAGGTCCGCCGCATCTCCGATCACATTACGGGCGCATCGGGCAAGGTGAAGGTCCGAAGTGCGGTCAAAGCCGATTTTGACCTTGAAAGCTGTGAAGGCGGCTTCGGCAAAGGATTTGAGTCGGTCGCTGAGTTCATCCGTGTCGCGCGTGAACGTATAGGCCGATGCGGGAACTCGGTCGCGAAATTTGCCGCCCCACAGGGCCCATACCGGCAGGTTGGCGATATGCCCCAAAGCGTCCCACATAGCCATCTCAACCGCTGCTGTGGCCATCACCGCCGCGCGTTTGTGGTGGTAGTAGCCCGCGCCAAGCACATGGCGGTAAAGCCCTTCAGCATCTGCCACACTGCGCCCGAGACCCACGGGTTTGACAACAGCATCAAAGACCGCTGGCACGGTATCGATCAGGCTCAGCGTTTCGCCCCAACCAACCGCACCGTCCTGGGTTTCGATCCGGCAGACCAGCCGTGTTGTACCAATGCGCGTGCCTGATCCCCATGCGATTGTTTCGGTAAAGGGGACACGTACGAGCCAGCGATCTATCTTGCCGATAAGCATCAAATTTCCTACTTGAAACTCAGTTCCAATTTATCTAGCGTCAGCATCACAGCAAAGACAAGGCCCAACATGGCAGTACGTTCCAACAAGATTTTGCCAGAAACCCAGGACGCTGATTCCGCCGTTCCGGGCATGCAGGCGCTGCAGCGTGGCTTGCGGGTTCTGGCGCATGTCGCAGAGGCCGATGGTCCGTTGCGCTTCACGGCGCTGCTTGAGGCTTCGCAATTGCCCAAAGGCACCCTGCACCGGATTCTTCAGACGCTGGTGGATGAGCGCTACCTTTCCGTAGACGAGGCGGCGCAGACCTATCGATTGGGATCCCGCCCGTTTCAGCTTGCCCACAAGGTCTGGGACGCGTTCGATCTAAGGCGCGCTGCAGCACCGGAGCTGGAGCGGCTGTCGAAACTCACCGGCGAAGTCTGTCGTCTCGGTGTGCTTGACGGGGCCGAAGTGCTTTACATTGATCAGCAGGACCAACCGCGCACCGTGCGTCTGGATAACGCTGTGGGCGCGCGTTTGGCAGTTCATGCTACAGCGCTTGGCAAAGCGCTGGCCGCGCACTTGCCCGAGGCTGATCGGCGGGCGCTGCTGAGTGGCACCGATCTGACCGCGTTCACCGACAGCACTATCGCCGAGGCAGGCGATCTGGATCAGCAGCTGAACATCGTGAAGGCGCGGGGCTACGCAATCTCACTGGGTGAACAGCATGAAGACGTAAACGGCGTCGCTGCTGCCATCCTTGACCATTTAGCGCGCCCGCTCGGGGCCATTGGCATCGTCGCACCCGCCTACCGCATGGAGGCTGAGGCGCTCCATTCGTTGGGGCGCGAGGTGATCGAAGCCGCGCGCCGGATTTCGGGTAATATCGGAGAGCTGGCCATGTCGATCGCCGTCAATCCCAGACCGTTGAACGCGGATCGCGGCCCCGTGAGCTGCGTTTTGCCGGGTGAGGACTTTTTGGGGGAGGGTCCGTTCTGGAGTGTGCGTGATCAGCGCCTCTATTGGGTCGATATCCTGGCGCCTGGGTTGTTGTCGGGCGACGTCGAGACGGGCGAGCGCAGTTTCAGGGCTATGCCGGAATTGGTTGGTGTCGCAATCCCGAGGACAAATGGCGGTTTCATTTGTGCGACAGAGACAGGGATCAAAGCAATCGCCGCCGACGGCGAAATCACCACCTGCGCCGAACCCGAAGCCGACCGGCCGGATAACAGGTTCAATGACGGTAAATGCGATGCGCTCGGGCGCCTTTGGGTCGGCTCGCTTGCGATCAACACAGAACCGGGGCGTGGTCAGCTTTGGCGCTACGATCCGGATGGGTCCGTGCACCTCATGGAAGAGGGGCTTCAGGTTTCGAACGGGATCGGGTGGAGCCCGGACAGCCGCACGATGTATTTTGTTGATAGCGGCCCGGGCGTCATCTGGGCTTACGATTTCAACCTTGAAGCGGGTGCGATCTCGAACCGGCGCGAGTTTTTGCACGTCTCCAAGGGCGAGGGAAACCCCGACGGTCTGTGCGTCGATGCTGAAGGTCACATCTGGGTTGCTATGTGGGACGGTTGGGCTGTGCGTCGCTATGCGCCCGACGGGAGCTTGGTGCGCACAATCGCGCTCCCAGTGCCACGCCCGACGAGCTGCTGTTTTGGGGGCGCTGACCTCGACACGCTTTTCATCACGACGGCGCGGATCCGGTTGTCGGCACGACATCTGTCCGACGCGCCTATGTCAGGCAGCGTCTTTGCAACAAAACCCGGGGTCATCGGATTGCGAGATAATGAATTCGCGGGCTGAACAGCGCGCATAAGGGAGGACACATGGCGGATCTAAACATCTCGGGCCTAAGCAAACGCTACGGCGCGGTAGAGGTCTTGCGCGATATCGATCTGGACATCGCCCATGGTGAATTCGTGGTCTTTGTTGGACCTTCGGGCTGTGGGAAATCGACCCTGCTGCGGATGATCTGTGGTCTTGATGAGGTGTCATCGGGCGAGATTGCCGTAGGCGGTCAGCGGGTCACACAAGTGCCCCCGTCGAAGCGCGGCATTGCGATGGTTTTTCAGTCCTACGCGCTCTATCCGCACATGACCGTGGCGCAAAACATGGGTTACGCCCTTCGCCTTGCAGGAACAGCAAAAGACGAAATCGCAAACCGCGTCAAAAAGGCGGCGGCCACTTTGCAGATCGAGCAATTGTTGGATCGAAAGCCACGTCAGCTTTCGGGTGGCCAACGGCAACGAGTCGCTATCGGGCGCGCGATCGTGCGTGAGCCAGAGGTCTTTCTTTTTGATGAGCCGCTGTCGAACCTGGATGCTGCCCTGCGTGTGGACATGCGCATGGAGTTTGCTCGGCTCAAGGAGCGTTTGGGCACAACAATGATCTACGTCACTCATGATCAGGTTGAGGCGATGACCCTGGCCGACAAAATCGTTGTGATGCGGGACGGGCGCATCGAGCAGGTAGGCTCGCCCATTGACCTGTACCGCGCGCCGGTGAACCGGTTCGTTGCGGGCTTTATCGGATCGCCCAAGATGAATTTTCTGCGTTTCGGGGGTGCAGAGGCACCGGTCACGTTGCGTGTCGGCATTCACGTGAAAAACGCTGCCGAGATTGGCGTGCGGCCCGAACACCTGCGCTTGGGAGAAGATGGGGCGGGGGTGATCAATGGCACCGTTGAGACAACAGAACATCTGGGATCAGACACCTTTGCCATTGTTACGGTCAAGGGCGTAGAGCGGCCCGTTATGGTGCGGATCGCTGGGGAGCAGCGCATCCCCCATGGGTCATCTGTCGCGATGACGTTTGATGCCAACAACGTCTATGCCTTTGACGCTCAAGGGCTTTCTGTCTCGACGGCTCAGCAAACGGTTGCCGCCGAATGAGGCTTGAAACATCGGACCATCCCGAGTTGGTCCCGGTCGAAGTCGTAGGTGCCTCGTACCCGTCGCTCAAGGGGCGCGGCGTGATCATCACCGGGGGCGGGTCGGGCATCGGCATGTATCTGGTCGAAGCCTTCTGCGCGCAAGGCGCCCGGGTGGGATTCGTCGATATCAATGCCGCCGCCGCCGCGCGGGTGGCGGAGGTATGTGAGGCTATAACCGGCAACCGCCCCGCGGTGGCTATCGCTGATCTGCGGAACATTGCAGCCCTGCAAGATGCGCTTTGCGCGCTGCGCAAAGAGACAGGGCCCATCGCGGGGCTTGTGAACAACGCGGGCAATGACGACCGCGTGCCCGCGATGGAGGTCACGCCCGATTACTGGGATGAACGAATGGCAGTGAACCTGCGCCATCAGTTCTTTGCGGCGCAGGCTTTGCAGCCCGACCTAGTGGCGGCCAACGGGGCCATTATTAAT
>JBCCQX010000045.1:0-5596 GCA_039208585.1 Pseudomonadota bacterium | reverse complement strand
TCTCGTCGAATGTTTCTTCAACAGGATCAAACGCTTCCGCAGGATCGCCCTGCGGTGCGAGAAAACAATCAGCTCTTTTAAAGCCTTCGTAGACCTCGCATGCGCCATGGCGTGGATCAGTTAAATGCAGACGCCGCCTAATGCCAACAGGCGATACCGCGCGACGAGGCGTTGAGCCAACCGCTTTAGAATAGGTAAAGCCTGCTTGCACAATCGCGCGAAATCGCAGACGCTGTGCATGCTGAATTTCGTTCTCACTGGGCACCTTCACCATGGCGCGTGCAACCTTGATTGCAGCTATTACTATCGTGGCAAGTGGTGCAGTTGCAGCACTCTTTTTTGTGACGGGTAGAGAACAAATTTCTCAAACACAGACATTTACGGCCCCGGGCATTGATCCTCTGACGATCAGCGGCGCAGCGGAAGAATTCTGGCGCTTGACGCCTGCGCTGTTGTTGGTTGTCTATGAAGCGTTCGCTGCAACCGAAGAAGATGCGATATACGACACCTTGGCCAGCGTCACGCATGGTGACGCACTTGAGTATCTATATCTTGAACGTGTAGGTGCCATGGCGGGAGGTGGTCTGGAAGAAGCAGACCAAACAATCCATGAGATCAAACTTTTGAATACACAAGTCGCGCTAGAGAATGGGTCGCTTCTCATCGATGCGTCTTGGCAGGTCATCGGCACCGTGGGTCACGCGGAACATCTGCATGTGCGAGGCAATACCTACAGCGCGGATCTGACGGTAACACCCGTGAAAGGCGCTTGGCGGATCACTGACTTCGCTCTTCTAGACGTAAATCGAGAGACGGCGGGAGAGACGTTTCTCGCCCCGCCAACCAACTGATGGTCGATATCGACAACCTTCGCTTCGGCTATGGAACAAGCGGATTTCAGCTTGAGGTGCCAGCGTTTTCTCTTGCAAATGCGGAACGCCTCGCCGTTGTGGGCCCCAGCGGGAGCGGTAAAACCACACTCCTCAATCTCATCGCCGGTATCCTTTCGCCTAAGATCGGGCGCATCACCGTCGCCGGGGTTGATGTGACCGCGCTTTCCAACGCTGAGCGGCGACGTTTCCGGGCAAGCCAGATCGGTTTCGTGTTTCAGGACTTCGCGCTGCTCGACTATCTGTCGGCGCGGCAAAACATCCTTTATCCCTATCGGATCACGTCTGCCTTGATACTGGAACGTGAAGCGCGGGAGAGGGCCGAGACGCTTGCCGCAGCTTGCGGCATCGGTGACAAACTCGACCGGCATCCCCCAGAACTCAGCCAGGGAGAACAACAACGCGTTGCAATCTGTCGTGCACTTGTAACGCAACCAAAACTGATCCTGTCTGATGAAGCGACGGGCAACCTCGACCCTGACAGCAAAGCGCGCATTCTCGATTTACTGTTCGAACAGGCCGCGATTGCCAATGCAGCAGTTTTGGCCGTGACCCACGATCATGAATTGCTTCCGCGTTTCGAACGGGTTCTGGACTTCGCTCAGTTTCGCACGAAGGTGTCGGCATGAATGCGCTCTACCTGGCAGTTGCCTATCTGCGCTATCACTGGGCGCGCAGCCTGGTGCTGGTGGTTGTAGCTGCGCTCATCATCTTTGTGCCCATGGCGACCCAGACCTTGCTAGCCACCAGTGAAAGAATGCTGGTTGCGCGTGGCGAAGCGACACCGTTGCTCCTGGGGAGCCGCGGCTCGCAACTCGATCTGACGATGACTGCGCTTTATTTCTCAGATGATAGCCCAGATCCCGTGCCCATGCGCGAGGTCGAGGCGATCTGGGACAGTGGCCTCGGGCTTCCGATCCCGATCCATACCGCGTTTTCATCAGCCGGTTTCCGGATCGTCGGCACAACGCTTGATTATTTTGATTTCCGTGGCCTAATCCCGGAAAAGGGAAGAGGTTTATCGCTGCTGGGTGACGCTGTTATCGGGGCTGAGGTCGCTCGCATACTCAACAAGGGTGTCGGCGATACCATAGTTTCCGCACCAGAAAATCTCTTCGATCTCGACGGTGTCTACCCGCTGGAGATGCCCATCGTCGGTGTGCTGGCACCAACCAACACACCCGATGATCAAGCCATCTTTGTCGACATCAAAACCGCTTGGGTAATCCAGGGCATCGGTCACGGGCACGACGATGTTGTGACTGCCGCTGACATCGCCGCCGGTGGGCAAGCATTGGCGAATGCCGCCATCGTGCAGTATCAACGCATAACGGAAAGCAATATCGACAGCTTCCACTTCCACGGTAGCCAAGACACATTTCCAACATCTGCCGTGATCGTGGTGCCGAACGACACACGGGCAGCCACGATTTTAAAGGGGCGCTACTTAGACGGCAGCAACGCGAGCCAATTGCTTGAACCGGCGGATGTTATGCAAGGGCTTGTCGACCGCATCTTTCGCATCAAGTCGTTATTAGATGCAGTCACAGCAATCATTGCCCTTGCTGCTGGGGCCGCCATCGGGCTCGCGGTTTTTCTGAGCTACCGCCTGCGCGCAAAGGAGATAACAACTGCTGTTAAATTAGGCGCTCGGCGCAGCATGGTTGCCCGTTTGATAATGGCAGAAACAACGACGCTGTTGCTGATTTCTGGAAGTGTTGCTCTACTTGCGTCATCAATAGTGGCCCGCAACGCAGAAGCATGGGTCGCTTGGATACTCGTTCTGGGTGCATAACGAACAGGAGGATATATGAAACGGCACTTATTCACCGCATGGCTTGCAGGATGTGTAGCGGCGACGCCTGCGCTTGCACATTATGGCATGATTATTCCAAATGACCCGATGATCTCTCAACAGGATGGCCGGAGCGTGGCCCTGACCATGTCGTTCTCGCATCCTTTTGAAATGGATGGGATGATGCTGAGTAAGCCAGTGGCATTCTCTGTGACCCATGAAGGGGACACAAAAGATCTGCTTGGTGGTTTACAAGATGCTACAGTGATGGGCGACCAAGGGTATACCCTTGACTATCCTCTGGAGCGCCCCGGCACATATATCTTTGCGATGGAACCTCAGCCGTATTGGGAACCCGCCGAAGACGCATTCATCATCCATTACACGAAAACTTACGTTACTGCTTACGGGGATGATGAAGGTTGGGACACTGAACTCGGCCTCAAAACCGAAATTGTGCCCTTGTCAAAGCCCTTTGGCCTTTGGGAACATAACGTATTTCAGGGCATCGTGAAAATGGACGGTGAGCCTGTACCCTACGCCGAGGTTGAGGTGGAGTTCTTGAATGATGGCGTTGGTGCGACTGCACCGGATGAGTTGATGATAACGCAAACGGTGAAGGCCGATGCGGACGGGGTTTTCACCTATGCGCCGCCTTCTGATGGCTGGTGGGGCTTTGCTGCGCTCAACACTGCGGATTACACGCTCCCTCAAGATGGTGAGGATAAGGCGGTGGAACTTGGCGCGGTGATCTGGGTCCACTTTGAAAAATGGACCGGGCAATAATGCGGGCCCTGGCAATAGCTCTTGCTGCGGCGGTCGTTCCCATGGCGACTGCTGCGCATCAACTCGTTGTTTTTGCTTCTGTGGATTGCCAGGCCGTGACTGTTGAGGCCAAATTTTCGAATGGCAAGGTCACGCAAAGAGGGGACGTGCGCGTTAAGGACGGGCAAAACAATCTGCTAAAAACGCTGGAGCTTTCAACCGATGGCACAGCGCAGCTGCCTTTGCAGGGAATTGATCACTCCAGTGGCCTACTCATCGAGGTCGATACGGGTAGCCACGATAATTACTGGATCGTGACACCTGAAGATATTGCACGCAAATGTGGGAGTTAAAGTTGGCTCCCCTGTTCAAGGCGATCGCCACTATTTTTGCATTGTATGCGTCAACACTCACAGCTTTGGCACAAGAGCGCGCGAAAATTGTAACGGTAAACTACCCGCTAAAGTACCTCGCTGAACGTCTTATCGGCGAAAACGGAGAGGTTGTTTTTCCGGTACCCGAGGGGATTGACCCTTCTTTCTGGCGTCCCTCGATCGCAGACGTTAGCATGATCCAATCCGCTGATCTGATTGTTTTAAATGGCGCGGGGTTCGCGACCTGGGTTGATCGCGTGACCTTGCCGCGCTCTCGGCTGGTCAATACGACCGCTGCAGTTGAACAACTGTTCATCACGACCGAAAGCATCACACACAGCCATGGCGACGGTGGGGAGCATTCGCATGAAGCAACTGCTTCTTTCACTTGGCTCGATCCCACGCTTGCCATCGCGCAAGCAGAAGCGATCGCCGGAGTTATCGCTGCACGCGGCCTTGCCTCTCCGGGCGATATCTATGCCAATTTCGCTGAGCTTCGCGCGGATTTAAAAGCTCTCGATAAGAAGACCAAGTCCGCCCTCGAGGGGGCAAAAGACATTGCAATGATAGCGACGCACCCGCGATATCAGTATTTCGCACGTCGGTACGGCCTTTCAATCGCATCCGTTGCATGGGCACCAGGCGCGATGCCAAGCGAAACGGAAATGGCGGAGCTGAGAGTTCTTGTTGAGAATACACAGGCGAGCGTCCTTATTTGGGAAGCAGCGCCACCGGTGGAGGCGCTGGAAGCAACAAACGCCTTGGGGCTTCGCAGCGTTGTGTTTGACCCAATGGCGACCGCCTCTTCGGGCAACTCGTTCATCGCATCAGTTCAAGCGTCTGTTTCAGAGCTATCAGCAGCAGTCACTGAAATTCTGGCCAACTGAACCGTTATTGAGGTCGGTAACGAAATAGATCATGCTGAGGCCATGCGCGGCAAAAGAGCGGTGTGTTTGTTTTGGACGCATTATCTGCGGATCATAGCAATTATGGCGTGATTTCGTCGCATTCCGTGATTTTGACTACTTTGTCCTCAGAAGTGAGGAAGCGGGTAGCCTGAAGAAACTTCTTTGGAGTATCCGGCTGCGCACCCAAGACACCTCGCCCAAACCGACTTCGCGCCGCCTCGTGGGTGCAGAACGGCGCCGCCAAACAGAAGCTGTTGATCAGGTGGGCAATAGGGTGTTGAGCGTGCTAGCTGAACGCATGGAAGCGCAAACCGCTTGTTTAATCTGGTTATACCACACAGCGCGCAATTCTTCCGAAACCAGCTGTAACCTAGATTCGGGATCATGCATTCCTGAGGAAATTGGAACGGCTGGTGAAAGAGAGAATACAGTGAGGGCTCATTAGGTTTGGCAATGACCTACTCTCCCACGTCTTGAGACGCAGTACCATCGGCGCTAAGGCACTTAACGGCCAGGTTCGGGATGGGGCTGGGTGTTTTGCTCTCGCTATGATCACCAAACCAAATGAACCCTCTATGTTGCCGCCTCAGGCGGCTTCCAAGCCAATACACTTTCGTATGCTTTTGCTCCGTAAAATCTTGCTTCTACTGGATCAAATCAAGCCTATCGAGCAATTAGTACCAGTCAACTGAACGTGTTACCACGCTTACATCTCTGGCCTATCGACGAGATGGTCTATCTCGGCTCTCAGGGATACCTTGTTTTGAGGGGGGCTTCCCGCTTAGATGCCTTCAGCGGTTATCCTGTCCGATCATAGCTACCCTGCACTGCCGTTGGCACGACAACAGGTCCACCAGTGGATCG
>JBCCQX010000044.1:0-5668 GCA_039208585.1 Pseudomonadota bacterium | reverse complement strand
GTTTTGAAGATCGCGCAGCGTGATACCGCGCCCGATGGCCTCCATCGCCTCAGAAACGCGGCGCGCTTCGGTTGGGGCGGTTTTTGCCGAGGACACATGAAACGTAAACATGCGCTTTTTACCCGCTGTCAGTTTGTCCCAAAGCACTTTGGTCGCTTCGTCTTCGCGCAGAGCAAGCTGCAAACTCTCCGGGATATCGACGTGATCCTGATCATCAATGCGGAACCGCATTTCGACTAAATCCCCAACATCGAACCCTGTCTGCTTCTTCACTTCCGGCGAGACGATGAAATACCTCCGTCCGTCGCCAACGGGCATCCAAGCTCCGCGCACTGGGACATCGGCAATCTCGCCCTCAACCCGCAAGCGGGGATACTCTTTGAACGGCAACTCATGTTCGAAGCGGGGCGGCATGAACAGCACTTTGTAGGTGATAACCTTCTTGATGCCGACGCCTTGCAGCGAAATCTGGTCTTCGAATTCATGGGTGAAATAGGTCATCTGCGTGCGATCTGTTGCGGGGAAAAGCCTGTATGTCTATATATAAGAGCATCAAATAACTTGGCAATCAAGGTAATGAGCGATGCCTGATCAGGAAGACCAACACCGCAATCAAACTGCCGATGATTTGGTGCAGGTGTGTCGTCGTCTCTATGACGCCATCGACCGGTTGGACACACAGGCAGCGGCGCTCGTGAATGTGAGCCGCAACGACCTTCGCTGCCTCAATTTGCTTGCAATTGCGCCGATGAAGCCGAGTCAGATCGGGAAAGAGCTAGGTTTGACATCGGGGTCCATTACCAGCCTGTTGGACCGGCTGGAGCAGGGCAATCTGATCAAGCGCGACCGTGATCCTGATGACCGGCGCGGGATAATAGTGCATCCCACAAAGCATTTGTTTGAGACCGTAGGCCCCTTGTACCGCAGCACTGTGACAAAGCTACAAGAACGGGCCGCAGCGTATAGCCAGTCCGAGCTGGACGATGCCGTTAGGTACCTCAGCGATGCTGCGACCGCATATGAGGACTCTAAGGGGTAAACCTGTCATCTGTTCAAGCAACTAAATATAACGTTTCGAGTTTATCCTATGGGAAGACAGACCGGTTTGGTGCGAGAAGTTTTTGACACCCGCAGTGAGCGCACCTGCCGAAGAGTTTACCTAGTTCAGTATGCTGGCTTAACCGGAAACCAATTCGGTCGCGCGGGATCAAGGTAGGCACCCTCGATTTCGTGAACCTCGTATTCGTGAATTGCATCGATATTGGGTGTTACGCCGATGCCGGGTCTATCTGTTGGGCTGAATGCACCACCTGTCATCGGCAAGGCGTCGTCAGCGATATCGCCGGTGAGGTATCTGTGTTCCGTATCGATGGCTAAAGATAGATTTGGCAGAGCGACGCCCAAGGCGACGTACGCGGCCTGGCTTATAGCAAGCTCGGCGCCGGAATGCAGCGAAATAGGAATGCCCCGCGCCTCGCAGAGGGCCGCTGCTTTGATACATTGCCAAAGTCCGCCCGCTTGGTGGGGGTCAAGCAGGACAACATCCGCAGCCTCCGCTTGGATGATGTTGGACACGTCTTGCAGGGTGTAGGCGCTTTCATCCAATGCGATGGGGATGTTCTGGGACTTCCGAAGCGCGGCGTGTCCGGCGATGTCATCCAGCTCCAAGGGCTGTTCCACATACGCCAAATCAAGTTCGGCAAGTTGGGCGAGTTGGCGCCGCGCGGTCCCCGGCGTCCATGCACCATTGACGTCAAGCCGCAGATCCGCTGCGTCTCCGATCACACCACGCGCGCATCGGGCTAGGTTTAGGTCCGAGGCGCGATCAAAGCCGACTTTGACCTTGAAAGTTGTGAAGCCGCCTTCGGCAAAGGATTTAAGACGGTCTGAGAGTTCATCTGTGTCGCGCGTAAAGGTATAGGCCGAGGCGGGAACACGGTCGCGAAATTTGCCGCCCCATAGGGCCCAGACCGGCAGGTTAGCGATATGTCCCAAAGCGTCCCATATGGCCATCTCAAGCGCTGCCGTAGCCATCACCGCCGCACGTTTATGATGGTAATAACCCGCACCAAGCACATGGCGGTAGATTCCCTCAGCGTCGGCCACGCTGCGACCCATACCCACGGGTTTGACAACAGCATCAAAGACCGCTGGCACAGTATCGATCAGGCTCAGCGTTTCGCCCCAACCAACCGCGCCGTCTTGGGTTTCGATCCGGCAGACCAGCCGTGTTGTACCAATGCGCGTGCCTGATCCCCATGCGATTGTTTCGGTAAAGGGGACACGGACGAGCCAGCGATCTATCTTACCGATAAGCATCAAATTTCCTACTTGAAACTAAGTTCCAACTTATTTAGCGTCAGCACCACAGCAAAGACAAGGCCCAACATGGCAGTACGTTCCAACAAGATTTTGCCAGAAACCCAAGACGCCGATTCCGCCGTTCCGGGCATGCAGGCGCTGCAGCGTGGCTTGCGGGTTCTCGCGCATGTCGCAGAGGCCGATGGTCCGCTCCGCTTCACTGCGCTGCTTGAGGCTTCGCAATTGCCCAAAGGCACCCTGCACCGGATTCTTCAGACGCTGGTTGATGAGCGCTACCTGTCCGTAGACGAGGCGGCGCAGACCTATCGATTAGGATCCCGCCCATTTCAGCTTGCTCACAAGGTCTGGGACGCGTTCGATCTGAGGCGCGCTGCCGCACCGGAGCTGGAGCGGCTGTCAAAACTCACTGGCGAAGTCTGTCGTCTAGGTGTGCTTGACGGGGCCGAAGTGCTTTACATTGATCAGCAGGACCAGCCGCGCACCGTGCGTTTGGATAACGCTGTGGGCGCGCGTTTGGCAGTTCACGCTACAGCGCTTGGCAAAGCGATGGCCGCACATTTGCCCGAGGCTGATCGGCGGGCGCTGCTGAGTGGCGCCGATCTGACCGCCTTCACCGACAGCACTATCGCTGAGGCAGGCGATTTGGATCAGCAGCTGAACATCGTGAAAGCGCGAGGCTACGCAATCTCACTGGGTGAACAGCATGAAGACGTAAACGGCGTCGCCGCTGCCATCCTTGACCATTTAGCGCGCCCGCTCGGGGCCATTGGCATCGTTGCACCCGCCTACCGCATGGAGGCTGAGGCGCTCCATTCGTTGGGGCGCGAAGTGATCGAAGCTGCGCGCCGGATTTCGGGCAATATCGGAGAGCTGGCCATGTCGATTGCCGTCAACCCAAGGCCGTTGAACGCGGATCGCGGCCCCGTGAGCTGCGTTTTGCCTGGTGAAGACTTCTTGGGGGAGGGTCCGTTCTGGAGTGTGCGTGATCAACGCCTCTATTGGGTCGATATCCTGGCGCCCGGTTTGTTGTCGGGCGACGTCGAAACGGGCGAACGCAGTTTCCGGGCGATGCCAGAATTGGTTGGTGTCGCTATCCCGCGGACAAATGGCGGTTTCATCTGCGCGACAGAAACAGGGATCAAGGCAATCGCCCCCGATGGCGAAATCATGACGTGTGCCGAACCCGAAGCCGACCGGCCGGATAACAGGTTCAATGACGGTAAATGCGACGCGCTCGGGCGCCTTTGGGTCGGCTCGCTTGCGATCAACACGGAACCGGGACGCGGTCAGCTTTGGCGTTTTGATCCTGATGGCTCCGTACACCTTATGGAAGAGGGGCTTCAGGTGGCGAACGGAATCGGGTGGAGCCCGGACAACCGAACGATGTATTTTGTTGATAGCGGGCCGGGCGTCATCTGGGCTTACGATTTCAACCTTGAAGCGGGTGCTATCTCAAACCGGCGCGAGTTTTTGCGCGTCTCCAAGGGCGAGGGAAACCCCGACGGTCTGTGCGTCGATGCTGAAGGTCACATCTGGGTTGCTATGTGGGATGGTTGGGCTGTGCGTCGCTATGCGCCCGACGGGAGCTTGGTGCGCACAATCGCGCTCCCAGTGCCACGTCCGACGAGCTGCTGTTTTGGGGGCGCTGACCTCGACACGCTTTTCATCACGACGGCGCGGATTCGGTTGTCGGCACGACATCTGTCCGACGCGCCTATGTCAGGCAGCGTCTTTGCAACAAAACCCGGGGTCATCGGATTGCAAGATAATGAATTCGCGGGCTGAACAGCGCGCATAAGGGAGGACACATGGCGGATCTAAACATCTCGGGCCTAAGCAAACGCTACGGCGCGGTAGAGGTCTTGCGCGATATCGATCTAGACATCGTCCATGGTGAGTTTGTGGTCTTTGTTGGGCCTTCAGGCTGTGGAAAATCTACCCTGCTACGAATGATCTGCGGTCTAGATGAAGTCTCATCGGGCGAGATTGCCGTAGGCGGGCAGCGGGTCACACAAGTGCCCCCGTCGAAGCGCGGCATTGCGATGGTTTTTCAGTCCTACGCGCTCTATCCACATATGACCGTGGCTCAAAACATGGGTTACGCCCTTCGCCTTGCCGGAACAGCAAAAGACGAAATCGCAAACCGCGTCAAAAAGGCGGCGGCCACTTTGCAGATCGAGCAATTGTTGGATCGAAAGCCACGTCAGCTTTCGGGTGGCCAACGGCAACGGGTCGCTATCGGGCGCGCGATCGTGCGTGAGCCAGAGGTTTTTCTTTTTGATGAGCCGCTGTCGAACCTGGATGCGGCACTGCGTGTGGACATGCGCATGGAGTTTGCGCGGCTCAAGGAGCGCTTGGGCACAACAATGATCTACGTCACCCACGATCAGGTTGAGGCGATGACCCTGGCCGACAAAATCGTTGTGATGCGGGACGGGCGCATCGAGCAGGTGGGCTCACCCATTGAGCTGTACCGCGCGCCGGTGAACCGGTTCGTTGCGGGCTTTATCGGATCGCCTAAGATGAATTTTCTGCCTGTCGGGGGTGCAGAGGCACCGGTCACGTTGCATGGCGGCATTCACTTGGATGACGCCGCTGAGATTGGCGTGCGACCCGAACACCTGCGCTTGGGAGAAGATGGGGCGGGGGTGATCAATGGCGCCGTTGAGACAACCGAACATCTGGGTTCGGACACCTTTGCGATTGTGACGGTTAGAGGCGTCCAGCGACCGGTCATGGTGCGTATTGCTGGGGAGCAACGGATACCCCATGGGTCATCGGTCGTGATGACGTTTGATGCGGACAGCATTTATGCCTTTGACGAGCGGGGGCTCTCTATTTCCGCAGCTCAGCAAACGGTTGCCGCCGAATGAGGCTGGAAACTTCGGACCATTCTGAGTTGGTCCCGGTCGAAGTCGTAGGTGCCTCGTACCCGTCGCTCGAGGGGCGCGGCGTGATCATCACCGGGGGCGGGTCGGGCATCGGCATGTATCTGGTCGAAGCCTTCTGCGCGCAGGGCGCCCGGGTGGGATTCGTCGATATCAATGCCGCCGCCGCCGCGCGGGTGGCGGATGTATGTGAGGCTATAACCGGCAACCGCCCCGCGGTGGCTATCGCTGATCTGCGGAACATTGCAGCCCTGCAAGATGCGCTTTGCGCGCTGCGCAAAGAGACAGGGCCCATCGCGGGGCTTGTGAACAACGCTGGCAATGACGACCGCGTGCCCGCGATGGAGGTCACGCCCGATTACTGGGATGAACGAATGGCAGTGAACCTGCGCCATCAGTTCTTTGCGGCGCAGGCTTTGCAGCCCGACCTAGTGGCGGCCAACGGGGCCATTATTAAT
>JBCCQX010000043.1:0-8299 GCA_039208585.1 Pseudomonadota bacterium | reverse complement strand
TTGACCAAAATGCCGGACTGACACACTTTCAAACGTGCTGGAACGCTTCAGCATGACAATGACCTGACGCCAAATCAGCCAATCATTCCGAACATAGGACGTTGTCAGAGCGAATAAACTCTGGGGTACCACGGTTCAGAAGCAGCGGATAAAGCGCTTCGAGGACATCGTCGGTGCTCATCTTTGTCAGAACGGTCACCGCCAGGGCTTGCCGGGTATATTCATCCAAAACGGTCAGCATCTTTTAGGCCCGCCCGTTACTGAGCTTGTCGTGCACGAAGTCGATGGCCCAGACGTGGTTTTGATGTGTGGGCCGCATTCGGATGATCGAACTGTCTTTGTGATAGAGCCGTCGTCGCTTCTTGTGCCGCTGCGGAAGCTGCACTCCCTCTTCGCGCCAAAGCCGCTAGACCTTCTTGTGATTGACCCGCCAACCTTCCATGTGAAGCAGCTCCGTGACCCTGCGGTAGCTATATCGCCCGTACTGCTTCGCCAACTGGATCAGAGCAAGCTGCAGTGCATCATCTCTTGGCACAGGTTGATATTGCAGGGAGCTACGCGCCAGCCCTATCACCCGGCACGTCCGTCGCTCAGACGTCGCGAGCTTCTGACGTTTGTGAATGACGGCCAGACGGAGCTCCTCCGTGGTCAGGCCCTGTGGGCTTTAGCTGGTTCAGGCTTTCCTAAAGGATGAGCTTGTCCAGTTCGATCTCGGCGACGATCTTCTTCAGCTGTGCGTTCCCTTTCTCCAAGCTGTTCATCTCCGGCCGCTACAACCGGCCCATCCAATAAAACCGCCTCCGCCAGTTGTAATACGTCGCATCGCTGATCCCGACGCTCCGACAAGCCGATGCAACATCATCACAAGCAGTCAGCTTCAGTTCGGTCTCCCGCAGTAGCTTCAAAACGTCTTCGTCTGAATGTCGTTTCCTCGCTATACAGTGTCCCCCTTCCGTGCCCGGTGTCATGGCCCAGTTCTAACGGGGAAGGACAAACTGAACTGGTGCGCCTAGCGGCAAGCCTTTGTACCAGGTCAGCCACCAAATGGCATCACAGCCGTCGGCGGCGCAAACGGGACGGATACGCTGACGGCCGCGTTAGATGCGGCACGCGCCGCCGGACGCGGCAGCCCCATCCCGCGCGGCGCGCCTAGATACATCCGCTCCGCCATTTGGTCGGCACCAGGTACTGCCTGCAGACAATGGATCGACTTTCAGAACGATGTCACGCTGAAAGACATCGAAACCGCCGCACGCGAAAATTACACCTCGGTCGAACACTTGAAGCGCTATACCACGCTTGGCATGGGATCAGATCAAGGCAAAACAGCGAACATCGCCGGTCTCACCGCGATGGCTTCAATTCAAAATCGCCCGATTGCGCAAGTTGGCACGACGACCTTTCGCCCGCCTTTTGTGCCCGTGCCGTTGGAGATCTATCGCGGCTCCCACCGGCAGCAGCTTTGGCAACCGATCAAACGCCTGCCGCTTGAGGCAGAGCACCGAAAGCTCGATGCAGCACTTTGCGAATATGGCGGTTGGCTGCGCCCTGGTTGGTACGGAACCCGAGATCCCACCGTCGAAATA
The DNA here is from genome assembly GCA_039208585.1 of Pseudomonadota bacterium. Lineage (GTDB taxonomy): Bacteria > Pseudomonadota > Alphaproteobacteria > Rhodobacterales > Rhodobacteraceae > Sulfitobacter. Next base: position 6,713 of record JBCCQX010000043.1, on the reverse strand, counting down.
AACCGCGAGGTGCGCATGGCGCGTGAGCAGGTTGGCATTTTCGATGGCTCACCGCTTGGCAAGATCGAGGTAATGGGTCCAGATGCCGAAGCTTTCCTCAATTTCGTCTACTACAATACCGTCAAAACCCTTTCTCCCGGGAAGATAAAGTATGGCTTCATGCTTACCGAGGGCGGTGTGATCTATGACGACGGCGTATTGGTACGGGTTGATGATACGCATTTTATCGTCTCCTGCTCCTCTTCTCATGTAGAGGGCGTGCGCCAACATTTGGAAGCTTGGCGCCAAGACGGCAACGACCCTGACCGCATCTTTGTCCACGATGTCTCGCACCACTGGGCAACCATGACTGTGACGGGACCAAAGGCGCGCGCAACTTTAGAAACGCTCGCCATCGATTTTGATGTCTCCGCCGAAAAACTGCCTCACATGCGGTTTTGTCTGGGATGCTGGGAAGATAAGCCGCTGAGGATTTCAAGGGTGAGCTTTTCAGGAGACTTGAGTTTTGAAATCTCAGTGGCCGCAGATCATGCCAAAGCTTTGTGGTCCCAGCTCTTGACGGCGGGTTTAAAGCACGGTGGTGGACCCCTGGGATTAGAGGCCCTGTCAATCATGCGCGCCGAAAAAGGCTACATCATCGTAGGCAAAGACACTGATGGCGAAACCATGCCGCATGACCTGGGTTTTGCAGCGCCAAAGCACAGCAAAACCGACGCCTTTGTCGGAGATCGAAGTTTGCACACCGAAAAAGCAAAGGCTGGCGATCGCAAGCAATTGGTCGGTCTTGACGTTGCGGCAGGGGCAAGGATGCTGCCCGTAGGGGCACATATCTTGCAGGCGCGCGCACCAAAAACCTCTGCCGGATACGTTACGTCAAGCTATCACAGCCCCACTCTTGAAAAGCCAATCGCGTTGGGCTTGGTAGCGGGTGGTCGAGATCGACCTGGGACGGAGGTCAACATTTGGCATCTGGGAGAGATGCATAAAGCGACCATCTGCGATCCCTGTTTCCTTGATCCGAAAGGGGCACGTCTGCATGCGCGATGACAGTGCGAGATCGACGCCATCAACAAGGGCAGAAGACCTTGGAATGGGCTTCGCCATGCAACGTGTTACCGGCCTGCGGCAGCATTATATTTCCGGCGCATCGGTGCGCGCACGCTACCAAAGCTGCCTTATTGGCTGGCCTCAGATCGTACCCAAGAATGACTGCGCCCTTGTTTTGCGCCGTGACCGTCTGCTCTATCTTGGCGCTCCCGCCTTTGAGCCAGGGTATCACGCGAAAGAAGGTCTAGCGATCTCGGATGTCAGCAGTGGGTATGAGGTGATTGAACTCTCAGGCGCCGGTGTGGTTGATCAATTGCGACGGGGTGGTGAACTCCGCCTTGACCAGCCCTCAGCATCGGTGGCGCGCCTGCTTTTCCGAACCGAGGTTATCTTGTACCGCGTCTCTGAAGCGACCTTTCGCATGCATGTCCCACGCCCGGCATTGAGCTGTGTGGTTGGGTATCTTCGTGATGGGTAGATTGCATTCCCCAACGCGCTGGCGCCGAGGGCACCTGAAGACTGATATCGGCGGGAAATAACCGAGCGATATGTGGCGACCAAAAGCACCAACCCTCTTGCGCGCGCAAAAATCGGTTTAAAGCACCCGGCCTTAAACCCGAGACACCTGGCCCAAACCGATTTAGCACCGTCCGTCAAACCGGAGGTTTGCCTCCGGCGAAACGGGATCGGACTGGCGCGGCTCAACAGAAACTGTTGAGCGGGTGGCTGATAGCGACGGGTACATCAGGTTTAAGGCCGGGTGCTTTCATTCAAGCCGGAAAATTTTTTTCTATGTACGACAGGTGATGGCTGATGCGCGATTGCAAAGCGTTTGGTAAATCTTGCCACCCGACCTTTCAAGGACTTGTCCAGCAACCGCGCTGTGCGTAACCACAAAAGCAAAGGGAGGATCAGGACATGGGATACCACGAGACATATGCGCGTTGGCAACAAGACCCAGAAAAATACTGGCTGGAAGTCGCGCAGGCAATCGACTGGAACAGATCGCCCACCAAAGCTCTCTTCGATCTTGGTGACGACCTTTACGAATGGTTTGCCGACGCCATGGTTAACGGCTGTTACAACGCGGTCGACCGACATGTCGAAAAGGGTCGAGCAGATCAAGTGGCGGTAATTCACGACAGCCCCATGACAGGCACCCAAACAAAAATCACCTATGCTGATTTGCAAGCGCGCGTCGCCGCCCTGGCGGGAGCGTTGGTGGCGCAGGGTGTGACAAAAGGCGACCGCGTTATCATCTACATGCCCATGGTTCCGGAGGCCATTGATGCGATGCTGGCCTGCGCGCGCATCGGCGCCATTCATTCCGTTGTCTTCGGTGGTTTCGCCGCAAATGAGCTTGCCGTGCGCATTGACGACTGTACGCCCAAAGCAGTGCTGGCGGCATCCTGCGGGCTGGAGCCAGGACGCATTGTCGCCTACAAGCCGCTGCTAGATGAAGCGATCGACATTGCCGCACATACCCCTGAGATATGCCTCATTCTACAGCGAGAACAGCATGTCTGCGACCTGATCCCGGGCCGAGATCTTGACTGGCATGACGCGCAAAAAGACGTGCCGCCCGCCGACTGCGTGCCCGTCGAAGGGAACCACCCGGCCTACATCCTATACACGTCCGGGACAACCGGTGCGCCTAAAGGCGTGGTGCGTCACACTGCCGGCCATCTGGTTGCGTTAAACTGGACGATGAAAAACATCTACCAGTGTGATCCGGGGGATGTTTTCTGGGCTGCCTCAGACGTGGGTTGGGTCGTTGGACATTCCTACATCTGCTACGCGCCTTTGATCCATGGCAACACCACGATCGTCTTCGAAGGCAAACCCGTGGGAGCGCCCGACGCCGGCACCTTTTGGCGTGTCATATCAGAGCACAATGTCCGCAGTTTTTTCACCGCACCAACGGCGATCCGCGCAGTCAAAAGGGAAGATCCAAAAGGCGAGCACCGCCAGCGGTATGATCTGTCTTGCCTGCGCGCACTCTATCTCGCTGGGGAGCGTGCAGACCCAGACACAATCGAATGGGCGCAAGAGGTGCTCGATGTGCCGGTCTATGACCATTGGTGGCAGACAGAAACCGGCTTTACCATTGCGGGCAACCCGGCGGGCTTGGAGGCATTACCTGTCAAAATCGGGTCGCCCACTGTCCCCATGCCGGGCTATGAGGTGCATATCCTGGACGAAGCGGGGCACCCGCAAAAACCCGGCGAATTGGGGGCCATCGCAATAAAATTGCCGCTTCCTCCCGGCACTCTTCCGACGCTTTGGAATGCTCAGACGCGCTTTAAAAAATCCTATCTCACGACTTTTCCAGGATACTATGAAACAGGCGATGCAGGCATGATGGATAATGATGACTATCTCTACATCATGGCGCGAACGGATGATGTGATCAACGTCGCGGGCCACCGCCTGTCGACGGGCGCGATGGAAGAGGTGCTCGCAGGCCACCCTGACGTTGCAGAATGCGCCGTGATCGGCGTCAGCGATCAATTAAAGGGGCAAAACCCCATCGGCTTTGTCTGCCTGTCAAAAGGCGTGAACCGTCCCCATGCGCAGATCACTGCAGAATGCGTGCAGCGCATCCGCGACCAAATCGGACCGGTGGCCGCCTTTAAACAGGCCCTTGTGGTTGACCGACTGCCCAAAACGCGCTCTGGGAAAATACTGCGCGCCACAATGGTGAAAATCGCAGATGGTCAGGCGTTTAAACTCCCGGCCACAATCGACGACCCGGCCATACTGGACGAAATAGAAAGCGCCTTGAAAACAATCGGATATGCATCCAAGACGCGCGTGGATCTATAGACATCGAAGATAGCAGTTTACAGGGGGCCAGCCCCCGCCGCGCTGAGGCGCGGCTCCCCCGGAGTTTATTTGGCAAGATGAAAGGAACAAAGGCTTTTTTTCATCTTGCCCTATAAACTCTCGGAGGGGGTTTGGGGGAGGCAGACAGCCTCCCCCATCTTTCATCCGCGTCAACGGCCGAGACATCTCTCTATCAAAATTTCCTTAAGTGAACTGTTCTGAGATCAATCGCTCTTCCAATCCATGGCCTGGATCGAACAGAATTGAATGCGAAATGGTCGGTTCAGACGTCACCTCGACCCTGACCACGTTCTTGAATGAGTTTCCGTCAGCCTCGGCCATAACGGGCCGCTTTTCGGGCTCCAACACCTCAAACAGCACATGCGCGGCCTTCGGCAAAAGCGCACCTCGCCAGCGCCGAGGTCGAAATGCCGAGACGGCCGTCAAGGCCAATACATCCGATCCGATCGGCAAAATCGGCCCATGTGCTGAATAGTTATACGCCGTAGATCCTGCGGGTGTCGCCAGCAAAGCGCCGTCACAGACCAACTCTTCCATGCGCAAACGGCCATCAACGCTGATCTGCAATTTTGCCGCTTGAGGGCCTTCCCGCAACAGCGACACTTCGTTAATCGCCAGCGCCGCGGCGCGACGCCCATCGGCATGAGTTGCCACCATCCGCAAAGGATTAATCACCTCTTTTTGCGCAGCTTGCAAACGCTTGATCAGATCGCTTTCAGCATAGGCGTTCATCAGAAAACCAATGGTTCCGCGGTTCATACCGTAAACCGGTGCGGGTGAATGCTGCGTGTCGTGCAATGTCTGCAACATGAAGCCGTCGCCCCCAAGTGCCACGATAACCTCTGCCTCAGCAAGAGGCACATCTCCATAGCGCCGTGCCAGCACAGTGCGCGCTGTCTGAGCGACGCAGGCTCGGCTTGCGGTAAAGGCGATTTTCAAAGGCATCTTGAGTTTCCGATCCGACGCAATTGCATCAGAAGAAACCACATTATTCCCGACGCGGCCAGCACCGCCGTACAAACTTTGCGATGCGTCGTTTTCTCGTCTTTCAGCCCTTTGAGGTTTCCGATACGAAACCGAGTATTGAAAGCTGTTCGCCGCATAGGATTGTACCATGAAAGACTTCTTTACCGCGCCGCTTGCTGAAACTGACCCAGATCTATTGGCTTCCATTCACGGAGAGCTGGGGCGTCAGCGCAACGAGATCGAGCTCATCGCTTCAGAGAACATCGTGTCGGCAGCGGTGCTCGAGGCGCAAGGGTCGGTGATGACCAACAAATATGCAGAAGGCTATGCCGGTCGTCGCTACTATGGCGGTTGCGATTACGTCGACGTGGCGGAGACGCTGGCCATCGACCGCGCTTGCCAATTGTTCAACGTTTCCTTTGCAAACGTGCAGCCCAATTCGGGCTCTCAAGCCAATCAGGGCGTATTTCAGGCGCTATTGCAGCCGGGCGACACCATCCTGGGAATGAGCCTCGACGCGGGCGGGCATCTGACGCATGGCGCGAAGCCAAATCAGTCTGGAAAATGGTTCAATGCCATCCAATACGGCGTGCGAAAGCAGGATAACCGGCTCGATTACGATCAGGTGCAAGAACTTGCAAAAGAGCACCAGCCAAAACTCCTAATAGCAGGCGGTTCTGCGGTGCCACGTCAGATCGACTTTGCCCGCATGCGTGAGATTGCTGATAGTGTCGGCGCCTACCTGCACGTCGACATGGCGCATTTCGCGGGGCTTGTCGCAGCGGGCGAACATCCTTCGCCGTTTCCTCATGCACATGTTGCGACGACGACCACCCACAAAACACTGCGTGGACCGCGTGGTGGCATGATCTTGACGAACGACGAGGCGCTCGCGAAAAAGTTTAATTCAGCGATTTTCCCTGGCATTCAGGGCGGCCCTCTGATGCATGTGATTGCAGCCAAAGCAGTGGCTTTCGGTGAAGCGCTACAGCCCGAATTCAAAACCTACATTCAACAAGTGATCAAAAATGCCCAGGCATTAAGCGATCAATTGATCAAGGGCGGTCTCGATACCGTAACGCATGGGACCGATACCCATGTTGTTTTGGTAGATCTGCGCCCCAAAGGGGTGAAAGGTAACGCAACCGAAAAAGTGCTCGGGCGCGCGCATATCACTTGCAATAAGAACGGTGTCCCCTTCGATCCTGAGAAACCCATGATCACCTCAGGCATTCGCCTTGGATCTCCAGCGGGCACAACGCGGGGGTTTGGCGAAGCAGAATTCCGCCAAATCGCAGACTGGATTATCGAGGTCGTCGACGGACTTGCCGCACATGGTGAAGAGGATAACGTGGCGGCGGAAACCAAGGTAAAGGCTGAGGTTGAGGCCCTTTGCCAAAGGTTCCCGATGTATCCGCAACTCTAATAACCCTCGGGGCAAGACAAAGAGATGGGGAGATGCGGTATCGTTCAATAACCGCGTCGCCCCGCGCGTTACGATGAAACAGAAGTCCTTTTTGAAGTCTTAGATCTTAAAGCTAGGGCACTTTACCCAAACCGACCTAGTGAGCTTCCCCCACTGAAGTGGTGGACCTGTCACGGTTTGATGCCGCTCCTTTGATAGCATTTATTTCGGCAAAGGAGACGAACTATGGGACTGAAACGGACGGACGAATTCCGTGCTGATGCAGTGTGGATCGCGCTGACGAGCGGGCTGACGCGCAAACAAGTGGCCTCAGATTTGGGTGTTGGCTTATCAACGCTGAACAAATGGGTGACGGCGCACCGGGACTCCGAGGTGGTGTCAGACAAGGATTTGGACCTTGCCCGTGAGAATGAACGACTTCGACGGG
>JBCCQX010000042.1:0-9145 GCA_039208585.1 Pseudomonadota bacterium | reverse complement strand
TGCTTGCCCGGAACCAAGGGCGCGATCACCGCCCATTGTCTGTCGGTCAAAGTTCGCCTGCTCAAAATCGCCTCCCGTTTTTGATCTTGAATCAAACGAAAGGCGATTTGAGAAGCCCCTAAATGCAGAAGCCGCCTAGGCCAAGTGCTTTAAGGAAATATGTGAGCGGGACTGGCGGCTCTCTTTCCGTCGGATGTCCCGCACCTCAAAGCTACAAATAGGTGGATGCACAAGATACTGATATCGCTTGATTTTAGCATCTTGAGGTATTTGCAGATCGAACCACCACGACCTGTGCGTCCCAAATCATGAGATTTTCGCGATATCAGCGCTTAAGTCACAGGGTTGATGGGTCCTAACGCTATCTATCGGCTAAGGATCCAATCGAGCGTTCTGGTCGGCAGTGCTCGGCGCAGAAGGCTCATCATATGCGCAGGGAAAGTTACCGGGTATCGCGCTTTTGGGCGCTCGCTTTCCAAAGCATGGATCAGCTTGGCTGAAACGGCTCCAGGTGGGAGTTCGAAAGGGTCGCGTCCCGTTTTGTTGTACAAACGGTCTCGCAGCACATGGCGATATTGCTCTGATTGCGCTGCATTTTCCCAGTCAATCCACTTTTCGAAATGTGGGATGGAGTTTTCTCTGATTTTGGTGGTGATCGGACCTGGTTCGATCAGGCAGATGTGAATGCCTGTGCCGCGCATCTCGATGCGAAGTGTGTCGGTCAACCCCTCGATGGCAAATTTCGTGGCATTATAAGCACCTCGCCAGGGCAGGGTGATGAGCCCCAGAATGGAAGAGCATTGAACAATGCGCCCCTGACCCTGCGCCCGCATCACTGGAATAACGGCTCGCGTCAGCGTGTGCCAGCCAAAGAAGTTCGCCTCGAATATCGCGCGTAGTGCTTGCGTGGGCAGATCTTCGACAGCCCCGGGGATCGCATAAGCGCCGTTGTTGAACAACGCGTCCAACCTCCCGCCTGTGGCGTCAAGCACGGTCTCCAAACCAATCTCAATCGTTTCTGGTTTGGCGTAATCAATGAGAACCGTTTCAAACCCCTCTACTTGCAAGTTCTCGCAGTCTTTTTGCCTTCGACACGCGGCAAAAACGCGCCAGTCGCGCGCCCGCATGCACCGGGCTGCGTCGCGTCCGATCCCGGACGAGCATCCGGTGATGAGCAATGTTCGCCGGTTCAAAGACCATCTCCTTTTCGCAGTTGTGTTGAAAAGAGTAACCGGGGCATCCTGCTACTCCTCGCTTAGCAGGAACGCAGCGACCCACCCTTCAGAAACGCCGTCTTGCAAACGCAGTTTGACCCAGCCACCTCCGCTGTCTTCTATCACCTCGACAGTGTCCCCCCGCGCAAGACCTGAAATGACGGCATAGCTCGTGCCCGGTCCTTCACGCACGTTGATGCGTTGCCCGGACACCACGCGTCGGTCGATTTCATCAACCACCGCAACGGGCACGTTGTTGACGGTGGGTGGTTCAAAATCATCGGGCCGCGGTATCAGACTGGGCAACACCGGCGTGTCAAGCTGGGCCGCTTCAACAGAGGCTTGCGCCGCCCTGTCGGGCGAGGGAATGTCCGCGCGTGTTTCAATCCTGGGTGTCGTCGCCAGATCGGTTTGATCTGGTGAGGTCGTTCTTATTTTAGGCGTTACTGAAGCTGTTTCAGCAGTCGGTGCACTGCTCCCCTCACGCTCGGTCATCGCCGGATCTGTCTGCAGTTTAACAGTTTGCACGGGGCGTTCGGGCGCCACAAAATCTGCGCCACCGCTCAACTCGTAAAACGCCAAAGCGAGAAAGGCGAAAGACACGAAGATGAATTTGTTCACCACCAACCCCCGGAGTGATTCCACACCGTCATATCACAGGTGAGCGGTGCGGGTGCAAAGGGCGGTAGATCACGAAGGCATCGCTTGCTGGTCATAGACCAGTTGGTTACATCATGAGCATGGATGACGTGACCAATCCCCCAAACGAAGACATGCAGAGCAGTGCGGAACCGCTGCGCCGTGCTTTGGGCGAACGCTATCTCACCTATGCGCTGTCGACGATTATGCATCGTGCCTTGCCTGACGCACGCGATGGTCTGAAACCTGTTCATCGTCGTATTCTTTACGCGATGCGCGAGCTGCGTTTGGCCTCAAGCGGGGGATTTCGTAAATCGGCCAAGATCAGCGGCGATGTCATGGGCAATTACCATCCGCATGGGGACGCGGCGATCTATGATGCGATGGCGCGACTGGCGCAAGATTTCAACGTCCGCTACCCGCTTGTGGACGGGCAGGGCAACTTCGGCAATATCGACGGGGATAACCCAGCGGCCTCGCGATATACAGAGGCGCGATTGACCGCCGTTGCAGAGGCGATGTTGGACGGGCTCACCGAAAACGCGGTTGATTTTCGTGAAAATTACGATGGCACGTTGACCGAGCCTGCCGTTCTACCGGCGCAATTCCCCAATCTATTGGCCAATGGGTCAAGCGGGATTGCCGTGGGCATGGCAACTAATATCCCTCCGCATAACATCGCGGAACTTTGCGATGCTTGCATTCACATGATCAGGACACCGGATTGCCGGGAAGAGACGCTGCTTAAATTCGTGCCGGGTCCTGATTTCCCAACGGGTGGCGTGATTGTTGAGCCGCCTGAAAGCATCGCAACCGCCTACAGGACTGGAAAAGGCGGTTTTCGGCTCCGTTGCCGCTGGCTTGTGGAAGATTTGGGGCGCGGTCAATGGCAGGTCGTCGTTACGGAAATTCCCTACCAAGTTCAAAAAAGCAAGCTCATCGAAAAGATTGCCGAGACCATTCAAACCAAAAAGATTCCTCTTTTGGCGGATGTGCGCGACGAAAGCGCGGAAGATCTTCGGATGGTTTTGGAGCCACGGTCAAAAAACGTTGATCCGGATGTGCTGATGGGGATGCTTTTTCGGCACAGCGATCTGGAGGTGCGCATATCGCTCAACATGAACGTGTTGATTGATGGGGTGACACCCAGGGTCTGCACCATGAAAGAGGTGCTGCGCGCATTTCTCGACCACCGCCGAGAGGTGCTGCAGCGCCGCGCCACCCATCGGATGGAGAAAATCGATCACCGTCTAGAGGTTTTGGAAGGGTTCATCGTTGCCTTTCTCAACCTCGACCGTGTGATTGATATCATCCGCTATGACGACGACCCAAAAGCCGCCCTGATGCGTGAGGATTGGGGCAAGCGTCATCCCCGTGCGCGCGATGAGAGCGACTATGTCTCTCCTGCGATGGGCGAAGGCGTTCTCTCAGAAGTGCAGGCGGACGCAATACTCAACATGCGGCTGCGCTCGCTCAGACGTTTGGAAGAGCTAGAGCTCTTGCGTGAACAATCCGCCCTGATGGAAGAGCGGGCAGATCTTGAAGACCTGTTGGAGAGCGATGACTTGCAGTGGCATGCAATCGCCGATCAGCTGAAGGCCACGAAGAAACAGTTTGGGAAGGACTGGCTTGGCGGTGCGCGGCGGACTGATTTCGCCGACGCTGGTGAGATTGAGGAGGTCCCGCTTGAGGCGATGATTGATCGTGAACCGATCACGGTTGTCTGTTCTCAAATGGGCTGGATCAGGGCGATGACCGGTCACATCGATCTCACGCGTGAGCTGAAATTCAAGGACGGTGATGGCCCGCGTCACATCTTCCACGCTGAGACAACGGATCGCCTGCTGGTTTTCGGGTCAAACGGGCGCTTCTACACCGTTTCTGCCGCTAACCTTCCAGGGGGTCGCGGGATGGGAGAGCCTTTGAGGCTGATGGTCGACCTGCCAAATGAAGCGCAGATCACAGCGCTGTTCGTGCATCGGCCCGATCGAAAGCTGTTGGTCGCGTCCAGCGCTGGCGACGGCTTTATCGTGGCCGAGAACGACGTGGTGGCGCAGACGAAAAGCGGCAAGCAGGTTTTGAACGTCCGAGGGGCAGTGACCGCCCGCGTGTGCAAGCCCGTCGCGGGCGATACGATCGCGACCGTCGGTGAAAATAGAAAAGTGTTGGTTTTCCCCATCGAAGAACTGCCTGAGATGAGCCGCGGCAAAGGGGTCAGGTTGCAACGCTACAAAGATGGTGGGTTGCGCGATGCGACCGTGTTTCGCCTCGCTGAGGGGTTAAGCTGGTACGATCCCGCCGGGCGCAAACGCACGCAGATGGCGTTGACCGAATGGATGGGCAAGCGCGCGACTGCCGGGCGCATGGCCCCGCGCGGCTTTCCGCGTGACAATACATTTACATAGACCGGATTGTGGAATGACGCAGACCGCGACAGTCAAAGGCCCATGGGCATCGGCGTTAGAACGACGTGCCGCCGAAACACAGGCGCCCCATGAAAATGACGCAGAAGAAACCCTTGAAATTGCCTTTGTCGGGCGGCGGGGACCGCTGTTTTGGTTGGCCTTGAAAACAGGTTTTTTGACCGTGCTCACGCTGGGCCTGTATCGCTTTTGGATGAAAACCCGGCTGCGTCAATGGTATTGGTCGGCGATCCGCCCAGGCGGTCATCCGCTTGAATATGTAGGGGATCCGCTTGAAAAGCTTTTGGGTTTCTTCATCGCTGTTGTTATCCTGACATTCTACATCGGCATTTTGAACCTGGTGCTGATGTTTGTAAGCTTCTCAGTCTTCAGCTCATCGGTGGTTGGCTATGTTGCAAGCTTCGCCGGCGTGATCCCGCTTTGGTTCTACGCACGCTATCGGGCGCGGCGATATGTTTTGGCCAGAACGCGGTGGCGCGGCGTTCGGTTCGCATTGGCAAAGGGCGCCTGGGGATATGCCGCTCGCGCGCTGTTGCATTGGGCGATTACGCTTTCGACCCTTGGTATTTTGTGGCCGCGCATGACATTCTTTTTGGAAAAATACCGCACAGACCGCACTTTCTTTGGCTCTGCGCAGCTGACACAGGGCGGCAGCTGGACGATGCTGTACCGCGCCGCACTCCCGTTCATGGCTGCCGCTGTTGCAACGCTGCTGTGCGCGGCATGGCTGGTTTTCCTGGATCCTATTTTCGCAGAGGGATCTCCGTCGCTCGATGTCGCCGCCCAAGATCTGGGACGCGCCTTGCAAGGGCAATCGCCTCGGGTCGCATGGGAAAACCCGCAGCGGCTGTGGGTCATGCCGATCTGTATCGCCGTGCTTTTGTTTGGTGCAATCTATTACAACTGGAATGCCAAGCGTCTATTGGCGAACCACAAAACCGCTTCCGGGCTGCAGCTTCGCTCGCATCTGAATGCGGCGCGGGTGGCCATGATCTACGTTTTGGGAAACTTCCTATCCTATCTCTTCCTCATCATTGGTCTGATCGGGCTGTTGGTTTTGGTATTTTCGATATTTGGCGCCTCAGGATTTGAACTCATGAGCGGTTCGGAGCAGGCAGCCCCCTCGGCGTTGAGATGGGTGCAGGGTGTCATCCTCTTTATGCTGTATCTTGGTTTGTTCCTCATGTGGGGCGTTTTGCACAGTGTTTTTGTGACAGTCCCATTGATGCGCCATATGGCGCTGACAACGTCTTTTGCTGAAACGGCGGGCTTTGCATTGATCAGCCAGCGGGCGCGAGATGCTGCCGAACAAGCGGAAGGTTTCGCAGAAGCGCTCGACGTAGGCGCCGCGATCTGATGGACTTTTCAAACTCAACTAACGCCCACTATTTTGACGGAGATCGTCCAGTCGCCCAGCGGGTTTATGCACGCGTGCGCGGATCCAAGCTGATCATCGAAGCGCCGGAAATGCGCGCTGTGGAATGGCCGTTAGAGGATATTCGGTCGGTGCCTGACGGTACGGGTACCGTTGGCATCGCGCTGCAGGTCACGACCGATCCGCTTGCCCGGCTCGTGGTTTCTGGTGGTCATTTATCATTGCCCCACCTGCCGCAACTCAACAAAGCGCCACGAAGGTCCGACAGGGGCAGGTTGGCCCTGTGGGCGATTGCAGCGATCGCAGCGGTTGCCCTGCAGATCGGTGTGTTGATACCCCTGCTGGCCAATAATCTCGCAGGATTTATCCCCGCAAGAGGGGAGCGGGCGCTTGGGGAAGCAACGCTGGGGCACATCCGTACGGCACTTGATCAAACCGGGGCGGGGTCGCTTCCTATCTGCGAAGACACCGAAGGCGCCGCCGCCTTGGACACCGCCGTGGCAAGGCTGATGGGCGATACAGAATTTCGGCAGGAGTTGAATGTGCTGGTGCTGGATCATCCGATGGTCAACGCCTTTGCCCTGCCTGGCGGTTTCATTGTGCTTTTCAAAGGTCTCATTGATGCGGCTGAGAGCCCTGATGAGGTGATTGCTGTGCTCGCTCATGAAATCGGACATGTGATCAGCCGTGACCCTGCACGTCACGCATTGCGCTCGGCGGGGTCCATTGGCATCCTAGGGCTCCTGTTTGGTGATTTCGCAGGGGGCGCGGCGGTTGTCTTCCTCACCGAGCGGTTGATCAGCGCGCAATACAGTCAAGAGGCAGAGGCGGGCGCGGATGCTTTTGCTCAGTCGCTGCTGTCTGATGCGAATATCAATCCCGGTGCCCTGGCGGACATGTTTGAACGACTGCGCGACAAACATGGGGATGTGGATGGTGTCGCTTCTCACTTTCTGAGCCATCCCGCGTTGTCAGAGCGCATTGCTGCGGCACAGGCACAGGTGGAGAGCACACGCGTCTATACGCCGTCCCTTACCGCTGCGGCGTGGCGGTCGCTTCAGCGCATCTGTCGTTAGGGTCGACCCCTATTGGTCCTGCATGATGAAAAGCCTCCGGGCTTGGACGTAATACAGCTTCCACAAGCTGCCTTAGCGCCACCCCTTGGGGGCGGAACGGCGTGGCCCAACAGCCTCTGTTGAGCAGGAGGGTCATAGGGGCGGTGTGTATCAGGTTTAATGCACAAGGCTTTTGTGCGCCTGCTTTGTTCCTGAAAAGGAACATCGAGCAGCGACATTGGTTCTCTTTGCCGAAGACCTTCGCGCAGCGGGTTTTTGCACAGGCTTGCGCAGGCGAGTGCCTCTTTAATTGCGTCACGGCAGCGCATCCTGTATCGCGTTTGAGGTCGGTAACGAAAGGAAACATCATGCTGCGCTGCTGGCTCATTTCATTGCCGCTGCTCGTGCTGATCGCCTGTAATGGCGCGCGCGATTTGGATCAGGCACCTGTCGCTTTGGGTGACTTCAACCTTGTTCACAACGTGGCCGTCGCTCCGAAAGCTGTCAAAGGGCCGCTCAGCCGCGAGGTGAGCGAGGAGACGTTGGTCAAAGCGCTAACCGATGCCACGCAAGAACGTTTTGGCCGGTATCAGGGCGCGCGCGACTACCATTTTGGGATGAGTGTCGAGGGGTATGTCCTCGCCCAGCCTGGTATCCCGCTGGTTTTCGCGCCTAAGTCCATCTTGATCATTAATCTGAGCGTTTGGGACGATGCCAAGCAAAAGAAGCTGACAGAGAAACCGCATCAGATCACGGTGTTCGAATCGCTCGATCAAGGGCCTGTGATCGGTTCTGGTTACACGAAGTCCGCAGAAGAGCAGCTTAAAAATCTGGCGCAAAACGCGGCGAAACAGATTGAGAATTATCTGGTGACGCAGAACAAAGAAAAAGGCTGGTTTCAGGGCTAATGGGCTCCGATCCCATAGTTTTCCCGCAGGTTCTGGCGCTTGGATTGGCGCATCAGGCGGCCCTATCGCCTCGGCGATGCACTTTCTGTAAAGACACGGGCGAGGTGGTGCTTGATTTTGCGGGTAAGACCCAATAAATCGCGCGCGATATTGAAACGGGGTCAAAAGGCCCCTTAAGACAAGGGCGCGACCACGATGGCGAAGGAAAAGTTTGAGCGTACGAAGCCGCATGTGAATGTTGGCACGATTGGTCATGTTGACCATGGTAAGACGACGTTGACGGCTGCGATTACGAAGTATTTTGGTGATTTTAAGGCGTATGATCAGATTGACGGCGCGCCTGAGGAGAAGGCGCGCGGCATTACGATATCGACGGCGCATGTTGAGTATGAGACGGAGAACCGTCACTACGCGCATGTCGATTGCCCGGGTCACGCGGATTACGTGAAGAATATGATCACGGGTGCGGCGCAGATGGACGGTGCGATCTTGGTTGTGAACGCGGCGGACGGTCCGATGCCGCAGACGCGGGAGCACATTTTGCTGGGTCGTCAGGTTGGCATTCCTCGGATGGTTGTTTTCATGAACAAGGTTGACCAGGTTGACGACGCGGAGCTGCTGGAGCTTGTTGAGATGGAGATCCGCGAGCTTTTGGAGAGCTATGAGTATCCCGGCGATGAGATACCGATTGTTGCGGGGTCTGCCTTGGCGGCGATGGAGGGGAACAACCCTGAGATCGGGGAAGAGAAGATCCGTGCGCTGATGGCGGCGGTTGATGAGTACATTCCGACGCCTGAGCGTGACGTTGACAAGCCGTTTTTGATGCCTGTTGAGGATGTGTTTTCGATCTCTGGTCGGGGGACTGTTGTGACGGGTCGTGTTGAGCGCGGCGTGATCAATGTGGGCGATGAGATTGAGATTGTGGGGATCCGGGACACGAAGAAGACGACGTGCACGGGTGTTGAGATGTTCCGCAAGCTTTTGGATCGGGGCGAGGCTGGTGACAACATTGGTGCGCTTTTGCGGGGTGTTGACCGTGACGGCGTTGAGCGCGGTCAGGTTTTGTGCAAGCCGGGTTCTGTGACGCCGCACACGAAGTTTGAGGCGGAGGCGTATATTCTGACGAAGGAAGAGGGTGGCCGTCACACGCCGTTTTTTGCGAATTACCGTCCGCAGTTTTACTTCCGGACGACGGATGTGACGGGGACGGTTCAGCTTCCCGAGGGCACGGAGATGGTGATGCCTGGGGACAATCTGAAGTTCAACGTTGAGCTGATTGCGCCGATTGCGATGGAGCAGGGTCTGCGGTTTGCGATCCGCGAGGGCGGCCGCACGGTGGGCGCTGGCGTGGTGTCCAAGATCACCGAGTGATTTGAGAGACGCGCTGCCTTACCCGCGGCAGTCGCGTCCAGGCGCCCTGAGAGCGCAGAGGCAACCCGCCTCCCAAACACCCACCTCAAAGGCCGCAGAACACATCTGCGGCCTTTGCTTTGAACAAAAGCACCCGGACTTGCACATAAGACACCTTGCC
>JBCCQX010000041.1:0-11380 GCA_039208585.1 Pseudomonadota bacterium | reverse complement strand
TACCCGCGGCAGTCGCGTCCAGGCGCCCTGAGAGCGCAGAGGCAACCCGCCTCCCAAACACCCACCTCAAAGGCCGCAGAACACATCTGCGGCCTTTGCTTTGAACAAAAGCACCCGGACTTGCACATAAGACACCTTGCCTAAACCGACGTCGCGCCGCCCGTCAAACCAAAGCTATGCCTCCGGCAAAACGGGGGCGGAACTGCGCGGCCCAACAGAAGCTGTTGGGCTGGACGGTGACGGGGAATGGGTCGCAGCAGCTTTAAGATCGGATGCTTGGGGGTCGGGGGCGACATTTGTTGCTCAGCCTTCATGCTCGCGCATTGGGAATGGGGTTATCGTCGGGGCGGACGCCGTTGTCGCGGGGCAAGTGCCGAGCTACACTCTCGTTGGTGGCAATCCCGCCCGCCCGCTGCGGCACCGTTTTCCCGGACGGAGGCGGCGCACCATCAGATATCGCCTGGTGGGACTGTCCAGTGAGATGATTCTTGCCCATGAAGACCTGATCATGGGCCGGGATATTGCAGCATTGACCGCCATTTCGCCCGAATAAGCGGCAGCATACTTCTGCATGCTGAAAAAATTTGCAGTGAGTATGCGGCGGTACAACGGCAATGGAGCGCGCAAAAGCTGTGATTTATCCAAAACCTACGCCAAATCGCGCCACCATACCCTCACCTTTGTATACAATCGTCGACAGTTAAGTAACTAAATTCATTTGATTTTTTCCGCTGATACTGCAGTTTGCACCTTGGCGGAGGAGATTTCATGGATCAGATAAATTTCGCGGCTTGGATCGATCGCACGGATGTCTGTGAGGGGGTCGTCTCTGATCAGGCGGCACGCCTTATCCACGCCACCATCGGATCTTCATTGGATAGCGCGCCAGCGCCGGGGGCGCCGATGCCGCCGCTTTGGCACTGGTATGCTTTTCCGCCCCGGGCGCATATGGAGGCGTTGCAGGGGGACGGTCATCCACGCCTGGGTGATTTTATGCCGCCGCTCAGATTGAACAGGCGCATGTGGGCCGGCGGAAACATCGAGTTTCGTGCGCCCTTACATGTTGGAGAGACGCTGAAGCGGCGCACCACAATTGCGAATATCACCGAAAAGCAGACCGCCGCAGGAGAGATGGTGTTGGTCAACCTGGACCACGAAATTCATGGCGCACAGGGGCTGGCGGTGATCGAGCGGCAAGACATCGTTTATTTGGCAATACCGCAGAAATTTGCCCCGCCGAAAGCGATCCCAGCACCTGCAGCGTCTGATTTGTGTGAACCAGTTGATTTGGGAACGCCGTTATTGTTCCGATACTCCGCCATCACATTCAATGCGCACCGCATCCACTACGATTTGCCTTACACGCAAGAGGTTGAGAAATACCCAAACCTTGTGGTGCACGGCCCGCTGCAAGCGCAGCTATTGATTGATATGGCCGTGCGCGCGCGCGGCAGCGCCCCAAAGATGTTTGCCTATCGCGGGGTCCATCCGCTGTTCGTGAATGATCAGCTTACGCGGTGCGCGACGAAAAAGTCAGCTTCTGAGTGGGCGCTTTGCGCTGTCGCAAACGACACGCACCAAACCATGCAGGCAAATGCGATGTGGGAGATTTGAGAGATGCAATCTATTCTGAACGGTATGCGGGTTGTCGAGGGATCCGCCTTTGTCGCGGTTCCTCTTGCTGGCATGACGTTGGCGCAGATGGGCGCCGATGTCATTCGCTTTGATCGCATCGGCGGCGGGCTCGACGCTCAGCGCTGGCCGGTTGCGCCCTCCGGACAAAGTCTATTTTGGGCGGGAATGAACAAAGGCAAGCGATCGATCGCTGTCGACATGAAATCCGAACAGGGCAAAGAGCTTATCACCCGCATTATCACCGCGCCGGGGAAAGACGCTGGGATGTTTTTGACGAATCTGCGCGTCCGCGGCTGGATGGATCACCATACCCTCAGCAAGCACCGCCATGATCTTATCATGGTGACGCTGATGGGCGATCGCAGAGGGAGGCCGCAGGTTGATTACACCGTCAACCCGGCGCTGGGCATTCCCGACATCACGGGCCCCGAAGGATATGACGCACCCGTCGCGAATGCGCTGCCTGCCTGGGATTTGGTCGCGGGCAACATGGTGGTATCCGCGCTGCTTGCCGCAGAGCGGCACCGTCTGCGCACAGGGCAGGGGCAAGAGGTTGAATTGTCATTGAAAGACGTTGCCGCCGCGACCCTTGGGCACCTCGGCATGATCGGTGATGCGGTTGTGAATGAGGCCCCGCGCAAGAAAGCCGGGAACGCGCTTTATGGCGCATATGGGCAAGACTTCGTGTGCGCAGATGGCAAGCGCATCATGGTGATCGGGCTGACATCGCGTCAGTGGTTAGGGCTGTTGAAGGTCACGGGGACCACGGCAGCAATGCAGCAGCTGGGCGTGCACACTGGGTTGGATCTGATGGATGAGGGGGTGCGATGGGAGTTGAGGGATCAAATTACCGCCATCTTCGCACCTTGGTTTGCGTCGAAAACATCAATCGATATTGAAAAGCTGTTCGACGATGTGGGGGTCACTTGGTCTTGGTTCCGCAGTGTCAAAGAAGCGGTTTCAGAAGATCCTGATCTATCGACTGATAACCCGCTCTTTGAAATGTTGCATCAACCCGGGCTGGGTACTTTCCCCGTCCCTGTCAGCCCGCTGCAATTCTCGGCAAACCAGCGACCAGCGGCAGCCAAAGCACCGATACTGGGCGCACATACCGAGGAAGTGTTGGGTGATGTCGTTGGCATGACGGATACGGAAATTTCTCAGCTGTTTGACGCGGGAGTTGTGCAGAGCCCGCATTATGCGGTGTCTCGCGCTGTCGCATGAGGGCGTGCTTGAAAGACTTCGGTTTGTCGGGGGATGCCAGCCCTTCTGCGTTCAATCGGCGATCTTCTCTTGATCACGGGCCTGTTTGCAACTACCCACTAAGTGCGTAGGGGTTTAGCTCAGTTGGTAGAGCATCGGTCTCCAAAACCGAGGGTCGTGGGTTCGAGTCCCTCAGCCCCTGCCATAACAAGAGCGTTTCAACTTGAACCTGGATCAATTGCGCGCTGATGCCACTTCGGTCGAACGCGAAAAGTGATGCGGTATACCTCAAGTTGAGGTCGAAACGCTTTAACGGTCAGTTGCGGAAGCCGCCTACATCGCCCTGGTTGTCACGGCGTCCATTTTTTCGGTAGCCTCCCAAAGGCTGCGCAGCCGTTCTCCTTCACCGACGAAGCTATCTTCGCTCAGTGACCAAGCTGTCACGCGCTCAAGTCGGAAGCTGCGTAAGCTCTGGCGCAATTCACACCAAGCGATGATATTGGCGGTATTCACGTAGTAAATGAGCACCAAGGGCCAGATGACGCGGTCTGTGCTTTGGTCATTGGCGTCGCGATAGGTGATCATCATCTTGCGTTCTGTTCGGATTGCAGCGCGCACTGCCGCCAAGTCAATCATGCCAACATCTTCCACGCCGCAGGCAGATGTCACCAAACGTTGCGTTGCCGGTGCTACCTCTTCCAATTTACGTGCTGCCTGCCCGGCGGCGCGCCAAAGACCGGCGTCGCCTGTTCGAGCGACAAGCGTCAAGCCAACCGCGATCGCCTCTGCCTCTTCAACGTTCAGGTTCAACGGGGGCAGATCGTATCCCTTCCGCATGACATAACCGATGCCCGCCTCTCCGTAGATTGGGGTGCGCATCGCCTGCAGACTTGCGATATCGCGATAGACCGTCCGCACTGAAACTTCGAGCTGTGCTGCGATATCACGGGCGAGAAGGGGTGATTTCGCCGCCCGCAGCATTTGAATGATTTCGAAAAGACGTGTCGATTTTGCCATCGGATCCACCCGCGATTTTTCAGCGGTTGACCATATCACTGCTGACACAGTGGTGTCAGCAGCCGTTTGATATCGCCGCACCATCGGAAAACGGAGGCACGGATGCGTCGAGATATCACCTTGGACCAACAGCGGCGGGTTGGCGTCGTGCTCGTGGTGTTGTCGGCCTTGGTCTTCAGTACCGCAGGGGTTTTTACCAAAGGCGTAACTGCCGACGCGTGGAGCGTGATTTTCTGGCGTGGTGCTGCAGCGGCCGGATTTACGGTGCTATATCTGCTTTGGCGCGGCCGGTTGATTGCTGAGGCGCGGGCGTCGAAAACAAAACCTGCCGTGCTGGTCGCTGTTCTGCTTGTCCTTGGCACGGCCGCTTTCATTCCGGCTTTCAAGCTGAGCAGCGTGGCGAATGTCGCGCTTATCTATGGCGCAGCGCCCTTGGTGGCTGCACTGCTGTCTTGGATATTCATATCAGAACCGCCCACCGGTCGCGTCGCATCAGCAAGCGTTTTGGCCTTTGCAGGGGTTTTCATCATCTTTTCCGCTTCTTGGGGCGGTGGTGGGACCGGGGGTGATCTTTTGGCACTTTGGATGACTATGATGATGGCCGCCAGCATGGTTATCTATCGGAGGTTTCCGCAAACGCCCGCAGCATTTCCGGCGGCTGTCGCATCGCTGCTGCTTTTACCGACGGCGGTGATTTTTGGCGCACCTTTTGAAGTGCCCTTGCGAGAGTTGCCGATCCTGATTTTCTTTGGCCTTTTCTTCGCGTTTGCTTCTGTTGCGCTGTCAGAAGGTGCACGCCGCCTTCCCGCGGCGGAGACGGCGCTGCTGTCGATATTGGAACTTCCGCTGGCGCCTTTTCTGGCCTTGCTGCTGCTGGGAACTTGGCCGTCGCTGGCGACGCTGTGCGGTGGTGCCTGTGTTCTGGTTGCGGTTTTGGCGTCGCAAGTGGAGAGTCTTGAAACCAGAGGGCAGAAGCGTTAACTGCGCTGGAGTAAAGAGGACGCGCATTTATGGCACTGACAAATCCACTTCAATTCATTCAGCAGGTCCGGGCTGAGGTTGCGAAAGTGGTGTGGCCGACACGACGAGAGGTGATGCTAACCACCATAATGGTTTTCATTTTGTCTGCCTTGACCGCCGTTTTCTTCGCGATCGTTGACATTTTGATCCGCGGAGGGCTTCAAGGCGTCCTCAATTTCTTTAGCTAGCCTGCCTGGGCCGTATTATACTACAAAGCCTGGCCTGCGATGGGTTGAAACCTTCAACGACTGCCGATATTGCCACAACCTGCTTAGCCTAGTTGCGATCCTGAAGTGACGATGGGTCGAATCAGACAGCAGCTCGGGCCATAGACTTACAAATCGCGGGGAATTCATCTGATATGGCGAAACGATGGTACTCAGTGAGCGTTCTGTCCAACTTCGAGAAGAAGATCGCAGAACAGATCCGCACCTCCGTGGCTGATCAGGGGCTGGAGGGTGAGATTGACGAGGTTTTGGTGCCCACTGAAGAGGTGATCGAGGTGCGGCGGGGCAAGAAAGTGACGACTGAACGTCGCTTCATGCCTGGATACGTTTTGGTGCACATGGAAATGTCAGATCAGGGATATCACTTGATCAATTCGATCAACAAGGTGACAGGATTTCTAGGTCCACAAGGGCGCCCCATGCCGATGCGAGATGCCGAGGTGCAAGGCATCTTGGGTCGCGTGCAAGAGGGCGAAGATGCGCCGCGCACGCTGATCCACTTTGAGATTGGTGAGAAGGTGAAAGTGGGCGATGGTCCGTTTGAAGACTTCGATGGAATGATCGAGGAAATTGACGAAGAAAATCAACGTTTGAAAGTCTCGGTGTCGATATTTGGCCGAGAAACCCCTGTCGAGCTTGAGTATACACAGGTGATCAAACAGACCTGACGCAACGGGTCACGCTTCAAGGCTTTCTGCAACAGCCTTCATGGCCGAAAACGCGGCGCCGTGGACGGTTGAACGGTTATCGCCACCAAGCAGCTCTCCGGCGAAAAAGATGCGCCCCTCTATGGGGCGTAGCAGATCTGAGAGGTGTTGATTGCTGGCGTCTGACATGGAGTAGGATCCGTTGACAAACGGTTCTTGGCTCCAATTCTGGACCACGCTTTCAATAAAGCTGTCCGCAACAACGTTACCAAAGACATCCGATAACTCGGCCAAGATTGATCTCGTCAGCGCTGCTTTATTCATCCCCGCCCGCAAGAGCGGCCCTTCGCTTACTGTGAACAAGCCAAGGATGTTGTCGCGGGTCGGTTTTCCGAACGCGGCATCATAATAGAGCTTTGAGGACCATGCGTCTTGCATCGCGTCGCGTCGCGTACCCTCGGTTAGTATGTCTGGATAGAACCGCTCTTTGAATGTCAGAAAGACTTTGAAGCCGCTGCCAAAAGGAACGCGTTTCAAAGCGCGTAGGTTGGCATTTTTCATGCCCGGCGAGAATTTGATCTGACCTTGTTGAAGCGCGGAAAGAGGAACGGTGACAATAGCTTTATCCGCTTCATGAACTTGACCGTCTTTAAGCTTGATACTGACGCCGCCGCTGTGCGCTTCAACAAACGAAACAGGGGAATTGAGACGTGTGTCGTTTTTGATCTGCGGCATCACTAACCGTTCAAAGAAGCCATACCAGGTCGTGTCGAAGAATTTGACCTCTTCATAGAAATGCCTGAGCGCGTTGAAGTTCTGCAGCCTCCCGTTATTCCAAACTTGGAAGGTTTGCGGAGCGTAGGCGATGGTTTTGACACCTAAAGACGTCGCGCCTTGGCCCAATATCTCTCCGAGCACGGTTGGGTCTGTGTGTATCCACTCAGCGCCCAGGTCCAGCGGCACGTTTGACAATGCCTTCGTACGTTTGACGCGACCACCCATGCGGTTTGAGGCCTCAAATATCTGCGCGTCAACGCCCGCGTTTTTCAGGTGATAGGCGGCGGTCATGCCGGCAGCACCCGCACCGATGACGATTACACGTTTTGGCTTTTGCGCGCGAAGGATGGCGGGGCTTGTCGCGATGAACGCAGCGCCAAGTCTCGTAAATGTTCGTCGGTCCATTACCATTTCTGTCCCTCTGTGGGCTGACATGTGGTGTAACACTCTCAGATTACTTGGATCTGATAAAGAGCGCTGGCCAAAGTGTTTGCACACCTCGTGCCTTGCCAAATCGGTCCAGCCGCTGTAGCCCGCGCAGATCGCGGCAGTGCGATTCATCTATGTGGGAGGCGAGGGGCCGCGGCACCGAACCGGACCACACAACACAGACCTTGTGGGACGCGTCCCAAAGGGTTGGAAAAGGAGATGGCCCATGGCCAAGAAACTCGTCGGTACGATGAAGTTGCAAATCCCTGCGGGACAAGCAAACCCATCCCCCCCCGTTGGCCCCGCGCTGGGTCAGCGCGGCATCAACATCATGGAATTCTGCAAAGCGTTCAACGCTAAAACTGGTGATATGGAGCCTGGTGCGCCATGCCCCACCGTGATCAGCTATTACCAGGACAAGTCCTTTACGATGGACATCAAGACGCCGCCTGCGTCTTACTACCTGAAAAAAGCGGCGAAGCTGTCTTCCGGTGCGAAGACCCCCAGCCGTGAGGTTGTCGGCCACGTGACCACCAAGCAGCTGCGCGAGATTGCAGAAGCGAAGATGGCCGATCTGTCGGCAAACGACATTGATCAGGCGATGAAGATCATTCTTGGTTCCGCCAAGTCTATGGGCATTGAGGTGAAGTAAGATGGCAAAACTCGGAAAACGCGCTCGCGCCGCTCGCGAGGCTTTTGTGGGCAAAGAGAATTTGACCGTGGAAGAGGCGGTTGCGCTGATCAAAGCAAACTCTAGCGTCAAATTTGACGAAACCATGGAGATTGCCATGAACCTGGGCGTGGACCCGCGCCATGCGGACCAGATGGTGCGCGGCGTTGTGGGTTTGCCGAACGGGACGGGCAAAACGGTCCGCGTGGCTGTGTTCGCCCGTGGCCCAAAGGCCGAGGAAGCCACAGCGGCAGGCGCGGACATTGTTGGTGCCGAAGACCTGATGGAAACCATCCAGGGCGGCACCATCGAATTCGACCGCTGCATCGCGACACCTGACATGATGCCTATCGTGGGCCGCCTGGGCAAAGTCCTGGGGCCTCGCAACCTGATGCCAAACCCTAAGGTGGGCACGGTGACTATGGACGTAGCAGACGCTGTGAAAGCTGCCAAAGGCGGTGAAGTGCAGTTCAAAGCCGAAAAAGGCGGTGTCGTGCACGCAGGCGTCGGCAAGCTGAGCTTTGACGAAGGCAAACTGGTCGAAAACATCCGCGCCTTCGTGGGGGCTGTGGCAAAGTCAAAGCCGACGGGCGCCAAAGGCACCTACATGAAAAAGATCAACTTAAGCTCCACTATGGGTCCCGGAATATCTGTGTCAGTGGATAATGCCGCAGGCGAGTAACCTGCGCCCTACCTCCTCGAGCTTTTTGGGCAGAGCGCTGCAAACCTGCAGCGCTCGCTCTTTTTAGGCACAGACCCAGCAAATTGTTTGCGGCGCTTTCGCGACAACGTATTTCTCAAGACCAGTTCAAACGCTTGGAGAGTGCAATGGCGGACTGGGTAAGCTTTGAGGCACGCGTTGCGCCCATGATCTGGGGCAAAAATATATACACAATTCTGCCGATCCCGGATCACATTGCCACAGCGCTGCATGACCAAGGGGTGCGTCGGGTAGAAATTGAACTGAACGATCATCCTTTTAACCTGGCTTTGACGAAGGCGCCTGTCTTCGACGGCACATTTGTTTACACGGGTAAGGCGTTGCTGAAGCAGGCAGGCATAGAACCGGACGAATCCTTAGACGTGCGACTAAGGCCTGCCAATCCAGATGAGCTCGACGTGCCGGTAGATGTCGTCAACGCGGTTCAGTTTGGTGGCGTGAGTGCAGCATGGGCGTCTCTCACCGTTGGCAGAAAGCGGAGGCTTCTGCATGAGATCAACCAAGCAAAACGGCCGGAAACGCGGCAGCGAAGAGTCGAGAAACTCATCGCTGTTTTGCTGGAGTTTGAGCCCAAGGGAGACAATCGCACGAGAAAAAAGCGGCATTAGTCCTGTCACGCAGGATGGATGGGGTTGGAAACGTCGCGTGCCCGGTTTATGCGCTGTGTAAGCAAGGCGTGTTGATTCGTTCTTACGCCCTGCTTTTCGTCCGAGACGGTGGGTGTTGGTGATCTGATCAACATAATTCCTGCCTGAGACGGGAGGCGGCAGATTAGCTTCGGATGTCCATGGGCATACCGCAGCGAGACGCAGGACCCCGTAAGGACCCAAAAGTCGGGGCTACAATGTTCCGGCAGAATTGAGCTGGAGGGGAAACCCTTCCTTACTGGAGTGAAACTGTGGATAGAGCACAAAAGGAAGCATTGGTCGAAGAGCTCGGCCAGATCTTTGAAAGCTCTGGCGTCGTTGTGGTGGCCCACTACGTCGGTATGACAGTTGCTGAAATGCAGGACCTGCGCGCGCGTGCACGTGACGCGGGCGGGGCCGTGCGTGTTGCCAAAAACAGGCTCGCCAAAATCGCCCTCGTCGGCAAACCATGCGAAAGCATCGCGGATTTGCTGACAGGGATGACGGTTCTCACGTATTCTGAGGATCCTGTGGTCGCGGCCAAGGTGGCTCAGGACTACGCAAAGGAAAACAAGAAGCTTGTGATCCTTGGCGGAGCGATGGGTGAGAACACATTGGACGTTGCCGGTGTGGAAGCCGTGTCCAAGATGCCATCACGCGAGGAGCTTATTGCGTCCATCGTGGGATGTATCGGGGCACCCGCGTCCAATATCGCCGGGGCCATTGGCGCACCTGCAAGCAATATCGCATCCATCCTGTCCACGATCGAGGACAAGGCTGCGTAAGCAATCGTTTTACGGGCGGGTTGAAAGATATCGCGCTAGAACACATCTACTTGAATTGGAAAGAGTAAAATGGCTGATCTGAAGAAGTTAGCGGAAGAAATTGTTGGTCTCACCCTGCTGGAAGCGCAGGAGTTGAAGACAATTCTCAAGGATGAATACGGCATTGAGCCTGCAGCCGGTGGCGCTGTGATGATGGCGGGCCCTGCAGACGGTGGCGCTGGCGAGGCGGCGGAGGAGAAAACCGAGTTTGACGTCGTCTTGAAAAACGCAGGCGCTTCCAAGATCAACGTGATCAAAGAGGTTCGCAGCATCACAGGGCTGGGCTTGAAAGAAGCAAAAGATCTGGTTGAGGCGGGCGGTAAGATCAAAGAGGGCATCGAAAAAGCAGAGGCCGAGGAGATCAAAAGCAAGCTTGAAGCAGCCGGTGCAGAGGTCGAACTGGCCTAAAGGTTGCCGCGTTTCGCTTTCTTGCAAAGAAAGCGGCCGGAAAACGTGGCGTTTTCCGGCACCGTATAGATAGGGGCTGGGTAAAGCGTTCGCTTTGCCCGGCCTTACCTGTCTTGAAAGATGCTTTTAGCAGAGCATCTCTCTGGAAAGGTTCTCAGGTCGGAAGAACTGCCGTGGGACGCAGTTCTGCATTGACCGAACCGATCCACTTTGACGAGCGCACCGCGGCCCCGGCGGTGACGATCGGATAAGACATGCGAAAGGTATCACGATATATGGCACAGACCTACCTCGGCCAGAAACGTCTCCGCAAATATTATGGCAAGATCCGCGAAGTTCTGGACATGCCAAACCTCATCGAGGTGCAGAAATCCTCCTACGATCTTTTTCTAAACTCTGGCGATGGTGAAACGCCGGCAGACGGCGAAGGCATCATGGGCGTGTTTCAGTCGGTTTTCCCGATCAAGGATTTCAATGAAACATCCATTCTGGAATATGTGAAGTACGATCTTGAGAAACCAAAGTACGATGTGGAGGAATGCCAGCAGCGTGACATGACGTATTCCGCGCCTTTGAAGGTGACACTCCGTCTCATCGTGTTCGACGTGGATGAAGACACCGGCGCAAAGTCTGTCAAAGACATCAAAGAGCAGGATGTCTTCATGGGTGACATGCCTTTGATGACGCCGAATGGTACGTTTATCGTGAATGGCACAGAGCGGGTGATCGTCAGCCAGATGCATCGCTCTCCTGGCGTGTTCTTTGATCATGACAAAGGTAAGACCCACAGCTCTGGCAAATTGCTTTTTGCCTGTCGGATCATCCCATATCGTGGGTCATGGCTGGATTTCGAATTCGACGCCAAAGACATCGTGTTCGCCCGCATTGACCGTCGGCGCAAGCTGCCCGTGACCACGGTGCTATACGCGCTTGGCCTTGATCAAGAGGCCATCATGGATGCCTATTATGAGACGGTCACTTACACGTTGAAAGACGGTTCTGGCTGGGTCGCGCCGTTTTTTCCGGAACGTGTCCGGGGTACGCGACCAACCTTTGACATCATCGATGCGGCCTCTGGTGACGTGCTGTTTGAGGCCGGCAAAAAAGTGACGCCGCGCGCGGTGAAAAAACTGATCGACGCGGGTGAGGTGACAGAGCTGCTGGTGCCTTTCGATC
>JBCCQX010000040.1:0-11529 GCA_039208585.1 Pseudomonadota bacterium | reverse complement strand
CGCAGGATCGGAGCTCGAACATTCACCGATATGTTCCAAGCTCTCACGGAAATCTGCGATCTTTACACGACCCAGGAATGCTGGAACTACTTCAAGGCTGCCGGATATGTCTCAGGTTAAAAGTCGGATGCTTTAAACCAACTCGCCTTAAACCTGAGATACTCAACAGACATTTAGAAGCGCCGTTCCGAGGGGTGGCGCAATCGCGCCGCCCCGTGGGGGCGGAACGGCGCGGCGCAACAGTGCCTGTTGCGCGGGTGCATTATTCGGAGCGATTTACCTCAGGTTTAAGGCGCGACGCTTTAGGCTGCACGTGCTGAGCGCTGATCACTGTGTAGCTTGAGTTCCAAGGTGCTTACACTGCACCGCCTACGATCAACCGGTGCTATGGGCGAGGGCCTTGATGATCGGCGTGAAGTCAGACGCTTTGAGCGATGCACCGCCTACAAGCGCGCCGTCCACATTTTCGGTGGCGAAGATGCTCTTGGCGTTGTCTGCCTTCACTGACCCGCCGTAGAGCAGGGGGATCGTCTGAGCAGCCTCAGGCGTGTAGATGTCAGAAAGCGTGGCGCGAATGAAATCATGCACCTCGCCGATCTCCGCCGGAGAGGCGACTTTACCCGTCCCTATGGCCCAAACGGGCTCATAGGCCAGGATTGCCCTGGTGGGATCCAGTGTGTCAGCCAGCGATTGCACAAGCTGGTCCTTGATCAGGCTCAGGGTTTCGCCGGCCTCGCGCGTTTCAAGTGTTTCGCCAATGCAAATGATCGGATCCAAGCCAGCGCCGAGGGCTGCGGCTACTTTTGCGCGCACCTCAGCGCTCGTTTCTCCATGACCTGCGCGTCGCTCTGAATGTCCTAAGATTACAAAGCGCGCACCTGTGTCCGCAATCATGACCGCCGAAACATCGCCGGTGAATGCTCCATTTTGTTCGATGTGACAGTCCTGCGCTCCGATGGCGATTGGGCCTGCTTGATGGACAGCGCTCACCAGCAGGGGCGTGGGAGGGCAGATGATCACCTGCGGCGGGCGTTCTGGCAGCGTACTGGCCATTGCTGCAAGCTCAGCCAAATCCTGCTGGAGCCCATTCATTTTCCAGTTTCCAGCCGCAATCTTCCGACGCATCGCTACCTCTCACTGCTTTGATTGGAGAGCTACCATCGGTTTGCCGAGCTGGCAACGCACTGCGCTGCGGGGGTTGGCCGAGTGAAAGGGCGTGATCCGCTGAACGGTGCTATTTTGCGGAAAGGGCCGGATCGAATTTGATCGATTCGCCGCAGCCGCAGGCTTCAGTCACGTTTGGATTGTTAAACTTGAAAGCAGATTCGAGCAGCGACGTCTCGTAATCAATCTCAGTTCCGAACAGAAACATCTGCGCCATGGGCGCAATCATGACACAGGCACCATCTTGTGTAACCACCTCGTCGCCGGTTGCCGCCTCATCCACGTACTCCATGGTGTACTCCATGCCCGCGCAGCCGCCTTTCTTGACGCCGATGCGCAACCCTGCATGCCCCGCGGAGGCCATAAGTTTGGAGATTTGCGCGGCCGCCTTTGGGGTGATCGTTACAGCTTGCTTGCCCGGAATACCAAACATGAGAAAAACTCCTTCAAGGCAGAAGTAATAGGGCGGCAGGGCAAACTCAAGCCCTGCCGCTGCATGTGACCTCTGGGGGGATTTAGAGGACCATGCAATACCTTTCGCTTGTGCCAATCAAACCTTTCTAAAACGAAAATGCGTTAACGTGGCCATCGCGCAAAAAAGCGTGCTTAAAGCGCCGAAGGCAACTGAAACAGATCGGACGTGACTGGATCGCGTTAATAAAGGTTAACGCAGATGATGTGCCTTTGTGAAGAGCAGTTTGCGTCCAAAGCGTAACAAGAGCATTACAATTGGGTGAGCGCAGTGCTGTCGTGAAGGAGGTGCAAAGTTGCCCGTTTGCCTGGCGGCGCTTACATGAAGCCGAGTTCCAGCCGTGCCTCATCCGACATCATGTCCATCCCCCAGGGCGGTTCCCACACCAGTTCGACGTTCACTTGCTTGACGCCCGGCAACGGCTCAACCGCATCTGCGACCCAGCCCGGCATTTCACCAGCAACGGGGCAACCCGGGGCGGTCAGCGACATCTTGATATCAACCGCATTTTCACCGTCGATATCAATCGTGTATATCAGTCCCAGTTCATAGATGTTCACTGGTATCTCGGGGTCGTAAACAGTCCGGCACGCCTCGACAACGCTTTCGAAAAGCGGATGATCGGTGCTTGACGGCGCAATGAGCGGCGCGCCTTCGAGATGTGCAGATCCGTCGGTCATGGCTCTGATCCTTTTTGCTGCTCAGGATATATGTCGCAACGCTGCCACCGTCTAGAGCCGTTGCTCCAGCCATCCTATCCGGCCTCAGGGCCCGTGCGCCCCGATTTCACGATGATGTCTCTAAGCGGGCCCCCCCTCGACACCTGATGAATCTCTCGCAGCCCCGCTTCAAAATCACGCGTATAGAGTTGGGTATCAAAAAACGGCGCAGTCTGGCGGTGCTGCGCGACTTGCGATTTGAGATCTGCAAGCGCGCTCGGCGCTTCGAGCAGCCGGAGCAGCCTCGCCTCGTAGTCCTCGGCAGTTGCTGTCACGAGCTGCGGCATGTTGGCCGCAGTCAGGATGCTGGTGGCAACGCGGGCGGCCATCTGCTCTCCGGCTTTGGTAAGCACAGGCACACCGGCCCAGAGCGCGTCGCTGGTGGTGGTGTGCCCGTTGTAGAAAAACGTATCCACCATGAGATCTGCGTGGCGCAGGCGTTCGATGTGCGGCCGTTGTGCCACGCGCGGCGCGAAAATCAGCCTTTCGGGGTCGATACCGCAGGCTTGCGCCGCGCCCCGTAGATTTTGGGTGGCAAGGGGGTGGGCTTCCAGCAGCCAAAGCACAGCGCGCGGTACTTTCCGCATCACCCGCATCCAAATGTTGAACTCCTCAGCGCCAAGCTTCATCGGTGTGTTAAAGCATCCCAAGACACAAGCGGCCTCGCTTAGGCCGTGATCCGCCCGTGTTGTGCTTTGCCGAGATTGTGCGCGGGCGCTGTCAACAGGCTGGTAGCTGTGCGGCAAGAAGAGGATGTTTTCAGTGTAGTGGGGGCGCAGATGGGGCGGGATGACCACTGCGTCGGCCACAATGTAATCGAAGAAGGGTGCCGCGATTGTACCGGGATACCCCAAATAGCTGATTTGCACCGGTGCGGCACCGGCAGCAAACACCCCGAGCCGCGCGCCTTTCGTTGGCCCATCGAGGTCAATCGCGATATCGAGGCGATCCTGCCGGGCCTGAGCGGCGATCTCGCTGTCCGACAAAGCGTAGACGTCCCGAAACCGTCGGAAGCAGGGGCGCACCGCCGCGGCGATGTCGCTGGTCCGTGGAGAGCCGAGTGAGTATGCAAAGACATCGAAACTGGTGCGGTCATGTTCTCGAAAAAGGCCTCCCGTAAGGTAGAGCATTGGATGATCGTGAAACGTGCCCGAAAAGTAACCGATGCGAATTTTTGAGCGCGTCGGCTCTGTGAAGGTTGCTGGGGACGCTGGGGCAAACTTTTTGGCCCAATGCGCTGAGCGCAGCTTTTGTCGCGCTGGGGCGTCTTCCATGTGAAGCAGTGCGAAAGGCGGTGTTGGCGGTTCGGTTGCGCTGAATGTCGTGCTGATGCCATGAGCGTCTTCAAAGCGGGAGAGATCCGCCGCAGCAGCCTTGATGTTAAAGAGCATCGCGCGGGCCGCTGTGTTGTCGGGATGTGCCTCAACCAGAGCCTGGGCCAACGGCAGCGCCTCCTCCAAGGCGCCCTGGTCCAAGAGTGCGTCAGCGAGGTTTAGCACGCCAGCCGCTCTCCTCGGCGCGCGGCGCACGGCTTCCCGCAGAAGCTGAGTGGCCTCAGAAAGCCGTCCGACACCTCGGAGAGCGGCGGCGAAATTGCTCAAACAATCGAGGTTTTCAGGATCCAAGCGACAGGCTTTTTCCAGAACGTGAACCGCGGCCTGCGGCTTGCTCTGGCGCAGTTGCACCACGCCCAGATTGTAGAGTGCGCCGGCGTCAGTGGGGTTGAGGGCGCAAGCCTGGTTGAACGCTGCCTCCGCGCCCGCGAGGGCCGCCCGTTCGACGCGGATGCATCCCAGCAAAAACCAGAAGACCGGCTCAGACGGATGCCCCGCCGTCAATTTCTCGGCCAGCGGTAGGGCCTCTTCGTAGGCACCTGCGGCGCAAAGGTCCGAAAGCCTGGCATGCATCTCAGCCAGTGCCGTCATGCGCGTCCGCCGGCCTGTACGTGCTTGGGCTGAGGTTCGCCTTTTCTCATGCCGTATAATGGAACCAGCGGCGCTAACCCTCGTTGATATCCTCTCTTATCACGCGGGCACCGCTGGATTGTCTGCGAAACAAGAGTTTGAGCGCGACCCAAGCGATGAGCGAAAGCGTGGCGAAGAGCGCCAAGAGTGCAGGGATATTGGTGAAAGAAACGATCGCCACAATCACTGCCACAACCACAGCGCCAATGGCAAAACCCAGGAAGATGAATGCCGGTGCCAGAAGTTCGATGACCCCCAAGACGAGAGCGATGCAGATCCACACCCACCATAAAGATAAGTAAGCTGTCATGAGGAGCGCCCTTTCAAGAGCTTGAAGGCATCGCCAAAGGCCGAGACCGCTTCGGCCGGGACGATGACGGTTTGATTGCCCTGTCCACTGCCCATTGCGCCGACCGCTTCGACTTGTTTGAGCGCGATCTGGTACTGCGCCGCTTCAAGTCCGTTTTCATTGATCGCTTGGGCGACAACTTGGGTGGCATAGGCCTCAGCCTCGGCCAAAACACGCCGCGCCTTAGCAGTTTGCTGGGAGGCATAGAGCTCAGCGTCTGCGGCCAGTTCCACCGCGCGTTTGGAGCCTTCAGCCTCCGTTACCTGCGCGCGGCGTGCACGTTCTGCGTTCAGCTGTTGCATCATGGCGGCCCGGGTTGCCGCATCCAAGTTGACGTCGAGGATTTCTGCACGTGTGACCTCTATTCCCCAGTCATCGACGGCCTGTTCGACGGAAGCTTTGATGGTGTCGATGAGAGAGGATCGATTGGCCTGGACCTCGTCCAAATCCATCTTACCAATTTCTGCGCGCACGATCCCCGCCACGGTGGTTGAGATGGCACTGTCGACGTCGCGGATCCGGTAGACGGTCTTTTCCGGTTCTGTGATCCGGTAAAACACCGATGTATCGACCTGGGTCAAAACATTGTCGCGCGTGATGGCGTCCTGACTTGCCGTTGGCAACTGGCGTTCAAGGATCGAGATCCTATGCGCCACACGGTCAAAGAAAGGGACGATGAAGTTGATGCCTGGACCAAGCACCGAGCGCAGGCGCCCGAAGCGCTCCACCACGTGTTGCTCAGACTGAGGCACAATCCTGACGGCTTGAAAAACGACGATGATCAAAAGCGCGGCGAGCAGCAAAAAACCGAGGTTGTCTTCTAAAAGCCCGATAATGAGATCTTCCATGTCTACTACACTTGTCCTTTTCGCTGCGCCCCGCCTCAATATCTGGGCCTAATTGTCGCGAATTGCAAGTTTTTGCCAGCTGCAGTAGCTCTTGGCCCGCTGAGAGTTGCGCGCGGTCTATGACGTTAATCACCTTTGAAAAATTGGCCCAAGATGGCAAAGCGCGGCGCGGGGTGATCCGGACCACGCGGGGGGATATCCGCACGCCTGCGTTTATGCCGGTCGGCACTGCTGGAACCGTTAAGGCGATGCTGCCGCAAAGCGTTGCAGCAACCGGCGCGGATATTCTTCTGGGCAACACATATCACCTGATGCTGCGTCCTACAGCAGAACGGGTTGCGGCCCTTGGTGGCTTGCACAAGTTCATGAATTGGTCCGGGCCGATCCTCACAGATTCAGGCGGTTTTCAGGTGATGAGCCTTGCAGATCTGCGCCAGCTGACCGAACGAGGGGTAACCTTCAAAAGCCACATCGATGGCGCGCGCCATGAGATTACGCCAGAACGCTCGATGGAGATCCAGGCGCTTCTGGGCTCCGATATCGTGATGTGTTTTGACGAATGCCCCGCCTTGCCAGCCTCGCGGGACCGCATTGCGGAAAGCATGGCACTTTCAATGCGGTGGGCGGCGAGATCAAAAGAAGCGTTTGGGGAGCGGCCAGGGCATGCGCTGTTCGGTATCCAGCAAGGCGGGTTGGAAGAAGATCTACGCTGCGCCTCAGCCGAAGCGCTGCAAGAGATCGGGTTTGACGGCTACGCTGTGGGTGGCTTGGCGGTCGGTGAAGGGCAGGATGCGATGTTTGGCTGTCTCGATTATGCGCCAGATCAGATGCCCGAAGACAAGCCGCGCTACCTCATGGGGGTGGGCAAGCCCGATGACATCGTGGGCGCGGTTGCGCGCGGGATCGACATGATGGATTGCGTGTTGCCGTCTCGGTCTGGTCGCACAGGGCAGGTTTTTACGCGCCACGGGGTGCTCAACATAAAAAACGCGCGACATCGAGATGATCCGCGCCCCCTGGACGAGGCTTGCCGTTGTCCGACCTGCGCAGGTTACAGCCGCGCCTATTTGCATCACGTGTTTCGCAGCCAAGAGATCATCAGTTCGATGCTGCTCACTTGGCACAACTTGCATTATTTTCAGCAGATCATGGCAGAGATGCGGGCAGCTATTGCAAACCAGACATTTGAGACTTGGCAAAAGCAATTTCACGAGCTGCGGGCGCAGGGAGACATAGAACCGATTTGATGCGAACCGATCTGATGCGGTTTGGCGTCAGTCGCGTTCCTGCTCGTGTCAAAAAGCCCTGACTCTGACACAAATGTTGCGCGAGTGACGTTCGGCCGCATGCTGGCGTAAGATTTCGTTGACTTGGCAGGCGCATATGCTCGGGGCGTGGATGTTTTCGTTCAAACCTGATGAAAAGCATGGTTGCCTCTCCTGCGCTGCCACGCGATGATTTGCTTCGGTCCCATGCATCGGGATTGAAATAGTAAACGCCGGTTTACATATCGGCGGAGAACAGGAGACGGCGGGGTTGCCTCATCAGGGACCGGAACCGTCTTGCTTTATAAGGAATTGAGCATGTTAGAACCTATGAACGCATCCTATCCGGTATTGCCTTTGCGCGATATCGTCGTGTTCCCCCACATGATCGTCCCGCTCTTTGTCGGCCGCGAGAAATCCGTGCGCGCATTGGAAGAGGTGATGGCGGATGACAAACAGATCCTCCTCTCCAGCCAGATTGATCCGGGCGAGGACGATCCGGATCCGGAAGGTATCTTCATGGCGGGTGTGCTGGCAAATGTGCTGCAACTGCTGAAGTTACCGGATGGCACGGTGAAGGTGCTTGTCGAAGGTCAAGCGCGCGTGCGCATCACAGAATACCTGGAGAATGATCAGTTTTTCGAGGCACGTGCGGAGTATCTGACGGAGATACCAGGCGATACCGCGACCACGGAAGCTCTGTTGAGATCGGTTGGTGATGAGTTTGAGCGCTACGCCAAAGTGAAGAAAAACGTGCCAGACGAGGCACTGACGGCTGTTGGAGAGACCGCCGAACCCGCGCGCCTGGCAGATCTGGTTGCAGGGCATTTGGGGATCGAAGTACAGCAGAAGCAGGATCTTTTGGAGACGCTCTCCGTCTCTGAGCGGCTTGAAAAGGTTTATGGCTTGATGCAGGGTGAGTTGTCGGTGCTGCAGGTCGAGAAAAAGATCAAGACGCGCGTCAAGTCTCAGATGGAACGCACGCAGCGCGAGTATTACCTCAACGAACAGATGAAAGCGATCCAGCAAGAGCTGGGCGATGGTGAAGATGGCAAAAACGAAGTCACCGAGCTTGAGGAAAGAATAGCTGAAACAAAGCTGAGCAAAGAGGCCAAAGAGAAGGCCGAAACCGAGTTGAAGAAGCTCAAGAACATGTCGCCTATGTCCGCCGAAGCAACTGTCGTGCGCAATTACCTCGATTGGATGCTTTCGATCCCGTGGGGCAAAAAGTCACGCGTGAAAAAGAACCTCGGGCGCGCCCAAGAGATCCTCGACAATGACCACTACGGGCTTGAGAAGGTCAAAGAGCGCATTGTAGAGTATCTGGCGGTTCAGCAGCGGTCCTCCAAGATGAAAGGTCCGATCATGTGTTTGGTCGGTCCGCCAGGTGTGGGCAAGACATCATTGGGCAAGTCGGTGGCCAAAGCCACGGGGCGTGAGTTCATTCGCATCTCTCTCGGTGGTGTGCGCGACGAATCAGAGATCCGCGGTCACCGCCGGACCTACATCGGCTCGATGCCTGGAAAGATCATCCAGGCGCT
The DNA here is from genome assembly GCA_039208585.1 of Pseudomonadota bacterium. Taxonomy (GTDB): domain Bacteria; phylum Pseudomonadota; class Alphaproteobacteria; order Rhodobacterales; family Rhodobacteraceae; genus Sulfitobacter. The sequence goes on along the minus strand of JBCCQX010000040.1, from coordinate 3,207 downwards.
TAAAAAGGCAAAGACGACCAACCCGCTGATCCTGCTCGATGAGATCGACAAGATGGGCCAGGACTTTCGTGGCGATCCAGCCTCGGCAATGCTTGAGGTTTTGGATCCTGAGCAGAACTCGAAATTTGTGGATCACTACCTTGAGGTAGAGTACGATCTTTCTAATGTGATGTTCCTGACCACGTCGAACAGCTACAACATGCCTGGTCCGCTCTTGGACCGGATGGAGATTATTCCACTGGCCGGATACACTGAGGATGAAAAGCTCGAGATCGCCAAACAGCACTTGGTGACGAAGCAGATAAAAAATCACGGCCTCAAAGACAAAGAGTTCGCGATCGAGGACAGCGCGATCCAGAGCATCATCCGCTACTACACAAGAGAAGCAGGCGTCCGGAATTTAGAGCGGGAGATTGCAAAAGTTGCCCGCAAATCGCTGACAAAAATCATCAAGAAACAGGCTGACAACGTGACCGTCACCTCGGACAATGTGGATGAGTTTTTGGGCGTGCGAAAGCATCGCTATGGGCTGGCCGAGAAAGAAAGCCAAATTGGCGTCGTGACCGGGCTCGCCTACACCTCCGTTGGCGGAGAGCTTTTGCACATTGAAGCGCTTCGTTTGCCCGGCAAAGGTCGGATGAAGACGACGGGTAAGCTCGGCGATGTGATGAAAGAAAGCATCGACGCGGCCAGTTCTTACGTCCGCTCCATCAGCCCGTCCATTGGGGTGAAACCGCCGACGTTTGACACACTTGATATCCACGTGCACGTGCCAGACGGGGCGACGCCAAAGGATGGCCCTTCGGCCGGTTTGGCGATGGTGACCTCCATCGTGTCCGTGTTGACCAAGATACCCGTTCGAAAGGACATCGCAATGACGGGCGAAGTGTCTTTGCGCGGGAATGCGATGCCGATCGGTGGTCTGAAAGAGAAGCTGTTGGCAGCCTTGCGCGGCGGGATCACAACAGTGCTTATCCCGGAAGAGAACGAGAAGGACATGGCCGAGATTCCCGATAACGTGAAGGAAGGGCTGACAATCATACCTGTCAGCCACGTTTCCGAGGTTTTGGAACACGCGCTGGTGGATAAACCAAGTCCGATCGAATGGGACCAAGAGGCCGAGGATGCCGCAGCCGCAGCTGCTTTAGCCGCCCGCGCAGCGGGGACAGACACCGCCACAGCGGCCCACTAGCCTATCGCAAACACTAACGATTTGCGCCCGCAGGAGATGCGGGCGTTTTTCGCTTACAGGGTCGAAACGGGAGAAGCGCGTCGAACGCTGCCGGCGCAATTCGGATGACACCAGAGCTTCGCCGCATAGTTGATGCGCTTGCATCACTCCATGAGCTTCAGTAAGAGGCAAATGGGGGTGATTAGCTCAGTGGTAGAGCGCTTCGTTCACATCGAAGATGTCAGGAGTTCAAATCTCTTATCACCCACCATTTTCCTTCCTTTGAGCTTTTGTAAAGCGTTGCGCCGCGAAAAGTATAAACGGTTTTGGTGTCGCGGTGCGGGCAGACGAAAGGAAACTCAGCCTAGCGGCTTACGTCCAAATTGCCGTTCCGCTGACCGCGCACGGGGTCAGTGACGCGGCATCTCGTACTCAATATCGGCACAATGCTCACGCGGCTGCGTCCATTGAAGGCTAACGCTGGCGATAACAGGTATCGGCCTTGGCCTGAGGAGACAAGAGACTAGCGCCTGCGCGGTGCAGACCTACGCAAGGTGCTGGCAGAGGCATCACCGCAAGAAAACGCTGCAGGCATTGGCCGAATTTCCGTGCATCTATCCAAGAACACGAGAGATCAGCCACAGGATGGCATGCTGCGGCGCTGTTCACCAGTCAACTTGGCTCATCGCTTGCGCCCGAGATGGATACGTATCCGCTCTAACAGCGCCGAATGGATGCGATAAGGGGGTGTCACGCTCCACCGCAAGAGCGGCACAAAGGGCTTGAAGGCACGGCGCGCTTTGAGGTATTGCCGCCAAAGCGGGTCGTTAGCTCAGTTGGTAGAGCGCTTCGTTTACACCGAAGATGTCGGGAGTTCGAGCCTCTCACGACCCACCATTTCCCCGCTTGAGACATTTGCCAGTCCGCGTAGACGATGGGAGGCTCCAGTTTGGATTGGCACAGCAATCAATTTTCAGTTTCGGCAGCGTTCTTTTGACGACTTGCAAGGTCTGTCACGAGCATCACACCGCTGTCCGCGATAGGTCCAAAGGAAACCCTGACGTTCAGCACCGCCAACTTGGTTTTAGGTAACGGTAATCCCCCCGAAACTTAGGGGTGTGCGGAAGTAGAATCTAACCTGCTTTCAGTTTCTGTATCGGGGTTATGCCTCCGATCCCCATGTTTGGCCTTTCGTTGTTGTAAGTCCAGAGCCAGCGGGTGGCATGTTCTTGGACCTCTTCGATGCTTTGGAAGTGATATCGCCCCAGCCATTCAGTGCGGACCGTCCGGTTGTATCGTTCGACATAGGCATTCTGCTGAGGCTTGCCTGGCTGGATGTAGATCAGGCCGATCCCAGCCTTCTCTGCCCAGTTCTGGAGCCTGGCACTGACGTATTCAGGACCGTTGTCGACTCTGATCGCCAAGGGCTTCCCTCGCCACGCAATGATCTGGTTCAGGGTGCGCACGAAGCGTTCTGACGGCAGCGAGAAGTCGACCTCGATGGCCAAACCTTCGCGATTGAAGTCGTCCAGCACGTTCAGCGTTCGGAACGAACGGCCATCCGCCAATTGATCCGCCATGAAGTCCATCGACCAGACTTCGTTCGGCGCTTCCGGCACAGCCAATGGATCAGGCTTCTCCCGTTGCAACCGCTTACGGGGCTTGATCCGCATGTTCAGCTCCAACTCGCAATAGATGCGGTAGACACGCTTGTGGTTCCATTTGAACCCTTTCACGTTCCGCAAATGCAGGAAGCAAAGTCCGAAACCCCAGGTCTTCTTGGCGGTTGTCAAAGCGACCAGCCAATCCGCAATCAACTCGTTTTCATCGCTGAGCTTAGGCTGATACCGATAGCAGGTCTCGCTGATCGAGAAAGTCCTGCACGCCAAAGCAATGCTGGCGGATCGGTAGCGCACCGCCCATTCGGCCATCTCGCGTCTTTGAGACGGCCTCACCACTTTTTTCCTAAAGCTTCCTTCAGCAGATCATTCTGCATGCTCTTCTCAGCGTACATCTTCTTCAGACGCTTGTTCTCT
>JBCCQX010000039.1:0-12170 GCA_039208585.1 Pseudomonadota bacterium | reverse complement strand
TCTCGTCGAATGTTTCTTCAACAGGATCAAACGCTTCCGCAGGATCGCCCTGCGGTGCGAGAAAACAATCAGCTCTTTTAAAGCCTTCGTAGACCTCGCATGCGCCATGGCGTGGATCAGTTAAATGCAGACGCCGCCTAGCGCCCTAACCCTGCTTTTGTCCGGTGATTAGAGCACGCCGATTTCAGCCAGCGCTTGGTTAAGTGAGGGTGGTAAGGTTTCTTCCTTGGCGCGGCTCTTCGGCAAGTCCGCAGGGGCGTCTGCTGGTTGTAGATACCGCCAGCCTTGAAAGGGGCGTTTTAAGCTACCTTGCGTAGCGATCAAGGTCGGGTCCATGACGATGGCGCATCGGCGGTTCCCGTCGTGACCGGTATGTTCGTCGAGCCGCAGGATGCGCTGGCGGCACTGTATCACCCCTTTGATCACCCAGTAAATTGAACCGCCGTTCAGAATATGCGCCCCGCGTTTTGGCCACATGCGCGTGATATGTCGCGGCTTTCCATCCTTTGTTTGTGCGCGTCTGTCACTTTGCCAAGCGACCAAATCTTCGACGCTCTCAGTGCCTACAGACAGTTTTATCAAATGAACGATGTCGTTCATTTCCAGCCCCCCGATCACCTTCGGCTTCGTCCGTTTCCCACGAGATAGAGTAGCTGATCTGATGGGGTGTGCAAGTTGTGGTGTAAGGCATTTGCTGCTATCCCAATTTCTCTGGAACGAAGAGGAATCACCATGACGCGCTTCGCCGCTCCGATCGCAGAACAGATTTGGGATATGAAGTATCGCTTCAAAGGCGCGGATGGCACGGCATTTGATACTTCGGTTGAAGATACCTGGCGGCGCATCGCAAAGGACTTAGCACAAGTAGAAGCGGACCCCCTACATTGGGAGCACGCGTTCTATCAGGCGCTGTCTGACTTCAAGTTCCTTCCCGCTGGACGTATCACCGCAGGGGCAGGGACTGCGCGGCGGGTCACACTATTCAACTGTTTCGTTATGGGAACAGTGCCCGATAGCATGGGCGGTATCTTTGACATGCTCAAAGAGGCCGCGCTTACGATGCAGCAAGGCGGTGGGATCGGATATGACTTTTCGACAATTCGGCCCAAAGGAGCAGATGTAAAGGGCGTGTCCGCTGACGCATCGGGGCCATTGTCATTCATGGATGTCTGGAATGCCATGTGCCGGACCATCATGTCAGCGGGTTCACGTCGCGGTGCGATGATGGCGACCATGCGATGTGACCATCCCGATATCGAGGACTTCATCGCCGCAAAATCTGACCCTGCGCGCCTGCGCATGTTCAACATGTCGATCCTGGTGACAGACGCATTTATGAAAGCGGTCAAGGCCGACGATACTTGGACCTTGCGCTTTGACACCCAGGAATACCGCAGCCTGCCTGCGCGCGCGCTTTGGGACAAAATCATGCGGGCAACGTATGAGTATGCGGAGCCGGGCGTGATTTTCATTGACCGGATTAACCAGGCAAACAATCTGAATTATTGCGAGACGATTGCCGCCACAAACCCTTGTGGAGAACAGCCGCTGCCGCCGTATGGGGCGTGTCTGCTTGGCTCAATCAACCTCGCACGATTGGTCGATGGCCCTTTTGAAAAGACGGCAGCGCTGGATGAAGATGCGCTTTCGCAGCTAGTCACTGTGGCCGTGCGCATGATGGACAATGTTGTCGATGTTTCCAACTTTCCGCTGGAGGCGCAGGCGCAGGAGGCGCGAGCAAAGCGCCGGATCGGTCTTGGTGTGACCGGTCTTGCAGATGCGCTGCTTATGCTGGGGTTGCGTTATGGCTCCGATGCAGCCGCTGCACAGACAGAGGCTTGGTTGAAGTCGATCGCGCGGGCGGCCTATTTGGCCTCGGTCGAGCTTGCGAAGGAAAAGGGCCCTTTCCCCTTGTTTGACCCGGATAAATACCTTGCTTCCGGGACGATGCAGCACATGGATGATGATGTGCGTGCGGCAATTGCTGATCACGGTATTCGCAATGCGTTGCTGACGTCGATTGCGCCAACCGGAACGATCAGCCTCTATGCTGGCAATGTATCGTCTGGGATCGAGCCTGTCTTTGCCTATGCCTACACGCGAAAAGTTCTGCAAAAAGACGGGAGCAAGACCGAGGAGGAGGTTGTTGATTACGCGGTGCAGATGTGGCGGGACAAGTTTGGTGATCGCGCTCTGCCGGAGCATTTCGTGAACGCACAGACTTTGGCACCGCTGGACCATGTAAAGATGCAGGCGGCCGCGCAAAGATGGGTGGACAGCTCAATATCCAAAACCATCAACTGCCCCGAAGATATCAGCTTTGAAGCATTCAAAGATGTCTACATGGAAGCATGGGACAGCGGCTGTAAAGGGTGTACGACCTATCGACCAAACGATGTCACCGGTTCTGTGTTGAGCGTGTCTGAGGAGAAAGAGACCCCCGCCTCAGAAGCGTCTGCGCCAGTCTTAGAAGAGCGGTCGAAAGGCGATGCGGATGTGGTCTACATGTCCGAACCTTTAGACCGGCCAAGCCAGTTAGAGGGACAAACCTACAAAGTAAAATGGCCCGATAGCGAGCACGCGCTCTACATCACCATAAATGACATCGTGCTGAATGGGCATCGTCGTCCTTTCGAGGTGTTCATTAACTCAAAGAATATGGAGCATTTCGCCTGGACCGTCGCGTTAACGCGCATGATCTCGGCTGTTTTTCGGCGCGGTGGCGATGTGTCCTTTGTTGTGGAAGAACTGAAAGCTGTATTTGATCCGCGCGGCGGGGCTTGGCTGCAGGGTAAGTACATTCCTTCTATTCTTGCGGCGATAGGAGGGGTGATTGAAACCCATATGATTGCGACTGGTTTTATCCAAGGCAAGGACATGGGGCTCAAGCAAGATCCGCAGGCCCAGGTTGTCACTCTGGATAAGCCGCGTGGTAAAACCTGCCCAAGTTGCGGCCAGTACGACATGCACATGATGGAAGGGTGCATGACTTGCGCTGCCTGCGGATATTCAAAATGCGGCTAGGGTGTTTGAGTGGTCTATGCATCAAAGCGCGTTTCTAAATTTACAAACAGGAACGGAGCTTTGCGGGTAGTATACGCTAAGTGACCCGAGAGCGCGGATTGGTCGTTAAAGCTTCCGGCTTTAAACCTGATACAGCCCGCCCCCTATCACTGCCCCGCTCAATAGATGTTGTTGGAACGCGCTGTTCCGCCGCGACGCGGCGGCGCTAAGTTGGTCTGGGCGAGGCATATCAAGTTTAAGGCCGGATGCTGTAGCATGATTTTGCACAGATCGCCGCAGACGCCTCGACAGCGGTGATCGAGCTTTTCCGAACATCACAGGCGCCGACAATTCGCCGCTTCGATATCCAGCAAAGCGCAAGAAATACGTTTCGTCTCCGAATTAAAAGGCATCTCACTAGCAACCAAGGCAGCACGAAAGAAAAACACGTCTTGCATTGGTTGCGCGTGCGCTTGCATTTGATCTGACAAGAGCATTGACGCATCGGCACGGCGCCGCATCTCAGTATCTCAGATAGCAAGCAAGAGCGAACATGCGGATCTGGCTAACCTTCACGTTGATCTGGCTTTCGGGCACAACAGCCCATGCCTTGGAGCTTACGGAAACAGGTCGCTACGACCTCAACCGCCCTGCAAGTCTCGACTATGACCCTACGTTTTGCGGATTGTGGATCGCGAATGAAGGCCCGGAGGTCGTGTTGGTCACTCTCTATGGCGAAGAGCTTAGACGCTTTGGAAGTGATCTATTCCGCATCAAAGCGGTTTCTTTGGAAGGGGACAATTTGCTGGTCGGTGATGGCTTTGGAAAGCTCCAGAGATTAACCAAGAGTGGAGACGCCCTGGGTCCACCGTTTAGTTTGACGGGTGGATTCGCGGATACCGAGGGGATCGCAGTTACCGCTGGTGGTGAGCTGGTAACCGTTGAAGACGACCCTGAAAGGTTGTCATGGTTTACACCATCGGGTGAGCTGAAGACACGGATCAATACGCTTGATTTGTCGCCACCACTGACCGAGGCGCAGGGCATCGCCATCGATCCGCGGACGGGTCATCTTTTGATTGTCGACGACTGGGAAGGCTCGAACAGCCTATATGAATTCACCTCGGACGGGACGCTGCTTGCTCAGGTAAGCCTGCTACAATACGGGAATGATCCAGAAGGTATCGCCATTCGGCCCGGCTCAAATCAGCTTTTCGTCGCTTTTGACGGCGGTGCGCAAATCGTGACATTCGATTACACACCGACGTTGCCCCCTGGGTCGGAGCCGCTGCCGCCCGGGGCCGATTGCATGATGTTCTAGCAACGCGCGTTTTGCCTTAAGACCTTAAGCAGGGTTTTGGTTGGTTAGCAGTATCGCTCGGGTCCAATCCACTGATCTGTGGAATATCGATCACCGTGTGCCCAGCCGACAGGCAGAGCCTTTTCGATATTGGCAAGATCATCAGCAGACAGGTGCAACTGCGCCCCTGCAACACATTCACGGAAATGATCAACTGATCGCGTGCCTGGGATCGGGATGACGTGGTCACCTCGTGTCAGCAGCCATGCATTGGCAAGCGCCGCGGCAGAGGTGCTCATTTCTGCCGCCAAAGCTCTAAATCTGTCAGTCAGCCGCAGATTTTCTGACAGATTGGGCTCAACAAAGCGGGGGTTTCCCGCCAAAAAAGGGAGCGTTGGGATGCGCGCGGCGGGAATTGGATTGTCGGTCAACAAAGAGCGTCCAACCGGACAGAAAGCCACCAAGGCGACACCAAGTTCGTCGCAGGCTTGCACGAGGCCGAGATCGGGATATCGTGTTGACAGCGAATATTCTGACTGTACCGCAGCGATGGGGAAAGCTGTCATGGCGCGTCGCAACGTTGATGGCGCAACCTCCGACAGACCTATCGCGCGCGTTTTCCCCTTCTCAACAAGCCGTCCGAGGTTGTGCGCCGTCTCCTCAGGGGAAAACCGCGGATCTCTGCGATGCGCGTAAAAAAGGTCAACGCATTCGATGCCCAGTCTTTGAAGCGATTTATCCAATTCCTGCTCAAGATGTTCTGCGCTGTTATCAAAGGTGCGGTGCCCGTTCTCATCGCGCGTGATCGTTGCTTTCGTGGCAATGATAAATTCGTCACGCGCACCTGGGTTGGCTTTGAAATAGGTTCCGATGGCGCATTCTGATTTTCCCATGCCATAGACATTCGCCGTATCGATATGAGTAACGCCCAAGTTGCGGCAGGTATCCAGGATGGCATGGCTGCTTGGCTCGTCCGTTGGGCCGTACATGTCGGAAAAAGACATCGCGCCATACCCAATTGCGCCCACTTCTGGTCCGGTGGCGCCTAGTTTCCGTGTTCGCATCGTCTCTGTTACCCTTCTTAAGATTTTTTGCCTCAGGCTATAGGCGCATCGCGGGACCTGACGATCAAGTCCCGGTTTGCCAAAATGTCGGACATTGTCGAATACAGTTGCACGCTTTGGCGTGATCGCCTGAGCTTAGACAGGCGGTGAGGGTATCGTTCTGCGCGTCTCTGATCGTTGATCCTGGTGCTTGACGCTTGCGATTGGTCGGCTGTGACGTAGACTGGCGCGATGAACGTGCCTCCCCCCTTTGTCGTATTTTCTGATCTCGACGGCACTCTTCTAGATCACGATACCTATGACTGGGCGGCGGCGCGTCCCTCACTTGCCGCTCTTAAGCGTCACGCGATCCCGCTCGTGCTTGCAAGTAGCAAGACGGCGCAAGAGATCGTATTGATACAGAAAGAGCTTGGCCTATCCTCCCTACCCGCCATTGTTGAGAACGGTGCAGGCTGTCTCGGCACGGGATGGGAGGCAGAGGCAGCCGAGGCTGAATACAAAAAGATCAGAACCACCTTGGCTCAGATGCCATCGGACCTTAGGCGGCATTTCGTTGGTTTTGGGGACATGGGGCTTGATCAGGTGGTCGCGGTGACGGGTTTGTCGGTCGAAAGTGCCGCACGCGCCCAACAGCGTTGCTTTTCAGAACCCGGCCTTTGGCAAGGAACCGACACAGAGCGCGCTTTGTTTGAGCATGTACTTCAGCAAAACGGCATTTCTGTTCGGCAGGGCGGCAGATTCCTGACGCTTTCATTCGGCCACACCAAAGCAAAGCGTATGCAAGAGATCGCGACGCAATACGGCAATGCACCAACGGTCGCGCTGGGAGACGCTCCCAATGATATCGAGATGTTGGAAAATGCCGATGTCGGCGTGATTATCCGTAACCCCCATCGGGCCCCGTTGGGTCGACTGCAGGGGGAAGCCACGGGGCGTATTTTCCGAACGGATGACCCTGGGCCTTTGGGGTGGAACGCGGCTATGCTCTCAATCATCGCTCGGTTTGAAGAAGAAACAAGGTTGTCGTCGGATGGTTGATTTTCATCAAAATGGCAGCATCGCCACGCTGCACAACCTTCGCATCAGGTCTCATCCAGAATTGGTGGGTGAACTGCAGATTTTTGCGCAGAACCGCAAAGTGTCGCTTATTTTGCCCTGCCTCTATTCCGAGCTTGAAACAGATGCGATGCCGCACATCCTAAAAGAGCTTTCGCAGGTGAACTATCTTCACCGTATCATCATTGGGTTAGATCGCGCGAACGCAGACCAGTTTCACCGTGCCTGCGCATTTTTTAAGGGCCTGAAACAGCAGCATATGGTGATCTGGAATGATAGCCAGAGGATGCAATCCTTGGAAAAGCGGTTGCAGCTGATGGGTTTGGCACCCACTGAGCAAGGCAAGGGAAAGAATGTTTGGACCGCCATCGGCTACATGCTCAGTTGCCGTGACACTGATGTCATGGCGATCCACGACTGCGATATCTTGAACTATTCAAACGAGCTTCTGGCGCGTTTGATCTATCCAGTCATACAGCCCACGTTCCCCTATCAACTTGCCAAGGGCTATTATGCGCGCATCGGTGGGGATAAGCTGAATGGTCGTGTGACCAGGTTGCTGGTGAGCCCACTTTTAATCGCGCTGAAGCGGGTTATTGGAGACCGCGATTACCTCGATTATCTTCGCAGCTTCAGATATCCTTTGTCAGGCGAATTTGCGATGCGCACCAGTATTCTGCCCGACCTCCGCATACCTTCTGATTGGGGGTTAGAGATTGGCGTTCTGTCGGAAGCTTGGCGTAATCTTGCGCCGAAAGCGGTTTGCCAGGTCGAAATCGCGGATGCCTATGATCACAAGCATCAGTCACTGAGCCCTGATGACGCTCGGACCGGGCTCAATCGAATGTCCACCGATATTTGCAAGGCGGTGTTCAGAAAACTCGCCGCGGATGGCACGGTCTTTACAAATAACGTCTTTCGGACGCTGAAGGCTACTTATTACAGATGCGCGCTTGACCTCTTGGAAGCGTATTACTGTGATGCAAAGATGAATGGTTTGAGTGTTGACCGGCACAGCGAAGAAGCGTCGATCGAGCTTTTCGCGGAGAATATCATGCTTGCCGGGCAGACGTTTCTCGACAACCCTCATGAAACGCCCTTCATCCCGACTTGGAACCGGGTGCATGCTGCGGATCCCGGGTTTCTCGCCGATATGAATCAGGCGGTTGCGGATGACAGTCAAGAATTTCGTTGAGGTGCTTATTGAAAACATCTGGCTGTAAACCTGGGACATTCCATCCCTCTCACCCACCCGGCCAACGGTTTCTGTAGGCCGCGCCGTTCCGCCCTGCGGGGCGGCGGGAAGTCGGTTTGAGCAAAGTGTCTCAGGGTTAAGGTCGGATGCTTTAGAAATTAGCAGAGCGAAAAGAACCTGTGTCGGTTCCAACACGCGGCACACCGGGATAACGCAATACCTCTGTCACCGACGCGATGACATCACCGCTGGGACATGTTCGTAATCCAACGGCATTGATAGGGCGCTAGGTCAATTTCCGATCCGATCTCTTCTTCATGGGTCAACAAATCAGTCCACTCTTCATCAGCAATCAGGTTCAGCGTGCTCGAGGGGACGCGAAGCGTTGTGTCACTGACGTTGTGCAAAGCGAATATTGACTGCTGGCGGTCCAGGCTTTGTCTCCAGATGCCAAAGACACGGTGATCGCCTGTATTGAGCGTAAACTGCGTGGCATTTGGATGGAAGGCAGCTTGTCTTTTTCGTATCTCCAACCGCTTTCGCAATCCAGCGAGCACGCGGGCGTGGATCGAAGCAGGGCGCGCAAGCTGATCGCGCAGATCGCCATAGTCCCAGCGGTGCCGATTAATCGCGCGCTTCATGCCGCGCTTTTTAACACTGTCCAGGTCATTGGACGTCGCCAAAAGGGAATGGACATAGAAAGCGGGAATTCCTTCAAGCGACATGGGGATTGTCTGTGAGCACAAGAACCGAGCAAGGTGATGCGTATCTGGTCCTTTCGTGGTTTCGCGCAGCGCCTCGAAAAATGTCGTGTTCAACTCGTATGGTGCCTGATCGCCCGTGGGAAGCGCGCGCATCGATATCAGGCCACCGATCCGGCGCACTGTATCAATAACCTCTTTTTGATCCTGTTCGGTCAAAAGCCCCTCGGCGGGTCGCATCCCGATACCATCATGGCTGGCGGTGAAGTTCAGATAGGCGCAGCCGAGCGGCGCAGGCGGCATTGCGCGTTGCCATTTTACAAGTCTCTCAGCGGTGCCGGTTAAGAGTGCATGTAAAATCAAGGGGGGCAGTGGGAAGTTGTAAATGACATGTGCTTCATCGCGCTTGCCAAAGTAGCTCAGATTTTCCGCCTTCGGCACGTTGGTTTCCGTCACAAGGATCACGGGCTCAACCGAGAAGTCGCATAGAAACCTCAGTAATTTCACGATGGCATGGGCAGGTGGGAGGTGGATCGAGGGCGTACCGACCTCTTTCCAAATAAAGGCAACTGCATCCAAACGAATAATCCGCACACCATTGTCGATGTGAAGGCGTATGATGTCGATGAATTCCAGCAGCACCTCGGGATTTCGAAAGTCGAGGTCGATCTGGTCATGGCTGAAGGTGCACCAAACATGACGCGGCCCCTTGCTGGTCTGTACCTGTTTCAAAAGCGGCGTCGTTCTTGGTCGCACCACCATATCCAGATCATCTGCGGGGGATGCCTCGCAAAAATAGCTGTCATAGGGTGCTTTACTTTGCAGGTAGTCTGTAAACCAGCTGCCCTGGCTAGAGACATGGTTCAACACCAGATCAGACATCAGGTTGACGCCTGTTGCGATCCGGTTGATGTCTGCCCAATCGCCAAGCTGCGGGTTGACGGTGCGAAAGTCGGTGACGGCAAATCCATCGTCAGAGGTGAAAGGAAAAAACGGCAAGATATGGACGCCGTTGATCATACCGTCGACGTATCTTTTCAGAAAGTCGTTGAGCAAATCGAGCGGTTTATGGACACCGTCCACAAATGTGTTTCCGTAGGTGATTAATAGGACATCTTTTTGCGACCAAAGCGCATTTCCAGGTCTTCTTTTCAGCTTTCGCTTTGGGACACCGTTGGGCCAGAACGCGTTGATCACCTTCTGGGCAAGGACATCGGTATCATGGGCCGGATAAATTTGATCAAGATAGGCTTTCGCGCCATTTCTTAGCGTTCTGTTATCACTCTCGCGTTTTGTCATGTGGGCAAGGGATCACGGTTTGGCTTTAAAGACAAACCTCGGTTCGTCGCGTCGCGAGCAAAATAAGCGGACGTCGTTTTGATGTCAGCATTTTATCGCGCATGCCAGCGATGTGACGAAAGACGCGCGAGGGCATTTGCTGCGAGAGACTGATTTGGAGCAGCACGCATTGACTGGATGTGACGACGCGCCTAAAGCGGAGGCGCGCGGAGGGTTGGATGACCGCTGCGGTCGCTTTTCAAAAGCGGCGCAGAGGAAAGTCCGGACTCCAAAAAGCAACGGTGCCGGGTAACGCCCGGGCGGGGTGACCCGACGGAAAGCGCCACAGAAATAAAACCACCACGGATGATGTGGTACGGGTGAAACGGTGAGGTAAAAGCTCACCGCGGGGTTGGCAACAGCCCCGGCATGGCAAGCCCCACCGGGAGCAATGCCAAATAGGGACCACGTGCCGTTTCGGCGGCGAGGCTGCTTTTGCCTCAGTCGGTTCGGGTTGGCAGCTAGAGCCTTTGTGGTAACGCAAGGGCAAGAGGAATGGTCATCGATCGCCTTTGGCGTGGACAGAATCCGGCTTATAGACCCTCCGCGCGCATGTTGGTGAGACGTTTTCTGGAAAGAAAACGGCCAGAGTTTTTGAAAAACTCTGGCGCTTGCCGCAGCCGAAGTCTGTTTTCACGTTGACTCATTGCGCGGTGTCGTTAGACAGGCCGCTTGAAATTGCAGCGTTGTGGTGGCCCTGTGCCCCAAGGAGAGTCTTTATGGCAAAGCCAACAACTATTAAGGTCCGTCTCAATTCCTCTGCGGGTACGGGCCATTTTTACGTCACAAAAAAGAATGCTCGGACCATGACAGAAAAGATGGTCGTGCGGAAATACGACCCGGTCGCGCGCAAGCATGTTGAATATAAGGAAGGCAAGATCAAATAGGGACCCGAGCCTTTCGAGTTAACCTGCATCAGATGCGCGCGGTCGCTTCATTTTATCGACCTTGTATCGTGATGATGATCCCTTTGGAAAACTCGAAAAGCGCTTAGTGACTGAAGAGCGTTACTCAATTACGTCACAATAGAAAAGGCCGCTCAAACGAGCGGCCTTTGTCGTTAACTGAGCTGGTCGACTACTCTCTTTGCCCGAACAGCTGAAGCAACATCATAAACATGTTGATGAAGTTCAGGTACAAGCTCAACGCACCCATGATTGCTGCTTTACCCAACCATTCTGTATCGCCGTATTGCGCATGCGCAACATACTCAGTCTTGATGCGCTGCGTATCGAATGCTGTGAGACCGGCAAAGATCAAAACACCGATCGCAGAGATTGCAAACATGAGCGCGGGCGATCCCAGAAAGATGTTCACGATGGAAGCAACGATCAGCCCGACCACGCCCATGATCAAGAAGCTACCCCAACCAGAGATATCTTTCTGCGTTGTATATCCCCAAATCGACAGACTTGCGAAGGCAATCGAAGTAATCAGAAAGATTTGAGCGATAGAGAAGCCTGTGAACACCAAGAAGATGGAGCTTATGGATACACCCATCACAGCCGCAAACACGTAGAAAACGGTCTGCGCGGTCGCCGCCGACATACGGTTGATGGCCGCACCAAACCCAAACACGAAAGCGAGTGGCGCAAACATCACCACCCATTTCAGCGGGGAGGCATAAAGCGCATACCCGATGTTTGTGAGGTAGGTGTCAGGCCCCATCTGAGCCACCGCTTGGTCAGGGTTGCTCGTTACCGACAGGCCCGAGATGGCCCATGCGGCAGCAAAAGTTATCAGCATGCCCACCGACATCGTGCCGTAGACTTTGCTCATGTGCGCGCGCAATCCCGCGTCGATTTCGGCGGCGCGGGCTCCGGCTGCACTCCGGATTGTATTCACGTCAGCCATTTATGACCTCCAAATAAACAAGTGATGTGCGCATAGTGCGCCTTCACTAGCGAATATCAGGAGTGCAGCATTTTTTTTCAAGTGCTTTGATGCGGCGAGACGCCGCAATTTATCGCGTGCAGCGCCAATTTGAAGGCACATCCCAAAAGGGTAACGCAGCCTCTGTCTGCGCGTCCGGCTGGCTGATCCCAACATCAGCGAGCTGCGCAGGATCAAGTGCCGCCAGCGCACGTCTGCTGCGGGAGACCGCGATGATCTGTTCTAGTGATGTTAGCGCACGGGCGACGGACCACTGGCCGAGGGCTGTGCGGTTCTGAGACATATTCTGAGCCATGATGTTATCCTTTCCGTTTTGTGATGATCGGCGTCATTGCATCGTGATGCTTGATATATGGCCTGAGTAGTTGCATAAGGGAAATGAATGTTTGTTAGTTTTTACATCATAAGGTGTGATGGATGAGAAATCTCGATTTAACGACCTTGCGCTCTTTTGTGGCGGTTGCTGAAACAGGGGGTGTCACGCGTGCGGCGGGGTTTTTGCACCTGACACAATCAGCCGTGTCTATGCAGTTGAAGCGACTGGAAGAGGCGCTTGACCTCCAACTTTTTGATCGTGTGGGTCGCGGTGTTTCATTGACGACTGCAGGCGATCAATTATT
>JBCCQX010000038.1:0-12242 GCA_039208585.1 Pseudomonadota bacterium | reverse complement strand
GTCCTCGGTGATCAGCACCTGATCTTCCAGCTTGATAGAGAAATCGCCCCCTTCCGGGCTGATCAGCGCCTCAACACAAAGGGTCATGCCAGGCTGCAGTTCATAGTCAAAAGCGCCTTCAACCCATTTGTCGGGATAGGCGATCAGTGGCCATTCATCGCAAAGACCGACCCCATGCATCAGGCAGCCATATTTCAGCTTTTGATACTTGTCTGGAAGAACATGGGTGTTGTGGGTCAGATCGTTAAACGACACGCCAGGTTTGAGCATCTGCATGTTCTGGTCGATATGTTCGACACCGATTTTCATCGCCTCGACCATGTCCGGGCGCGGCTTGCGGTCACCGATCCACCACGTGCGGCTGATATCCACGCAAATGCCATAGGCGCCGACAAGGTCCGTATCAAAGGCCACGATTTCGTTGTTTTGCACGATCCGGCCCCCGCATTCTTGAAACCACGGATTGGTACGCGGACCGGAGGATAGAAGGCGCGTTTCAATCCATTCCCCGCCGCGTTTGATGTTCTCGGCGTGCATGACTGCCCAAATATCGTCTTCGGACATATCACCCTTGGGGACGCCAGCGCGCGCGGCATCTTCCATGGCGTAACAGGCCGCCTCGCAAGCATGGCTGGCGCAGCGCATTGCCTTGATTTCATCGGGGCCTTTGATGCTACGCGCTTTCTCGGTCAGTTCTTCCCCCGGAAAGACGGTGAAGCCGCTGGCTTCCAACGCGCGTAGCCCGTGCAGCATTGGCTTGTCGACGCCAATGCGCATGTTGCCGCCGCCATGTTCGACGATCAAGTCGCGGACCTCATCCGCAAATCGGGCCGCTGCAGCGTTCAACCCATCGCCGCGGTCAAAATAGAACAGATCGGCCCCCGTGCGCTGCTCATTCACAAGCGGGTTGAAGCGCGACAGGAACATCGCGTTTTTGTAATCCCAGACCACAATATACCCGTCCGCACAGACCAGACAGGCGCGGAAGGGGTTATGTGTGTTCCACAATTGCATATTCGTGCTGTCGGTCGCATAGCGGATGTTCAGCGGGTCAAACATCAAAATCCCGCCATAGTCGCGTGCGTTTACTGCATCGACAAGCCTGCGATGCCGCCAAGCGCGCATCGCAGGCAAGTGTGGCAGGTCCAATCCCGCAGCCACCCATTCGCGGAACGCCAGTTGGGTGGGGCCAATTTCCATCCGGTCCTGATCATTCGGAGTGCCGTCGCCCAAAAGTAGCCCGCGCGTCGGGTCGATCTTGCGTGTATCGCGATAATGGGTGTTCATGATCGTCACCTTTCCCTGAGGGAAAGTTTGCCCGTGAAAATCATTGCATTCTGGTAGAAAAGCGACTTGCCGCAGGTCAGCGCGCGGCACCAGGGCAGGCGGTTAGTCGATTGACTGCATTGACGCACTGCCTCCCAGCAGTTCATTCAGCCCGAATTGACGATCAAGATACATTAGCAGGAAATAGAGAACAAAGGCACCAGCGATGTTCATTGCGATCCTGCCGTTCCCACGCGCACGCGCGCGTTCGCCGATCAGCGCCGCGCGTATCGTGTAGTAAAGCGCCACTGGGCCAAAGAGATTGGCGATGAGCGGCGCCTGATCAAGGGCTGCCCGCTCGGCCTCTTTGCCGATCCTTTCGCGGGCGCGCCGTTCGGCACGTTCACTATCTCGGACTGGGCCCGATTGCGCACCGGGCGGGGGTGGCGGATCAGCCACATGGCGCCATGGCTTGGGCGATGTCTTTGCGGCGCCTGGTTTGTTGGCTTTGTGGCGTGTGTCGAGTGGATGGTAACTGCGCATCAGAGCAGGAATGTGAAAATGAGATAGAGAAGGGCCAGCGACCAGCCCCAGCCCAGTCTGCGAAGCATACCGGCGAGAAACTGCAGCGGCCAGGGCAACAGCAAGCGCATTGCCAATGGCATTTGCGTCGCCGGTTTGTGAGGCTGCGCGGGTCGCGGCGCAGGACCTGGCATTCCCCGCTGGGTGGCGTTCCAGGGATTGGCATTGCTGCGCATGGGCGCCTTTGGCTTTGATGGTTTCTTGGCAGATTGCGCGTCTGGCAACGACACAGGATTGGTCATCTGCTTTTTCTTGGCGGAGCCGGTATAGGCGGTGGAGGGTCCTTTGTAACGGACGTCAATAGGATGATACTTAGCCATGATCTTGGGCTAGAACGCAATTTGGGCGTTTTTGGGACAACATGGGCGATTGGCCTTACGTAAATTTGCCAAAGCAACAAAAAAGGCGCCCCGATTGGGACGCCTTGCATGATTGCCATCGCTGCGCGATCAGCAGCTATAGTACAGCTTGTACTCCATTGGGTGTGGTGTGTGCTCATAGGCGTACACTTCTTCCCATTTCAGCTCCATGTAACCTTCCAACTGGTCTTTGGTGAAGACGTCACCGGCCAGCAGGAATTCGTGATCTGCTTCAAGAGATTCCAGCGCTTCACGCAAGGACGCGCAGACGGTTGGGATTTCGGCGAGCTCTTCCGGCGGAAGATCATAAAGGTCTTTGTCCGAAGATGCGCCCGGATCAATCTTGTTCTTGATGCCGTCCAGACCCGCCATCAACAGGGCTGCGAAGCACAGATATGGGTTTGCTGCCGGATCGGGGAAGCGGGCCTCGACACGTTTTGCCTTGGGGCTTTCGGCCCATGGGATCCGGACACAGCCTGACCGGTTACGGGCGGAATAGGCGCGCAGAACTGGGGCTTCGAAGCCGGGGATCAGGCGTTTGTAGCTGTTGGTGGATGGGTTGGTGAACGCGTTCAGAGCCTTCGCGTGTTTCAGCACACCACCGATGTAATAAAGCGCTTCCTGGCTGAGGTCCGCGTATTTGTCGCCTGCAAAGAGCGGCTTGCCGTCTTTCCAGATCGACATGTTGACGTGCATGCCGGTGCCGTTATCGCCCGCGATGGGCTTTGGCATGAATGTCGCGGATTTGCCGTAAGCCTGCGCCACGTTGTGGATCACGTATTTGTACTTCTGCAGCTCATCCGCTTGCGTGGTCAGCGTGTTGAAGATCAGGCCCAGCTCGTGCTGGCAAGACGCAACCTCGTGGTGGTGCTTGTCGACCTTCATGCCCATCCGCTTCATTGTAGACAGCATTTCAGAGCGCATTTCCTGCGCATCGTCGATGGGGTTCACGGGGAAATAACCGCCCTTTACGCCGGGACGATGGCCGGTATTGCCCATCTCGTATTCGGTGTCAGTGTTCCATGCGCCGTCAAGCGCGTCGACCTGGTAGGACACTTTGTTCATCGACACGCTGTAACGCACGTCATCAAAGACAAAGAATTCAGCCTCTGGTCCGAAATATGCGGTGTCGCCGATACCGGTGGATTTCAGATAGGCCTCTGCTTTCACAGCAGTACCGCGCGGGTCTCGCGCATAGGCCTCGCCCGTGTCAGGTTCGACAATGTTGCAGTGAATACAGACGGTTTTTTCTGCATAAAACGGGTCCACATAGGCGCTTTCTGCCTGCGGCATCAGCTTCATGTCGGATTGATCAATGGACTTCCAGCCAGCAATGGAAGACCCGTCAAACATGAACCCTTCTTCAAGGAAATCCTCATCAACCAAATCGGCCATCACTGTCACGTGCTGCAGTTTGCCGCGCGGATCGGTGAAGCGAATGTCGACGTAATCGACCTCTTCATCCTTGATCAGTTTCAGAACAGCTTTGTTGTCCATCTATAACGTCCCTCTTTGTAGCAGATGTATGGGTTTAAAGTGCTTCGTTGCCGGTTTCACCGGTCCGAATGCGAATGGCTTGTTCAATGGGGGAGACAAAAATCTTGCCATCGCCAATTTTGTCGGTCTTGGCCGCGCCAATGATCGCGTCAATGGCACCATCGACCTGGTCATCGGCCAAGACGACCTCAATTTTCACCTTTGGTAGGAAATCGACCACATATTCGGCACCGCGATAAAGCTCTGTATGGCCTTTCTGGCGGCCAAACCCTTTGACTTCGACGACGGAGAGCCCTTGGACACCGACCTCCTGGAGCGCCTCTTTCACCTCATCAAGTTTAAATGGCTTGATGATCGCTTCGATCTTTTTCATGCGCCGGCGACTCCCCCTTCTGGTGTTTCGATAGTGGTCAGACCATTTCTCTTGCAGAGGGACAATTCGCGGGCGAACCTATCCAAAGGCCTGTCAGGGGAAAGCGTAGGGTTTGCGTAAATTTTGTGCAACTCGCTTTTCTGATGGGCGCTTGACGAACTTGAGGTGCTGAAACCATGACCGAACTCCTGACTGCTGCCCAAATGCGCGCCATTGAACAGGCCGCGATTGAGAGTGGTGAGGTGACCGGGCTGGAGCTGATGGAGCGGGCCGGGCAGGGGGTTGTGGAAGCGATTTTCGCGGAATGGCCGGAGCTTGCTGAGGGGAGCCACAGGGCAGTTGTTTTGTGCGGGCCGGGGAATAATGGCGGTGACGGGTTTGTTGTTGCGCGGCTGTTGAAAGAGGCCGGGTGGGCCGTGGAGGTGTTTCTTTATGGCGATCCGGGGAAACTACCGCCGGATGCGCGGGTGAATTATGAGCGGTGGGGGGAGTTGGGTGCTGTTACCACACTTTTGGAGATCGGGCATGGCTATTACTATCAGGCCGATATCATAGTTGATGCATTTTTCGGCACCGGTTTGTCGCGACCCATCCCTGACGAATGCTCAGAACCGCTTCGCGGTGCCTATATCGATTTGGACAGACCAAAAGGGCCGCGCATTGTTGCGGTCGATGTCCCCAGTGGTCTTTGCGCTGATAGTGGCCGGATACTCAAAGAATGTGACGACCACCGAATGCTTTCCTATGCGCACCTCACGGTAAGTTTTCATGATGCAAAAAATGGGCACTATTTGGCGGTCGGTCCTGCTCACTGCAAAAAAACAGTTGTTTGTGACATCGGGGTTACGCCGATTGAGCGACGCTGGGTGAAGGGGCAGGGCTTTGTTCCGCCAAACAAAGCTGTTGCGCTTACGGATTACACTGGCTCGAAAACCAACAAGTTGGTGAACCGCATGCGAAAGCAGAAGGGAGCCAATCACAAATACTCCTACGGTCAGGCCCTCATCCTGTCCGGTGGCGTTGGCAAAGGTGGCGCGGCCCGTCTGGCAGCACGTGGCGCTTTGCGCTTAGGGGCGGGGGCTGTGACGGTTGGTGCGCCGCCTGCAGCTTTGATTGAGAACGCGGCGCAGTTGAATGCGATTATGCTGACGGCGGTGAAAGATGCGGATGGTTTGACTGGCGTCTTGGAGGATGACCGCATCAACGCGCTTTGCATTGGTCCGGGTCTGGGCCTGAGCGAAGAAAGCGCGGGCCTCGTAGAGGCGGGCTTGATGAGCGGGCGGGCGGTTGTGTTGGATGCGGATGCGCTCACGCTCATCGGACGCGATGCGTCTCTCTTCGCGGCAATTCATGAGACATGTGTTTTGACGCCGCATGCGGGGGAGTTTGCGCGGCTGTTTCCCGATATTGCGGAGAAACTGGATGCGCCCGCGACGACAGGCCCGGCTTATTCCAAAGTCGACGCAACGCGCGAGGCGGCGACGCGGGCGGGGTGCGTCGTGCTGTTCAAGGGGCCTGATACGGTGATTGCCGATCCGTCTGGGCGCTGCAGCATCAATGCCTCTGTCTACGAACGCGCCGCCCCTTGGCTCGCCACCGCAGGCTCGGGCGATGTCTTGGCCGGGTTCATCACTGGCCTCCTCGCGCGCGGCTTTCACCCAATGCAGGCCGCCGAAACCGGGGCCTGGCTGCACACCGAATGCGCGCTCAGCTTCGGACCTGGCTTGATCGCCGAGGACCTGCCGGAAGAACTCCCCAACGTCTTTCGTAAACTGGGGCTTTGACCCCTCATTTTCTGCTCGCATCCCTGAATGACCTTTGCTAGAAGGCGCGCAACATCGGGGCAGGCGCAGGCTTGCCCCTTTTAGATCATGCGGGTGTGGCGAAATTGGTAGACGCACCAGATTTAGGTTCTGGCGCCGCGAGGCGTGGGGGTTCAAGTCCCTCCACCCGCACCAAAATAACGAAGGACGGATAGAGAGATGCAGGTCACCGAGACCCTGAACGAAGGCCTCAAGCGCGGTTACGCGATCACGGTCACTGCGGCAGAGCTTGACGCGAAGGTCGAAGAAAAGCTGAAAGAGGCCCAGCCGACGGTTGAGATGAAGGGTTTCCGCAAAGGCAAAGTGCCGATGGCACTGTTGCGCAAGCAGTTCGGCCAACGTCTGATGGGTGAATCGATGCAGGAAAGCATCGATGGCGCTGTGACCAAGCATCTTGAAGACAGCGGCGATCGCCCTGCGGCGCAGCCCGAAATGAAGATGACCAATGAAGACTGGAAAGAAGGCGACGACGTGAATGTCGAAGTCTCTTACGAAAAACTGCCCGATATCGAAGAGGTCGATTTTTCCAAGATCAAGTTGGAGCGGTTGGTCGTGAAAGCGGATGATGCGTCTGTGAAAGAAGCGCTCGACAACCTCGCCGAAAGCCCCCAGGCCGTGACCTATGAAGCCAAGAAAACCCAAGCGAAGAAAGACGATCAGGTCGTTCTGGATTTCGTCGGTAAGGTTGACGGTGAACCGTTTGAAGGCGGTGCGGCCGAAGATTATCCGCTGGTTCTTGGCTCAAACTCTTTCATCCCCGGTTTCGAAGACGGGCTGTTGAAGGTGAAGGCGGGCGACGAAAAAGACGTCGAAGTCACTTTCCCCGAAGATTATCAGGCGGAAAATCTGGCCGGGAAAAAGGCCGTTTTCTCTTGCACGATCAAAGAGGTGAAGGGTCCAAAGAAGCCGAAGATCGATGATGATCTTGCAAAGAAATTTGGCGCTGAGGATCTGGACGCGCTAAAGACACAGATCACGGAGCGGTTGGAGTCTGAATACACTGGAGCGTCGCGCGCGGTGGCCAAGCGTGCGTTGCTTGACGCACTGGACAAGAAAGTGAAGTTTGATCTGCCACAGTCACTGGTTGATGCAGAGGCCGGGCAGATCGCGCATCAGCTTTGGCATGAAGAAAACCCTGATGTGGAGGGCCACGATCACCCAGAGATCAAACCCACCAAGGAACATATCAGATTGGCAGAACGTCGGGTGAAGCTCGGCCTCTTGCTGGCAGATATCGGGCAGAAAGCTGAGGTGAAGGTCACCGATCAGGAAATGACCCAAGCCATTATGACACAGGCGCGTCAGTACCCTGGCCAGGAGCGGCAGTTCTTCGAATTCGTGCAGCAGAATGCGCAATTCCGCCAACAGCTGCAGGCGCCGCTTTTTGAAGACAAGGTTGTAGATCATATTTTTGATCTGGCTACGGTGAAGGACAAAGACGTCAGCAAGGAAGACTTGCAGAAGGCTGTCGAAAAGCTGGAAGAAGAATAGCATTCCCGGCCACGCCGTTACGACGGGGCGCCTGGTTAGGCGCCCTTTTTTGTTGTTTTGTCATTGGTATGCCAAAGATGCGTTAGCCTTAGAACAGTTAGGCCCGCCAGAATAATGGCGGGCCGTTGTCACTGTAAAAAAATGAACTTGTCTGCGTGTCCCCCAATATTGAGGCGCGAAATACTAACAATGATGAAAGCTTAACGTATTGGTAAGCTTTGGACTGTGCGGATTCTCACAAAGACCGAAATACTTGGCCCAGACAGCTGCATTTCTTTCCTATTCATCGTAAAGCCGGTTTTGGTCATTGTGGCGCAACCGTTGTTCAATCTCTTCAAGGGTGAGACCGGGACTGGCCTGATCGGCAATCGCCTCGGCATATGTCGGCAGCCCATCGATTGATGCTGCCTGATCCGGTGCCCAAAGGCGCGACCGGATGATGGCATTACCGCAATGATAAAAGGCTTCTTCCACCCTCACGACAATTGCGAAGTCGGGCACGCGCCCTTTGATTGCCATGGTGTCGCGCAGATCCGCATCGCGCACGATTTGGGCTGTGCCATTCACGCGCACCACCTCATTGCGGTTCGGAACCATAAAGATCAGGCCGATGCGGCCGGTCTGAAGGATGTTGCGAAAACTGTCGAAACGGTGGTTTCCGGGCCTGTCGGGGATGGCGAGGGTATCATCATCGAGGACTTTAACGAAGCCTGCCGGATCGCCCTTGGGTGATGCGTCAAGTCGGCCTGCCTGATCGACAGTCGACATGACCAGAAATGAGGAACGTTCAATCCAAGCGCGGCAATGCCGGTCTAGGTGATCGCGCACCTTGGTTTTCTGGGCGTCATGTACGCCGTCGATGATGGCGCGAATTTCGGCCTCTGTTTTCAGAATATCAGTCGGTTGATAGGCCATTTGCGGCTCCGTTGAGGTGGCGCATCCAGTTTAGGTGCGATTACTTGCCATCGGGAAGTCCCAAAGAAAAAGGCCGCCCCGGATGGAGCGGCCTGATGAATCTGTCATGCGGTAAAGACTTAGTCGTCTTTTTCTTCAGTATCTTCTTCCGGTGCTGTTTCGACACCAGCGGCTTCAGCCAGTTCTTCATCGTCAGATGCGGCAGCGCCAATGTCGTCGAAGAGTTCCTGAATTTCAAATTCAGCAGCAGCTTCTTCTTCCGCAGCGAGTTCCGCGATGGATTTGCCAGCTTCCTGCAGTTCAGCCTCTTCAACAGAGCGTGCGACGTTCAGCGTGATTGTCGCCTCGACCTCGGGGTGCAGATTGATCGTGACGTCATGCAGGCCCAATTCCTTGATCGGGCCGGTCAGGACAATCTGCTTTTTGTCGATCGAAAATCCTGCGTCGGTTGCGGCTTCGGCGGCGTCACGGGTGGTGACAGAGCCATAGAGCGACCCCGCATCGGAGGCCGAACGAATCACGATGAACTTTTGACCGTCGAGCTTGACGGCGAGTGCGTCGGCCTCTTTCTTGGTCTCAAGATTGCGGGCTTCCATCTGGGCCTTTTCAGCCTCGAACCGCGCCATGTTGGCGGCGTTCACGCGCAGCGCTTTGCCCTGTGGCAAAAGGTAGTTGCGTGCGTAGCCTTCCTTGACCGACACAACTTCGCCCATCTGACCCAGCTTTGCGACGCGTTCCAGTAGAATGATATCCATGGGATGTTCCTTACTTTACGGCGTAGGGCAACAGGGCGAGAAACCGGGCACGCTTGATCGCCTGGGCGAGCTTGCGCTGGTTCTTGGCACCAACTGCGGTGATACGGGCAGGGACGATCTTGCCGCGCTCAGAGATATAGCGCTGCAGCAGTTTCGTGTCTTTGTAGTCGATCTTAGGGGCGTTATCGCCCTCAAATGGATCGGACTTACGACGGCGGAAAAATGGTTTTGTTGCCATGGTTTATAATCCTTTCCTGATCTAACTTACCGACGCTCGCGACGGCTGTCGCGTTCTTCGCGTTTCTGCATTTGCACCGATGGGCCTTCCTCGTGGGCGTCGACCTTGATGGTGAGCACGCGCATCACGTCCTCATGCAGACGCATCAAGCGTTCCATTTCCTGCACAGCAGGAGCAGGTGCGTCCGTGCGCAGGAAGGCATAGTGCCCTTTGCGGTTTTTGTTGATCTTGTAGGCCATGGTCTTCACGCCCCAATATTCGTTTTCCAGCATCTTGCCGCCATTGTCAGCAAGAACGGTTCCGAAATGTTCGATGAGGCTTTCTGCTTGCGTGTTGGACAGGTCCTGTCGCGCAATCATGACATGCTCGTATAGCGGCATGCGATCTCCAGTTCATATATCGGCGCATTTCAAAGGATGGGCGGTTGACCCCGGACGTCCCATCCACGAGAGGCTGCGCAGTTCATCACGTTTGCCCGGGAATGCGGCCTTATACAGAGCCTGCCTGTTGATGCAAGCCTTGCTGTTATGGGGATTGAGTCCGTTTGGCAACAATCCGAGATTTCTTAACGATGCCTTGAGCTTGCCCATATATTGCCCGGTTTAATGTGCAACAAAACGACATCGAGCAAGGAGAATGCACATGTCGGACATGCAGGCATCGGTCGTCGGACTTCAAGACCAACTGGCCAAACCATCGAGTTTTGCGGTCGAGGAGATTTATTGGGGTTACATCATTCGCGCCGGTCATGGTCCGTCTTTGGGTGTGGCCATCGCACAGGCGGTTTGTTTTTTCTTTGGTGTCTGCCTTCTAACTGCAGCGGCCGGTCTTTTGGTTTTGCCCGCGCTGTTCTTTGATGGCGGGATCGGCACCATGCGCCTTGGCGCGGCTGCATTGTTTGGCGGTTTTGCAACTTATCTTTTGTGGTTTGCAAGTCGCGGAACCCAGGCAGAAGTACATGTAGACACCAGTATCGGCGAAGTACGTGAAGTGATTTGTAACCGTGCAGGCAAGCCCACAACTGTCGGCGCCTTTGGATTTGATACAATCGGCGGCATCTATCTGAACACTGATGAGAGCACAGACAGGGCTATTCTTTCGCTGCAATACCGTAACACCTCGCAAACAGTTATGGTTGCAGAAGGGACCGAAGCGCAGCTGGTCAGCTTGCGTGATCGTCTGGCAAGCGATCTGATGGTCACGCCAACAACATCTGCGCGTGCCGCGTAAGGCGGCAATGTTCAGATTGTCGGCTGACCTTGGCTGATGAACAGAATTTGTTCGAAATTGTAGAGTTGCTCAAAACGATCTCGCGCTATCTTTGTGTGACATGACCGCACATCACACAAAGGAGTTTCCAATGAAAACCGCTCTCACCGCTGCCGTATTGGCAGCGTCAACGGCAGTCGCGTCCCCCGCCTTTGCCACGGCGGAGCAGTATGTTCTGGACGCCAGCCACAGCCAGATTTTGTTCACCTACGACCATCTTGGCTATTCGACCACATACAATATGTTTTCCGGTTTCGAAGGCGAGATTTCGTTCAATCAGGACGATCCTGCAGCCTCTTCCGTGACAGTATCGTTCCCCGTACGCAGCATGTTCACTGGCTGGGAGGCCCGGTTCGAACACTTCATGGGTGATGATTTCTTTGGTGCCGGTGAAGACGAGATGGTGACATTTGCGTCAACCTCTATTGAGGTCACAGGCGATGACACGGCTCTGATCACAGGTGATCTGACGCTGAACGGTGTGACTAAGCCCGTTGTGCTCGATGCGAAGCTAAACCAGGTGGGGATGCATCCAATGGCAGAAAAGCCATGGGCGGGCTTTGATGCGACGACAACTTTGCTGCGCTCTGACTTTGAGGTTGGTGCATTCGCGCCGTTTGTAAGCGACGAAGTTGAGGTGTTGATCTCGATCGAGGCAATGAAGGCCGAGTAAGGCATTCGCGATTGTTTGCTATGGCGGTCCTGATGCAGGGCCGCCTTTTCTTATTCCGCGCTGCGTGTTGCCGTCAGACTGACGCTGATACCTACGCCAAAGCCCAGGTTTGATTCGTCATCAATGCTGTTGCCGATCTGAAATGCGCGTCGGTCGAGTGCGACAATCCCGGACATCACGGCATCGTCGCCATCCAGTTCGAGCGTGAATGGCAGCGTGAGCGGAACAGAAATGTCCTTGATCGTAAGCGTCCCAGTCGCAATATAGCCGGTTTCGCCCTCTGTTATATCTGCGGCGAAAGTCGCTGTGGGAAATGCTTCGACATTGAAGAAGTCTGCGCCCATCGCCTGACCGGTGACCGAGCCAAGCTCAAGCGATCCGATTGCGATGGTTGTCATGACATCCCCCAGGACGCCATCACCTTCTGGATCAAACGTAATGGCCGAAGTCCAGTCTTCAAATGCGCCGGTCACTGGGCTGCCGAATTGGGTCACCGTGATTTCCAAGCTGCCTTCTGTCACGGTCCAGTCAGATGACACCTCTTCCAACGCGACGGCGGCATCAAGTGTTTCGTGTGTATAAAGCCCGGCCATGGCCCCGCCACCGGTTGCCAACGCATAGATGGCAACCGCCGCCACCGGCGCGGTCAGATTGCCAGCATGTGCCGAGACCGCCGGGCTCTCGGTTTTGCCAAACCACATGCGCCGCAGCGTCGCATCTTTGTCGATGATCTGATGTTTGAGCGCACCGGCAATGTGCAGCAGGATAGACCCGATCATAATCTTGCTCCAAAGCCAGTGAAGGCCCGCGAACAATTCTGAGACGCTTTCGTCCTTGGGGACCAAGGGCAAATCTTGTCCGATGGGCAAGAGGATCGGCGCAAAGCCGGCAGAGGCCGCGTGGTGAATCCATCCGGTCAACGGCACAGCGACCAGCGAAATGTAAAGCAACCAGTGGACCAGCTCTGCCAGTTTTGTTTCCAGCGTGCGTTCGGGATGCAG
>JBCCQX010000037.1:0-13797 GCA_039208585.1 Pseudomonadota bacterium | reverse complement strand
GCCTTTCGATCACATCGTTGGCAAATTCGTCGCAAAAGACATCATCAATGAAGAAACCGGCGCGATCTTTGTGGAGGCGGGCGATGAGCTGACGCTGGAATATGACAAAGACGGCACGCTGATCGGCGGTACGGTCAAAGATTTGATCGATGCGGGCATTACGACGATCCCCGTTCTGGACATCGACAACGTCAATGTCGGCCCGTACATGCGCAACACGATGGCGCAGGACAAGAACATGAACCGCGACACTGCGCTCATGGATATCTACCGCGTCATGCGCCCGGGAGAGCCGCCCACGGTCGAAGCGGCAAGCGCGCTTTTTGACACGTTGTTCTTTGATCCAGAACGGTACGATCTGTCCGCCGTCGGGCGTGTGAAGATGAACATGCGGCTTGATCTCGATGCTGAGGACACGCAGCGCACGCTGCGCCGTGAAGATATCGTCGCATGTATCAAAGCGTTGGTGGATCTACGCGATGGCCGCGGCGACATTGACGACATCGATCACCTGGGCAATCGGCGCGTTCGCTCTGTCGGTGAATTGATGGAAAATCAGTATCGCGTTGGGCTGCTACGGATGGAGCGCGCGATTAAAGAGCGCATGTCTTCGGTTGAGATTGACACCGTGATGCCGCAGGATCTGATCAACGCAAAACCCGCTGCCGCTGCGGTACGCGAGTTCTTTGGTTCTTCCCAACTCAGCCAATTCATGGATCAGACCAACCCGCTGTCAGAGGTCACGCATAAGCGACGTCTTTCAGCGCTCGGTCCGGGCGGATTGACCCGAGAGCGTGCCGGCTTTGAGGTGCGCGACGTGCATCCAACGCACTACGGTCGGATGTGCCCGATTGAAACGCCGGAAGGGCCAAACATCGGCCTGATCAACTCACTGGCGACCTTTGCCCGCGTGAACAAATACGGGTTCATTGAAACCCCTTATCGCGTCGTCAAAGACAGTCACGTGACCGATGAGGTGCATTACATGTCCGCCACTGAGGAGATGCGGCATACGGTTGCTCAGGCCAATGCCAACCTCGATGAGAACATGCGCTTCGTGAACGAGATGGTGTCGACCCGTCAGCAAGGCGACTATACGCTCGCACCGACCGAGAATGTGGATTTGATCGACGTGAGCCCGAAACAGCTTGTGTCTGTTGCGGCGTCGCTCATCCCTTTTTTAGAGAATGACGACGCCAACCGGGCTCTGATGGGCTCAAACATGCAGCGTCAGGCCGTGCCGTTGTTGCAGGCGGAGGCGCCTCTGGTGGGTACCGGGATCGAGGCAGTTGTGGCGCGCGATTCAGGGGCCGCTATCATGGCAAGGCGCGCAGGTGTCATTGACCAGGTCGATGCGTCGCGCATCGTGGTGCGGGCGACGGGTGATTTAGAGCTCGGTGATGCAGGCGTTGACATTTACCGGATGCGCAAATTCCAACGCTCAAATCAGAACACCTGCATCAATCAGCGGCCGCTGGTGAAAGTGGGTGACATGGTCGACAAAGGCCAGGTGATCGCCGATGGGCCTTCTACCGACATGGGAGAATTGGCGCTGGGCAAAAACGTCGTCGTCGCTTTCATGCCTTGGAACGGCTACAACTATGAGGATTCAATCCTGATCTCAGAACGGGTCAGTCGGGACGATGTGTTCACCTCGATCCACATTGAAGAGTTTGAGGTTGCCGCACGGGACACCAAGCTCGGCCCTGAAGAGATCACCCGCGATATCCCGAACGTGGGCGAGGAAGCGCTGCGCAATCTCGACGAAGCGGGGATCGTCTACATTGGCGCCGATGTGGAGCCCGGTGACATTCTCGTCGGTAAAATAACGCCCAAGGGTGAAAGCCCAATGACACCGGAAGAAAAGCTCTTGCGCGCGATTTTCGGTGAAAAGGCAAGCGATGTACGCGACACCTCGCTGCGCGTGAAACCGGGTGACTTCGGCACCGTGGTGGAAGTGCGCGTCTTCAACAGACACGGCGTTGAGAAAGACGAACGCGCCTTGCAGATTGAGCGGGAGGAGGTGGAGCGCCTTGCCCGTGACCGCGATGACGAGCTGGCGATCCTCGACCGGAATATCTACGCGCGGCTGCGCCAGATGATTTTGGGCAAGACGGCGGTGAAAGGGCCAAAGGGGTTCAAAGCCAATGGGGACATCACCGAAGAGGTGTTGGATGACCAGCTCACCCGGGGCCAATGGTGGCAGCTTGCCTTGGCGGATGAAGACGACGCGAAAATCGTTGAAGCGTTGAATGAACAATATGAAATTCAGAAACGCACCTTAACCGCTCGGTTCGAGGACAAGGTCGAAAAAGTGCGGCGAGGTGATGATTTGCCGCCGGGCGTGATGAAGATGGTGAAAGTCTTTGTCGCGGTAAAGCGCAAGCTTCAGCCAGGTGATAAGATGGCGGGCCGCCATGGCAACAAAGGCGTGATCAGTCGCGTGGTGCCGATGGAAGACATGCCATTCTTGGCGGATGGTACGCCCGTTGATTTCTGCCTCAACCCCTTGGGTGTGCCGTCTCGTATGAATGTGGGGCAGATCCTTGAGACGCACATGGGTTGGGCGGCCCGCGGCCTTGGCGTGAATGTGGACGAGGCCATGCAAGAGTATCGTCGATCTGGTGATTTGACGCCGGTGCGTGAAGCGATGAGCTTGGCCTACGGCGATGACGTCTATGCCGAGGGCATTGCCCAGATGGACGAGGAAACGCTGGTGGAAGTCGCTGAGAACGTGACCCGCGGTGTGCCGATCGCAACACCTGTTTTCGACGGCGCCAAGGAGGCCGATGTTAACGATGCGCTGGTGCGTGCAGGCTTCAGCTCTTCTGGTCAATCCGTGCTCTACGATGGGCGCACGGGCGAGCAGTTTTCGCGCCCGGTGACGGTCGGTGTGAAGTACCTGCTCAAGCTGCATCATCTGGTAGACGATAAGATCCACGCGCGCTCGACCGGGCCGTACTCTCTCGTCACGCAACAGCCGCTGGGCGGTAAAGCGCAGTTTGGCGGCCAGCGCTTTGGTGAGATGGAAGTCTGGGCGCTGGAAGCCTACGGCGCAGCGTATACTTTGCAGGAAATGCTGACGGTGAAATCCGACGACGTCGCGGGCCGAACGAAGGTCTACGAGAGCATCGTGAAGGGTGAGGACAACTTCGAGGCGGGCATCCCAGAAAGCTTCAATGTGCTTGTTAAAGAAGTCCGCGGTCTTGGCCTGAATATGGAACTTCTGGATGCGGAGGTGGATGAGTGAGGGGACGGGAATTTTCAAAATTCCCGGCCGTTTTCTTTGAAAGAAAACGGCTTCCCCATCAAGCTAACGTGTCCATTCCAAGGAATAGAATATGAACCAGGAACTCACAAATAACCCGTTCAACCCTCTCACGCCGCAGAAAGTGTTCGATGAGATCAAGGTGTCGCTCGCATCCCCTGAGCGCATTCTCAGCTGGTCTTTCGGCGAGATCAAAAAGCCTGAGACGATAAACTACCGGACCTTCAAGCCGGAACGCGATGGGCTGTTCTGCGCGCGCATTTTTGGTCCGATCAAGGACTACGAATGTCTTTGCGGCAAATATAAGCGCATGAAGTATCGCGGCGTTGTCTGTGAGAAATGCGGCGTGGAAGTGACGCTGCAAAAGGTGCGCCGCGAACGGATGGGTCACATTGAACTGGCCTCCCCCGTGGCGCACATCTGGTTTTTGAAATCTCTCCCCTCGCGCATCGGTTTGATGCTTGACATGACGTTGCGCGATCTTGAACGCGTTCTCTATTTCGAAAACTACGTGGTGATTGAGCCGGGGCTCACCGATCTTACCTACGGTCAAATGATGACCGAGGAAGAGTATATGGACGCTCAAGATGCTTACGGCATGGACGCGTTCACCGCCAATATCGGTGCTGAGGCGATCCGAGAGATGCTGGCAGCGATTGATCTAGAGGCGGAGGCAGATCAACTTCGCGAGGAGCTCAAAGAAGCGACAGGAGAGCTGAAGCCGAAGAAAATCATCAAGCGGCTCAAGGTTGTGGAAAGCTTTCTGGAATCTGGCAATCGGCCCGAATGGATGGTGCTGACGGTTATTCCAGTCATTCCGCCGGAATTGCGGCCATTGGTGCCGTTGGACGGCGGCCGATTTGCGACATCTGATTTGAATGATCTCTATCGCCGCGTGATCAACAGGAACAACCGCTTGAAGCGGCTGATCGAGCTGCGGGCACCCGACATTATCGTGCGAAATGAAAAGCGCATGTTGCAGGAATCCGTGGATGCGCTCTTTGACAATGGGCGTCGTGGCCGGGTGATCACTGGGGCCAACAAGCGGCCGCTAAAGTCGCTGTCTGACATGTTAAAGGGCAAGCAGGGCCGCTTCCGTCAGAACCTGTTGGGCAAGCGGGTCGATTTCTCGGGGCGTTCGGTGATTGTGACAGGGCCAGAGCTTAAACTGCACCAATGCGGCCTGCCCAAAAAGATGGCGCTGGAACTGTTCAAACCGTTTATCTATTCGCGTTTGGAAGCGAAGGGTCTGTCCAGTACGGTAAAGCAAGCGAAAAAGCTGGTTGAAAAAGAGCGGCCCGAGGTGTGGGACATCTTGGATGAGGTGATCCGCGAACACCCCGTGATGCTTAACCGTGCGCCGACGCTGCACCGTTTGGGCATCCAGGCGTTTGAACCGGTGTTGATCGAAGGCAAGGCGATACAATTGCATCCGCTGGTGTGTTCTGCCTTCAACGCCGATTTTGACGGGGATCAGATGGCCGTCCACGTGCCGCTGAGCCTTGAGGCACAGTTGGAAGCCCGCGTGTTGATGATGTCGACAAACAACGTGCTGTCCCCGGCGAATGGGTCACCGATTATCGTGCCTTCGCAGGATATGATCCTGGGACTTTACTATGTCACGCTCGAACGCGAGGGGATGAAAGGCGAAGGCAAGGTCTTTGGCACTGTCGAGGAAGTTGAGCATGCCCTGGGTGCTGGAGAAGTGCATCTGCACGCCAAGATCACCGCTCGGATCAAGCAGATCGACGCCGAGGGCAATGAGATCATGAAGCGGTTCGAGACGACGCCAGGGCGTGTGCGCCTGGGGTCACTGCTGCCGTTGAATACAAAAGCGCCCTTTGATCTTGTCAATCGGTTGCTGCGCAAGAAAGAAGTGCAGCAGGTGATCGACACGGTTTATCGATACTGCGGGCAAAAGGAATCCGTGATCTTCTGTGATCAGATCATGACCATGGGTTTCCGCGAGGCGTTCAAAGCGGGTATTTCTTTCGGCAAAGACGATATGATGATCCCCGATGACAAATGGTCGTTGGTGGATGAAACCCGCGAACAGGTCAAAGACTTTGAACAGCAGTACATGGATGGATTGATCACCCAGGGTGAGAAATACAACAAGGTGGTCGATGCCTGGTCAAAGTGTAATGACAAGGTGACTGAGGCGATGATGGGGTCGATCTCTGCCGCGCGCAAAGATGAGGCGGGTGCAGAGATGGAGCCGAACTCTGTCTACATGATGGCCCATTCGGGAGCGCGTGGATCTGTGACACAGATGAAGCAGCTCGGCGGAATGCGCGGTTTGATGGCAAAGCCCAACGGTGACATCATTGAGACGCCGATCATCTCAAACTTCAAAGAGGGGTTGACGGTGTTAGAGTACTTTAACTCCACCCACGGGGCGCGGAAGGGTTTGTCGGATACCGCGCTGAAGACAGCGAACTCTGGCTATCTCACCCGCCGTTTGGTGGACGTGGCGCAGGATTGCATCGTGCGCATGCACGATTGTGGCACCGATGCCGGGATCACGGCAGAGGCCGCTGTGAACGATGGTGAGGTTGTGTCCTCTCTTGCGGAGCGGTTGTTGGGCCGCGTCGCTGCGGATGATATTCTTCAACCCGGCACTGATCATGTATTGGTCGCACGCAACACGCTCATTGATGAGCGGATGTCGGATGCCATTGATGAGGCTGGCGTGCAGTCAGCGCGGATCCGCTCGCCTTTGACCTGCGAGGCAGAGGAAGGTGTCTGCGCGATGTGCTATGGTCGAGATCTCGCTCGCGGGACACTGGTGAACCAGGGCGAAGCGGTGGGGATCATCGCCGCGCAGTCCATCGGGGAGCCTGGGACACAGTTGACCATGCGTACCTTCCACATCGGTGGTGTGGCGCAAGGTGGTCAGCAATCCTTCCTTGAAGCCTCTCAAGAGGGGGTGATTGCCTTTGAGAATGCGCAAACCATCGAAAATGCCGCGGGCCAGACGGTGGTGACAGGCCGCAACATGAAGCTGATGATCCAAGACAGCGAGGGCGTGGAACGTGCGAGCCATAAGATAGGCTACGGCACGACGCTTTTTGTGAAAGAAGGCCAGAGTGTTGCGCGCGGTGACAAGCTCTTTGAGTGGGATCCTTTCACGCTTCCGATCATCGCGGAAAAGTCCGGCACCGCGAAGTTCGTTGACCTGGTCAGCGGTATCGCTGTGCGGGATGAGACAGATGAAGCCACCGGAATGACGCAAAAGATCGTCATGGATTGGCGGGCTGCACCAAAGGGCAACGAACTGAAGCCCGAGATCATTTTGATCGACGCCAATGGCGACCCCGTTCGAAACGAGGCCGGCAACCCGGTGACCTATCCTATGTCAGTCGATGCGATCCTGTCTGTCGAAGACGGCGGTGACGTGAAGGCAGGCGACGTCGTTGCGCGTATTCCTCGCGAGGGCGCAAAGACCAAAGATATCACCGGTGGTTTGCCCAGAGTGGCGGAGCTTTTTGAAGCGCGGCGGCCGAAAGATCACGCGATCATCGCTGAGATCGATGGCTACGTGCGCTTTGGAAAAGACTACAAAAACAAGCGGCGCATCGCGATTGAATCCTCGGAAGATCCCGATTTCAAGGTCGAATACATGGTGCCAAAGGGCAAACACATCCCCGTTGCGGAAGGTGATTTCGTCCAAAAAGGGGATTACATCATGGATGGTAATCCCGCACCGCATGATATCTTGGCGATCTTGGGCGTCGAAGCGCTGGCGGATTACATGATTGCCGAGGTGCAGGATGTGTATCGTCTGCAAGGGGTGAAGATCAACGATAAGCACATCGAGGTTATCGTGCGCCAGATGCTGCAGAAGTGGGAGGTGCAAGAATCGGGCGACACGACGCTGTTGAAAGGCGAACATGTCGACAAACAGGAGTTTGACCTGGCGAATGAGAAAGCGCTGTCAAAAGGTGGGCGACCCGCAAAGGGTGAGCCGATCTTGCTGGGCATTACCAAAGCTTCGTTGCAAACCCGGTCATTCATCTCTGCAGCGTCTTTCCAAGAGACCACGCGCGTGCTGACCGAGGCGTCGGTGCAAGGCAAGAAGGACAAGCTTGTCGGGTTGAAGGAAAACGTCATCGTGGGTCGTTTG
Organism: Pseudomonadota bacterium; assembly: GCA_039208585.1. Taxonomy (GTDB): domain Bacteria; phylum Pseudomonadota; class Alphaproteobacteria; order Rhodobacterales; family Rhodobacteraceae; genus Sulfitobacter. The sequence goes on along the minus strand of JBCCQX010000037.1, from coordinate 6,403 downwards.
ATTCCTGCGGGGACAGGCGGCGCGACGATGAAGATGCGAAAAATCGCGCAAGAGCGGGACAATGTCGTGATTGAAGCGCGTCGAGAAGAGGCCGAGGCCGCCGCGGCGCTCGCGGCTCCCGTCGATGGTGACGACGTCTTTGACGTGTAACAGCGTCTATTTTTGACGGTCGGTTCCCAGTGAACAATAAAACCCCGCAGCATAGACGCTGCGGGGTTTTGTTCTTATGAACAGGGGATTGGGTTCTCATAAACCTGCGCGACAAAAGGTATTGGCTTGTCTTCTTTCCTCCGCACTCTCTTTTCGCGCACTGCGGCGACCTCTCAGACGAAGCAAGATCCGGTCAAGGTACAGATCAAAGGGTTGATCCGTTTTTCTTATCCTTCGATCGGGGGATTTGCTGGATCGGTTGAAGACTTAGATGCCCGACGTGCCGTTCTCTATGATCCTGATCGGCTGGCTTTGCGGTTTCGGTATTTTGAGAACATCACCTTTCACACGCTCGCGCTGCAAAGCGATCCCGATTTTGTCTGCGGTATTCTGATCGGGCCGTGCTTTCCCGATGCGGCGCGCGCGCGCTTGGAACTGTTGATCGCGGATCTTCCCCAGTTGAAGATCGTGACCTTGCCGCCGATGGTACATTCAAAGGCAGCGCGCGCCGCCTTTGACGCCTTGCCCGACCAGCCCGGCACCACGCATCGGGCCACGATCAGATTGGACGATGACGATGGGCTGCACGCAGAGACGATTGCGCGCATCAGACACATGTCAGAAACACTGATTGTCGCGCGTGATACGACCCGCCCTTTCATCATTGGATTCAACCGGGGATTTTACATGGATCCCGCGTCCGAGCGGCCGATTTCGGAATGGTATGAATTTAGACCGCTGGGGATTGGCTTGACCATGGTAGCCCCGAAAGAACAGAGCATCTGCATCTACAGTCGCAACCATCGCAAAGTCGGCGCCTATTTTGATTGCTACACGGATGTGGGCCGCCCGATGTGGATCAGATCCGTGCACAAAGACAATGATTCAGCCGCAGAACCCTACGGAAGGCGGGGTAAATTAACGGATCGGCAGATCAAAAAGGCGCTTTGGACCGGATTTGGTCTAACGGCCGGTGTGGTGGACGTGCTGTAATGTCCGGTAACGCCTTGGGCGCAGCTTTGATGGTCGCCTCGATGGCCTGTTTCACGCTCAATGACGCGATGCTGAAGCTCACGGCAGGCGCTGTGCCCCTCTTTCAGCTCTTGGTTGTTAGGGGCGTGATCACCACCGGGCTTATTCTGGGGGCGAGAGGGCGCTTGGGCGCTATACATGCGAATATCCGCAGGCGCGATTGGGTGCTCATCATTCTGCGTTCTTTAACGGAGGTATTGATCGCTTACTACTTCCTGACGGCGCTGTTTCGGATGCCGCTTGCCAATTTGACCGCGATCTTGCAGGTGGTTCCGCTTGCCGTGACGCTCGCCTCAGCTCTGTTTTTGCGCGAAAGGGTTGGGTGGCGTCGCATCCTGGCCATTCTGATCGGATTTTTCGGCGTTCTTTTGATCATCAGGCCAGGCGCGGATGGGTTTAACATCTGGTCACTTTACGCGTTGGTTGCCGTTTTGGGCGTGACGGCGCGAGATTTGCTCACGCGTCAGCTTTCTGCGGATGTTCCCGCAATGACGGTCACGCTGGTGACGGCACTTACCGTGACATTGGCTGCTGGCCTCGCCTCTCTCAGCACTTCCTGGGTGCCAATCGCGCCGCTTACAGGCGTGTTGATTGCTTTGTCGGCGATGTCGATCCTGGGGGGCTATTATTTCTCGATCCAGGTGATGCGCGTGGGCGATGTGTCATTTGTCGCGCCTTTTCGCTACACTGGCCTTGTTTGGGCACTGTTATTGGGGTGGTTTATTTTTGGCGAATGGCCCGATCCGACCACACAGATCGGCGCATTGATTGTGGTAGGCATGGGCGTTTTCACCTTCTACAGAGAGCACCAATCAAGGGTTTGAAAAGACCCGGCGCACCACGTGAGCATCAATGGCAAAACGCTGCTTAAACATCTCTTCCTGCTCTGCGGTCAACGGCGTCACAGGGATAGCTTTTACCGGTTTCTGACGTGAGTCGTTGTATTCATTGTGGCTGCGCACCCACATCTCTGGGTCTGCAAAGCTGACTGTGGGCATGAAGCGCGGAATTTTCTCATGCGCGAAGTTCATAATTGTCAGCGCGCAGTTGGCCTGGATATGCATGCCGAGCGATGCAACATAAAAGGGACGATGCATTTCCACTGCCGAGATCCCCTGCTGACTAAACTCAGCGACAAAACCCTGGTTCCAGTCGAAGGCAACGCATCGGTGTTGCCTGGTGAGGGTATGGCAATCCGCGGCGGCGCGGCGCAGTTTTGCGACGAAGTCGATTGAAACCGCGTCATCATCATCAAAACGAAACTGCAGGCAGGGCTGGGCAGGCACCGATCTTGCGTCGTTGAGTGTTTCTTTCATCACCTCCCGCTGTCGGCGGGGTGGTTCGGCGTGCAAAGTGATTTGCGGTGTATTTGATACAAGCGCTGCGAGGCGTGAGCGGTAAGCTTGCGGTAACTGGTCCCCCACCACCACGATGAGCGTGAAGTCTGTATCTGTCTGCGCATTCAAGCAAGGTAACGCGACCGCTTCGAAAAGCTTGAACCGTTCTTCAAGCCGTTCTTGTGAGTAGAGATATGCGATCCGCTCTTCGATGCTGTCGTGCTCTACCTGAAAGCCTCCTAGGGCTGGATAGGAAAAGCGGCACAGTCCGATAATCTCCATTGGGTGGCCTTTTCAGATGATGTTCCAACCGGGGCGATTGCGGCGCGGAAAGACGTTTTTGGTGTGTAATGAGATGCATGATTGCCCTGCTTTTGCGGCTGTTGACACCTTCATAGCCTTCCCCTATACGCCCGCTATCTTGACGCCGGGCACTGCCCTTTGTCGACATCTGAAATAAAGCGGTCAAGGTGCGATCTATTGATGATCGGGCCCTCTGAAACCCAACCGTGATGTTCACCTCGGAATGGGAACACTACGGTTATTTTGCTTTGTTGCATGACAGAGCAGTGACTTAATCGCATGGGGTTTTCTCGTGCACGTAGGAAAAGATTGAACGGGGACGTAACCTCAATGCCAACGATCCAACAGCTGATCCGCAAGCCGCGCCAGCCAAAACGCAAATACTCCAAGTCTCTGCATTTGGAGCAATGCCCCCAGAAGCGTGGTGTATGTACCCGCGTTTACACAACAACGCCGAAAAAACCGAACTCCGCGATGCGGAAAGTTGCCAAAGTACGCTTGACCAACGGGTTTGAGGTGATCTCGTACATTCCAGGGGAAAGCCACAATCTGCAAGAACACTCAGTAGTGTTGATCCGCGGTGGGCGTGTCAAAGACTTGCCCGGTGTTCGCTATCACATCCTGCGGGGTGTGCTGGATACGCAGGGCGTGAAAGACCGCAAGCAGCGCCGTTCGAAATACGGCGCGAAACGTCCGAAGTAACATCCGCGTCGGGGCGTTATCGTCGCCACCGATTAATTTTGTGGTGCGCCATCAGAGCGTACCAGCCGCAAGAAGGAAGACGCATATGTCACGCCGTCACGCCGCTGAAAAGCGAGAAGTTTTACCAGACGCCAAATACGGCGATGTGGTGCTTACGAAGTTCATGAACAATCTGATGATTGATGGGAAGAAATCGGTCGCGGAGCGCATTGTTTACAGCGCGCTGACCCGGGTTGAAACCAAGATAAAGCGCGCGCCGATGGAGGTGTTCCACGAAGCGCTCGACAATATCAAGCCGTCGGTTGAAGTTCGGTCGCGCCGCGTGGGTGGTGCGACCTATCAGGTGCCGGTTGAGGTGCGCCCCGAACGGCGCGAGGCGCTGGCGATCCGTTGGTTGATCAAAGCCTCCCGGTCTCGCAACGAAAACACCATGGAGGAGCGTTTGGCGGGTGAGTTGTTGGACGCCGTTCAGTCGCGCGGGACCGCAGTGAAAAAGCGTGAAGATACGCACAAGATGGCCGACGCCAACAAAGCGTTCAGCCACTACCGCTGGTAACATCCAGATCAAGATCGGGGCGCGGAACCGCTGGGCCCCTGACCCTTTTAATGCATACTTCTGAGGAAGCATCACAATGGCACGCGATTATCCGCTAGACCGCTATCGTAACTTCGGCATCATGGCGCACATTGATGCCGGAAAGACCACCTGCTCTGAGCGTATCCTGTACTACACAGGCAAGTCTCACAACATTGGTGAGGTGCACGACGGTGCCGCCACCATGGACTGGATGGAGCAAGAGCAAGAGCGCGGGATCACCATCACCTCGGCGGCGACCACCACCTTCTGGGAGCGGACTGAGGATGGCACAACGGCGGACACGCCCAAACACCGAATGAACATCATCGACACGCCAGGCCACGTGGATTTCACGATTGAGGTGGAGCGGTCTTTGGCGGTTCTCGACGGCGCGGTTGCGGTGTTGGACGCGAACGCCGGTGTTGAGCCTCAGACAGAGACCGTCTGGCGTCAGGCTGACCGCTACAAGGTGCCGCGCATCGTGTTCGTGAATAAAATGGACAAGATCGGCGCTGATTTCTTCAACTGTGTGCATATGATTCAAGATCGCACGGGGGCCACCCCTTGCCCGATCCAGATCCCCATCGGGGCAGAGAATGAGCTCGAAGGCATCATCGATCTCGTCACCATGGAAGAATGGGTTTGGGCTGGCGAAGATCTGGGCGCGTCCTGGGAGAAGCGTCCCATTCGCGATAGCCTGAAAGATCAGGCCGAGGAATGGCGTGGTAAGATGGTCGAAATCGCCGTCGAAATGGACGACGACGCGATGATGGAATACCTTGAGGGCAATGAACCGGACGTGGCCACGCTGCGCAAATTGCTGCGCAAGGGCACGCTTGAAATCAAATTCATCCCGGTTCTGTGTGGCTCCGCGTTCAAGAATAAAGGCGTGCAGCCGCTGCTGAACGCCGTTGTGGACTACCTTCCCAGCCCGCTGGATGTCGTTGATTACATGGGCTTCAAACCCGGTGACGAGACGGAAGAGCGCAACATCGCGCGCCGTGCCGATGACAACATGCCGTTCGCGGGCCTGGCGTTCAAAATCATGAATGACCCTTTTGTGGGTTCGCTGACGTTCACGCGCGTCTACTCTGGCGTGATCAACAAAGGCGACACGCTATTGAACTCTACCAAGGGCAAGAAAGAGCGTGTGGGCCGCATGATGATGATGCATTCCAACGATCGCGAGGAAATCACAGAAGCCTTCGCAGGCGACATCATCGCGCTGGCGGGACTGAAAGACACGACCACGGGTGATACATTGTCCGCGGTTAACGATCCCGTTGTGCTTGAAACGATGACCTTCCCTGATCCGGTGATTGAGATTGCGGTCGAGCCGAAGACCAAAGCTGACCAGGAAAAAATGTCCGCTGGTCTTCAGCGTCTCGCGGCAGAGGACCCTTCTTTCCGTGTGGAGACGGATCTGGAATCCGGTCAGACCATTATGAAGGGCATGGGCGAATTGCACCTCGACATTTTGGTGGACCGCCTCAAGCGCGAGTTCAAGGTTGAGGCGAATATCGGTGCGCCGCAGGTGGCCTATCGCGAAACCATCTCTCGCGAAGCCGAGGTGACCTATACCCACAAGAAGCAGTCCGGTGGGTCAGGCCAATTCGCCGAGGTAAAGATGATCCTCAGCCCCGTCGAGCCTGGCGAAGGCTATTCTTTCGAAAGCCGTATCGTTGGCGGCGCCGTGCCGAAAGAATACGTTCCTGGCGTTGAAAAAGGCATTCAGTCCGTGATGGACAGCGGACCGTTGGCTGGCTTTCCCGTGATCGACTTCAAGGTGGCGTTGGTGGACGGTAAATTCCACGACGTGGATTCGAGCGTGTTGGCTTTTGAAATTGCGGCCCGCATGGGTATGCGCGACGGAATGAAAAAGGCCGGGGCCAAACTGTTGGAGCCGATCATGAAGGTCGAGGTGGTCACACCGGAAGAATACACCGGTGGCATCATCGGCGATTTGACGTCCCGGCGCGGCCAAGTGCAAGGGCAAGACACGCGCGGTAATGCGATTGCCATCGACGCCTTCGTGCCGCTGGCCAATATGTTCGGCTACATCAACACGCTGCGGTCAATGTCATCGGGACGGGCGAACTTTACCATGCAGTTCGACCATTACGAGGCGGTGCCGCAAAACATCTCTGACGAGATCCAGGCGAAATTCGCGTAAACCCAACGGTTTATGCCAACCCCCACGCAGGGTGCGCATTCATTGCGCACTTTTTGAAACAGAAGGAGCCACACGATGGCGAAGGAAAAGTTTGAGCGTACGAAGCCGCATGTGAATGTTGGCACGATT
>JBCCQX010000036.1:0-14159 GCA_039208585.1 Pseudomonadota bacterium | reverse complement strand
GCGCTATCGTTTTGACGACACCGCCCTGACCCGCGACATGGATATCGCGAGTTTTGAACGGCTGTCACTGGCGCTGGATGATGAGGTGTCACCCCGGCTGCAAGACGTATTCCGCGACTTTGCCTTTGATCCCGTGCCGGACCTGAAACCGGGCAATGTCTGGCGCTGGAAACAGACAAGGAATGAGCTGATGGTGGAGTTTCTGACGCCATCATTTGATGCCGATGAAACGATCCGGCCACTGGCGGCTTTGGGTGTCGATGCACAATCGCTGCATCACCTGAACTATCTGATCGAGCGACCCATCATGGCCGCCGTCCCCTATCGCAGCGGCGTGCTGGTGCAGATCCCGCAGCCCGAACGCTTTGCCATTCACAAGCTGATCGTCGCGGACCGCAGGCAAGGCGGGCCGGATGCAATCAAATCCACCAAGGACCGCGCGCAAGCCGCATTCCTGATCGCAGCACTGGCCGAGGACCGCCCCGATGAGCTGCGCGAGGCGTATGAGATTGCATGCGAGACTGGCCCGCGTTGGGCGATGCGGTTGGACAATACGCTTAGAAAGATGTCGGAGACGCGGGACATCCTGCTGGCGCTATAGGGCGGCTGATACAGCGGAACGTGGGGCCACATTGACGTCGGCGGCTAAACCGGCGTGTAATTCGCCCTCAAGGTACGACCGCTGCATTGATTTATCTCACGCCCTTGCGCGAGCGTTACGCCGTTGGCGTTGACCGCAAAAATTGTAGCCGGTCCATCTCTTGACTCTAAACGCTGCGTAAACAGAGGAATTCCTAATTGCTCCGCGCAAGCCTCTAATGCAGCCATTTGATCAGCTTCCGAGAAGCGAAGACCGTCTCCACCACCACAAGCGCTAAGCGCCATCATACACAGCGCACCAATCAGAGTGTTTCGGCTAGTCAGTGACATTTGTGGTTTCCTCATTTGCAAAATGTAGCGATCGGTCACCAGCATAAAGATCGCTTGTCAAAGCTCCACAACATAAGCGCACCTACTGGCCCGCAACGGGCAAAGTTGACAGCTGTCAACTTCTTTGCCCCGTATTCAGCAGTGCCATGATCATCGGCCCCGGTGAAAACGCGCCATCTTCCGCCTTGCGCGTTAACGCACCTAAGTATCCACCTGGACAATTGATCTCTGCCACACGCTGCAGAATGCCTGCGACCGTGATCGCCGCGACCTCTGGCCCCATAGCACGCTGCGCCTTGGCCCAGGCATCGGGACTGATTCCCATCATGCCACGGACAAATCCGGCCAAGGCGACCAGTTGGTGCCAATGTCGCAGATCATCCTGCGCATAAGGCAGAATGTCCGGACACGCCTTTACCACCAACGCCAAGGGTAGATTTGGCTCTGGTTGCTGCGTTTCCTCAGGCGGTGCGGTATCCTCCTGATCACCAACCTCGCCCCTTTGCTTTTCTAAGCAAGGTTCAAGTACAGAAGAGTCTTTATTTGAATTCTGAAGGTGCCGCTCAGTATTGACGTCACTGCCGCTCATTTCTTTTGTTTGAAGATGGGCATTAATGATGGCCAGCATGGCCTTCAACGTGATCACCAATTGCTCAAGCGCCTCTGCAGACATCTTGCGACGCAATAGCTTGTGAATATCGAACAGGGCGCGCTGATGCGCCTCCCACGGTCCGTCAGCGCCGCTCTCTTGCCCGTAGAGGCAAAGCTTGAGGGCATCGCGCTTCATCACCACAACCTCTTCCCGCAAACGCCGCAGACGCTCTGCTGCCGCCTCAGCCTCGGCAGCAGCCCGTGTGATATCGGCGGCGCGGACCAGAAGGGGGCGCAGATCGAACCCAAAGGCCCGGATCACGTCGCCGCCACCGTCGCGGGCGGCGTAGCGTTTGCCATTGGGGCTGTCGTGCCGCTGGATCAGGCCCGCATGGGTCAGCGCGGCCAGGTGCCGGCGCAGAGTGCTTTCCGCCATGCCATGGGCACGCTCTGACAGTGCCTTGTTCGATGGAAACACGATCAGGTTGTCGTTGTCTGACAGCCTCTTGGCCTGGTGAAAGGACAACAGCGCGTTCAGTACGGTCAGATCGCGATCGGTGACGTCATAGGTGTGCCGTGCGGTGCAAAGATCACGGAAGAGGGCCCATTTATCGATATGGGGGATCTCGGCCGCTTCTTGCGCCTCTGCTGCGCGTTTCATCAGGGTAGCCGTCATCGGCCGCTGCCCAAAGGGCGTCGTTGAAATCAGTTGCATCTGGTATCACGAGACAAAGATTATTTGCCCGCCAGAACTGACGCTTGTTGACAGCTGTCAACTTTTGACCTTAGATTCAGAGTTGCTACACACGAACCAAAGGCCCTTCGAAATCCGTTTCGGGGGGCTTTTTCTTTTCTTCCTTGTCCTGTCGTGCCTCCTTGTTTTCGTTTTTATGCTCGGGTCATTCGCCGCGCTCTGATTGCCAGTTGCGGTGAATCTCGGCCAGGTTTTCGATCAGCCAGTCATCGAAACCATGGGATGTCTTGGCGGGCAGGGTGACGATGGTTTTGCCAGCCTTGCGGGCCACATCCGCCAAGGGGCGGCCATCAGCGGCCTTGATCTTGTCCGGTGACGGGGCAGGGCGCTTGGGCGGGCGCAGCGCCTGCATCACGGCCTCGAACCGGGCGTCAGAACTATCGCCCTTCGCTTCGCCCACCAGATCACGATTGCCGATCTTGTCGGCCAGTGTCAGCCACCGGTCGCGCCCGATGCTGGGGGCGGATCCAATCGCCTCGATCAAACGCACAGGGATACGATCAGCCACGGACAAAAGACGTGAAATCAACGTCTTATCCATCGCCAGCGCATCACAGATGATCTTGCGATCATAGCCCGCATCACGCATCTGCCGGGCGAAATTCGCCTTTTCGATGAATGTCAGATCCTTGCGCGCGGCGTTTTCCTGGCCTTGTGCTAGCACAAGCGCCTGATCATCCAGATCGCGGATCAGTGCCTTGATCGGTTCGTTCAGCGCCTTGAGCGCCGCCACCCGGCGACGGCCATAGACAACCTGATAGCGTTCAGGATCATTGGGATTGGGCCGCAAAAGAACGGGCACTTGCTGGCCATATTCCTGGATTGACGCGATGAGCCCCGAAAGGTCCGCATCATCATCCAGCCGGTCCTGCAGACCGCCATTGTCGATCATGCGCGCGTCGACCTCGATGATCGAGCGACGCTTGAGATCCTCGATCGAGCGGCTGACCGCACCAATCGCGCCTTTCTTATAGCGCGGGCGCGCCGCATCCACGCGGGCAGGGGGGTCAGACGGGGTTTCCTCGCCCATCAGGCCTTTCATCAGGTCCTTACGTGCCATGTCCACGCCCCCATGCTGCTTGCACAAGCCCTTCGATTTCGCCGTTCACCGCATTCAGGCTTTCCATCGCGCGTTCATAGGTCGCGCGGGTGAACTGGCCCTTTTCAACCTCGTAGAGTGTCTGCTTGGTGATCCCCGCATCCGAAATCGCCGTGGATTTCAACACGGTGTGGTTCAGAACATTGCCCCCGAACATATTCCGCATGAAACCCACCATCTGGTTCTGCGGCCCATCCCCCGGTTCATAGCGGGTCACAACATAGCGCAGCCAGTCATAGGACATATCCCCACCAGCATCCGCCACGACACCTAACAGGTTGGAAACCATCAGCAAAAACTGGCACATCGACATCACATCCAGCATCTGTGGATGTACGGTGACCAGTACCGCCGTCGCCGCCGACAAGGCCGACATTGTCAGATATCCCAGTTGCGGGGGGCAATCGATCACCACGACATCATAATCCTTCTCCACCTCGGCCAGCGCGTCGCCAACCCTGGTGAAGAAAAGGTTACCGTCCCGTTGGACGAGCGCGCGGGGCGTGTCATGTTCAAACTCCATCAGGTCCAGATTGCCCGGAACGATATCAAGGTTCGTGAAATAGGTTTTCTGGATCACATCGCGCAAGGGCAGGGGGTCATCATAGCGGATCGCGTCATACAGCGTGCCACCATCCAGCAGGTCGAACTCCGGCTGAAAGCCGTGCAAGGCCGATAGGCTCGCCTGCGGATCAAGGTCAATCGCCAGCACCTTGTAACCATCCAGCGCCATCTTCTGCGCTAGATGGGCGGCGGTCGTGGTCTTGCCCGACCCGCCCTTGAAATTGATGACGGTGATGACCTGCAGATGATCACCATCCTGCCGCCCGGGCAGGTAGGTCCCAGGGGATTTGGCACCGGTTTCCAACATCTCACGCAAAGCCTGCAGGTCCTGTGGCGTGTAATAACGCCGGCCTCCGGCGCGTACTTCGGGCGAGGGGCCGCGCCCATCCAGATGCAGCTTGCGCAGATAGGCGTCTTTCACGCCGAGTAGTTCTGCCGCCTCGCCACTGGTGAATTTGCGCAGCTCACGCTTGGCGTCGGGCGGAAACAATTGCGCACGATGCGCCTGTAGACGCTCGGACAATTTCTGGGCATGCTCGCCCACAAGAAAATCGATACGGTCCCGCTCGGCCGCCATGCTGATACCTGTATCCGACACCGTTTGTTACGGTTTTTGTCGTTATATATGCCTCTTAGCGTATATATGTGGCCGAGAATAGGGATTCGGACAAGAGGAATCTCAAGATGTGGTGGGGGAGGGACATGGCGGACATAATACGAGACCATGTCGGTTCATCGAAATCGTCAGCGCAAAGCAATTATTGGGCTTAGCCGCAGAAAACCTTGAATGCGTCAAATCAAGCCGCCATGCAGCAAGCACGGCGTGTTTGGCATTGTCATTGATGCCAACAACAATTTCGGTATTGAAACAGCAATCGCGCTGGCGGAGCATGGGCGTCAATGAACGCCACTACCCGCATCAAGCACACAACAGAGGCGTTCGGTGACCAAGGAGTTAGCTGTTAACTAGATGCCGTTACCTGCACGTCCTCTTCTCGCTTCCTACGGTGGCGGTCATGCCAACATCATCATTGCTGTGGCGCATGCACTAATCGCATATGGAATTGATCCGACGTTGATCGGGTTTACCACCGCCTATCAAGCCTATCTGCGTGCAGGGCTGCGCGCAAAAAATGTAAGTGTGTTAATTGAGAGCCGAATGGAAGACTATGATGAGGCTCGATTGATAGCACTGCAATTTCTTCCTCAGCAAACACATCCGGACATTACACAGCAAGAGACCGGCGACTACTTTGCAATTGGTCTGCATGATCTGATAGCACGACTCGGCCGGGAAGAGGCATTACGCCATATGAGACACGAGGGTCGTGTCGCTTTTGAGCCGATCGCGACGATGGAGGCCTACCTTCGCGAGCTTCAGCCAAGCTGTATCGTGACGACGACCAGCCCGCGCTTTGAGCTCGCTTTGATACGGGCAGGACGGCGACTTGGGATACCCACGATTGCTATTGCTGATATTTATCTTCAACGTGAGCGTTCTTGGGTGCTTTCAGGCGATTACGCAGATCACTTATGCGTCTTGAACACAGCATTACGCGATGAATTGCAGCGACACGGCCCAATCGGAACCAAAGTCTACGCAACCGGGAATCCAGCCTTCGACCAGATCGCGTCGCTGCGCAAACAGACTGAAAGGCGGAACACGCTGCGCGCCAAGCTTGGTTTGTCAGATGAGACCCTGATCCTATGGCCGTCAGCCTCTGTGCGTCAGGCAGACTTCGCCGACCGACCATTTGCCAGTCCTGCAGAAGTGACAGCCGCCATGGAAAAGCTTTGTAGTACGCGCGCCGATTATGCTTATCTACTGCGCCCACATCCCAACGCGCCGTACTTGCTTCCAGAAGGCGCTGAGAATGGAATTCTTGACCCTGGGCTCATGCCAGAAGAGGCCATCCTGATTTCGGATGTTGTTTGTTTTGAAGTCAGCACCATGGGCCTGCAGGCCCACCTGGCGGGGCTTCCGACGATATGCGTGGGCTTCCAAGAAATCGCTGTGTTTCCCAAATACGACAAGGCGCTGATCGCCGATAATCTGGACGACATGGTAAATCTGCTCGCTAAACGCGATCTGGACACTCTTAAGCAAGAAGCGGCCAGTTCAAATACGGTCAAACGAGCAACACCGCGCGTTGTAGAGCTCATTGAAGAAGTCACAAAACAACACTACCAAAAGTAGAGCGGAATAGATAAGCATAAAGGCTTAAGCCCTCATCCATTTAAGCTGGGTCAAGTTTTCAGAAGAGCCCTGAACGGCATAGCATGGTTCACCTAGTAGTCTCTTGGTCAGAAGGCGTCAGAATATGAATTCTAGCAAATACGGGTTCGCTAAACGTGTCTTAAATGCCGTACCCGGTTCGCGCGAGACTTTGGCTGCCAGCTTCACGCGACTACCTGATGCTGTCTCTCCTTACGTCTATGAGATCGCACGCCGGACTGTTTTCAAGGATAACTTTAGGCGCGTGCCTGTATTCAAGGCCGCCCTGACGGAGGCTGCCAAGAGTCAAAACCTTGGGCATTATCTGGAATTTGGTGTCGCCCGTGGAACGTCGCTCGTCACCATGTATAAGTTGGCGAGAGGCATGGGTTTAGCCTCTCGAATGCGCTTTCATGCATTTGACTCCTTTGAGGGTCTTCCGGATGACGAGGGCAATTTTGTTGCGGGGGACATGGCGTATTCAGAGCCGACTTTCCGCCAATTCGTTCAGAAAGCGGGTGTGCCACTTGATCAGGTGACAACCACGCCCGGTTTCTTTGACAAGTCGTTGTCGGCCGAGCTTGCAAATACCTTAGGGATCAAGCCCGGTATGACACATATCGTGCATGTCGATTGCGATCTCTACATATCAACCGTCCCTGTGCTCGCTTTCCTTGCTCCATTGCTTGGCAACGGTTCCGTTATCATCTTCGATGATTGGTTCAGTTTTGATGATGAGCCGGACCCCTGGATGCACGGCGAACAACGCGCATTCAACGAGTGGCCATTACGTGATCGCTTCGATCCAGTGGCGATAACCTACCCGTGGAATGCGGCTTTCAAGCTTGTGCGGTAGATCTGCACAAAATGTTGCTTAGTTGACAGGCTGATATATCAGCAGATCGTTGCCAGCGTGAAAGCTTCGCAGGAATTTTGTGATGTACCGGACTTGAATCAAGAGGTATCGGGGCAGCGACAGAGTCGGTAAGAGAATACAACTATGTGTGGAATATTTGGGTGTTACTCGTTCGAACCCGGCCAGATAGCCGATGATATCTTTGGGCGTGTTGCAGGTTCAATTAGGCACCGTGGTCCCGATAACACTGGGCATTACGCTGACGTCCGGGTGGGGCTGGGCAATACACGCCTGTCTATCCTCGACTTGCAAGAGCGCAGTAACCAACCGCAGTTTTCCGAAGATGGAAATGTGGTCGTTGTTCAGAACGGTGAGATCTACAATTTCATCGAATTGCGGGAAGAGCTGCAGGCTTTGGGCGCCGTTTTCAAGACAACCGGTGACACCGAAGTCCTGTTGCATGCCTACATTCATTTTGGTCCGGACTTTGTCACCCGATTGAACGGGATGTTTGCCATCGCGATCTTTGATCGCGCCGCGGAAACGCTCTGGCTTTATCGTGATCGTCTTGGGGTCAAACCGCTGTATTTGTCCGGTGATCGCGAAACAGGCCGCATGTGGTTCGGATCAGAGATTAAGGCACTTCTCGAAGCAGGGGTTGAGCCGCGCCCGAACTATGATGCGCTCGCCCAGTACATGGCGCTGAACTATGTGCCACAGCCGCAGACTGCATTTGAAGGTATCGAACATTTGCCCCCGGCCTCAATGGCTAAGATTTCTGAAAATGGGGTCGAGGTCAGGCAATACTGGTCTTTAGATCATGTCCAGCCCGACACAGGTATGACGCAGGAAGACGCGCAGGCGGAACTGTTGGATCTGCTCCACGATGCCACGCTTATCCGCATGCGGTCCGATGCTGAATTCGGTGCATTTCTGAGCGGCGGGCTGGATAGCTCAAGCGTTGTAGGGATGATGAGCAAGATTCAACAAAACCCTGTGCGCACGTTCAGCATCGGTTTTGATGACCCGCGTTTTGATGAGACAACATATGCAGAGATGGCGTCTGATTTGTTCGGCACCATGCACAAGTCTGAAAAGATGGAACCAGAAGCCACATCAATGTGGCCGAAATTTATCTGGCATACAGACCAGCCGCATGGGGACGTGTCATTCATACCGATGGGCCAAGTCTCTCAACTGGCCGCAAATGATGTCAAGATGGTCCTCACCGGTGATGGTGGTGATGAGCTGTTTGCCGGCTATGACAAATACTTGGCTTTCTTCGGCAGTTGGCGTAACCACAATCTCGCACCCGATTGGGCATCGGATTTCGTTCGTGAAAGCGGTCTGCTCTTGGATGATGAACCGGACATGTTGCTGCGCGGTGCCCTGCGTGACGGCTTTTTTGATATCGACCCCCATCGCGGTTTGCGCGGACCAATCGAACGCGCCGGTCATCAAGACCCCATCAACCAAGTGCTTCTTGCTGAGACCACGACGCTGTTGCCTGGTAACAACCTGGTGAAGCCTGACCGCATGGCCATGGCTTACTCGCTCGAAGTGCGCTCGCCCTTTTTGGACTATCGCATGGCCGAATTCGCGTTCCGTGTGCCAGGCGATTATAAGCTGCGTGATGGTGTGACAAAGGCGGTTTTCAAAGATGCTGTCGAACAGATGCTGGGTCCAGAGTTGACGCACCGTAAAAAGCAGATGTTTACAGTGCCGGTGGGCGAATGGTTCCGCGAAAAGCTTGAGGGGTTTAGCAGAGAGATACTCTTTGATGGTCGCTTTGCTGCTCGGGGGATCATTGACACCAAAGTCGCGGAAAACATGGTCACGCAGCACGTCGCTGGCACGGCAAACTACACGCGTCAAATACGTGCGATGATTTCACTAGAGATTTGGTTCCGCATCTTTATTGATCGCGACCCGGCAATACTAAGGCTGACATGACTGACTCCGGCGCAAAAATGACATCGTCGGCCGACCTACGGCTCTACATGATCACTAACGATCCGGGCATCGCGCAGTATATCTGCCAGGTCGATGATGTATGGCCGTTTGTTGACTTGGAATGTATTGGCAAGCAGCAGCGACAGGGCCATGTCGATAGCTGGAAAAGCCACCATACGCCCAATGACGTGACCCGTGTACGCGAGGCGGCTTCTGCTGGACGTATTCTGGTTCGGATCAACCCATTACATGAAGGATCAGAAGACGAAATCGATGATGTTCTTGCCCGCGGCGCAGATGCAATCATGTTGCCCATGTTTCACGACTTAGACACTCTATCGCGGTTTCATGATCTCCTTCGCAGCCGCGCCCTTTCGGTCCCGTTGTTCGAAACTGTTGGCGCCATCAATTGCCTTGCAGATGCCGTGGAACATCAACCGATCGACGCGCTGCACATTGGATTGAACGATCTGTCGCTCGAACTTGGATTGACCTTCATGTTTGAGTGTTTGTCGAAGGGCTTTCTAGAGGCACCAGCGGCGGCTGCGCGGGCATTCGGCATACCGTTTGGGATCGGCGGCGTTGCGCGTATAGGATCAAGCGGCTTGCCGGCTGAATATGTTCTGGGCGAACATGTCAGACTTGGATCAAGCGCCGCTATCTTGTCGCGCAGTTTCCATGGTGCGGCAGAGACCAAGGCCGAATTGATCAAGAACGTGAATTTTGCAAGCGAGGTGGCTAAGCTGTGTGATACATATCGGGGGTTTAAGATGGCGCCGAGCGGTGATCTTGAGATGAACCGCAAGCGCGTCATTGAAAGAACCGATGAAGTATCCGCCGTTATTGCCGCCTCGCGACAAACGTGAACCGGAGTAGTGCAACTCTTTCCTTGCAAGAGCGGCTCGATGTTGGGACAACTGAGACACTTAAAAGATACCCGGGCACGAAAGCACCATGACACGAGAGCAAGAAAGCTAATCGAAGCGGTCCTGCAATCTAAGGAGTTGCTAACTTGCATCTCGCATTAAAGAAAAACAACCTGCAAATCTGGTTGGCG
Source organism: Pseudomonadota bacterium (assembly GCA_039208585.1). Lineage (GTDB taxonomy): Bacteria > Pseudomonadota > Alphaproteobacteria > Rhodobacterales > Rhodobacteraceae > Sulfitobacter. The sequence goes on along the minus strand of JBCCQX010000036.1, from coordinate 4,140 downwards.
CCAGTAGTTATTATGCTACTGTTTAATGTGCTTAACATACTGCAACTGAAAACCTTCGAACCTTGGCCGCAGGTTACCATAATCTGGACCGGCTTTCCTGGTTTAGTTGACTACCTAGATCATTTTCATTTTTACCGGCTTGTCGTAGCGTCACCTGGTTTATGGCTCGAAGACCAACTGCCGGACCGAGGTTTTTCAATATTTGCTTCATTCTTTCTGCTTTGGTCGTCATTGCTTTTTAGTCGTATCCAACAAACTATTGCGGGCTATAGGCCACAATTATGGGCATGGTTGGTGCTGATAGCTTTGTTTTGCTTGATGAATGGTCGTGGCACAATTGGGTGGACAGGGTGGCTTCTAGTTGTCAGCACATGTCTTGATGTTTCAAAATCGGATCGCGGAAGGCTAGCATTTGGGACGATGTTGCGCATAGCGTTGGGGCTACTTTTAGCGTCTGTTTCATCAGGGATATATGTCTACAGCTTCCTTATCTTTGCATATTTCTGGTTGCTCCGATCGGGCAGTTGGACCGCTTACGAGGGGCTAAACTATATCGGGCTTATCAATCGGATATTCGGAATAGTGCTACTCGCCGGTAGTCTTTATTTTGTCCTACAGCAAGTATTCTGGGCAATACAACGCGTGCTGGAGTTTTATGGTGGTGGCCTGAAAGGGATTTCTGGCGTGTTATCACATGGTATTGTAAATAATCTTGATCAAATAGGCCCCGCTCATCTAATACTAACATTCATTCTGATCTTAGGCGGTGTTTTGTGCTTTGCAGCAGGATATGCAAAAAAAATTGGAGGTGACCTAATTGTAATAATATTGGCAACACTAGCGGGTGGTGTTTTTGGGATTACTATCCTTACGCTGGCGATCCCGCTCATACTGGTTGCCATTGGGAAGCTATTCCGCTTTCGTCTGATCCGGAGGCATGCACCCTGAAATTCGTGCGGTCACTCTTGACGGTATCTTTACTTCTGCTTCTTGGACGTCTATCGGGCTTCCTACGCGAGTGGCTGATCGCTGTCTATGGTGGCGCAACAAAAGAAACAGATATTGCAATTGTTCTCGTATCGCTACCGGATTTGATGGTTAACTTGCTAATGGGCGGTGGCTTTGCCGCCGCAATTGTGCCGATGCTAAAGAAGAGGACTATTGGCGACGCCAATCGGCTGTTTCTAAAATTGGTTCTCATCGTTACAATTGTTTTCTGTACAATGACGCTCATTATTGTTGCTATGCCAGGCATGGTCATGTTGTTGATGATCCCGGGAGCATCAACTGACGATTTAGCGGCAGCAACGCCTTATTTTATCATGGCCGCACTAGCCGTACCGCTCACAGCGGTCAGTGGTGTTTTGCAAGCAAAACTTGTTTCCGCTGAACGGTTCCTAATTAGTCAGGCTGGTACCCTTATTTTTAACGCAACCATTATTGCTTCGATACTAGTAGCAGCCAACTATGGCATTGCTTTTTCGATTGCAGTAGGAATTCTTGCCGGCGCAACGATCCGCCTGACCGCGCAGGTTATTCAACTATTGCAAATATGGAAGCCGCCAACGAGCAACAAGATCATGTTTGAGCGTGGCTTCTTTTCGAGTCTTTTGGTTACGACTTTGTTTTCCGCAACTTTAGCACTTATTCCAGTGGCTGGGAGAGCATATGCATCTTGGGTGGAACCTGGTGCACTATCATTGTTCAATTATGCGTTTCGTATTTCAGAGTTACCAGTAGCACTTTTTTTTGCATCACTGACGATTGTTCTTTTACCCCGGATATCGGCAGCATTCCTAAATCAGGATCATGAAAGGATATTAGAAGAAGTAGCTCTGGTTCTGCGATTTTCATTATTGGTAGGTTTTGCGATAGCTATACTAATATTTTTTTTCTCAAGGGAGCTTGTTTATCTACTCTTTTCGCGGACACAGATTAGTCCAGCCCAATTGGAGGAGCTGGCCGTCTTACTCCTAATAGCTATCATTTTTATGCCTTTTCGCGGGTGCCTCATTCTGTGCTTATCGATGCTTTCAGCGACTGGTAATGAACGATCTCTCATACCGATTGCGATCTCAGCACTCATCACGCTTGTAGTGATATGTACACTTTTCGTGCCTCAGATCGGAATTGCAGGTGCAATGCTAGGGTATGGCGTGGCGCATTTTGTTGGATTTATTGTCTTTATGGTAGCACTTCAAAGACACATTGATAAAGCAGTTTTACCACTTGTGTTAATGCAATTTTTGCGCTTTGGTGCTGTCCCTCTTTCGTTCATGCTAATAACGAGCTGGGGCGGATCACAGCTTGCCTTAGATGGCTTGCCTATAGTGGTGTTTTGCGTGCTAGCTCTTGCAGCCTTTTCTGCTGCGGTTATCTGTGTGGACGCCGATGCGCGATCCATCTTCATGAAAATTTTCGCTCGCGCGAAAGGTACGTGATCTTATGGGTCATTATGATTGATCGACAGAGGACGCAAGCATGGACGCTACTAATGATGCAACAGATAATCAATCATTGGCTCTCTCGCTCCAACATCTAATCACTAAACACGATCTGAAACTGGGTGCCACCTTATGATCCGAATTACTGATATTTTTCTTTCCCTAAACGCCCTGATACTATTCTCTCCGGTTTTATTGCTCTGCGTGGTCACCATTCGCCTTTATGACGGTGGACCTGCATTTTTTCTGCAAGAGCGCGTTGGCAAAGACCTGCAGCTATTTCAGATTCTTAAATTTCGCACGATGCATGTCAGCCGCGATGCCAGCAGGTCTGGTAGCGTCAGTGGCGACAATCTTGCCGCCAAGCGCGCCGCGCGCGCGGCTTTTCAAGCCACGCAGGTCGGTGATCCGCGTATCACCCCTATCGGACGGATTTTACGACCGCTGCACTTGGATGAACTGCCGCAACTCATCAACGTTCTGAAAGGTGACATGTCGCTAGTCGGTGTAAGGCCTGACACCCCAGCACAAGAAGTTGATTATGATCCAGAATATTGGAAGGTCCGACATAAATATTTGCCGGGTATTACCGGTGTTGCTCAAATCATGGCCAAAGAAAGCACTATAGAAGAGCGGCGTAGGCTTGAGCTCAAGTGGTTGTCAAATCCCTCGTTGCGGTATTATTTTTTCGTGTTGTTTCGAACAGTGCATAAGGTCCTCCGCCGGACAAGCTTGTAGGGTCAGGACTCATAACCAATAAATGACGGTCGCTGCGAGAGCGATTGCTGAGAGGAAGACCTTGGGACATCGGTCATATCGCGTTGCGACCCGTCGCCAGTCCTTTAGCCTGCCGAACATGATCTCGATCCGATTGCGCCGTTTGTATCGACTTTTGTCGTATTTGACCGTTGTCTTGCGTTGCTTTCGACCCGGGATGCAGGGCCGTATCTCTTTGTCTTTCAACGCTTCTCCGAACCAGTCGGCGTCATAGCCGCGGTCGCCGAGCAGCCAGTCCACATCCGGTATACTGCTCAGCAAGGCCCGCGCGCCGATGTAATCACTGACCTGCCCGGCGGTGACAAACAGATTGGGAGGTCGGCCCTGGCTGTCGCAGATGGCATGCAGCTTTGTGTTCATCCCACCCTTTGTACGACCGATCAGGCGCCCACGCCCCCCTTTTTGACGCCCATGCTGGTCGCGGTGCGGTGGGCCTTCAAATAAGTCGCGTCGATCATCACAGTCTTTTCCTCGCCATGCTTGGCAGCCAAACCTAGCATCATCTGCGCGAAAATGCCCTTGTCGCTCCAACGCTTCCAACGGTTGTAAAGCGTCTTGTGTGGGCCATATTCCTTGGGCGCGTCGCGCCACCGTAAGCCATTGCGATTGATGAAAATAATCCCGCTCAGAACGCGCCTATCATCAACGCCAGGCTTGCCGTGGGACTTGGGAAAGAAGGGCTGAAGACGCGCCATCTGAGCATCCGTCAGCCAAAAGAGATCAGACATATCCACCACTCGTTTTTGAGTTGTGAATCATGCTGCACGATGAAAATCAATGGGTCCTGAGCCTAAGCAGCTGGATCAATTGCGGTGGGGTGCGCCCCGTCAGGTCCGCGCAGCAAGCCTGTGCCTTTGTCTCCCAGGCCTGGACACCTTCCAGCAGCCGTAATGCCGCCCGTGTCGCGTGATCGGCGCCG
>JBCCQX010000035.1:0-16569 GCA_039208585.1 Pseudomonadota bacterium | reverse complement strand
TTCCACAAAACGCAATGGGCGCAGCCGCTTGAGCTATCTGAAGGCTCCGCGCCCGCGCCCATTGCTCACGCCGCCGAATGATGCCACACACGAGGCGGACAAACCCGATTTATGAGTGGACCTCAAAACCGGGGCAGGTCACTCCAGATCCTGCTTGGCAAGGACAGCAATGACGAAAGTGCCGTCGGCCAAGCCAACCGCCTTTGCGGCGCGCGCGCTCCAGCCCCCTCACCATTTTCAATTGAAAAGCTCCACGTCGCAGTTTGGGATGCGGATCCCGCGATCTGCCACCAAATGAGTTCGCTCTCAGTGATCGGTCAGGACCCGACTGACAAAGGACCCTTTCAGGATCCCTTTATGCGCTGCCCAGATAGGCTCGCAATGCGCCTAGAACGCCAGTCTTGCGCAGAACGTCAGCCCAGTGGAAGAACGCGGTCTTAAATCGCGGGTCCTGCGCAAGCGCACCATAAATTTGCCCCTGCTCCAGCCATGCCTCCTGGCCCGCGGCCGCCTCATGCAACGCCTCCCAAACTGGATCATTTGGCGCGATCACGCTGCCATCTTCGCGCAAACCGGCGCACATCTTTGCCCAAAGCGCTTGCGACAGAGCCAGCCCATCGAGTGAGGTATTCCTTGCAATGGCATCTCTTATCGCAGGCAGGACAGCCCCCGTATGACGTGATGAGCCATCAAAAGCGACGCGCCGAACCGTGTCGCGAATGGCCGCGTTGGAAAAGCGCTTTTCGACCAGATCGACATAGCGCGTGACGTCCATGCCAGGAACATCACGCACGTGCGGCCCAATCTCATTGATCGCCACCTTGCAAAGATACGCCTTGATCTCTGGAATGGCCATCGCATCCGCGATGGTCGTATGCCCTAGCAATTCGGCGGGCGCGGCGATGATCTGGTGTCCGCCATTGAGGATCCGCAGCTTCATCGCCTCATAGTCGTGCACTTTGTCTGACATGGTCGCGCCAACCTGTTCCCATTCGGGACGACCAACGCAAAAGCTATCTTCGATCACCCATTGGCGGAAGTTCTCGTGCGTGACCGGTGCGCGGTCCAACACGCCAAGGCTTTGGACCAACGCCGATTCATCTGGGCCGCTTGCCGGGACGATGCAATCGACCATCGAGTTCGGAAAACTCGCCTCCTCTTCTATCCAATCAGCCAAGTCGGGATCCATCAATCGCGCCAAACCCAGCGTCACCTGACGCAGGATGTCCCCATTGCCAGGCAGGTTGTCACAGCTCTGGCAGGTGAAAGGCAAATGCCCCGCATCCCGTCTGATTTTCAGTCCAGCGACGATCGCGCCAAATGCGGTGCGCGGCGTATCGGGATGCGCGCGGTCAAAGACGATGTCCGGGTGAGTGGGGTCAAACTGCTTGGTCGCCGGGTCGATGTAGTATCCCCCCTCGGTAACGGTCAAAGAGACGATCCTGATCGCAGGATCTGCCATGCGCTGGATCAGAGCTCGGTTGCCAGCCTCAACCGGGATGTAGCCAATCATGGAGCCCACGATTTCAGCGGAGACGCCGCTGGGGTCAAGTTCGATCAAGGTGCTGAGATAATCCTGCGCCGCCAACTTTTGTCTTTGCGCCTCATCATAATCCCGCACACCCGCGCCAATGATACCCCAGTCAAGGGCTTTTCCCTGTTCCATCAGCCTGTGCAAATACCAGGCCTGATGCGCCCGATGAAAGTTTCCCAAACCGATGTGGATGATCCCGGGGGTGATCTTACTGCGGTCATACGTGGGACGCAGGACGCCAGGGGGCATCTGTGCCAGTTGCGCACTGCACAAAGCGATGGGGGCAGCCTTCGTCTTGTGATCTTTCATCAGCTCATCCATTGGCCCCCATCCACGCTGTCGGTCTGCGCGGCAGGCGAGATCGCGCGCACGTTGTTTCTGTGCTCAGCCAGGCTTCGACACACACGTTGCGTCCGGCCCCGAAAGAGAAAAGAACGGCCCGCACCCGCAAACGGCAGCGGTTTTTCAGCGAGCCGGCTCATGGGATGCGCAGGCCTTGATCATCAAACCGGTGCAATTCTTCCATCCGCGGCGACAGATGGATTGTGTCGCCATGCGTCAAAGCCACATCGCCAACAGCGCGCACAGTCAAGATGTCCGTCAGGCCCGTATCGTGAACGTGAAAGAACGTATCTGAGCCCAAGTGTTCAGCCACGCCGACGGTGCCAGACCACGTGCCGCTACCAGCCACCACATCAATGTGTTCGGGACGGATGCCAATCGTCGTCGCACCGTGTTCCGCCGCTTGCGAACCTCCGATCAGGTTCATCTTGGGCGAGCCTATGAACCCGGCCACAAAGAGGTTCCGAGGCTTGCGGTACAACTCCAGCGGGGACCCCACCTGCTCAATCGCACCGGCTTGCAACACCACGATCTTGTCCGCCATCGTCATGGCTTCGACCTGATCATGGGTCACATAGATCATGGTTGTGCCCATGCGGGCGTGCATTTCTGTGATCTCGATCCGCATGCCGACGCGCAACGCAGCATCAAGGTTCGACAGGGGCTCGTCAAAGAGGAACGCTTTCGGATCGCGCACAATCGCCCGGCCAATGGCGACCCGCTGACGCTGCCCGCCAGAGAGTTGCCCCGGTTTGCGGTCAAGATAATCGATCAAATTGAGGCTTTCAGCGGCCGCCATGACCCGCTTGTCCTGTTCCGCCTCGCTGAGCCCGGCCATGCGCATGGGAAAGGCAATATTTTTGCGCACGCTCATATGCGGGTAAAGCGCATAGGTTTGAAACACCATTGCCAACCCACGCTTGGAGGGGGGCACTTGCGTCACGTCTGTTCCATCGATCGAAACCCGCCCAGACGTTGTTTCCTCCAGCCCTGCGATCAGGCGCAAAAGGGTCGATTTTCCGCAGCCAGAGGGGCCGACAAACACGGCGAATTCTCCGTCCTCTATGGTTAAATCCAGCGGCGGTATGACCTGCGTCTCACCAAAGCTCTTGGTCACGCGTTCAAGATCAATGCGTCCCATATCGTCCCTTTACTTCACCGCGCCAAAAGTCAGGCCCTGGACCAATTGTTTTTGACAAAACCACCCTAAGACGACGATGGGGCCGACCGCGGCAGCAGAGACAGCGGAGAGGCGCCCGAAAAAGAGGCCTTCCGGCGCGCGGTTGCCCTCAATGAGTTTGGAGAGCGTGGCCGCGTCCGTGGTTGTCAGCCGCACGGTCCAATAGGCTTCGTTCCAGCAGAAGATGAAGCACAGCAGAGCCGTTGAGGCGATCCCACCCCAGGCCAAGGGGATCAAAATCTCGCGGATTTCGCCCCAGGTCGAGACGCCGTCCATTTGCCCCGCTTCGATGATCTCCTTTGGGATCTCTTTGAAGTAGGTAAAAAGCATCCAAACCACGATGGGCAGGTTGATCAGCATCAGCACGAGGATGATGACAAAATGCGTGTCAAAAATCCCCAAGCTTTTGGTCAGATAGGTCATCGGATAAAGCACCGCCGCCGCAGGAAGCATCTTGGTGCTGAGCATCCACATCAGCACATCCTTGGTGGCGCGGCTGGGATTGAAGGCCATCGCGTAGGCGCAAGGGATACCAACCCCAAGCGCAAAGACAGTGGCAAAGACGGAAGTGATGACTGAATTGGTCGCAAAGCGCCAATAGTCGTAGTTTTCAGTCATGTTGACGTAGTTTTCGAGCGTTGGCGTGAACCAGATCAGAAACTCTGGTTTGACCGCGTCCGCGTCCGTTTTGAAACTGGTCAGCACCAGCCAGAAGATTGGAAAAAAGAACAGCAAAGCCACGATCCAAGCCAGAGTGGCCCGGCCGACGCGACCTCTTTTGGAGGATTGTGCAACGATGGCCACGGGCTTACTCCATCAACGTCTTGCCGATCATCCGCAGCAAGAAGATCGCAACGATATTGGCGAGGATCACCGCATAGATGCCTGTCGCACTGGCCGCACCGATGTTGTTGTTGGCAAATTCGCCAATGAGATAAGGCAGGTTTTTGTTGCCGTTTCCGCGGCTAACAATCTCAATCTCGGCATAGAGCGAGAGGTGAAAGATCGCCTGGATCATCACAACAATCGCAATGGGACGCGCAAGATGCGGCAGAGTGAGAAATCGGAACTGGCTCCATGTGCTCGCGCCATCCAAGATCGCTGCCTCTTTTTGTTGCTGGTCCTCTGACTGCAGCGAGGTCATGAAAATGAGCACCGCAAATGGTGTCCACTGCCACGTCACCATAATGATCACCGCATAAGCGGATGTCTGCGTCGCGCGGAACGATATCGGCTCGAGTTCCGGCCAAAGTCCAAAGAACCCACCAATGACGGGCACGGCGCGCAGCCCGTCGATCACATCGTTGATCCCCGCAACCGCGATGCCTTGCAGGCCCAGCACCGGGTCCAGGATCATATTGATCCATAGGACGGCATTGACCGCGGGCATCACAAAGAATGGGGAGATCAACAGCACACGCGCAATCCCGCGACCGGGGAAGGCTTTGTTGATCAAAACCGCGATCAACACGCCGAGGATCACCGTCAGAAACAGGATGGAGCAGACGATCAGCAGGCTGTTTTGGATCGCCAATAAGAAATCCTTGTTGCCCCATACGAACTCATAATTCCCGAACCCCCGCCAATTGCTCAAGCTTGGCGTTGTCCATTCTGGCCTGCGCAGATTGTTGAGCACATACCGAATAAACGAGAAGTAGAGCGTCATTCCGAGCGGGATCAACATCCAGATCAGCAGCAATATCACGGCGGGTGATTGGAGGAGGCGTGGCAAGCGTCTGTTAGACATAGAGCGATCCTTCGGGCAAACGGGTTACCCCGTCATGCTGCGCGTTGGTCAAAGTGAGAATGATCGGGGTGCTCGTTATGGCGGGGTCCGGCCAAGTAGCCGGACCCTTTCTCTTTCGGCAGGTCTAGTAGCCTGCCTCTTCCATGATGGCTTCCGCCGCAGCCTGTGACGCCGCCAAGGCCTCGTCCACAGACTTCGCACCAGAAAGTGCCGCCGCCATCTCCTGCGCAACAGCGGAGCCGACCTCAGGAAACTCCGGTATCGCCGCAAACTGAACGCCGACGTATGGTTTTAGCTCCGTTGCTTCTGGCGCTGCGGAGTTAATGGCTGCCATTTCAGCCTCGGCGAAGCCCGCAACGGCCTTGAATGCGTCAAAGCCATAGGTGGATGAACGCTGACCCGTGGGCACTGACCCCCAGCCAAAATCAGGGTGGTTGGCCACGGCTTGGACATAGTCTTTAGACGTTGCCCATTCGATGAAATCTTTGGCCGCGTCTGCGTTTGGCGAGCCTGCAGGCACAGCCATCGCCCAGGCCCAGAGCCAATTTGCCCCCACCGGGTTCCCCGCGTTGGGGCTTTGGGCATAGGCGACCCCGTCTACTTCAAGGAATGAGGCTGCGATTGTGGCGTCAATCCACATGCCGCACTTGCCTTCGTTGTAGAGCGCAAGGATCTCGTTGAACGAGTTGCCTTCCGAGCCGGGAGGGCCGTAGTTGCCCAACAAATCGACGTAGAAGTTGATGGCCGCACGCCATTCCTCGGTGTCGATGGTGGGTTTGAAATCCGCGTCAAACCAAGCGCCGCCAAAGCTGTTTACCATTGTGGTGATGAACGCCATGTTGTCGCCCCACCCGGGCTTGCCACGCAGGCACGCGCCGTAGACACCAGCATCGGGGTCGTGCACGGCGGCGGCGGCGGCTTTGATGTTGTCCCAGCTATCATTGTCGGCAATGGAGACGCCCGCCGCATCCATCAGGTCCTTGCGATACATGACCATGGAGCTTTCGCCGTAGAATGGCGCGGCATACATCGTGCCCTCATGCGACAGGCCAGCGCGGATGGCGGGCAGGATATCATCCATGTCGTAGTCTGCGCCAAACTTTAGCGGTTCAATCCAGCCCGCAGCGCCCCAAATCGGCGCTTCTTGCATGCCGATGTTGATGATGTCGTATTGTCCACCCCCGGTGGCGGTGTCGGAAGTGACCTGCTCGCGCAGAACGCCTTCTTCAAGCGATACCCAGTTCAACTTTACACCGGTGTCCGACGTGTAGGCTTCAGCCACCTTTTGCATATTGATCATATGACCATTGTTTACGATTGCGATGGTCAACTCTTGAGCTTGACCAGCCGTCGCGGCGAGCGTCAGTGCGGTTGCGCCGAACAGCGCATTTTTCAAAGACATCACCGTCCTCCCTCGATTGATGATAGAGGCAGGCTAGAAGAAAAATGCGCTCGCAGTCAATTAAAACTTACCGCGCGTAAATTTATTCGGCCAAGCCAATTTTTGCAATGTGTTAGGCGGAGCCGCGCATCACCAAGCGACCGTCAAAGAGTGAGAGCTTGCGCTCTTGCAGCCGTTCCCCGCTTTCTATGATTTCGAGAATCGTATCAACACTATGTTGGCCAATGGCGACATAGTCCTGCGAAATTGTCGTGAGGCTCGGGCATGTGTAGCGGGCAAATGGATGGTCATCGTGACCGGCGATGCGCATCTGAGACCCTTCGCCAATCCCGACGGTTAGATCTTGGTCAAAGGCAGCGGCCAAGAGGCCGATGGCCAATCGGTCATTGGAACAGAGCACAGTGTTTGTCGGCAGCATATGCTTAGAAATGAGCTCTCGCCCCTGACGGAAGCCAATTTCTTCAAAATCCCAACCCGTTCCTTCAACGCGCATGAAAAGCGGTTCTCGCCCCAGACGTTCCATCGCGTTTTTATAGGCTTTTCGGCGTTTGATCGCGTTTGGGTTTACGGGTGCATCGAGTTCAAAAAAGCAAGGCGGCTCCCCTGACCGGCAAAGATATTCGACGATCAGCGCCACACTTTGATCGTTGTCACTGCCAAAAAATGCATCGCCCACGCCATCAAGGTTCGCATCAAAAAGCGTGGTTGGGATCTGCTCGGCAAACTCGGCAATCGCATCCACTTTTGACGCGCGCCCAAGCGGGGCCATCAAGACACCGGCCGGTTTAATCGATCTCAAGCTCTCTAGATTGGCGATTTCTTGGGCAGGTCCGACGTGCGAGCTGAGCAGCAAGGGATTAAAACCGGCTTCCAGTATCATCCCCTCAATGATGCGCGCGATCGCGGCAAAAAAAGGATCTGTCAGGTTTGGAACCACAAGACCAATTGTCTTTGTATGGCGGCGGTTTTGATTGATGGCGTAGATGTTGGGTCGATAGTCGTGCAACTCGAGAGCAGCTTCAATTTTCACGCGCGTTTTCTCGCGCACGCTTGTTGGATCGTGAAAGTACTTGGAAACCGTCGGGCGCGACACGCCGATGAGCGTCGCAAAAGCTTCCATATTCTTTATTTTTTGCTCAGTCAAAGCTCTGAAATCCCGGTGTATAAATTGCCTCGGAAGAAATCCTAATTTACGCGCGTCAATTTTTGAAGGGGGATGGAAGGTTTACAGACTCACGATGATTGCAGGCCGGGCGTTTGCGCGCCAATTGGACGGTGGTGGGGTTTTTTGCGGCACGAAGGGGACGTGTTGAGCGCTACCTGGCCCGTGCCATGCATGACAGGGTCGAGCGAAGAACTCATCTCCGCTTTGATGATGTCTCTGAAGATCCGTGCAGGTGTGACTTGGACTGCGACGAGGGTGGGTCGCAATGCGCACGCGGGATCAGTGTCCGGGTCTTAGCCGGGCGCACCTTTAGTTCGGGCTAGGCTTTCTTGGCGGAGACCGGGCGCAAAGGCCCAGGCTCAGGCACTGGATGCATCAGGACCCGTCCGGAACGGGATATCGGTCAGCTGCGCTGCGACGCGCGTTTCGCCAGTGCCGACCACAACGTCTTGCCCTGAGGACAGCTCGGTTGAGATCAGCGCATAGCCGATCATCTTTTGTAGGCCATACGACCAAGTCTTATGCGTCATATGGCCAACGGGCCTGCCATTGTGCTCCACAGGAAAGCGGAGCGACTGATCCTCAGCGGAGAAGTCGGCATCAAGAATGATGCCAAGTTGATGCCGCAGAACGCCGTTCGCCTTTATCCGGCGGAGCGCGCGCGCGCCAATGACGTCGTCTGCCACATGGAGATCAACAAACCTCTCCATCCGTACTTCGAAAGGGTTGGTCCTTTCATCGGTATCGATCCCCCAGTTGAGCAGCCCGCTTTCTGTCCGTTCGGAGGGGTTGGGGTTCCCTGGTCCTATGCCAAAGGGCGTGCCGGCCTCTTTCACCAATTGCCAAAGGTCATTGCCCCTGCTGCCGTCCAACAAGAAAAGCTCGAACCCGCCCTGTTTGGACCACCCGGCACGGACAACTTTGAGTGGGATACCCTCTAGCACGGCATCCCGGAACCAAAAGTAACGCAAATCGCGCACCCAATCGCCAAAAAGGGTCGCCACGACGTCTTCTGCTTTTGGGCCCTGGATCGCGAGCGGTGAGACGTCGGGCTCACTGATTTCAACGTCGAGACCGCGCTCACCCGCGACGCAGGCGGCCCAAAACCAAATGTCACTGTCACCGATTGAAAGCCAATAAGTATCCTCGGAGACTTTCAGTGCGATCGGATCATTGAGCAGCACCCCATGATGGTTGCACAAGGCGACATATTTGCCCTGACCAATCTCTTGGCATGAAAGATCTCGCACGCAGAGGATCTGGGCAAGGCGCGCCGCGTCGGGGCCCTTCAGTTGCACTTGCCGCTGGACCGCCACATCCCACATCGAGACATCGTTCATCAGCCGCCAGTATTCTGCCTCTGGATCACCGTAACCACGCGGGATCAGCATGCGATTGTAAGGTAAGAACGCCTCAGCGCCGTCGCGCAGCGTCGCTTCATAAAAGGGTGACCGCCGCAGCCGCCCGGCCGGTAGGATTTTCGTCATTCTTAGATCTCCCGCGGCTCAGCGCGTGGCAGTTTGGGCGGCACCATCGATATCGCGGGGGCGCGGCAACATCACCCCGTTTCTGCGTCCTCTGCCAGTTTCTTCATCAAAGCGGCTTGCAGGGCTGGATCAGTCGAACGCTTTGGCAATGGCTTTTCTTTGCCATCCGAGATGTAGATGCCTGTGCGACCGCCGTGGTTTTCAGGTTTTGCGGCCTCAATCATCTTCTTGGCCTGCTTTTGTGGTGCCTTAAAGAGCAGTGGCGCAAGCAGCCGAAGAAAGCCCGGCATGGCATCATTGTTGCGGGTCATCGGTGTGCGCACCGGGCCTGGATCGACGGAGCGCAGCAGAATGCCGTCTTCCTTTAGCGCATCCCCCAGTGCTGAGCCCGTCAAAGCAAGCTTGGACCTGGCATAGGCCCCCGACAAGCCGCCGATCTCCGCCGGGTCAGAGAGCGCTTCAATGTCGAGCGTTTTGACAGAAGTTTGCACCGATGACGTGGTGTTGACGACCATCGAGCGGTCTGCACCGTCGGGCCGCGACAAGCCCGCGCGCAGTGCCTGAAGCAGGACGTATGGGGCCAGCGCGTTCACGGCATAATGTGCTTCGTGACCCTGTACGCTCGTCACCCGCTGGGAGGTCAACACGCCAGAATTGTTGTAAAGCGCATCGATCCGCGGATGCTTTGCGAGGATATCTGCCGCCGCGCGTTTAACTTGGACGACGTCCATGAAGTCCGCCTCAATCAATGTGACAGATGCGTCGGCAAGAGACCTTCTTTGCGCCTCCGCCTTGCCCGTGTTCCGGTTGACCAGCACCAAAGCCCACCCCGCCTCCGCCAACTGGCTGGCGATGGCGCTCCCGATGCCCCCTGTTGACCCGGTGACGACGGCAATCTTCTGATCATTCATCGCGAAAACCCTCCACGAGTGCGACAAGAGCGGCATCGACGGCCGCAACATCCTCAGTGCGGGTGAGCTTTGCGCCATCCCAGGTTTGCGCCCATGTTCCAACGCCGTGCTTGCCCTTGAGGTCCATGCCAAAAAAGGGCGCTGTGAATTCCTGGGTCTGAAGGACGTTGGCCCCCGCGCGCGGTCCCGGCGTTGCGGCAAGAATAACAGTCGGCTTGTTCTGCCAAACCTTGGCGTCGATCCGGCTCATCCAGTCATAAATGTTTTTCCAAGCCGAGGTGACGAAGCCGTTGTATTCGGCAAAGGAAACGAGAAGCGCATCGGCCCTTCCAATATTTGCGAAAAGGCTCTGCGCAAGAGGGTGAATGCCGCCTTCACTCTCCCGGTCAAGGGAGTAAATCGGCATCTCATAGTCGTTGATATCGATGACTTCGATCACTGCAGGTGGGTGCAGCGACGTGAGCCGGTCAGCCGCGTAGCCAACCAAAGCTCGGTTGATCGATTGGCTGTGGTTAGACGCCGCGAAGGCAAGGGTTTTCATTGGTCAGATCCTCGATGTGCCTGCCGCACTTATGCGCGTCACCGCAGCCGCCTCAACGTCCCCAGCCGCGCAGTAAATGCGCGCTCACGCGACATGGATGTCCTTGCGTTGCGATTTCTGTAGCATTGATGCGACGAAGGGAACGTGACATGGATCATTGGACGGAAATCTACACGGCGCTTTGCGTGGCCAAATCCGGCACTGTCAGCAAGGCGGCCGAACACCTTGGCGTGCACCGCGCGACGATCAATCGGCACATTGATGCGCTGGAAAGCGGCCTTGGTGCCAAGCTCTTTCTCCGACACCGGCGGGGCTATGAGCTGACAGACACTGGCGTTGAGTTTCTTGCAGTCGCTGCACATGCCCATGATACGCTGGAAGACTTCTTTGGTCGGGTCCGCGTCCAGAACGCCGAGATTGAGGGCGAGATCGTTGTCACGACGCTGTCCCCGCTGACCGAGCTGATCATACCGGTTGTGCTGGCGTTTCGGCACCGCTACCCGCGTACGCGCGTGAGCCTCGACACCGCAGACACGCTCGCCAAACTGGAACAGGCCGAAGCGCATGTCGCCCTCCGCGTCGGCCCAAAGCCGACCTATGACGACTATGTCGTGCAGCCGTTTTGCACCCTTGAATTCACACTCTTTGCCCATCAGACCTATCTTGAGCGCCACGGAGAACCGCAGTTTGGCGACCTCGCCGGGCATCTTTTTGTGGGGAACCCGGATCCTGCAAGCCGCGCGCCCTTTGAAGCGTGGCTCGGACGGAACATTCCCCCTGAACAGGTGGTGATCACTTCCACAAGTGCGCGCGTTCTTGAAACAGCGATCTTCAAGGGCGAAGGGATCGGATTTCTGCCGCTCAGTTACGCCAATCAGTTTCCCGAACTCACCGCTGTGGTCCCTCCGAAACAGTCGTGGCGTGTGCAAAGCTGGCTGGTCACGCATGTGGATGTGCATCGCTCGGATAAGGTTCAATCGATGCTGGCTTGCCTAAAGGCAGTCACTGCTCAGCCATGAATGCGGTCGCCGACTTCCTGGGCAAAAGTGCCCGATCCTAAGGCAGGATAAAAAGAAGGCCCGGCCGGATGAGCCTGAAGCTTCGACGCTGCGGCGATGGTCCACTCATCATGCCGCTTCCCTGTCGGCGAACGCGCAGAACTTGAGCCCATCCCAATGGACCAGCGGCTCTGCAATTTTTAGGGCGCGTTAAGACGCCGATCCGCCAGCACGGCCGCTGACGTCCGGTTGTCTACGCCCATTTTCTGGAACACCTGTTCTAAATGCTTGTTGACCGTGCGCGCACTCAAGTTGAGGATTGAACTGATGTCGCGATTGGTCTTTCCCAGGGTCAACCAATAGAGCACCTCAGCTTCTCTGGCCGTGAGGCCGAATGTGGACTGCAAAAGCGCCTCGTTCCCGCCCGCATGCCGCCTGGCGAGTTTTGCCAGGGTTTCCTGTGTCGCGGAAACACCGATGAACTGCAGGGCAAGCGTATCGGTCAGTTTGAGTGATTCCACAGCAGATACAGGGCGATCAACGCAGGTCAAAAGCCACTTTCTTACCTCTGATGACGCCACATCAACCGCGCCCGCCGCCAGGTCACGCTGTGCCTTTTCCGTCCCCCAGACCAAGACCCCGCTCGCGTCAAACGCCAATACGGCGCGTTCAATGACACCTAGGGCCTCGCGCGCACTGCTCAGCGCGCGCGCATTCAAGATGTGAATGGTGAGGCGGGCGATCATTTCCTCAACAACGACCGGCTTGGTAATGTAGTCTACGCCGCCCGACCTAAGGCCTTTGACGACGTGTTCTTGATCGGTCAGCCCGGTCATGAAAACAATCGGTGCCGGGGTTGGGTTTGGATCAGACTTGAGGCGTTTACAGGTCTCAAACCCGTCGAGTTCTGGCATCATAGCATCCATGAGGATCACGTCTGGCTGTACCCGCCCTGTCAGTTGAATGGCGCTGAGGCCATCTTTCGCCACCAAAACGGTCATGCCCTCCGCTTCGAGGGCCGCCGACACCATTCCAAGCGATTCAGGGTTGTCGTCAACCACCAGCGCGATGCTCTTGTCCCCAAGATCAAGCCCGCTCATCTTGTGCCTCCAATGTGTGGACGAAACCGGCCATGTCGAAACTCTCAAGTTTCTTGGAAAGATCGCGCATCAAATCGCGCTCCCCTTTGCGGCTGACCCGCAATGCTTCAAGCGCGGCACGCAGGGCACTTGCGTGTCCGATTTGCGCAAGTTCGATCAGCTTTTCGCGGTCCTTTTCGCTGAGCGGCTGAAGCACATGATCCGCTTGCGTATCTTTCACGATCAACTTGACGCGCAAAAGCTCAGCAGTCTGCAGCATCAAGTCGTCGAGGTTGTAGGGCTTTGCCAGAAATGCATCGTGAAGGCCGAGTTCCGGGCGATGTTGGCTTTCCTCGTTCGCATGCCCCGAAATCATCATGATGGGCGTGTTCGCATGTGTGCTGTTTCTCAGTGAGCGGGCAAAGCTCCAGCCATCCGTGCCTGGCATGTCGATATCCAGTAAGATGAGATGGGGCGTTGCATCGACCAACATCGCTTCTGCCATAGCGACACTTGATGCGCAGAGCACCACAAAGCCATGATCACTCAAATATTTGTCAAGGAGCGCCAAGTGGTTCGTGTCGTCATCGACAGTGAGGATTGTTTTGCGGGGCCCTGTGTAGCCTGTCACAGCCAACGCACTCGGCTCGGTTGTAACGCCATGTGCGCCAAAGACGCTTGGCGCAACGGAGGGCAGCATGAGGCGGACCCGGAAGAGGCTGCCAACATCCACCTTGCTCTCGACCTCGATCTGACCGCCGAGGATTTCCACCAGCAGTTTCGTGATGGTCAGCCCCAGGCCAGAGCCCTGCGTATCGGTGCGTTTGACCCGCTCAAAGGGGCGCCAAATATGCGTCAGATGCGCGTCAGAAATGCCGATACCCGTGTCGCGCACCTCGATGATGGCCACCTCATTGCGGTATCTCAACGAGAAATCGACCGAGCCCGTTTTGGTGTATCGCAGTGCATTGGACAGAAGGTTAATGATGATCTGCCGCAGCCTTTTCTCATCAGATCGCACAAAGGCGGGCAAGCGTCCTTCGGTCCGCATGCGAAAATCGATGCCTTTCCCGCGCGCCTCCTCTTCGAAGATCGACGTAATCTGCTTCAAGAAAACTTGCAGATTGATGCGGTCGCTCATGATCACGAGGCGTCCCGCTTCGATCCGGGCAATGTCCAAGAGCCCGTCGATGAGGCCTGCCAAATGTTCGCTAGAACGCCGAATGCTTGTCAGTGAGGGCCGCCACCCTTCTAGGTCATGATCCTTTTCGAGGAGTTGTGCGAACCCGTAGATTGCGTTCAAAGGGGTGCGCAACTCATGGCTGAGCCCCGACATGTACCGCGTTTTGGCAAGATTGGCGGCCTCGGCTTTGTCTTTTGCTTCTTGCAGTGCGCGGTCTGTGCGCTCATGCGCGCGGATTTCCCGCAAGAGCCGCTGTGACTGCCGCTCCGCTTCTGCCATCGCGCTCTTTCTGCTCGTACCGATCAAAAGGTACATCCAAACAGACACGCCAATGACAATGATCATGGCCCCATAGATCACTGTCAGAATGGCATCGAAATTCGGTGTTGTCGCCAGCGTACGGATCCCAAAGAGGACCCCGCCAAAGACCAGCGCAATCAGGCTTGTTGCGACAATCGCCGTTGCTGTCTGGGTGAGCAGCGCACGCGCGACCGCCCAAGGGAAGATCGCATAGACCCACTCCTCCAACATGCGGTCCAACCGACCATGAGGTTTGCAGATGTCATGGCAACTGGTCTCCAGCGTGCAGCACAAAGAACAGATCGGCGCGGCGTGGTAGGGACAATAGATCATGTCTTCGGTATCGAATTGATAGTCGCAGACCGAGCATGTCGCCTCTTCTGCGGGCACCGGATCTGCAGGTCGGGCAATGTAGTATTTCCCGCCAGTGCCCCAAGCGATGAGCGGTGCCAGAAAAAAAGAGGTGGCAAGGGCCGAGGCTGCGGAGAACGCTTGCAAGACGGGACCAAAGAGCCCGCCATAAGCCAAAAACGCCACCACGCAGGCCAGCGCCATCGCACCAAGGCCAACGGGATTGATATCGTAGAGATACGCGCGGCGGAACTCAATGCCCTTCGGGCTGAGCCCCAGCGGCTTATTGACCACCAAATCAGCAACCAGCGCCCCGATCCAGGCAAGGGCCACGTGGGAGTAAACGCCCAGCACATGCTCAAGCCCGGTAAAGACACCAAGCTCCATCAGCAGGAGCGCGATGCCCACGTTAAAGATCAACCAGACCACCCGCCCGGGGTGCGTCTGCGTCAAGCGGGAGAAAAAGTTGGACCATGCGATGGAGCCTGCGTAGGCGTTTGTCACATTGATCTTCAGCTGGGAAAGCACCACGAAAAGCCCGGTGAGCAGCAAGACAAGTGCCGGTGAGCCAATGAATTGGTCAAATGCTGCGTGATACATCCGCGTTGGGTCAGCCGCTTCATCTTCCGGGACACCTTCGCGCAAGGCAAGCGTGACCAGGTAAGAGCCGGCCAGCATTTTAAGCACGCCAAGGATCGACCATCCCGGCCCAGCCACAAACAAAGCACTCCACCACTTGCGCCGATCGGATCGCGTTTTGGGCTCTGGCAGAAACCGCAGGAAATCAACCTGTTCGCCAATCTGCGCGACAAGTGAAAAGACAACACCGGCTGCCGCGCCAAACATCAAAAGTCGGGCGCTGTCGGGTGCCTCAGCAGGACCAAGTGCACCTTGAAAAGATGTCCAGCTCTCAATGTCGTACCCCACAAAGGCCAGAAAGACGAAGGGCAGCAGATGCAACAGCACCCAAAGCGGCTGTGTCCAAGTTTGAAAAGCTGAGATCTTGGAAAAACCGTGGATCACCAGCGGGATAACGACCAGCGAGCTCATGATGTAGCCCGCGAAAAGCGGTATCCCGAGGCAAAACTCAAGCGCCAGCGCGAGAATGGCGGCTTCAATCGCGAAAAATATAAAGGTGAAGGAGGCATAGATCAGCGAAGTGATGGTCGAGCCGACATAGCCAAAGCCTGCCCCGCGGGTCAGCAGATCAATGTCGAGCCCATAGCGCGCAGCGTAATAGGAGATCGGCAATCCTGTCAGGAACAGGATCGCGCCCACAAACATGATTGCCGCTATGGCGATATCGAACCCGTAGGTGAGGGTCAGAACGCCGCCAATCGCTTCAAGCGCGAGAAAAGAGATGGACCCGATGGCCGTATTCGCCACGCGGCCATAGCTCCACCTGCGCGCCCGCCGCGCCGTAAACCGCAGCGCAAAGTCTTCCATCGTTTCATCGGCAACCCAGCGATGATAGGTCCGTTTTTCGCGTGTTGCGCGCAGCGCGGTGATCATGGGCCACTCCCATCCGGCACTAGCAGGGGTGTCTTCCAAGTTGTAATCTTTGGGCGGTTGGTGGCGCGGATCCCCAGCTCTTCCGCACCTCAAAAAGCATACTGCACAAAACGCGCAAGCCTATACGTCATTTGACGTATGTCGCGCTGAGCCTGTCCTGATGATCCTCTTTGTAGCCGGGTGAGATGGAGTCGCCCGCTTTGCAAGCACGCTGAAAAGGAGGCGATATGTCTGACAAGGATCCCAAGAACAACGCCGGTGGAATGTCCCGCCGCGCCATGCTCGCTGGCAGTGCCGCGCTCACCGCTTCGCTCTTTGCGCCAAAAGGTCTCAGAGCATCGGATTTCCCGACAGCAGAGGTGAACACCACCGGCCTCGCTGTGACTGACACCACCGTCACCTGCGGCATCTTGCACTCGATCACCGGCACGATGGCGATCTCAGAGACAGGTTCGGTTCAGGCAGAAAAGCTGGCCATCAAACAGATCAACGAACAAGGCGGCATCCTGGGCCGTCAGATCGAATTTATTCAGGAAGATGGCGCGTCTGACTGGCCTACCTTCGCTGAGAAGGCGCGCAAGCTTTTGGTGAACGATAAGGTGGCCTCTGTCATGGGCTGCTGGACCTCCGCGAGCCGCAAAGCGGTGCTGCCCGTGTTTGAACAGCACAATGGCTTCCTCTACTACCCAACTTTCTATGAGGGCCTCGAAGAGAGCCCCAACGTGATCTACACTGGCCAAGAGGCGACGCAGCATCGCCATTGAAGTCGGCCAGGCTACTTACAGCAATCACGCCCTTAAGGCTATCCTCAATCAGTACTTCTGCTTGTGAAATGTC
>JBCCQX010000034.1:0-17966 GCA_039208585.1 Pseudomonadota bacterium | reverse complement strand
GGCAAGCCATGTCGCTTCTCTTCACCGTGATCCTGCTCGTGATTATCTTGGCCGGGTCAATTTGGGTGATGTTTCATCTGCATGAAAACATGATGCCAGCGCATGAACAAATTGAACGGGTAAGAAATCTCCCATGAGGGCACGCCCGCTTTGGGTTGATCTGATCCTTATCGCTTTGGCGTGTGTCATTCTTGTTTCTCTTGTGTCTTTGGGAAACTGGCAAATGCGGCGGCTGGCGTGGAAGACAGACTTGATCACCGCCGTTGAGACGCGCGCGTTTTCCGATCCTGTCGCCGCACCGACCGGTGCCGTAAACGCAGATGAGGATGCTTATCGGCGGGTGCACGTCACTGGCACATTTCAGCATGACAGCAACATACGCGTCAAAGCGCTGACTGATTTAGGCGGTGGATCTTGGCTGTTAACCCCGCTGTTGGTGGATGACAGTGTGGTGTGGGTGAACCGGGGGTTCGTGCCAGCCGGGACTGGAGATGAGGTGCTGACACGACCAACTGGCCTGTTAGAGGTGACGGGGCTCCTACGAATAACAGAGCCTGGCGGCACCTTCCTGCAGCAGAATGATACAGATGCTGAGCGATGGTATTCACGGGACGTTGCGGCGATGTCGGCAGCGCGCGGTATCGAGAATGCCCGCGCTTATTTCATTGATGCCGATCACGCGGGCGCCCCAGCCGCCTGGCCGCGCGGCGGATTGACCCAACTGTCCTTTAGAAACACACATCTATCCTACGCGTTGACTTGGTATGCCATGGCGTTGCTGTTTTTTGGCGCCATGGTCTATGTGATCAAGGATCGGATTGCACCCGCTCGGCGTGATTTATCGCCCAATGAGTGACCGTTTTGGCCATCCCCTTCCCTTTCAATCCGGCGCCTGTTGACCAAACGGATCAATAACATGCGCGGCTGGGAAAAGAGCCTTGATGTCACTGGTTGCAGATTTCAGAAACAACAGCTTCACGTTCGGACCTGCATCCATGGTTGCAAAGGCACGCAAGCCATCGCGACGTGCGCTCCGTAACGTTTCAAGGATCCGCCAGGAAGACGCTTTCAAATACATCAGCGCCGGACGCGCGGCCATCATCGTTGCATGCATCGCCAGCGCATTGGCCTCTGCCAAGGTCCCCAAAGTATCAAAGTCTTTTGCAAGAAGAGCGGTTTCAATCGCATCGCAGTCTGTTTCCGCCTGCTGTGGCCACACAGCATACAGCGGGCTTGTAGAAACAGTGTGGGTCATACCCTGACGTGAAGAGTGCGACTTTTGAGCGGTATCAACCGGAACAATCGCGATCTGAAACTCGGGGTAGTGCACGTCTAACGCACGGCCATGGCTGTCTGTACCGTCGTCGCGTTGCCCACGGTCCCAGCGCGCAAAGCCGGTCCAAAATGACCGCGTGGCGCTGCCGCTGCCAAAGCGCGACAGCATACTCAAAATCTCAGGCGGCTGGGTCACTGCAAAGGTCTGCGCCAAAGCGCGGGTCAGCGCGGCAAAACCACTTGCCGATGACGCAAGACCCGCAGCAGTTGGGATGCTGTTACGGGTGTTAATCGCCAATGCCGGCCGGGCATCCCCACAAAAAAGGTCAACAAATCGCCAGATTTTTGCCGCCTCAGGCGCATTAGCGGGCAGATCCTTCCCGTTGAAAACCAAGGTATCCGCCTCTGCGGGATCAATCTGCGTCGTCGTACCCCAAGTGCCAAGCGACACTGAAAGTGAGGAATTAAGCGGCAAATTCAGCGTTATATCCCGCTTACCCCAGTACTTTGAAAGGGCGATGTTGGCGGGGGCGTAGGCTTGCGACGAGCAGGGCGGCGAAAGCGCCTGCGGGATCACACGTCGAAAGACATCTTCAGGCTTGATCATGTATCACCAACCCCTGCTCAGCTACTGTGACGGGCACAAAGCCCTCCGGTACGCCGCCGACGGCAAGAACACAATCGCCCAGTCCTGAGCCTGAGATTTTAGCGGAAATGATACCTGGGGTCTTCTTCGCGATGTCGACCCAACGTTCAATTTCAGGGTCTGATACGCCCAGATTGCGCAGGTGATCTTGATATTCTGACAGCTGCGCGCCCGCGGTTTCCCAATCGCCATCGCGCAGTGCATCGACTGTACGCTGTGCAGTTTGCCCCATCTGATGATACAAAGAGTCATAGAACGGCTCTTTGCCAACGCGCGCTTCAGCAACGCGGCGCAGCACCTCTGCCGTCGGTGTCTTATAGCCGACATTGTGCAGACTAAGCTTGGGCTGCATGGGCAGCGCCGCAATCTCTGCCGCATGTGTGGCGTGATGCCAGCGATAGGCCAACGCGCCACCATGAATACTGGCCGCGAGATCCGCGCCGCTACCCCGACCTTGCAGATCGCGGATAACGCCCAGCGCTTGCGCGTGCAGGAGTTTGAGATCCTGCTGATCAGCAAGCTTTGCCAGAGCAGCTAAAATCGAGACGGTAACAGCAGCAGAAGATCCCAGCCCCAAAGTAGGGTTAATCTGCGACACGATGTTGATGTCCAAACCGTGCGTTAGTCGATCTTTCCACAGACTGATGGCGGCGAGAACGAAGCGATAGGGCCCCTGCGGATCTAGCGTATCCAAAGAACATTCATGCATCGGCGCAATGTCTGAGTTCAAGCGCAGATGGCGATCAGACCGCCTCGTCACGGTGACAGATATTCGCTGATCAATTGCGGCAACAATCGCGACATAACCATGAACCACAGCATGCTCACCGGTGATCATGATCGACCCTGGCGCGGAGACGGTGACAGAGCGGATCATCGCATACTGGTTATGGGCTTCAGGTCAGAAGGTTCTCTGTCTTGCGTGCACAAGGCGGCACCTTCGCGTGCGATCTGAAGCTTCTCCCATCGCTTCTCAGGATAGGCATCCATCAGCCGCTCCATCGCGTCAGGTTCAGGCAAATAGACAAGCATCACCCCGCCGTTTTCGCCCCGTACAGCCCCTGCCCCCGATATTTTCGCCGCTCCACCAGCGCTTTCAACCGCCGCCGCAAAGCGTGCAGACGGGCTTGGGACAACACCAATCCGCATGAGCAGCTTTTGGTTTTCTTTTATGATGTGGAGGGGGTCGCTATCCTCCTGAATGATGTGTTCAAACGCTTCTGTACACTCCGCAAACTCCCGCCAGAGAGCGGCGTCATGCCCGTGCCGATTTCGGACCAGCGCCACGCACTCCCCCGTTTTCGAAACCGGTGTGCCGTGCACGACCCAGTACCAGCCGTCAGACCGTGCAAGAGAGTGGTCTTCTGGTATCTCAATGGCGCGGATGGTCTCGCCCTGAACGCGGTTCATCCCACCGAACACAACTGCAGAGGCATCAATCGCGCTGCCTTTACCGTGCTGCAAACGTTCGCAAAAACGTACCTTTTGAAACCGATCTTCGGCGCTCTGCGGTCGACCCAGCAGATGTTCATAAAGCGCGATCGTTGCGGCCACAACCGCCGCGGAAGATCCCATGCCAGCCCCCAGTGGCATATCGCTGCGGCTGGACAGCTGGCCGGGCAAAGGCAATGGAGACTCTGGGCTGCTCCCAGGGAGGGGCAGCATCGGAAGCAGTGATGTGAGCGTATAGATTGCTAGATCGTCAGGTTTTTGAAGGATCTTTTGGACAGGTAGATCACCGCGCATGAACTCATCAAAACGGCGATCAAGATTTTCTTTGAACCCTCTCAGCAAGTCAAAAGGATAAAAAGCACCTGGCGCGAGTGTTTCAAACGCTGTGCGCAAGCCACCCGTTTTATGCAGGGGCGTGAACCACACCTCAATGTGACGCGCCACGGCCACAACAAGCGCGGGCGCCCCATAAACGACGGAGTGTTCGCCTGACAGTATGAGCTTTCCTGGCGCTCTCGCGCCGCTGTAATCAGGCCGCTTCGTAGTGGCGTTTATGCTCATCTATTCTCGCTAACCTGTAGCGACCGCGCGCATCGCAGGGCATGATATGGGCAGTGCCATCCCGTGGATCAGGTCGATGCCACATCTTCTCATAAGTCGCATAGCTGACAGCGATGTGATCCTCAAGAAGCTGCTGATGCTCTGTCGTGAAAAGCCAATCTTTGTATCCCGGGCGCACCGTTGCAGAAAAGAACTCAGCAACCGCACCAGACCCGTAGCTGAAAAGCCCTAAAGGCCGCTCCGCCAGATCGGCTTCCACGTTTTCAAGCATCGACACCAAGCTGAGATAGAGGGATGCTGCATAGCAATTTCCCACCTCGCGATTGTAGACAAATCCCGGCTCCACCAATGCGGGATTGTTTTGCGCCTCATTCAACGTTGAAAGGTGCCGATGTGCTTTGCTGCCCATGCGCGTGAAAGGCAGATGATAGCAGAAATGCGCAAATTCATTGAAGGCGCGCCCACCATTCTCAACGTAGTCTTGCCAGGCTCCGGTCAGCGCATGCAAATATTTGATGGTAGAGTATTTTCCATCCACCAACGGGGTGTCACGGTAGTTTGGGCGCCAGAAATCCATGATGTCTTCGCTGTAGCAGCCAGAGGCATGGTCAATCTCCAACAATCGTGGGTCCGCAGACACCAGCATTGCCACGGCACCGCAGCCCTGCGTCGCCTCTGCCGCAGTTTCAAGATCATAGCGAGATATATCTGACGCAATCACCAACACTTTGCGCTCAGGCTTGCGCGTGACGTGCCCGCACGCCAGTTGCAGGGCAGCGGTGCCCGAATAGCATGCATGCTTGAGCTCCACGACGCGGCAACGTCGTGGAAGTTGCAACAGTTCATGGACATAGACGCCGGCCGCTTTTGACTGATCAATCCCCGTTTCGGTCGCAAAAAGCACTGTGTCGATCGTTTCGACGTCTTCCTCGGCAACCACTTTCGCAGCCGCCTCAGCCGCGAGAGTGACCACATCTTCATCATGGGTAGGCATGGCTATCTTACTCTGACCAATCCCACGTGCATATTTGACAGGGTCGATCCCCTGGCGTTCAGCCAAAGTGCTCAGGGCGAGATAGTGATGCGGGACGTAAAAACCGATTTTGTCGATGCCAACCTTCGTCATTGCCGTCTATCCACGCTCCATCTTGAAATGCGTTCTCATTAACTCACCTGGATTGGTCTGCGCAGCGAGCAGGGAAATTTCACCACAGAGCACGGTCGCGGCGCAAAGTACAGCCAAGCGACGCGCGTTATTCCCGGGTGAACGCTCTTCCTTACACCCCAGCCGTGTGAGGTTTTCCTCAACAACCTCGTTGCCTTTCCCGCTCCCTACAGATCCAACGATCAAATTGGGAAGGGTACACGAGAAATAAAGGCTGTCTGCACGCGCCTCGGCATGCACGATGCCCTGACTACCTTCAATGATGTTTGCTGCGTCCTGACCAGTGGCGAGATAAAAGGCAAGCAGCATGTTTGCGAAATGCGCATTTGCGCTGCGCAGCGATCCTGCAACCGTCCCACCGATCAGGTTTTTCTCCAAGTTCAACTGAGCCATTTTTTCCGGTGTGGTGCGCAGCTGCTTGCTGCAAAGATCGCGAGAGATTTCCATCTCGGCCACGACATATTTCCCGCGTCCTAACAGCCCGTTGACCGCGCTCACCTTTTTGTCTGTGCACAGGTTGCCAGAGATGCTCGCGTATTCGAGATCGGGATACTCTTGTAGGATCCAACCGAGCAAAGCGTCAGCGGCTCCCGTGACCATATTGTGTCCCGAAGCGTCGCCGGTTGAGCATTCAAATCGAATGAAAAGCAGATTGCCAACGATTTGACGGTTCATTTCAATGAGCCGCGCGAAGCGGCTTGTGGTCTGAACAATTGCGTCGACCTCGTCATGCCGGGACTGGATAGACTGCCATGCTTCATGCGCAGTCGCCGCAGTGTGCGCCCGCACAACAACGGAGCGGGTCATCCTTTCATCCACCAAAGTGCAACGCACGCCGCCTGCTTGACGAGAAACCCGCGCACCGCGACCTGTTGATGGCCAAAGCGGCGTCTCATAGGTCGCCATCGGCACGCTGACCTGCTCATTCATGACATTGCCGGTGATGGCAATGGGACCGATCCATTCGGTAGGGATCGGTGTTATCTCTTGATTACGTTGCTTCATCTTAGCCTACGATTGCTTGACTGTGTCATTGTCTGTCGAACACTACGGTAAATATTGTAAACTTTAATTTACACATAGAGTCTAGCGAAATGTTCGACGCGCTCTTGTCCCTTCACGCTCCGCGCAAAAGATAGTGTGCTCTTATCATCTGGAAAAGCCGGTGATCAGGTGAGCTTCTCTTCTGCGACCTTATGTTTCGGGTGCAATAGCCGGATCTGGTTGCTTGCGCTTGACGTCCAATCGTGAGCCGGTGTGAACGGCCGATTACGCGGTCGATGAAGAATTTGCCAAAGGGCTAAAGTGATCCGCGTCTTCGAAAGACATTGGTTGCTGGGCAATAACCTTGAAACCACGACGGCGTGACACTTCAGCAGCGCTTTTGAAACAGCACACGAATGTCCGGCTCGATCATTTAGGGTTGATGCTGCCCCAGCCTGTGCGGTATTTAAGAACAGGGGTCGTTAGCTCAGTTGGTAGAGCGCTTCGTTTACACCGAAGATGTCAGGAGTTCGAGTCTCTTACGACCCACCAAAATCCAATTTGCTGTGCGCGTTCCATGCACATCAATTTCGGCAAAGAGCGCTGTCATGGTAGCAATGCCGACTGAAAAGACTGCGATGGCGCCATCTAGCAGCTCCACCCATTCGCATTAAGCTGAACCCAACCTAATGCATTCGGCCTTGAACCTGAGACACAGTGCCCAAACCGACTTCGCGGCGCTACGCGGATGCGAAAGGGCGCGGCCCAACAGGGCCTGTTTAGTGGGACAATGATAGGGAACGGGTTGCATCAAATCTAAGTCGCGAGTTTTAGGTGTACCTGGCACGGTGGACGATAGAAACCTGTCCTTTGAGATAGCAAAGCGAGTTGTGAGCACGCACAGATCATCAAGGCCATTTACAAATACATGCCACGCTAAACGACTGACGGCCAACTGCATCACAGTCATCGCGACATCAGGATAATCACCGTCAGCCCGGCCTTATAGGAAAACGATAACGCGCTAAACCGAATGTAAGGGCATTAAAATGATGATATCACCCGTCCATTTTCAACGCTGAAATGAATGCCTCTTGCGGGATGTCTACCCGGCCGAATTGGCGCATCTTCTTCTTCCCAGCTTTCTGCTTTTCAAGCAGCTTTTTCTTGCGAGTAGCGTCACCTCCGTAGCACTTCGCGGTGACGTCTTTGCGCATCGCACTCAGTGTCTCGCGGGCGATCACTTTGCCGCCAATCGCGGCTTGGATCGGTATTTTGAACATGTGGCGCGGAATGAGATCCTTTAGCTTTTCAACCATTGCCCTGCCACGCATCTCTGCGCGATCCCGATGTACCATTGTGCTCAAAGCATCCACAGGTTCGTCGTTCACCAAAATAGACATTTTCACCAGGTTGTCCTGACGGTAGCCGATCATGTGATAATCGAACGACGCATATCCTTTGGTCACTGACTTGAGGCGGTCATAGAAATCAAACACAACCTCGTTCAAAGGCAAATCATAGACCACCATTGCGCGACTGCCTGCGTAGGTAAGGTTTTCCTGTATGCCGCGACGATCTTGGCACAGCTTCAGAACATCACCCAGGTAGTCGTCAGGCACCAGGATCGTTGCTTTGATCCGAGGCTCTTCAAGATGGCTGACATATGTCAAATCGGGCATATCGGCTGGATTGTGCAGTTCAATCATCTCACCATCCTTCATGTGGATGTGATAGATGACGGAAGGTGCGGTCGTGATCAGCTCGATGTTGTACTCGCGCTCAATGCGGTCCCGGATAACCTCTAAATGCAAAAGCCCCAAAAATCCGCAACGAAAACCAAATCCGAGAGCGGCAGAGGTTTCCATCTCGAAAGAAAAGCTCGCATCGTTCAGCGCAAGCTTTTCAATCGCGTCGCGAAGATCCTCGAATTGAGCGGAATCAACCGGGAAAAGACCGCAGAACACGACGGGTTGAGAGGGTTTGAACCCGGGTAGCGCTTCTTCAGACCCCTTTTTTTCGTGCGTGATCGTATCGCCCACGCGGGTATCGCGGACCTGCTTGATCGATGCGGTCAGAAACCCAATCTCACCGGGACCCAAAACGTCAATCTCTGTCATTTCGGGTCGAAAGACGCCTATGCGGTCCACGAGGTGGGTTGAATTGGTCGACAACATGCGAATGCGATCGCCCTTCTTAAGCTGCCCATCCATCACGCGGACCAGCACGATCACGCCCAGATAGCTGTCATACCAGCTATCCACCAGCATCGCTTTTAGGGGCGCGTCGAGCGTACCGACAGGCGCAGGCAGCCGCATCACAATTGCCTCAAGCGTCTCTTCTATCCCGATGCCCGTCTTGGCGGACACTTGCACCGCATCTGTTGCATCTATGCCGATCACATCTTCGATTTGCTCAGCGACACGGTCGCAGTCTGCAGCGGGCAAATCAATTTTGTTCAACACCGGTACGATTTCGTGGTCCGCTTCAATCGCGTGGTAGACATTCGCAAGCGTCTGCGCTTCCACCCCCTGTGTCGAGTCCACCACCAGCAAAGATCCTTCAACGGCGCGCATTGAACGAGAGACTTCATATGCAAAGTCCACATGGCCGGGGGTATCAATCAAGTTGAGCACATATCTTTCGCCGTTTTTAGCCGTGTAGTTGATACGCACGGTCTGTGCTTTGATCGTGATCCCGCGCTCGCGCTCAATATCCATACTGTCGAGCATCTGCTCTTTCATGTCCCGGTCGGCAACGGTGTTGGTCGACTGGATCAATCGGTCGGCAAGGGTGGATTTTCCGTGATCAATATGAGCGACGATCGAGAAATTACGGATGTTTGTGAGCGGTGTCATAGTTTCGGATATGAGATGGTTTCCCCACATGGTCAAGCGACATGCACACTCTGCGTCAACCACTTGCGGCGAAAGGTATCACTGCAGCGATATACCGAAAACGGATCCTGTTGCCCTCTAGGCACCCAGACGCAGAGACTTGCACTTTTTCAATCAAAGAATTGCACTGCGCATCATCTTACCGCATAGCAAATGACACAGCCAAAATTGGTGAAGGAGACCGCGATGCCACGATACATTTTCGGCGCAATACTCATGGGTTTGCTCCTGCCCGGCTGTAGCGGCAGCTCTCGCGGCACTGATCAATCGCTTGACGTAGTACCGGTTGAAATGATTGACGGCAGCCGCCAACAAGCCTTCGAAACCTCGCGGCTGCCTTTCGCACGCGGACCGATCCAAACGGCGTGCCAAGCAGACGGGCGTGCAGCCGCCTCGCTCGTGCTTTGCGGATGTGTGCAAGCGATTGCGGATCAGTCTTTGTCTGCCGCCGATCAGCGTCGTGGCGCGCGATACTTTGAGGATCCTGCAGCGCTGCAGGAAGTGCGCCAATCCGACAATCGATCAAATGAAAAGTTCTGGCAATCTTGGAAAGCCTTCGGTGTCAAAGCGGAGGAAACCTGCAAGCTGACTGAAAGTTAAACAAGGGTTAAAAGAAGCGGCCCCAGACTTGAAGGGGTTTCAAGCTTTCTCGCGGTTCTTCAAGATCTTTCCAACTGAATTCAGCGATGACCCCTTCAAGAGGCAGATATCCACGTCTTCGCCAGAAAGGATCCAAGGGACGATAGCTTTGCGGGTTTTGGGGATGATCATTGGGTCGTATCACGGCGCAAAAACAGCAAGCAGTGAAACCGCAGCGGCGCGCATGCGCTTCTCTTAGATCGAAGAACTGGTGCCCGATGCCCAAACCGCGATATCCTGGCAGCAAGACACTCTCAGCGCAGTAGAAGAATTTATCGACGTCGAGATCGGAACCTGAGAACGCCTCGGCAAACTCATTAGAATGATCCGCAAGCGGCGTTCCAGTACTCGCCCCAACGAGCGTATCGCCGTCAAACGCCCCCACCAGAATGGAGCGTGGATTATCGCGGTAAGCATTCAAATAACGCGCCTCATAGGTCACATCGCCATCATAAAGATACGGCCACTCACGAAAGACACGAATGCGCAAATCAGCCACCGCTGGCAACGCCGCCTCCAGCGCATCGCCTGTCAACGCTGCAATCTTCATGAGACTTGAGCGATCCAGTCATCAAGATCGTACACAGTTCCCACCTGCGTAATCAAACCCTCCTGCACCATGAAAAATGAGCGGCAGGGAATAGTGTAGGTTTGGCCTTTGGCGTCTGGAAAACCATCCTCGGTTTGTAGATAGCTGCCCTTTACTTTGTACTGCGCCGTGACGGCATTCGCTTTTGCAACGAAAAGAACGATGTCGACCAGGTGTTCGTCGTAGCACTGGAATAGCTGCACGCAGAAATCTCGAAATGCGGCCTGCCCGTGTCTGACACCGCCCCCGTTCGGATGATGGATGACGCTTGGTGAAAGGCAACCAATCATCGCTTCAATGTCCTTTGCATTGAACGCCCGAAAGTAAGAATGAATCAGATCCGTCATGCGTTGGGTTCCTGTGGCGGCGGGCCAAAGCGTTCCTTCAAGCGCGCAGATATTTGATCGCGTGCGGCGCGAAATTGGCTCAGCTTCGTCGCCCGATCCTCGCCCAAGCCGGTGGGATCCAAAATGGGCCAATACTCCACATCAAGATGAAAGTAACGCGTCAGTTCAAGCGCCCGGCGCTGGCTGGCGGGGGACAACGCGATGACCAAATCAAATGAACTGATGTCATCACCCCACTCTTCCATCTCATCGAAACTGCGAGATCGATGCCGCGCGAGTTCCACGCCGATCTCGGCGCAGACGGCGACAGAAAAACCATCGATTTCCAGATCATTCATCACCCCGACAGACTGCACATAGGTCCCAGCACCGTAGAGCTTTTTCATGATACCTTCCGCCATCGGGGAACGTACCGCATTGTGGTCACAGCAAAAAAGAACCGACTGAGGAAGGGGCTGCGCCACTTAACCCCCAAAGTGCAAAACGCAAATCAACGTAAACAGGCGTCTTGCCGTGTCGATATCTACCTCTGCCTTTCCCTCAAGCCGTTCTTGCAGCACCCGAGAGCCTTCGTTGTGGATCCCCCTACGCGCCATATCGATCGTTTCAATCTGGCTGGGCGGAAGCTTTTTGACGGCGTCGAAATAGCTTTCACAGATCTGAAAATAGTCTTTTACAACCTGGCGAAACGGACCTAGTGACAGATGAAACTCCGCAGCCTTTTCCGCCGCTTCAGTATTAACGTCAAACACAAGACGTTTGTCACGGATGGATAGTTCAAGATGATAAGGGCCCTTCGGCGCCGCACGATTTTCTCGATGTGGCAAGACGAAGGTATTGTCCTCAAGCAGATCAAACATCGCCACCCGACGCTCTTGTTCAATCTCAGGCGTGGGCGGGGGCAAGTTTGCATCATCTATTGCGATATGCGTGATGCGTGACATCGGGTGCATCCTCTTGGTCGAACACGCACGAGGAAATACGACAGCGGTGTGTGCAAAGCAATGCCTTGCCCTGCGCGAGGGGTGCTTTGGCTCAACGGTTAAGCTTGTCTAGGCGTGCTTTGACGCTTAGCCCGTGTGCTTGCAGCCCTTCTGAATACGCCAGCGTCTCGGCGGCAGGACCTATGGCGCGCAAAGCTTCAGGCGTCATGCCTGAAAGTGTCGTTCGTTTCATAAAATCCAGCACCGAAAGACCGGATGAAAACCGTGCCGAACGCGCGGTAGGCAGCACGTGGTTCGGGCCCCCCACGTAGTCACCGATAGCCTCGGGTGTCCAGTGGCCCAAAAATATGGCGCCTGCATGTGTGATTTTATCGCTAAGTGTCTCTGGGTCCTCGACACAAAGCTCCAGATGTTCTGGCGCGATCCTGTCGGTGAGCGCCGCTGCAACATCAAGATCTGGAACCACAATCATTGCGCCAAAATTGCGCCAACTGGCACCAGCAATCTCGCGACGGGCCAGGTTTTGTAGCTGATGATCTACCGCCTGTCCCACTTTCGCAGCGAACGCCGCACTGGTGGTGATCAAGATCGCCTGGGCATTCTCATCATGCTCAGCTTGAGATAGCAGATCAAGCGCGATCCAATCGGCATCGTTGTTTTCATCTGCGATGACCAGGATCTCTGAGGGGCCGGCGATCATGTCGATCCCTACCTTGCCAAAAACCCGCCGTTTGGCCGCAGCAACAAAAGCATTCCCAGGACCAGTGATCTTATCAACGGCAGAGATTGTTTCTGTTCCATACGCCAAAGCCGCGATCGCCTGTGCGCCGCCAACGCGATAGATTTCATCAACACCTGAAAGCCGGGCCGCCAAGAGCACCAACGGATTGAGCTGACCATCGGGGGAGGGAACGACCATCGCGAGGCGTGGCACACCTGCAACCTTTGCAGGTATCGCATTCATCAGCACCGATGAAGGATAGCTTGCTAGACCACCAGGCACATATAACCCCGCAGCGGACACAGGCGTCCAGCGCCATCCCAGCATGGCACCGCTTTCGTCGATCCAGCGCGTGTTCTCCGGAACCTGCCGCTCGTGATACGCCGTGATGCGACCGACCGCTGTCTTTAATGCGTCGGCATCCTCTGCTGCAACCCGATCCGCCGCCTGATCAATCTCCTCACTGGAAATCTGCAGATCTTGCGGCGACAGCGTGATGCGATCAAATTTCTGTGTCAGGTCGATGACCGCCTGATCCCCTCTTTCTCGAACCTCCGAGATGATCTGGCTGACAACTGCATCGATATCTGCACTGTCTTCACGCTTGGCGTGTAGAAGTTCGGTAAAGCGATGCTCAAAATCGTCGGAATTTGCATTCAATGTGATTGGCATGATATTCGCTCTTTGGTTTTGCGCTGGGAGTATCGCGCCGCGACGTCGGTGAGAAGGAACAAGTGCTCTTCGGTATCAGTCAGGATGACTGGGGCGTTTTTTGGTAGGCGCCGAATAGGGCTTCGTTACGTCTTTCAATGTCAGTTCGATCGCTTCGACTGACAGTCTAATGGCGCCATCCCCTGAAAGCGTGAGAAGGATATGCCCGGAAGGCGCATCGGTCTCGTCAAACGTCACATTGAGCAGCGACAATATCGTATCCGCGTCGCCCTTTGGTACACCTTGGCTGGCTACCTGCTTGACAGTGTTAACCACAAGTAAAGATTGCACGCGTTCGGGTGCATGGCGCTCCTGACCTGCGTCCTCCCATCGCATCCGATTGAGCAATATGACAAAGCGCGCTTGCGCGCGATCCCATCTCATTTCAGATGCTGGGAACACGGCGTCTTGCACAAGTGATGAGATCACTTTCAGATCTTCATCATCCATCGCGCCAAGGTTGAGCGGCGCTTCCCGACCATCTTCAAAACGAGCATCGGAGTTCATGCGTCAGACACCCGCTGGATATCGGCGCCCACCAGTGAGAGTTTTTCGACCAGATTTTCATAGCCACGGTCCAGGTGGTAGACACGCGCGACCTTTGTTTCGCCCTCCGCGGCAAGACCCGCAAGGATAAGCGACACAGAGGCACGCAAATCAGTTGCCATCACCGGCGCTCCTCGCAGCTTTTCGACACCGGTAACGGTCGCTGTCCCGCCTTGAACCTCTATCCGCGCGCCCATCCTCACCAGTTCAGGCGCATGCATAAATCGATTTTCAAAGATCTTTTCCTCCAACACCGAAACGCCCTGTGCTGTCGTCAGCAGCGCCATCATCTGCGCTTGTAGATCGGTGGGGAACCCCGGAAAGGGCGCCGTTTCGACATCAACCGCGTGAACAGGTCCGTCTTTACGGGTAACGCGCAGCCCCTGCGCTGTTTCAGAGATGCCAATGCCCGCCGCGCTCAACTTTTCGCAAAAAGCGTTGAGCAACGAAATGCTCCCCCCGATCAGGTCAATTTCACCACCGCAAAGTGCCGGTGCCAGCATGTAAGTACCCAGCTCTATCCGATCGGCAACAACGGAATGTGTCGCACCACCCAGCCTCTCCACACCTTCGACAGTGATCGACGAGGTGCCATCGCCTTCGATCTGTGCCCCCATAGCACGCAAACACGTTGCCAGATCGACGATCTCAGGCTCTCGGGCGGCGTTGTTGATAACGGTCGTGCCTTTGGCCAAGGTTGCCGCCATCAACACATTTTCAGTCGCGCCAACAGACGCAAAAGCAAAGTCGACGGTTGCCCCACGCAGCCCAGCATTCGGGGCCTTCGCGTGAAGATAGCCATCTTTCAATTCAATCTCCGCGCCCATCTGCTGCAGCCCATTGACATGAATGTCCATTGGCCGCGCACCGATAGCGCAACCGCCGGGCAATGAAACCTCGGCATAGCCTTGACGCGCAAGCAATGGCCCCAAAACCAGGTTTGAGGCCCGCATCTTGCGCACGATGTCATACATCGCACGGGTGCTGATCGCACCATGGCTTGACAAAGCCAGCACGCGACCGTCTCGCAAAGATGTCACTTCCGCACCCAAAGACTGCAGAAGCTGGGTCATCGTGCCAATGTCACTTAACCGAGGGGCATTGGTCAGCGTCAATGGTTCCTCAGTCAACAAAGTGGCGGGCATCAATGCCAGGCAGGCATTTTTCGCTCCAGCAATTGGGATTTGCCCCCGCAGGCTGCTCCCCCCTTTTACCCAGATCGTGTCCACTTCAACGTGACTCTTCGTTCTTTGATGTGCTCAATGAAGCATCGGTTTCAGCTTGTTGCGCTTGGCGTGCACGCGCCTGCGCTTTCCGGCGCGCCATATTTGCTTTGAGCGCGGCTTTCAACCTATCTTCCCGTGATTGGTTCCCATCTGAAAAAACCGATTTACGTGACTTTCCTGACATGAAGTGGGTTTACCTGAGCCCCAGTCACACGTCCAGATAAGGCTTGCGCCTTTAGCCGACAGTCGCTATCCGACCAAGCCTGTGTAGGGTCGATACCATATCTGATCCTTCACCAGCCATGGCAGAATATGAAGAGGAGGCTAACCAAACCGCCTGATGATGCTGACTAGCCTAGCAAAGCACCGCGCCAACGTGCAAAGCGATGGCGATGACCTGATAAAGGTTGGCACGCTAGGGGTTGTCTTCCTTCGACTTAACTGCCGAGGTCCGAGAAGTGTGACTGATGCATGAGTATAATCGAGATTTTGAGAACTGATATCGGTTGGCTGCCGCATATCGATGAGAAGATGCGCGGATCTGCAAACCGATAAACCCAGAGAGTCGCTTCCGTGCCTGCTTGATCCTGGGTAACGCCTGAGATAGCTAGCGAGGAATGACGGGCTGCTGCAGCACATAAGGCGAGCCCTCCCTTGATAGAGGGTGGAACAGAGTTTGCGGCGGCATGTCGAGGTAGGGTTTTCCCGAGCCCACCTCACCCCAGTTTAACAAGCGGGGCAACGACTTGGGAGACGGATGCTGCAGTAGCTCAGTGGTAGAGCACTCCCTTGGTAAGGGAGAGGTCGGGAGTTCAATCCTCCCCTGCAGCACCATTTTGCAATATTGCCATGTTTTGACCTCCTAAGATGTTGAAAGGCATGGAAAAATTGGTGTTCAAAAAGCCTCTTTCCCGGCAATACTGAAACGGCTCAGAAAACACCAGACGCAGCACGATTTTCTGCAAGTCCAAACGCCCGGATTGTCAGACTTTACAAGGACTTGAGAGGAACCGCATGGAGAGTTCAAACAATTCACTATAGCTGTGTCTGGATTTCCCCGGATTTTGCAATTTTTCTTGCAGAAGCAGCTTTTCATGTTCCAGCTTTTCGATCTTCTTTTCGTACGCAGAAAGCACCGCCGGGCTGGACGCGTTCACCGCCATATCAACGACAGCAGCAATGTCCTTATCTGTTTTCTTGATCCGGCTTCGAACGTCCTGCGTCTTCGCTTGCGCCTGATCTTCCAACATTGCCCAGCAATGCTCGAACATGGCTTTCGCCATGGCAGCAGCACCACGCGACGGCTGAATACCTGATAACAGCTTTTCAAAGTCGCCTTCGATCTGGTCCTTGCGGATCGACTTTCCGAATTTTTCGCAGGCTTTGTTCTGGCAGCGATAGTAAGCAAACTTGTTGTACTTGCCACGCGACCAACCAGCAGTAAGCGGTTTTTCGCAGCTGGCGCATGACACCGCGCCCCGCAACGGAAAATCATCGCTGATGTCTTTGCGCGCGGTGGCGTAGACAGGCGTGTTCAAGCGCGTCTGAATTTTCTGATATGTAGCAAAGCTGATGATCGGTGGATGGTTGCCCTGGCGCGGCGTGATCCCCCAATTCGGAGCCTCGACGTACCCGGCGTACACTATCTTTCCAAGGAGCCGGACGATAGTCTGAGGCCGAATTCCACCATTGGGCATGTCCTTCGGATAAGCAGGTTGGGCTTCCAGAAAACGGCGTAACTCCGTTTGCGAAGCAAACCGACCAAAA
This sequence comes from Pseudomonadota bacterium, assembly GCA_039208585.1. Classification (GTDB taxonomy): domain Bacteria; phylum Pseudomonadota; class Alphaproteobacteria; order Rhodobacterales; family Rhodobacteraceae; genus Sulfitobacter. The sequence goes on along the minus strand of JBCCQX010000034.1, from coordinate 1,496 downwards.
GCATACCCTTCGAGAGCCTCACGAATGATAGGTGCTAGTGTTTCATCGAGGACAAGCTCGTGTCCTCCACCAGCAGACTTGACATATTTATAGCCTTTCGGGGCCCTAAATACCCAGTAGCCTTGCTCAACGCGGGCGATACTCTTTTGGCGATTTTGTCGCCCCATCTGTTCACGCTCAAGCTGCCCCATCGCTGCATACAACGTTTCGTTGAAACGCCCCTCGGGGCTATCAACAAATTCATAGTTCAGACATTCGCGGGTTGCGTTACGCTCGTTCATCAAGCAACGCAGCGTGAGGTGAAACTCAGCGTCACGTGCATAGCGTTTCAGATCATCAAAGATGACGACGAAGTTTTCATCGGGATGCGCGTCGAGGAATTTGAGCAAGGCGACCATTCCAGGACGGTTCATGAAATCACCGCCACCACTCACATCATCGGGAAACACTGCCGCTACCGTGTACCCGTTGGCGGCTGCGTGTTGTCGACAACGGTGTTCTTGACTGTCAAGACCGCTGCCATCCGCCGTTTGTTTCTTCCCTGACACGCGGCAGTAAATGACTGCTCTTTGTATCTGGGCCGTTCTCGTGAACCTTTCCATGCTTCAATCCTCGTGGACCACTTTCGCCAAGTGTCGTGTGTCCTGATTATCTGTTTGGTTATCCTTTATTTTACCACGTCTCGTTTCTTACCTTGACCAGCTGCAGCTAAGAAATCTTCCTTTCCACAGATATTTTGCACCACCTGCATCGGATGGATGTCGAAGCCTAGGGAAGCAACCGAGAAGACAAGATTCCATACCATCTGAGCAAACTCGCGCTTCTCGACCTCTGAGGCATCAGTCTCTTCAAGAAAATGAGCGAACATCTCATAGTCTAACATGGTAAGCGACTTTGAAAGAATACGATCCGTATCGACTTGTTTTAGACCGCAAAAATCCACGGTCGAACCATCAACCTCAAAAATATCAATGTCATGCTCTTCGGACATTCTGGCGTTGTCTCCTTTCTATGTTGGTGCTTCTCCTTTTCTCATCATTCTAAAATTAAGAACAAAAAGAGAACATATATCTTGTATCCCACTTCATCAAGAACAAAGTTTCTGACTCACCGATCTCGCATCTGAGTTTGCGTCGGTTCGTTCTGCTGCGCCTGCTTTTGTTGCTCGACATAACGGGACCGCTCCACTTCGCGCATCTCTTGAATGCTCTCGTATGTGGACCTGTCCCGTTTTTGTTCCGCCCCAGGTGCTCGTTTAGGCTACTTCCCGTTCGAAGGCGACCGGGCTTTTCCAGCCCAGTGCTGAGTGTCGGCGCCGTGGATTGTAGAAGCCGTTGATGTATTGGAAGATGGCTAGTTCGGCGTCTCTGCGCGTTTGCCACGACCTTCGCCAGATCAGCTCTGCTTTGATGGTTTTGAAGAAGGTCTCGACCATTGCCCGGCAGGCGCATGCAAAGCATGCTGCCGAGAGGGGGCGGAGTTGTCGTAACAATTGC
>JBCCQX010000033.1:0-18884 GCA_039208585.1 Pseudomonadota bacterium | reverse complement strand
GGCGCGCACGGCAAAGCTGACCATGATAATCACGCAGCCCACCGCCAAAACGGGTGTGATAAGGGGTGCGCGTTGTTGCATGGATACCTCGAAGCTGCTGCCCGAGACACTATGCCCCTGCAAAATGACGTCAATCAAAGGATTGTTTCGATACGTTTTCAGTGCACTCACTTTTCAAGTCCATGCTGGATCGCTAAGCCAAGGCATGGTTTCTTTGCACGACATCTATGCCGCCAAAGTCCAGGAAGGCGAGCTCAAACCCGACCCCGCGCAAGAGACCGTGCTACCGGAATTTGACCGCATTCGCGACGCCCTCATGCAACCGACTAAAAGGGGGCTGTTTCGGAAGGCACCAGAACCGCCCATGGGCCTTTATCTTTGGGGCGGTGTGGGGAGAGGAAAGTCCATGTTGATGGATCTTTTCGTCGATCACCTTGGCGGTGTTCCTGCCCGCCGCGTTCATTTTCACGCTTTCATGCAGGAGGTGCACGAGGCATTGCACGCAGCGCGCAAGACCGGCGTGGATGACGCAATTCTCCCTGTCGCCGCTGAGGTTGCCGCCTCAATTAGACTGCTGACGTTTGACGAAATGCAGATCACTGACATCACAGATGCCATGATTGTCGGAAGGCTTTTTGAGGCACTTTTCAAGGCGCGTGTGGTGATCGTAACCACCTCAAACCGGCTTCCTGATGACCTTTATAAACAGGGTCTGAACCGACATCTGTTCCTACCGTTCATTCAGCTGCTGAAGAACAAATTGGTCGTGCACGAATTGGCGAGCGATACGGATTATCGACAGGATCGTTTGGCGGGCGTACCGGTTTATTTCACGCCGATCAGCGCAGAAAGCCAAGCGGCAATGGATGATGTTTGGCAAGATCTTGCGGGGGGCGATGGTGCGCCTCTGACACTCAAGGTCAAAGGACGCGCCGTCGAGATACCGCAGTTTCGAAACACCATCGCACGGGCAAGCTTTCAAGATCTGTGCGGCGTCCCGCTTGGCCCGGCAGATTATCTCGCGCTGGCCGAGGCTGTTAAAGTGCTGCTTTTGGACGATATTCCCAAGCTCGGGCGCTCCAACTTCAACGAGGCAAAACGATTTGTCACCCTGATCGATGCTTTATACGAGGCCAAGGTACGGCTAATTTGCTCTGCCATGGAAGCGCCTGAACAACTCTATCGGGCAGGCGAAGGCGCGTTCGAGTTCGAGCGTACCGCCTCGCGACTGCGCGAAATGCAAGGGCGCGACTGGGTTTACGAGGGAGCGGAAGGCGACGTGAGCCACTGGCGATCGAGCTAAGCATTCTCGCGCAAGACGGCCCCCGCCAAGTATAAAGAGCCACAAATTAGCACCCGAGCATCTGGCGCTTGCCCGACGATCTGTCTTAAAGCAGTGGCAACATCAGGGGCTTCAGCGGTTTGCAAACCAACCTCACGCGCGGCACGGGCGGTCTCTGACGCGGGCAGCGTGGCTGCCTCTCCGGGTACGGTAACGGCATGCAAACTGTTTGCTTGACCGGCCAACGGTCTCAAAAAGCCCTTGATGTCCTTGGTATTCAACATGCCGCAAATCAGATGCGTCTGGCGCGGTGGGGCTTGTTCCAAGACCTTCGCCAATGCCCGACCAGCTGCCGGGTTGTGCCCACCATCTAACCAAAGCTCTGCCGCGCCAGCAAGGTCAACCAGCGGACCTTGGCGCAGACGCTGCATGCGCGCGGGCCATTCTGCCTGTGTTACCGCGGCGCGACACGCTTCATCGTTCGCTCCCATATGGCGCAATACCGCCAAGGCCGCACCTGCATTTTGAATTTGGTGATCACCAGGCAAGTTGGGTCTTGGCAAAATAAGCCTGCCCTTTGCATCACGGTAGTGCACATTCTCCGCGTCACCCTTCATCCACCATTGATCGTCGCATGCATACAGCGGTGCTGATTTGCGACGCGCATGATCTTTGATTACCTCAAGCGCTGATGGGTTTTGCGGGCTCACCACGCAAGGCACATTGGGCTTGATGATGCCCGCCTTCTCGGCCGCAATCTCAGCCAGCGTATCCCCTAAAAACTGCTGATGATCCATGTCGACCGGCGTGATCACGGTGATCGCCGGCCGCTCAATGACATTGGTGGCATCCAGCCGACCGCCCAAACCAACTTCAAGCAAAACGCCATCCGCCGGAGTTCGGGCAAAGGCCAAGAGCGCAGCACATGTCGTGATCTCAAAATAAGTGATCTCAGCGCCGTCATTCGCGGCATAGCAAACATCTAGATAATCACTCAGCACCGCTTCAGATATCAGCGACCCGTTAAGCCGAATGCGCTCGTGAAATCGCACCAGATGTGGGGAGGTATAGCAATGAACGGAGCGACCCATTTTCTCCAATCCAGCGCGGATCATCGCCAGTGTTGAACCCTTCCCGTTGGTGCCTGCGATATGGATCACGGGTGGCAGATCAAGATGCGGATCGCCCAGCTTAGAAAGCAGCCGATACATGCGATCTAAGGTCAGATCGATGATCTTCGGATGCAATGCCATCATCCGCTCAAGAATGGCGTCAGAGGTAGGGGTGTTCATGATGCGCCATCTTCACCGTCAGAGGTAGCACTCTCATCCACCGGCCGATCTTCGTGGGAAAGGGTCTCTTCCGCTGGCGGCGGCAGATCGCCCCTGACGGCAGGGGAAAGGCCCAAAAGCATGCGGGTGATGCTGATCAACTCTTCTCGCAGATCAGTACGCTTCGTGACGCGGTCAAGCATACCGTGATCTAAAAGATATTCAGCGCGCTGAAATCCGTCGGGAAGCTTCTCACGTATCGTCTGTTCAATGACCCTCGGGCCGGCAAAGCAGATCAGGGCATTAGGTTCAGCGATATGCACGTCCCCTAACATCGCATAGCTTGCAGTGACACCCCCCGTCGTGGGATGCGTCAGCACGACGATGTAGGGCAACCCCGCTTCTTTGAGCATCTGCACAGCCACCGTCGTGCGCGGCATCTGCATCAGGCTCAATATACCCTCTTGCATGCGCGCACCGCCCGCAGCTGAAAACAGAATGAACGGACGTTTTAGGCGCACCGCTTCTTCAACGGCTGCGATGATCGCATTGCCCACATACATGCCCATTGATCCCGCCATGAAAGAAAAATCCTGACAAGCAGCAATGATCGGCGTGCGGCCCATCTCACCCGCCGCAACAAGCATTGCCTCCGCTTCGTTGGTTTCCCTTTGCGCCGTTCTCAACCGCTCAGGATATTTACGCTGATCGCGAAACTGAAGCGGGTCGGGTGTCGGCTCCGGCACCTTGATCTCGGTAAAGATGCCACCGTCAAACAGATCTCTGAACCGCGCGCGCGGGCTGATCTGCATGTGATGGCCACAATTGGTGCAGACATTCAAATTGCCCGACAGCTCGCGATGAAAAAGCATCGTGCCGCAGGCATCGCATTTGGTCCAAAGGTTTTCAGGTATTTCACGTCGCGAGAAGATCGAATTGATCCGCGGGCGGACGTAGTTGGTGATCCAGTTCATGAAACGCCCCTGAAGCCGAACATGACGCGCAAATAAGCCGCCGGTCGGTAAAATGCAATCAACGGCGCAAAGCGAGCCGTGCCGCCAACCAGCAGATAATCATAAACGCCATGTCGACCGGCAACCAATCGCGCACCCGATCAGTGTCAGCAAGCGAGAAAGGCAAATGATACAACGCAAGACCGGAAAGCTCATCCGGCCAAGAAAACACCAACATAGCAAAGACATTGTTGCACAGATGTATCGCGATTGCGGGACCAAGCGAGCCTGAACGCGCCGTTAGATCTGCCATCAAAAGCCCGAACACACCGGCCCAAAGAGCGATGAAAACCGCATTGGATCCAGTCGTCTCGGGTGAATAATGTCCGACCGCGAACAGGGCGGAGGGCAGCAGCATCCAAACCCACGGGGCCCGGAACCTTGCGGCAAGCTGCTGCTGCAGATACCCGCGAAAGAGGATCTCTTCCGCCGACACCTGCACAAATACACCAAGCAGCGATATCGGCAAAAGTGTCAGCCATTGCCTTAAGGCAAGGTTCTGCTGATAGGGCTCACCCATGTTCCAAGGTGGTAAGATCACCACCACCGAAAGCAGGAAGATGAGCGCGATCAAAACACGACAGAAATCGCGCCAAAACACGAGGCGCGGGCCCAGCAGGCTGGCGAATGGCCGATTGTGCAGCAATCGCAAACAGAAAAAGACGGATAAGATCATCGGCGCGAAGCTGAACAATAGCAGCAGCATGGGAAAGGGCGCCGACGTCGTGTTCAACCCTTCAAAAAGTGCAATCGCATTCCTTCCGGCAAGACCGTATATGATTTGGAAATACGCCAGGCTGAACGCCAGATAACTGATGGCGCAGACCACAACGCCGAGGACGACACGCCAAAGTTCAGATCGCTCGAGCGCGGGGGCAATGAAACCCTCGTGGGCGCGGTAATCAGATCTCAGGATCACGACTGCGGCTCAAGGGTCGGTTGAGGGGCCGTCGGGCTGCGCCAGTCGCGCGGCACTTCGATGCCGGATCGCTCCAACAGGTTGCCAGCGCTGGTCAGATGCCCAGAGACAGAGCGCAGGAGGCTCAAGAGCACCTCTGTATCATTCTCGACCACCGCACGAAACTGTTCCGCGCCGATGCGCAAAAATTTGACGTCTTCGATAGCAGCCAAATCCAGGGTTCGCGGCTTGGCCGTGATGATCGATAAATCGCCAATCAATCGCCCTGGTTCAACATAGGCGACGTGTCGCAGAATGCCTTCGTCATCAATGCGCCCAAGTTCCGCTTTGCCCGCGAGGCACAGATAAGCTGCGTCAGCGCGCTCCCCCACGGCGAAGATACGCGTGCCTTTTGGCGCGCTAAACCACTGCGCGGCGAAAGCCAGTAAACGCTGATTGCGTGGACTAAGCGTGCTGAAAAGCGCGTTGCGCGAAATTATGCGCAGTTTGCGGCGCAAGTCACCCGAGGCATCAGCTTCGTCCAAGCCTTGATCCACCCGTGCCACCCCATCAACGCGACCGTGGTGGATTTTTATGTGAACGTCGAAGTCTTCAGGTTGGGCAAATCGATCATGAATGTAGATTTGCGTCGTATTTGGAAGCAAATTGCTTAGCCTGTCGCGAAACCGCGCCTGTTCCTCCGGATCGTCGATCACGAGCGTTTGGTTGAAGACCAGAATGTCAGGCCGCTTGATCGCGGCGCGCCCCACCGCCGCGCGTTGTTGGAAGATCGCGGGCAAATTCGTTCCGCCGATGGACGTCGGTGTGTCAAACAACGTCACGCAGACGTCGCGTTTCAAATCGTGTTCTTCCAATATCTCTGAAACGACATCCTGAACCAGATCGGCTTGCAGCCCCGCCATCGCCGAAACGCGGCCGTAGATGAGGTTCTCCAAAATTGTGGAACGCGGTAGATAGTTATCCGGCGTGATCGGTATGAAAAGTTCTGAGGCTTGCTCCCGCATGCTGGCGCCGTTCGATTTGCGTATCGTCAGGATCTCTTTCTTGAAGCTGTCTGGAAACGCCGGGCCAATTTGCTCTGCTGTGAAGGCAAAAGGAACGGTCAAGAGCAGTGCAAATTCATCCGCCTCCAGCGCGCCATCGCCTTTGTCTCTTCGACGCGCTGCAATATCCACCAATTTTTCGTAAAGGCTCTCTTCAATCCCCAGGGCGGTAAACAGCGGGTGCCCGGTACCGTCACGCCCAAAAGTCTGATGCAAGGTCTCAATCAATGTTTGAGAGATCGCTATCCCCTGTTCAGCCAGCCCTTGTTCTGTGATCATGGCCAGAAAGCCACGCTCGCCCACAAGTTCCTCTTGCGAGATTTCGCGAATAGGTGCGGCAAACATCAAGTTACCGCCCAAAGGAATGCCGGGGTTGAAATGGTCTGGGTCAAGACGATGGATCGCTTTGTCTAACCCTTTTGCCGTCAGACGTTGCCACACCTCTTCGCGCAGACCGATGATCTTCTGCGCGAGATGCGGATGGCGATCCAAATCCATCCGCGCGTTCAGCATTCGCCGAAAAATCAAGTCGGCCGTCCCCAATGTTTGGATCACCTTGTACCAAAAAGCACAGACCTCTTCCGAGGTGGTCAAATCGGCCAACCCAGGATCGAGCCACTCTGCGTCAACCGGATCTGGGCTGTTACCCGACCGCCTTGCTTCAATCGCTGCTGTGTTGAGCCTGTCTTTCATGTCTGAAACGCTTTGAGGACGAGCGCGGAGCGGCATCAGAAGGTTATCCCCAACACTGCCTTGGAACAGATAGGGCTGCGCATGCGCGTAACCGATGCGGGCAGCCACGACAGCTTGATGCAGATGGGCCATGTCGTGACCAGCGATGCGGATTTGCCCGCGTGTGGGCACCATTTCACGGGTGAGTAGTTCAGAGAGCGCTGTCCGCTCGGATTGAGTATTCACCTCAATGGCCACGCGGCTGCCCGCGGGAAGACGAAATGTCAGGTCCTCCAGCACCATGTTCCCATCAAGACTGCGTAAAGAAACATTCGTAAATTCAATGTCACCCGCCAAATGCGGGATTTCTTCCGGTTGTCCGTCAAAAAGGGCAGCATCTACCATATTCTTAGGCGCAAATCGCTCTGTTACGATGGTCCACCGCAGGGACATGTCCTGTGTCTGGTTGTAATACGCCAGCAGTTCTTTCCAGGGGCTGGAAAGATCCTTGTATGCCGCCAGCGCAGCGACCAAAGCGCCTACGGTAATGTCGCCTTTGATCGCAAGATATCCGCCAACAGCGTAAAAGAAAAACGGTGTCAGTTGTGTGATGAAGTTGTTGAGAAACTTCATGAAGAACTTTTTCTGATAAATTCTGAAGCGCACCTGGAACAATCGGTTGAGCCGGTCGGTGAAGGCAGCCAATCGATAACGCCAGCCGCCATTTGTCCGCAGTTCGGTAATGCCCGCTGCCGTTTCACCGATTTCGGCTGCAAAATGGCGCACCTCTTTGATCCGCTCTTTGTTGAGCAAATTGATCTGCCGCTGCAAATACGGGATCAGATACGCCTGCAACGGGATCAAAGCGACGCCAGCAAGGCCAAACCAAACGGACTGCAGAAACAAAAACAGCACGATGATCAGCATCTGACCTGCCTGAAAGACCGGTTGAGCAACGGCGTCGCCCATCAGACCGCCCATCGGCTCTGCTTCGGATGTGACCATGCTCACCAACTCACCCTGACTGGTGTTCTGGAAATAACCGCGCGGAAAACGCATCATTCGATTGACAAGCTGGTAGCGAAATCGCCGCAGCAAGCGTTCTGCAAGCACACCCTTCATCGTGTTCAGCCGCATCTTGAGCAAGCCGTGGATCAAGACCGCGCCGAGATAAGCAAAACACAGCAGATAGAGAAAATTCACCTGACTGAGGGAGGTGCCAAACAACGCCACCACATCGCTTGGCGCGCCAATGGCGTCATTGATGATGCGTTTGGGAAGCTCGAGCGTGGCGTAAAGGAAAGGAAAAGTGATCAGGGTAAATGCCAGCAGAATGAACTGATCGCGGCGTGAATATTTCCATATGAAGGAAAAGAGACTGCGTTCCATACAGGCGGTCTTTCGGTTTTGAGGGGCGCCATTCAGCACCTCTTTCCTGTGTGTTAGGTAGGTCTTGGCGGTGATGGTGACAACCTGATTGCAACTGCTTGCAGCGCCCGGCGCGCAGGATTATTGCAGGAAGATGACCTTCAGGGAGCTAAGCATGTCCAGCAACCAACGCTTTGACAAATCCAAATTGCCCAGCCGCCATGTCACTGAGGGGCCAGCGCGCGCACCGCATCGGTCCTATTATTACGCGATGGGAATGACGGATGAGGAAATTCATCAGCCTCTGGTAGGGGTCGCAACATGTTGGAATGAAGCGGCCCCCTGCAATATCGCGCTGAGCCGTCAGGCGCAGGCAGTCAAGATCGGCGTGAAAGAAGAGCAAGGCACCCCGCGGGAATTTACCACGATTACGGTCACGGATGGGATCGCCATGGGGCATGAAGGCATGCGATCGTCACTGGCATCGCGCGAGGCGATCGCGGACACCGTTGAACTGACGATGCGGGGGCATTGCTATGATGCGATCGTCGGGCTTGCCGGATGCGATAAGTCTTTACCGGGCATGATGATGGCAATGCTGCGGCTGAACGTGCCATCCGTCTTTCTGTATGGCGGCTCCATCCTCCCAGGAAAAGCGCCCAAAGGGGCAGACGTCCCGCAGAGTTTCGCCGAACGTGATCTAACCGTCCAGGACATGTTCGAAGCAGTCGGTAACTACCAATCTGGCAATATGACAGAGGCGGAGTTGGATATTCTTGAACGCATCGCTTGTCCTTCGGCGGGGGCGTGCGGTGGCCAATTCACTGCAAATACGATGGCCTGTGTGTCAGAGGCGATTGGCCTCGCGCTTCCTAATTCATCGGGCATGCCCGCCCCCTACAAAGATCGAGATGAATACGGTCGTGCCTCTGGCGCGGCGGTCATGCATCTGATCGAAAAGAACATTCGCGCGCGCGATATCTGCACGCGGGAAGCCTTTGAAAATGCCGCGAGGATCGTGGCTTGTACGGGCGGCTCTACAAATGCGGGTCTGCATCTTCCCGCAATGGCCAGTGAGGCGGGCATCGAGTTCTTTCTTGATGACGTCTGCGACATTTTCCGCGAGACACCTTATTTCGTGGACATGAAACCGGGCGGTCAATTTGTGGCGAAAGACCTCTATGAAGCTGGCGGTGTTCCGGTTGTGATGAAAGAACTGCGCAAAGCCGGATTGATCCACCTTGATTGTCTCACCGCGACAGGCGAAAGCATGGGAGAAGTGCTCGACCGCGTCGAGAGAGAGGCGGATGGCCGCGTTATTCATTCTGTAGCTGCGCCGTTGTCGACAACTGGCGGCGTGGTTGGCTTGAAAGGCAATCTTGCCCCTGAGGGTGCCATCGTCAAGATCGCAGGCATGGATGAAGACAGCATCATCTTCACCGGTCCCGCCTTGATCTTCGAATGCGAGCAGGATGCTTTTGAAGCGGTCCAGAACCGCACCTACTCAGAAGGTGACGTCTTTGTGATCCGCAATGAAGGCCCGCGCGGCGGCCCTGGGATGCGTGAAATGCTCGCAACCACCGCGGCACTTTCTGGTCAGGGCATGGGTAAGAAAGTTGCCCTCATTACCGATGGCCGCTTCTCAGGCGCGACGCGGGGTTTCTGCGTTGGCCATGTTGGACCTGAGGCTGCGATGGGGGGACCGATTGGGTTGCTCAAGAACGGCGATATGATCACCATCAATGCGATTGACGGGACAATCGAAGTTGATTTGACCGACGCAGAACTGGCGGCACGCAAAGCCAATTGGGAGGGGCCACGGCCAACAAATTATGCCTCAGGCGCGCTGTGGAAATACGCGCAACTGGTCGGGCCGACGTATCTGGGCGCGGTCACGCATCGTGGTGCCAAGGCGGAAACGCATGAATACATGTCGCTTTAAACATGCGATTTTCCTGCTTGTTTTAAGCGGTCTTGCGGGTTGCGGGGCAGATCCGCTTGGCGCCTTGATAGGGAGCGGCAACGCGGTTGAAAATACGGCGTTGCCACAGGCAGCGATGAGCTTTGGTGATGTCACGCTCGTACCACCACCCGGTTTTTGCATTGATCAACGCAACCTGAGCGAGGACTTCGCCATGATGGCGCGATGTGATGTGCTTGGCGCGCCAGAAGAAGTTGGGGACGTACCACTGGGCATGATCGCCTTCAGTCTGTATCGAACCGAAAGCGACACGGCGTTGCCCGATCCGGCAACAACAGCCGCAGCATATGGTTTAGATGAGATCAAAGATGAGGTCACGCAACCCAACAGTGTGATTTTCCGAGCCACCGGTCGCGCCCCCATCCAACAAATGGACGCGCAGCATTGGCGGGGCAATGCGCTTATCAGTGGCCATATCATAGCCTTAGCGCTGTATGGCCCCCGAGGGGGGCGCGCCGTTTCAGAAGAAGGACGTCAGTTGCTTTCAACCGTCATTCAGCAGATCAAAGTGCGCGAATGATGGGCGGGCGCCAGATTGCCTGTCCCAAAGCACTTTGACTTAGACCTGGATCACTTGCTCACTGCCGCTTCCTTCGGTCGAACCCGAAAAGTGATGCGTAATATCTCAAGTTAAAGTCGAAACGCTCTGGGTAAATCGGCGGGAGGGCTGCAATTCATTTGAATGTGCGCTTGACGCTATGTAAAATTTCGAAAAGGCGACGTGGGCTCCATGGCATCATTTGGCAAGAACTTGATACAGAGGCGCCTTTTTGAGCGTGTGCTCAAACGATGGCACGCGACGGCGGAAGGCTCCCAAAAGATGTCTCTAGCCGCCCTGCGTCAGGAGCGGCACAAAGCGCATTTGCTGCGCACCCACCTCAACCGTGTGATCCAAGTTGCGGATGAGCGGCTGGCGACCCCGATTAACGCATCACGTGCTTTTGCAAAACCGCATAACGCTGACTGGGCATGGCGCCCAGATTTATGGCGTGCCCCGCTTAGCATCGTTGGCGCGGGCGCAATCTCAAGTCCGTTCAAGCTCGACGATCATGTTAGCTTGTTTCACGATTGCCCAATCTCTGAGATGTCGCTTAGGCATCTGCGCAACAACAGCGATGACTTTATCGCGTCTCACTGTCTGCGGTTGAGCGTCTATGCGTTTGATGGGTCCTTCCTGTCGCTCGTGATTAACTTGCCAGAGGATTGCATCACGGGGATGAACAAAACCCACATCATCCGACTGGACATGCGTGTAAAGACAGAGGCACCTTTGGCCATCTACGCGCGGCTGAACGTGCGGCACGGGCCAAATACAGAACAGATCGTGCGACAAGTTCCCCTAACCGACAGTAGCGTCACGGTAGAGTTTGATCTCGCTTACTCGGATCTGAACGAAAAGCAGGTCGAAAGCGCTTGGATTGATCTAATTGTCGAGGATCCAAACATGAACGAGGTCACTTTCCATGATTTGACGGTCTCACGCCGCCCGCGCGCCGAACTTTAAGGAGCCGGAATGTCCAAACTACAAGTCACGAAAACGCAGATGAAGGACGGGATATGGCGTGGCATTGTCACACCAGCGACGAAAATCCCACCAAAGATTGAAGTCACTCATGAGGGACAGGTGATTGAGGATGTCTCAATTGAGAAAGACCCAACCACAAAGGAGTGGTCACTCCGCGTTTCTGTGCCAATCGAAGCCATCACAGACGGCGTTCAGGTCCTTTTAATACATGATCAAAAGTCGAATGACGTCATCGGAAACATCACGCTGATGGCGGGGGATGTTCTTAACGGCGATTTGCGTGCGGAGTTGGAGTTGCTGCGCGCAGAACTCGATCTTCTAAAAGCCGCTTTCCGTCGTCAGGCACAAAAACCTAACGCGAAAGGCAAGTGAGAGGCAGCAGACTGACATCACCGCCTGAATGTGCCGCAGACCACGTCAAACGCCGCGCCATTCATTTGGTAAGACGCGACGTTTGAAATATTAGCAAACAAGGCTTGCGGGCTTGAACATGATACCTTTGGCCCAAACCGATGTAGCGCCGCCCTGTGGGGCAGACCGGCGCGGCTCAACAGAGGCTGTTGAGCGGGTCGGGGGTAGGGCACGGATCGTACCAGGTCCTATGCTTTATGCTTGAGTGAGAATCCTATTCCTGCGGAGAAAGGGCCGACAAGCCCTTTAAGATGTCGACTGCATAGGCAAGCTGATAGTCTTCCTCTCGCAGTTCTGCGGCCTTCTCTGCCTTTTCACGATCGGCTTCGATTTGCTTGATCTGATCTTCTGTCAAACTGTCGTTGTTCAAGCTACCACGCAGATCCGCTTCAGAGCGCGAGCGACGGGTCCGTGTCTCTTCCTCTTCCTCGGCAGCGGGTTGCACACGTGGCTGCGCGACAATGATGTCAGGTGAGACACCCAGCGCCTGGATAGACCGACCCGAGGGCGTGTAATATCGCGCTGTCGTAAGACGCATCGCCCCCTGTCCGCGCAGCGGCATGACCGTTTGTACCGATCCTTTTCCAAAGCTCTTTGTGCCGATCACGATGGCACGACGATGATCTTGCAGCGCGCCCGCGACAATCTCGGATGCTGATGCTGAACCGCCATTGATCAATACGACAATGGGCTTCCCCTCGGCCAGATCGCCAGGCGTCGCGTTGACACGATCCCCATCGGCGAGCTCACGCCCGCGTGTGCTCACAATCTCCCCTTCATCCAGAAATGCGTCAGATACTTTGATCGCCTGGGTCAAAAGGCCACCGGGGTTATTGCGCATGTCTATGACAAATCCGGCAACATTCTCCATCCCACCCAGGTCGGCGGCACGTTTCTCGATCGCCTCTTGCATCTTTGGGAAGGTCTGCTCGTTGAACGTTGTGAGCCGCAGGACAACGATGTTTTCCTCGGTCCGTGACCGAACCACCGTGAGTTCAATCGTGTCTCGAATGATTGAGACATCAAAGGGTTCTTGCTCCCCCTCACGCACCACCGTGATAATAATCTCAGATCCGACAGGGCCGCGCATCAGTTCGACCGCGTCATCCAAGACCAAACCCAGCAGGTTTTCGCCGTTCACGTGGGTGATGAAATCACCCGCTTGAATGCCAGCATCATCGGCGGGTGTGCCATCGATCGGTGAAACAACTTTGACAAAACCATCTTCCTGCGTGACTTCGATGCCCAGGCCACCGAATTCACCGCGCGTCTGCTCGCGCATTTTTTCTGCATCTTTCGGAGATAAATAACCAGAGTGCGGATCCAAGGATGTGAGCATCCCGTCTATCGCCGCTTCGATCAGTTCGGAAGAGTCGACTTCTTCGACATACTGAGATCGAATTCGTTCGAAAATATCGCCAAACAGATCAAGCTGTTGGTACACATTCTCGCTCTTATTGCTTTCTTGAGCGAGCAGCGGCGCAGCAATCTGCGTTGTCGCTAGCACACCGGCCAAGGCTCCGCCCAACGCGGCTATCACAAACTTTTTCATGTCTTATCCATCCTCGGTGCTCCGAAACCAGAGCTCTGGGTTCTGAGGGGCATTCTTCCACCTCACTTCTATATAGAGCGTTTCTGACAAATCGCTTCCAGTGTCTTCACGCAAGGGTGACCAACTGTCTCGGTCTGCAGATGGCAGATAGGGCATCAATCCCAAAGGCGCTCCTGCAGAGATAATCTGTCCGGCCTTGCCATAGACGATGCCGAGACCGGCAAGAACAAAGAGAGCGTCAGCCTCAGGCTCCAGTATCACCACATTGCCAAAATCCAACAGTGGTCCAGCATATCGGATAGTTGCGGCAGATGGGGAAACAACGACTGCACCTGGGCGCGTGCCAAGAAGAAGACCTGGGCGGGAGACGCTGGCGGCATCCGCCTCAACCGCCCGCCGCAAGATAACACCCTGAACAGGAAGCGGCAAATTCCCCGCAGCGCTCTGTGTGTGTTCCGAAGGCAAACCAATATCTTTTGAAATGACTTCGCCTAAACCGCCCGCAAAATCTTCAAGCGTGTCGCTAGAGGCAATGAGCAGTGCCATTCGAATGGGATCGGCGATAAAGCGGCGTGGCAGGTCCTGCCGGTTGGCCGCTGCTTTGCTCAAAGCCGTCCGGGCTGATTGGAGTTCTTGCAGGCTCTTTTGCAAGGTTTCTTCCGCGTCGCTTTGATGCTGACGCAGCTGTTGCACCCGAAGTAAATCAGCACGAAGATTTGCTGCGCGGCGGCTCAACGCGGGTGTCAATTCAGCTAACAACATGCTGGCGCGGGCACTGCCTGTGGGTCCTTCGGGATGAAGGATAGAAAACGGTGAAGCGGTGTCACCGAGGCTTTGCAGCACCGTCAAAAAGCGAGCAATCTCGATCTCTTGAGCCTGCAAAGAGCTTGCCAATTGCGCTTCGGCAATCACCGTGCGACGCAGCCCAGATCGCAAAGACCGCAAACCCGCTTCGAGCGCGCGGATCGAAGCTGTCAAAGCGGCAACGCGATCAGGGGCCTGCTCTGCCTTTTCAAGTTGACTGGAAGCCGCTTGCAATGCCGCAAGTGCGGCGCGCGCTGTCACATCTGCACTCTCTTGCGCTGCACTGCTGATGGGGCATAGCCAAAGCAGAGCAACGCAGAGAAAGATCAGCGGATGAGACATATGCCCGTCATCTCTTTTGGTTGCGGCAGGCCCATCAGTTTTAGCACGGTGGGGGCCACATCAGCCAGCCTTCCATCGCGCAGTGATATCGCGTTTGAAGCGCCGATCACAGCCATGGGGACAGGGTTAAGCGTGTGCGCCGTGTGCGGACCGCCCGTCGCCGGATCTATCATCAATTCGCAATTTCCGTGATCAGCAGTCAGCAGCATTACCCCACCGGCCACCTCAAGCGCATTCAATACCTGTTTAAGACCCGCATCTACTGCTTCGCAGGCTGCGATTGCCGCGCTTAAACTCCCTGTGTGTCCGACCATATCAGGATTGGCATAATTCACGACGATAAGGTCATATCCTGTTTCAATCGCGCCCACTAAAGCGGATGTTACCTCAGCGGCTGCCATCTCTGGCTGCAGATCATAGGTCGCCACGTCGGGCGATGCCGGCATCACCCGGTCCTCTCCATGGGCGGGCTCTTCTTGCCCTCCGTTAAAAAAGAATGTTACATGGGGATATTTCTCGGTCTCCGCCAGCCGAAACTGACGCTTCCCCTGCGCCGCCACCCAGGCACCCAGCGTGTTCTTCAATTCAGATTTGCCGTACACGCTGCGCATGAATGTCTCGTGATGCGATGAATAAGGGGACATGCCCAAAAGGGCCGCCCAACGCACCTTTTCCCGTCGGTCGAATGCTGAGAACGCAGGATCGCCCAGTGCCAACATGATCTCACGGGCGCGATCAGCACGGAAATTCAAACAGAAAAGGCCGTCACCGTGGCGCGCACCAGCATAATCGCCCAGCACCGCCGGATCGATAAATTCGTCGTCTTGCCCCTGTTCATAGGCACGTGCCACTGCGGCCTGCGCTGTGTCCGCGCGATGGCCCTCACCCATGGTGATCGCATGATAAGCGCGGGCGACCCGTGGCCAACGGTTGTCACGATCTAACGCGTAGTAGCGCCCAGTTACCGTCGCGACCTGCGCTGTTGGCGGCAGACCTTGGGCCAACATCTCGAAATACCCCAGGGCAGAGCGTGGCGCCACATCGCGCCCGTCTGTTAGCGCATGGATAACGACAGGCACGCCTGCGGCGTCCAACGCGCGAGCCGCAGCAATCATGTGGTTTAGATGGGCATGCACACCGCCGTCTGAGACAAGGCCCAGCAGATGCGCGCGCCCTCCTGCTTCCTTCACCTGACGCGCGAAGCCAAGCAACTCAGGATGCGTGGCAAAACTGCCGTCGGATATCGCCCGGTCGATGCGCACCAGATCTGTGTCAACAATGCGCCCAGCGCCAATATTGGTGTGCCCCACCTCAGAATTTCCCATCTGGCCAAGGGGCAAACCCACGTCCAAACCATGCGTCAACAGCTTTGCACGCGGGCAATCGCGAAACACACGATCAACCGTCGGTGTGCGGGCGTGCAAAGGAGCATTGCCTTCAGCAGCCTCCCGCAAGCCCCAGCCATCCAAAATGCACAAAACAACCGGCTTTGCCATCTTCGTCGCTACCTTCCTGCACACCCTGTTGCTCCGCTTTAATCAGGCGGTAGAGCGCAGTGAAACCCTTTTCCTGTCGGCCAAGGTCAAATTCTGTTTCTGGCAAAAGACTAGGCGACCAATAGATTTAACACCGTAAAGCGCATTGGTGCCCGGCGATAGCATTTAGAGCACGTTCTTGCGCGTCGATCGATGCGAGAGACCGATAAGCATGATTGCAGCGGCGGGCTGGATACGGGATAACTCAGGTGTTTTTAGACAAGTGAGCACACGCATGAGCAAAACAGGGTTTGGCAAAGGTCATCATTTGCACCTTATCGATGGGTCGGCGTTCATCTTTCGTGCCTATCACGCACTTCCCCCGCTAACGCGCAAATCAGACGGCCTTCCTGTCGGGGCAGTATCGGGTTTTTGCAACATGCTGCACCGATATGTAGAAGCAAACACCGGCCCAGAAGCGCCAACTCATGTCGCCGTCATCTTTGACAAAGGTAGCCATACCTTCCGAAACGATCTTTTTGATCAATACAAAGCCAATCGCGAAGAAATGCCCGAGGATTTGCGCCCCCAGATCCCACTCACCCGGAAAGCGACAGAGGCTTTCAATATCGCCTGCAAAGAAAAAGAAGGCTACGAGGCCGACGATATTATCGCAACACTTGCGTTACAGGCGCGCGAGGCAGGCGGGCGCTGCACCATCATCAGTTCGGACAAAGATCTGATGCAATTGGTAGGTGACGGGGTAGAGATGCTTGACGCGATGAAAAACGCCCGCATCGACCGCGACGGCGTTTTCGACAAATTCGGCGTTTATCCAGAACGTGTTGTGGACGTCCAGGCACTGGCTGGCGATTCCATTGACAATGTTCCGGGCGCGCCTGGGATTGGTATCAAAACGGCAGCTCTTTTGATCAATGAATACGGTGATCTTGACGCGCTTTTGGAACGCGCGGCGGAAATCAAACAGCCCAAGCGTCGTCAGACGTTAATTGACCATGCCGATCAAATCCGTCTTTCGCGTCAACTGGTCCGCTTGGATGATCAAACCCCGCTCGATTTCACACTCGATGATCTGGAGGTGAAGGAGCCTGATCCGGACAACCTGCTGAACTTCTTGGCCGAGATGGAATTTCGAACGCTGACGAGGCGCGTTTCGGAACATATGGGTCGCGCTGCCCCGACAATCCCTGACACCCCAGCAGACGCGGATATTGCAAAGGTCGCGGAGGTACCCTTTGATGCAAACGCCTACGAGCAAGTAAGCGATACGCAGGCGCTGCAGAACTGGATTGATGAGATCTATGAGCTGGGACATGTCGCCGTGGATACAGAGACGACGGGCCTCAACGAAATGACCGCCGACTTGGTTGGCATCTCTCTAGCGACGGCACCTGGAAGGGCGTGCTACATCCCCGTGGCGCATAAGGCACGAGGCACGGATGATCTGTTCGGTTCAGACACGCTTGCCGAAGGTCAGATACCGTCAGATACGGCGCTGTCCCTGCTCAAGCCGATGCTAGAGGATCCGAGCATTCTCAAAATCGGGCAAAATATGAAGTATGACGCGAAGATTTTCGCACGGTTGGACATTCATCTTGCCCCCTTCGATGACACAATGCTGATGTCCTACGCGCAGCATGCTGGGCTTCACAACCATGGCATGGACACGCTGAGTGAGCGATATCTAAACCACACGCCCATACCGATCAAACCGCTTTTGGGCAGCGGAAAATCGGCAATCACCTTTGATCGGGTGCCTTTAGAGGATGCCGTGAGATATGCAGCAGAGGATGCAGATATCACTCTGCGTCTTTGGCTGCTGCTCAAACCGCAGTTACATGTCGCACAAGTCACCCGCGTCTATGAAACGCTTGAACGCCCGCTCGTGCCCGTGCTCGCCAGGATGGAGCGGACGGGCATCAAAGTAGACCGCGACACGCTTAGCCGGATGTCGAATGCCTTTTCCCAAAAGATGGCGGGGCTGGAAGATGAAATTTACGCGCTGGCGGGGCGTAAATTCAACGTGGGCTCACCCAAGCAATTGGGAGAGATCTTATTTGATGAGATGGCCATCGAAGGCGGACAAAAGGGCAAGACAGGCGCGTATGCCACCGGCGCAGATGTTTTGGAAGATCTGGCAACCGAACATGAATTGCCTGCCCGAGTGCTGGATTGGCGGCAGTTATCAAAGCTGAAATCAACGTATACGGATGCGTTGCAAGATCATATCAACGGCCAAACAGGCCGCGTGCATACATCTTACTCAATCGCGGGTGCCTCGACGGGTCGTCTTGCTTCGACCGATCCCAATCTTCAGAACATTCCGATCCGTACCGAAGAAGGACGCCGCATCCGGGAGGCTTTCGTGGCCGAACCAGGAAAGACGCTCGTTGCGTTAGACTACAGCCAAATCGAGTTGCGCATTCTCGCGCATATCGCTGACATTCCAGCCCTCAAAGACGCTTTCGCGCGCGGTGATGACATCCATGCGATGACGGCATCAGAGATGTTTGATGTCGCAATGGAGGATATGACACCTGAAATTCGACGTCGGGCTAAGGCGATTAATTTTGGCGTCATCTACGGCATCTCGGGCTTTGGTCTTGCCAGAAACTTGCGCATCCCCAGGTCTGAAGCACAGGGTTTTATCGACCGATATTTTGAGCGTTTTCCGGGGATCCGAGCGTATATGGATCACACCAAGGCGTTCGCAAAAACCAACGGCTATGTTCAAACCCTCTTTGGTCGCAAAATCCACACGCCAGAAATTGCATCCAAGGGACCCCGCGCCGGCTTTGCCGCGCGCGCTGCGATCAATGCACCAATCCAAGGGACCGCGGCAGACGTGATCCGCCGCGCGATGATCCGCATGCCTGAAGCAATCAAAGATCTGCCTGCGGCGATGTTGCTGCAGGTACATGATGAGTTGCTGTTTGAGGTTGACGCAGGGGCAGAGGACGATCTGATTGCAGCGGCTCGGCAGGTTATGGAAAATGCCAATGACCCGGTGGTGAAGCTTGATGTCAAATTAACGGTAGATGCGGGCGTCGGTGAAAACTGGGCGGCAGCGCATTAGGCGGCTTCTGCATTTAGGGGCTTCTCAAATCGCCTTTCGTTTGATTCAAGATCAAAAACGGGAGGCGATTTTGAGCAGGCGAACTTTGACCGACAGACAATGGGCGGTGATCGCGCCCTTGGTTCCGGG
>JBCCQX010000032.1:0-20800 GCA_039208585.1 Pseudomonadota bacterium | reverse complement strand
GTTCTCCTTGCTTTTCAGCAAGATAGGGGATTTGTCGCAACCCAGTTTAGAATGTGCCCCGCAGGGCTAGAGGATTTCTTATAATTGGTATTATGTAAAAATATAATAAAGCGAAAAATCAAGGGTATTCACCCTTAGCCTAAAGCATATCCGGCCCCTCGCACGGTGCGGATCGGGTCGGTTCCGCCCTGTTGTGCAAGCGATTTACGCAGTCTCGCGATGTGCACGTCCACCGTGCGAGAATCAACGTAGATATCGCGCCCCCACACATGATCGAGCAGTTGCTCGCGGCTAAACACCCGACCAGGATGCTCCATAAAGGTCAGCAACAAACGATATTCGGTTGGTCCAAGCTTTAACTCTTTTGCGTCGCGCTGAACACGGTAGCGCACAGGGTCAAGCACGATGTCTTGATATGTCAGCGTCATCCCAGTAGCTGCCGGTCGTGACCTACGCAATTGGTTGCGCACGCGCGCCATGAGTTCCCGCAGTGCATAGGGTTTCACGATATAGTCATCTGCGCCGGTTTCCAAACCGCGCACTGCGTCCACTTCTTCAGATCGTGCAGACAACATGATCACTGGGATCTTCTTTGTGTCTTCGCGGGTTTTCAACTGACGACAGACTTCGATGCCGCTCATCAGCGGCATCATCCAATCCAATATCACAAGATCAGGCGCATCCTCTGACACCAAAAGTATCGCCTGCTCACCATTCTCTGCGACAGATACTGCAAAACCCTCTGTTTCAAGATTGTAGGCGAGCAGTTCCCTTTGCGCGGGTTCATCTTCCACCAACAGAACGCGCGGCTGCGGCAATGACATGACTTAAACCTCGGAAGCCGTTGATGTAACGTCAGCTTTTGGACGAGCCTCATCAAGATGCTGACCCGTTACAAGATACACGACCTGCTCGGCGATTGAGGTTACGTGGTCTCCCATCCTTTCGACATTTTTTGCAATGAAATGAAGATGCATGCACGCCGTGATGTTGCGCGGGTCTTCCATCATGAACGTCAGAAACTCGCGAAACAGCGCGTTGTACATCTGATCAACATCTTCATCTCGCGCGATAACGTCCATCGCCAGGGCATCATCGCGGTGAATGTAAGCGTCAAGGGCATCCTTCAGCATCGCTTCAACCGTCCGCGCCATGCGACGTATGGCACCGGCGCTGTTATTCACGGGCGGCAACGTGGCAAGAACGCCTGTTCGCTTTGCCATGTTTTTGGCGTAATCGCCGATGCGCTCAAGATTGGCGCTCATCTTGATCACGGTGAGAAGCAAGCGCAAATCAATTGCCGTGGGTGCCCGAAGCGCGATGACCTTTGCCGCGTTTTCGTTGACGGTATCTTCCAACGCATCGATCGCCTTATCGCCGGCGCGCACCTTATCGGCCAGCTCATCATCGCGCATTTCAAGCGATTGAGCGCTTAACCGGATGGCATCTTCCACCAAACCACCCATTTTCATGATCTGCGCCTGGATCGCCTCAAGATCACGGTCGAATGCTGATTGAATGTGTTGATCCTGCATGGCTTATCCAATGCGCCCGGTGATGTAGCTCTCGGTCCGTTCATCCTCTGGCGCAGTAAAGATCTTATCTGTCTCGCCAAATTCAACCAAATGGCCCAGGTGAAAGAACGCTGTTTTCTGACTGACCCGCGCTGCTTGCTGCATGGAATGCGTCACGATCACGACGGAGTAGTTTTGGCGCAGCTCGTCAATCAATTCCTCTACTTGCGCGGTCGCAATTGGATCGAGCGCGGAGCAAGGCTCGTCCATCAAAAGAACCTCGGGCTCTGTGGCGACAGCACGCGCGATGCACAGGCGCTGCTGCTGTCCGCCAGAAAGCCCGGTGCCTGGCGCCTGCAGACGATCTTTGACTTCGTTCCAAATCGCGCCGCGTCTCAGCGCCCGCTCAACAATTTCGTCAAGATCCGCCTTTGACTGCGCCAGCCCGTGGATGCGCGGCCCGTAAGCCACATTGTCGTAGATCGATTTTGGGAACGGATTTGGCTTTTGAAACACCATGCCCACTTTGGCGCGGAGTTGCACCGGATCTACCCGGCGATCATAGATGTCTTCACCGTCAAGCCGAATGTCGCCTTGAACGCGACACACATCGATCGTGTCATTCATGCGGTTGATGCATCGAAGGAAAGTGGATTTGCCGCATCCCGAGGGGCCGATGAAAGCGGTGACCATCTTGTCTTCGATATCAACATTGACGTCCTTTATGGCGTGTGTGTCGCCGTAATGGACTTGCACATTGCGTGCTGCGATTTTCGCTGTTTGCGCGGCCACGTCTTTCTCCGCGGTAAAGTTGTCTTTCATCATACTACCTTCTTACCAGCGACGTTCAAATCGACGACGCAATATGATCGCAATCGCATTCATCGTGATCAAAAAGACCAACAAGATGATGATGCCACCCCAAGCGCGCTCGTAAAATGCCGGATCGGACCGTTTTGCCCATTCATAGATCTGCGCCGGCATCGCCGAGTTGGGAGACAAAAGTCCTTCGGCCAACGTGTCGGGCGGGTTAGAGGCAATGAAGCCCACCATCCCGATTAGCAGGAGCGGTGCTGTTTCGCCAAGCGCTTGCGCCAAACCAATGATCGTCCCAGTAAGAATGCCCGGCGCGGCCAAGGGCAAGACATGGTGAAAAACGGTCTGTGTTTTGGAGGCCCCTACCCCCAAGGCTGCGTCGCGGATCGACGGCGGCACCGCCTTGAGCGACGCGCGCGTTGAAATGATGATCGTGGGCAAGGTCATCAGCGTCAGCACCAGGCCACCCACGAGCGGTGCAGAGTTGGGCAGATGCATGTAATTGATAAACACCGCCAGCCCCAGAATGCCAAACACGATAGACGGCACAGCGGCAAGATTTGCGATATTCACCTCAATCACGTCAGTGAGCCAGTTTTTCGGCGCGAACTCTTCAAGGTATATCGACGCCGCGACGCCGATGGGCAGCGCGAGTGCCAAAACGACCAACATCATGAAAAGCGAGCCCACCATGGAAACGCCGATACCCGCCGCTTCGGGACGCGCGTCGGACGCATCTGCGCCAATGATAAAGCTGAGATTGAAGCGTTTGTCGATCACGCCTCCCTCAACAAGCAGATCGACCAAATCTAATTGCGCCGCATCAATATTCTTGTCGTTAACTATGCTCTCGCGTGTTACGCGCCCTTTGAGATATCCATCCACGCGGGACTGCGCCAGAAACTCGAACTCGACCGTTTCACCAATTTGGTCGAGGTTTTCGAGCACGAAGTTGCGCAAGGTGGCGGGCGCTTCCTTTGACAGCAACCCTGCCATCTCTTTCGAGCTCAATTCAGTATCAATGCCCAGTTCCGCGATTTTTTCTTCAAAACCCGCGCGCAAGAGAGGGGCATAGCCAAATGTCGATACTTTTCTCACCTCGTCCAGATCGCGATTGCCCGTTTTATCCAAACGCTCTTCCAAAAGCGGTACTTGCAAGGTGATAAAGGTCTGTTGAAACGCCCCGGTACCGCGGCTGATGATGGTGGCAAGCAAGATAACGAGCATCAGCATGCCAATCGAAATGGCGGCAATCCCATAGAATTTGAAACGTGCTTCGGCGCGGCTGCGTTTAACGGATCGGACATCTTGGTGCAGCAAAGATCCATGGGACGGCCCGGCAAGGCGATCTGGTATCTGCGTCATTCGTACTGCTCCCGATACTTTCGGACGATGTAGAGAGCCAGGATATTCAGACACAGGGTCAGCGTGAACAACGTCAATCCAAGCGCAAAGGCGACGAGGGTCTCTGCGCTGGCAAAATCGGTGTCGCCGGTCAACTGGCTCACGATGCGGGTGGTGATCGTCGTCATCGCCTCAAACGGGTTAGGAGAGATGCGGGCAATCGCCCCTGCCCCCAGGACCACGATCATCGTCTCGCCAATGGCACGTGACGCCGCCAAAAGGATCGCACCGACGATGCCGGGTAAGGCGGCGGGCAAAACCACCTGCCGAACCGTCTCTGAATGGGTCGCCCCCAACCCGAAAGAGCCATCGCGCAATGACTGGGGCACGGCGTTAATGATGTCGTCAGACAAGGAAGACACGAACGGGATGAGCATAATCCCCATCACCAGGCCCGCCGTCAAAACGGCGGTTGCGCCGCTCATCCACTCCACGCCCAGCACGCCCGCGTCCCCCCGGCCAAACACATTTACAAGAAACGGCCCAACGGTCAAAAGCGCGAACAGCCCGTAGACAATGGTTGGAATACCAGCCAGCACTTCCAAGAGCGGCTTGGCAACGGAACGCAGCTGCGGGCTGGCGTATTCACTCAGATAAATCGCCGCGAACAGGCCAATCGGCACCGCCACCAACAATGCGACCAGCGAAATGTAAAGCGTGCCCCACAACAGCGGGACAATGGACAACGCGCTGTTCCCGCGAAAGTTCGGCGCCCAGGAGAGCCCGAAGAAAAAGTCGCGCCAATCATGCAGACGAAAGAAATTCGCCGCTTCGAACAACATCGACAGCACGATGCCAAGAGTGGTCAAAATGGCGATCGAAGCCGCGATGATCAGCAACACGCGGATCCCAATCTCGACCGTGTTGCGCGCGCGAAAATCCGCTCGTGTGATCACCCAGGCAACGGCCAGACCCGCCAGCGCCAAGGCACTCACCAGGCCTGTCATCCAAACATGTGCAGTTGCATTCAACGCTCTGTAAGATTGCGCAGCGCTTAGAACAGGCGCTTGGATGTCAGACCCCAAAACGACGCCGACCTCGCCCAGCAGACTGCGCAGATCAACTGCGTCGAGGTCCAACGCATTGGCGGCCTCTTGGCTGAGTGTGCCTGTGGCAACCGCTGTGTCGATCCCGAAGGCGATCCGCCTGACATCGCTCATCACAAGATCGGTAGAGAAATCTGCGCCGACCACCTGGTCGGGAATTAGCTGAATAATTGTATTCTGGATCAGCAAGGGCTGCACCAAAAGCCAGGCCACCATCACCAAAAGCGATGGCACGGCGATGAGCATGACCGCTGTCGACCCGTAGTAGCCAGGCAGTGAGTGCAACGCCCGCGCGTCTCCTCCGACCAAGGAAACTGCCCTCGCCCGTATCAATACATACCCGATCGTGGCGATGATGAGCACCGCAAAAACGAGGAACGAATGGGAGATATCGCCAATAAGCCCAACCAAAGTTCACCCGCCTTCGCTCAATAGACCTGCGCATAGGCCATTTGCAGTATCACGTCAAAAATGTGCGAGCCAACGCCATGGCCCGCACAAAACAGTGCCAGTGTTTATGAGCCCGCACCCATCACTTTCTCGTCGGCAACCGTCGCTTGAGTAGCCGCCAGCTCCGGGTCGGACACCAAACCATATTCCGCCAATGGCCCGTCGGGCCCTGCAATATCGTCGGAAATGAAGAACTCAGCGAAGTCTTTCAAGCCAGGTATCACACCGATATGCGCTTTCTTTACGTAGAAGAACAAGGGACGGGACACAGGATATTCACCGGTTGAAATGCTCTGCGTTGAGGGCACGATACCCGACATTGTAGCGACTTGCAGCTTGTCAGTGTTATTTTCATAAAACGCCAAACCGAATACGCCGATACCGTCCTTGTTGCTGTCAATGCGCGCCAGCGTTTCAGTGTAATCCCCATCAATATCAACGGACTTACCATCCGTGCGGATCGCCATGCACTTGCCCTCTGCGGTATCTTCATCCACGCCCGCATCTAGCATTGCTTGAAAAAATCCACCGTCTTCGCAGCCTGCTAAAATCACCTTCTCTTCAAAAACCTCACGCGTTCCGTGCTTGGTGCCCGGAATGAAGGCTTGAATAGGCTGGGCTGGGAACTCCGGGTTTACTTGGTCCCAGGTTGTGAACGCATTGGCGACCAACGCTCCGTCGATAAAATGCTCAGCTGCGAGCGCCTTGTACCAATCCTCAGGTGTGAACGCGAAGGATGGACCGTTGATGTCAGATGCAAAGACGATGCCATCATACCCAATGCGCACCTCGATGATGTCGGTCACACCCGCTTCTGCGCAGGCAGCGATTTCACGCTCGCGTATTTGACGGGAGGCATTGGCGATGTCGATCGTGTTGAGGCCAACGCCTTCACAAAACCGCTTGAGGCCCGCTGATGATCCACCAGATTCGACAACTGGTGTTGGAAAGTCAAAGTTTTCGCCAAACGCCTCTGCAACGATGGACGCATAGGGCAAAACGGTCGAAGATCCTGCAACTTGCACATTGTCCCGGGCAAAAGCCACGCTGGTGGATAGTGCGGCGATCGCAACCGCAGTCGATGTGAGGTTCGTCAGTGACATGGTGTCTCCTGTGAGTTGAAACTTGGCGACCACCCTGCGGGTCGTCATCGCTGCTCTACGATGTGATTGCCGCGCTTTTGCTACAGTTTTGTTACAGTTTTATGACAAGTACCGTCTTGCGTTTGGCGGCTGAGAACCGCTTCAGAATGCGCCATCCAAAGGCAACACCACGGTAAAACATGCTCCCTTGCCAAGCGTGGACGCGACTTTGAGTCGACCGCGATGACGATTGAGAATGTGTTTCACAATAGCCAGCCCCAGCCCCGTCCCGCCAAGCGCGCGACTGCGATGGTCATCGACCCGGTAGAAACGTTCTGTCACCCGCGGTAAATGCAGCGGGTCAATGCCGGGACCATGGTCCACGACGTGAACCCGTGCTGCAGGCGCACGCAGCGCGGGGTCACGTTGATTGACTTCCCACATTACGTCAACAGTGCCACCGCTGCCACCGTATTTGATCGCATTTTCGATGAGATTGGTAAAAACCTGGGTCAACTGATCTGCGTCACCCAGTAGCGGAAAAGGTCTCGCGCTCGTATCGTAGCGCAGGCCCACGTCGTTCTCAGCGGCGAGCGGAGTCAAACTGCGCAGAGTGCTTTGCACGATTTGTATCAGATCCACGGTTTGCGTGGGCCGCACCCGTTCTTCCGCCTCTACCCGGCTCAAAGATAACAGATCTGCGACGAGCCGGTTCATCCGACCCGCCTCACGCGCCATAATTTTCAAGAAACGATCACGCGCTGCCGCGTCGTCGCGCGCGGGCCCGTCCAGCGTTTCAATAAATCCCATCAAAGCCGTCAGCGGTGTGCGAAGTTCATGACTGACATTGGCAACAAAATCTCGCCTCATCTGCCCGGCCTCTGCGCGATGCGTCACATCCTGAAAACTCAAGATCAAAGAGCCAAGACCAGGGATTTTCTTGAGCGAGACATCAAAAGCGGTCTCTTTTCCGACATCACCCGTCAGAAACGGCGCATCGCGAGGTTGCCCGTCTTCTAAACACCGCTCCACCGCATCGACCAAAGCGGGCTGTCGCAGCGCCGTCACAAAGTGCCGTCCCAGCGGTTCTGAGCCGATCAAATCTTCGGCGGCTGAATTGATCGCATGTATTCGCTCATCTTGATCAATTGCCAAGGTCGGCAAGGGCAACGCTGCGATCATATCGTTCAGGTGAACGCGGTCAGGCATCTGCGATTGGCACCATGTCTTTTCGAAAGCGGGCCGCGTTTTCCGCGTAGTGGCGCGCGCTTGCACGCAGCATCTGATGCGCGGCCTCGTCAAGCGTTCTGACAACTTTTCCAGGCGCCCCCATCACCAATGACCCATCGGGGATCTCTTTGCCCTCGGTGATCAATGCACCCGCGCCGACCAAGCAATTCGCGCCGATACGTGCGTCGTTCAGGATGGTTGCCCCCATACCGATCAGCGTGTTGTCGCCGATCGTACAGCCATGCAGCATCGCCTTGTGACCGATTGTGCAGTCTTTACCGATCAACAAGGGAAAGCCGATGTCTGTGTGAAAAACGCAATTCTCTTGCACATTGCTCCCCGCCCCGACGCGGATCGTTTCGTTGTCGCCACGTAAGGTCGCGCAAAACCAGATCGAGGTGTTTTCATAAAGGACGACATCGCCGATGACATTGGCACCAGGCGCCACCCAGGCACTGGG
Source organism: Pseudomonadota bacterium (assembly GCA_039208585.1). Taxonomy (GTDB): domain Bacteria; phylum Pseudomonadota; class Alphaproteobacteria; order Rhodobacterales; family Rhodobacteraceae; genus Sulfitobacter. Next base: position 12,798 of record JBCCQX010000032.1, on the reverse strand, counting down.
ATCGATCTGGGGCTTTCGGTCGGCAAGCGCGTAAATCGTCATAAAATCTCGTCAAATTCTGCCTGCAGAGCACGCACGTGGTCCGTGAGCCAAGGCTGCTGGAGACGTCGCAGACGCGTCGCCTCGATGATGGTGCGCAGGCGCTGTTCTGTTTCGTCAAGATCGGTATTGACCAGAACGAAATCATATTCGCCCCAGTGACTGATTTCATCCCAGCTTTTCTTCATGCGACGGCGGATCACCTCGGGGTTGTCCAACGCGCGGTTTTCCAAACGCTTGCGCAGCTCAGAAATGCTGGGGGGCAGAAGAAATACGGACAGCGTATGCATCCTGAGAACGGAATTGGTGATCTGCTGCGCGCCTTGCCAATCAATGTCAAAAAGCACGTCTCGACCCGCATTGATCGCCTGCTCTACTGGCGCGAGCGGACTTCCATAAAGATGCTCAAACACGCGCGCATGTTCCAGCATCTGATTTTTCGCAACGCTTTCGTTGAACGCAGCCTCGGACAGAAAATGATAGTGAACCCCGTCTTCTTCGCCTGCCCTTTTGGCGCGCGTGGTCGCTGAAACAGAAAACGCAAGCTCGGGATCCCACTTTCGCAGCCTTGCAGCCAACGTGGACTTGCCGGCACCCGATGGAGAGCTGAGGATAATCAGCAGACCACGATGATCAGATGTCGCGCCTTTCATGCACTACTCCACATTCTGCACTTGTTCGCGCAATTGATCGATCACCGCTTTCAAAGCCAGGCCAACCTTGGTCAAGGCGGTGTCTTGCGCTTTAGCGCACAGCGTATTCGCTTCTCTGTTAAACTCCTGTATCAAGAAATCGAGTTTGCGGCCAACGACCCCTCCCTCATCAAGCATGTTTTGGGCGGCGTTTACATGGGCGCTTAGGCGGTCAAGCTCTTCTGTCACATCCGCTTTCATCGCCAGTAAAGCAATCTCTTGAGCGACGCGCGCCTCATCCGCGCCTTCGCTGTTTTCCAGCACTTTCGCCAGGTTTGCGCGAAGGGTGGCGGCCATCTTATCCTTTCGTGTATCGGCAGTTTCCGCAGCTTGCTGGCATAAACTGGCAATGTCTTCCAGTTGAGCAGTCAACAACTTTTGCAATGCTGCCCCTTCTGCCGCGCGCATTTCATTAAAATCCGACACCGTCTCTTGAAAAGCTGTCAGCAACGCGCGACTTAGCGACTGGTCGCTATCATCACTGGTTTCGCCGTCGAGCATACCGCGCATCGCCAACAAATCAGTCGCTTTTGAAGGGGCAAGTGCAACGCCGGCGGACAATGACCTTTCTTCGATCTGTGCCAGGGCGCGCAAGGCAGCATCCAAAGCGGTTGTATTCAGCGACGGCGTTGATCCTTCATCCTCGCGCGTTAGGCGCAGGTGGCAGGTTATGGTGCCTCGAACAACACAGGCTGTAATGGATTTACGCGCTGCGGCTTCCAACCCTTCGACCCAGTCCGGCAGGCGCAAGCGCACATCAAGCCCGCGCCCGTTGACGCCTTTCAGTTCCCAACTCCATCGATATCCCATTGACCTGCCTTGATGTGCGGCAAAACCGGTCATGGATTTGATCATTTCATTCTCCTTCCGATGGCCCAGCCTTAAAAGCATCGCACCAGGACAAATTAAAGCGTCGTTAACCACAAATCATAAATTTTATGAAATATTGAGAGATGGTTGACTATCGTGGTCAAAACGCCACCGGAAGTCAGCGCAGATGCGTCAGCCGGCCTTCAGCCATCGTGCCCTAGGGAGAGACCCATGGAGAAAACCCCCGATATTCCAACGAATATCATTGATATCTCTTCATTTCAGGCCACCGCTGGCTACCAAAAGATCGCGCAAATCGAGGCCTATTGGGAGGCGCTGCGCGGCAATCGCATCGCGCCCAAACGGGCTGAGATAGATCCACGTGGCATAGAAGACGCCTTGGCGCACGCCTTTATCGTTGAACGCACAGCACTTGGCGTTGGCAAGCTTCGGATCGCAGGCTGTCATTTAAGCGATCTGATGGGCATGGAGATCCGTGGCATGCCACTGGCGGCGCTTTTCACCTCAGCAACGCGCAAGGAATTGACAGCTCTTCTTGAAGAAGCTTTTCAGACACCCGCCGTTATCCATGCAAGCTTGACATCATTCGAAGCGGCCAATCGCCCTTACCTGGATGGCCGCCTGATCTTATTGCCACTGCAAAGCGATCTGGGTGACATCAGTCGTATCCTTGGCTGTTTGGTCACAAAGGGCAATATTGGAGAGCCGCCCCGTCGCTTCACGCTCAAATCACATGAGATCCGACCGCTGATCGACCGCGATCCGGGCTGGCACATGGCACCCACGCCGGCGGCGCGTCCCAGCTTGCCACCTAGCGGGTTCCAGGAACCCGCCACCCCTTTCAGCGCTGCAGCAAGGGCAGCACCATATCTTCGATTGGTCAAATCAGACGAAGACCCTTACTAAAGCATCGGGCCTTAAACCTGAGACATCTTGCCCAAATCGAAATAGAGCGGCCCCATGGGAGCGGAATGGCGTAGCCTAACAGAGCCTGTGAGGCGGGACGGTGCAAGGGAACGGGGTATCTCAAGTTTCAGTCTGGATACTTTAGGATTGATCGTCAATAGGGCGGCATTTTGACAACCGAAAGGAGCGGTCTCAGATCGCCTGCGACCTTTGACTGCGGCCGCGCTTTAAACGCGGTAGTCTTTTAAGCACTCACTTTGGCGCGCGTTGACATGCGCCGCGCACTCAACTGTTCGGCCACCAGAAACGCCAATTCAAGCGACTGGCTCGCATTCAAGCGCGGATCACAGGCAGTGTGGTATCTTGCAGAAAGATCCTCGTCCGAAACATCGCGCACGCCGCCGGTGCACTCCGTCACATCTTGACCTGTCATTTCAAAGTGCACGCCGCCCGGGATCGTCCCCTCCGCCGCATGCACAGCAAAAAACTCCTTCACTTCGCGCAAGACGCTGTCAAACGGTCGTGTTTTGTAACCGGAAGCGGATTTGATCGTATTTCCGTGCATCGGGTCACAGGTCCACACCACATGCGCCCCCTCCTCTTTCACAGCGCGGATCAAACGCGGAAGATGCTCACCCACGTAACCCGCGCCGAAACGCGTAATCAACGTGAGACGACCCGGCTCGTTTTCAGGATTGAGTGTAGAGATCAAACGCTTCAGATCGTCGTTGCTGATAGAGGGGCCGCACTTTAACCCGATGGGATTTTGCAAGCCCCGAAGAAAGTCAACATGCGCCCCTTCTGGCTGCCGGGTGCGATCCCCGATCCAAAGCAAATGCCCAGACCCCGCCAGCCATTTTCCGGTCATACTGTCCTGGCGGCACAACGCCTCTTCATATTCCAGCAGCAATGCCTCGTGGCTCGTGTAGAATTCGACGGATCGAAGCGAATGGGCCGTTTGCCCCGTCACCCCAGCGGCGGACATGAAATCCAGCGTATCCGAAATGCGGTTAGCGACCTCACGGTATTTCTGAGCCTCCGGCCCATCCGTGAACCCCAGTGTCCAGCGATGCACGTCGTGCACATCTGCAAGCCCACCGGTGGAAAACGCGCGCAGCAAGTTGAGCGTCGCAGCCGCCTGGGTGTAGGCGCGCAGCATCTTTTCGGGGTTTGGGACGCGTGCCGCTTCGGTAAACGCAAGTTCGTTGATGATGTCACCGCGGTAACTTGGCAATTCCACGCCATCAACTTTTTCGGTCGGTGCGGAACGGGGTTTTGCGAACTGCCCCGCCATGCGGCCCAGCTTAATCACCGGCACTTTGGCCCCGTGGGTCAATACGATCGCCATTTGCAACATGACTTTAAACGTGTCACGAATCGGATCTGAACCGAATTGGTCAAAGCTCTCTGCGCAATCGCCACCTTGCAGCAAAAAAGCCTCTCCTCGGCTCACCGCAGCCAAGTGTTCTTTCAGCTTGCGTGCTTCCCCCGCGAACACCAGGACGGGATATTGAGCAAGCTGTGCCTCAACAGCGCTTAACGCAGCAGCATCAGGGTAATCAGGCATCTGGATCCGCGGTTTGGCGCGCCAGCTTGATTTGCTCCAAGTCGACATCTTCCTGTCTCCGATTGCGCGCTGTGCAAAGCGCGGTTGCGACGCGCGCGTTATACAAAGCCAAGGCCAAGCTTACCAGAAGGCTTTTCCCATTTCAGACCACTTGACCTGATCGATATGGCGTGACCAATGTGGATGTTAAGAAAGCGATGCGCGCCGCAGACGCCCGCGAAAACAGCATTGAAGGACGCTGCGATGCCTCAAGCGCGCATGGCCACCCGCATACCTGTCGATCTTCACAAACCAAGATGTTTTGTTTTTGTTTTGTTGGACCAATTCAGTTTGCTGTGCTTTGCCACAGCGATTGAGAGTCTGCGCATCGCCAATCGCATGGCCGGTCGCGAAATATACACGTGGATCGCTGCCGGAGAAGGGGGTGAGCAAACCGCCTGTTCAGCCGGCACCGTCTTCCAGCTTGACGCAGATTTGACCGATCTAAATCGCGACGACACGATTTTGGTGTGCGGGGGCATTGATGTTCAAGACGCGACAAGCAAGCGCGTATTGAATTGGCTGCGCCGGGAAGCGCGCAAAGGGCTCACCGTTGGCGGGCTGTGCACAGCGGCATATACGCTGGCGAAAGCCGGTCTGCTCGACGGGAGAAAAGCCACCATCCACTGGGAAAATCAGGACAGTTTTGCAGAAGAATTTCAGGAAGTGGACCTAACGAAATCCGTGTTTGTCATCGATGGAAATCGACTGACCACCGCAGGCGGCACCTCTTCGATTGACTTGATGCTCAAGCTGATTGCCGATGATCATGGGGAAGAGCTGGCCAACGCGGTCGCGGATCAACTCATTTATTCCTCCATTCGCACCGATCAGGACACTCAAAGGCTCTCCGTACCGACGCGGATCGGCGTGCGTCACCCAAAGCTCAGCCAGGTCATTCAGATGATGGAAGGCAACATTGAAGAGCCGATCAGCCCATCGCATCTTGCCAAAGATGTTGGCATGTCGACCCGGCAATTAGAGCGGCTTTTCAGACGATATTTGAACAGATCACCCAAGCGCTACTACATGGAGCTTCGCCTGCAAAAGGCGCGCAACCTGTTAATGCAAACCGATATGAGCGTAATTAACGTGGCGCTTGCCTGCGGCTTTGCCTCACCCTCGCATTTCTCAAAATGCTACCGTGCGCATTACAACACCACGCCCTATCGAGAGCGTGGTAGTCACGCAACACGTTTATCTGTGTAGGGATCAGACCCCGGGAAGCTCACCCACTTACAGTGGGAACAATGCGGTAGACCGAGCCGTTGCCCACTGACAAAAACCAGATGGCACCGTCCGGACCTTCGACAATGTCACGGACGCGCAGGGTCTCATCGGTTTTGATCTGTTCGACCTCTTGCATCGGCGACCCGTCAAGCCGTGAAATGTAGCCAAATTTCAATGACCCCACGAAAACATGCCCTTTCCAATCGGGGAAAAGAGCACCTGAGTAGACCATCAGACCAGAGGGCGCCATCGACGGGTCCCAATAAAACGCAGGTTGCGCCATGCCGTCTTTCGCTGTCCCCTCGCCGATTTTCGCGCCAGAGTAGTGACGTCCGTAGGATATCACCGGCCAGCCGAAATTCACCCCTTTCTGAACGGCGTTCACTTCATCCCCGCCGCGCGCCCCGTGTTCTGAAACCCATAGATTTCCTTGTAAATCGAGCCCTGCCCCTTGCGGATTCCGATGACCATAAGACCAGATCTCGGGCAAGCTGTCGGCCCGGCCCACGAATGGATTGTCTGCTGGAATGCTTCCATCGCGTGCAACGCGGATCACGCTTCCACTGTGTTGTTCAAGATCTTGCGCTGAAGGGCGGTCCCCCCTGTCCCCGATGGTCAGAAACAAAGTGCCATCGCGCGCTTCCACCACTCTTGAGCCAAAGTGACGCCCACCACTGCTTCCTGGTTTCATCTCAAAAATCTGGGTCACGTCCTCAAGCTGCTGGAAATCTGAAGACAAACGTGCGGTGGCAAGTGCCGTACCGCTCCCGCGCTGCTGGCGTTTTGCATAGCTCAAGAAAATCATGCGGCTATCTTCAAAATCGTGCGCCAAGGTAATGTCGAGCAGCCCGCCCTGCCCGCGATCTACGACTTCAGGCACACCCGAAACCGCACGCAACTCAACGCCGTCAAAATAGAGCAGGCGGCCGGATTTTTCTGTGATCAGGACTTGGTTATCTGAAAGCGGTGCGATGGCCCAAGGCGTGTCCAGGCCGGTTACAACAGGCTCGATAGCAAACCTCTGTTCGGCCAAAGCATGATGGGATGACAATGCGATTGTCAGCGCCGCGATCACCGCCGCGTAGATTTTAAAGTGCATGCCCAATCTCCCGTGCCACTTTGATCAACCTATTTCGTATCGGTGCCGAGGTATTCACGTCTCTGGTGTCGCGATGATAGTTGAAGAAGTCAAAATCGCTGCAAGAGAATCCGCTTTTCTTTTGGGATATCATATCTTAGCGTTTCCGCGAACCTCACGTTCCAATCAGGGAGATTGCAATGAAAAAGATGCTTTTGGCGACAACAGCCACAGCGATGATCGCCACCACCGCAATGGCGGGGGGGCACGCGAAAGAAGTTAAATTGGGGATTGAGTTCGGTTTTACCGGACCCATTGAATCCTTGGCGGGCCCGATGGCTTTGGGCGCCGAGCTTGCGATGAAAGAGGCGACCGATAGTGGCAAGTTGCTTGACAGTGCTACTGTGACACCGATGCGCGCTGACTCAGGCTGCATTGATAACGGTCTGGCTGTCGCATCCGCTGAACGTTTGATCGCTGATGGGATCAACGGGCTGATTGGCGCGGATTGCTCTGGTGTTACCGGTGCCGTCTTACAGAATGTCGCGATCCCCAACGGGATGGTGATGATCTCACCCTCCGCGACCTCGCCCGGTTTGTCCACAATGGAAGACAATGGTCTGTTTTTCCGCACGTCTCCTTCAGATGCGCGCGAGGGTCAGGTGATGGCGGAAATCTTGCAAGAGCGTGGCATCAATTCAATCGCCCTGACCTATACTAATAATGACTATGGCAAAGGTCTTGCAGACGCGATCCAAAGCTCTTTCGAAGCGATTGGCGGTGAAGTGACGATTGTTGCAGCGCATGAAGACGGCAAGGCTGATTATTCGGCAGAGGTGGGGGCACTTGCCTCAGCCGGTGGTGATCTGCTGGTCGTGGCTGGTTACCTGGATCAAGGCGGCGCCGGCATCATCAACGCAGCGCTTGACGCCGGTGCATGGGAAACTTTCGGGTTGCCCGGCGGTATGATCGGGGACTCACTGCCCGAAAATATCGGGCCCGACCTGGACGGCTCTTTCGGGCAGATTGCAGGGACCCAAGGCGAAGGCATTGATGCCTACGCAGCTTTGGCCGAGGCGGCGGGTTTTGACGGCACCTCACCTTATTCACCTGAATCCTACGATGCCGCCGCGCTTTTCATGCTGGCAATGCAGGCGGCGAATTCGACCGATCCAGCCGATTACCAATCCAAAATTTTGGAAGTGGCCAACGCACCAGGAGAGAAGATTTTCCCTGGCGAATTAGGCAAGGCATTTGACCTTCTCAAAGCGGGAACAGACATCGACTACGTTGGTGCTTCTGCCGTCGAATTGATCGGCCCCGGTGAATCTGCGGGTAGCTACCGCGTGATCGAAGTTCAGGGCGGCGAAAACGTCACGGTCGGCTTCAAGTAAAGCGACGCAAAGATGTGCAGCCCATCCTCCCGGCGGGCTGCACATCGATCCAACAGCAATCAGAGCGCATGGAAAATCGCATGAAGCTGTCGCAAGACCACATGATTGTTGTCGAAGATCTACACAAACATTTTGGCGGATTTCACGCGGTCGACGGTGCCAGCCTGGCGATTGATCGTGGATCAATCACCGGATTGATTGGACCAAACGGTGCTGGGAAAACAACACTTTTCAACGTGATAGCTGGCGTTCTTCAACCTACATCGGGCCGCGTGTTGATGGATGGTGAGGATATCAGTGGTTTGCCCCCTCACACGCTTTTTCACAAAGGTCTGCTGCGCACATTCCAGATTGCGAATGAGTTCCACTCGATGACGTGTCGCGAAAACCTGATGATGGTGCCCGGGGGGCAGTCCGGTGAAAGCCTTTGGAATACCTGGTTTGGTCAGCGCCGGATCGCTGAGGAAGAACGCGCCCTGCGCAGAAAGGCTGATGAGGTGCTCGCGTTTTTGACGATAGAGCATCTGGCGGATCAAAAGGCGGGTGAGATTTCAGGCGGCCAGAAAAAGCTGCTTGAGCTTGGCAGGACGATGATGGTCGATGCAAAGATCGTCTTTTTGGACGAAGTGGGCGCCGGCGTGAACCGCACGCTCCTCAACACAATTGCGGATGCGATATTACGCCTAAATCAAGAGCGTGGATACACGTTTGTCGTCATTGAGCACGACATGAATTTCATCGGGCGTCTGTGTGATCCTGTCATCTGTATGGCGGAGGGCCGCGTCTTGGCCACCGGCACGTTGGAAGAGATAAAAGCCAACGAACAAGTAATCGAGGCGTATCTGGGCACCGGGCTAAAGAACAAACAACAGGTATCGGCATGAGATTTGTCTTTTTCAGCGTTTTCTTTTCAATGCTCAGTGCTGTCGCCTGGGCGCAAGATAACTGCGACCTCTACGACGGTGGCATCGCCCTGTGCGACATCCCAACAACTTGGTTCAAGAACGCTCCTTCGTCGGAGGAGGATCGTGCCACGTATCTGATTGACGGGGGCACTTATGCTATTTTGTCGTTTGGGCCCGGTGCACAGTCACCCACTGCAGCGATTGAACTGGCACTCGCAGCGGCTGCACGCAAATTCAACGTTTCAGTTTCACAGATCGAGCGAGGAAACATGGGAGCGACCAATATTGATGGCATCCCTGCAGTTTTCGTAGACTATCTTGTCCCCGTTAATGATGCCCGGCTTTTTTACAGAACAACAACGGCTTGGAGCCCGAATTTAACGTTGCGCCTCACCACCTATGGATTTGAGGATGTTTTGGCTAATAACTTTGATCAATTACATGAGAAGTTAGTCGCTTCGACGCGCTTGCTTCAATAAACGGATGAGCTTTTTAGTCGGCGAAAATATGACCGGGGGCTATGGTGGCGGGGCCGATATCCTCCACCGCTGCAACATTTCGGTCGCTGAAGGCGAAATCGCTGTCATCGTGGGGCCGAACGGTGCTGGCAAGTCAACTGGGATGAAAGCGATCTTCGGCATGCTTGATTTGCGAGAAGGCAAAGTGACGCTGAACGGTGAGGATATCACCGCGCTGAGCCCGCAAAAGCGCGTTGCCAAAGGCATGGCTTTCGTGCCGCAGAATTCAAATATCTTCACGTCGATGACGGTGGAAGAGAATTTGGAAATGGGTGCCTTTCTGCGGCGCGACGACATCGGCGAGACCATGCAGCAAGTGTATGCCTTGTTCCCCATCCTCAAAGACAAACGCAGACAGGCAGCGGGAGAGCTTTCCGGTGGCCAACGCCAGCAGGTAGCGGTGGGTCGTGCGCTGATGACCCAACCGAAGGTATTGATGCTGGATGAGCCAACGGCGGGAGTTTCCCCGATTGTGATGGATGAACTCTTCGACCGCATCATCGAAGTGGCCCGCACCGGCATCTCGATCCTCATGGTGGAGCAAAATGCCAGGCAAGCCCTTGAAATTGCAGACAAAGGCTATGTCATGGTGCAAGGGCGAAATGCGTTTACCGACACAGGTCGTGCCCTGTTGGCCGATCCTGAGGTTCGAAAGAGCTTTTTGGGTGGCTAGCCGCATGAGACACGGGCCGTTCCTCACCCATTCCCACTGTTTCAAGAAAGCGCATGATCCTTGCTGCCCGGTGGTAACGCTTGCATCGCGCAAAGCTGATGCGGCACAAGTGACGTGAGGAGAGAGCGATGGATTATCTGAACGCCTTCATTGCCTTTCTTAATTTCGTCTTCGTGCCGGGTTTGGCCTATGGGTCCCAGCTCGCGCTCGGTGCGCTGGGCGTCACCCTGGTCTACGGGATCTTGAGATTTTCCAACTTCGCCCATGGCGACACGATGGCGTTGGGTGCCATGGCCACAGTGCTGATGACCTGGCTGTTTCAATCCTGGGGTATCAGCCTCGGCCCATTGCCCACCGCCCTGCTGGCGTTGCCCTTTGGTATTGCCTTCGCTGTGCTGCTCCTGCTGGGCACAGATCGCGCGGTCTATCGCTTTTATCGCGCGCAGAAAGCAAAGCCGGTTATTTTGGTTATTGTGAGTTTGGGGGTAACGTTCATCTACAACGGCGTGACCCGCTTCATCATCGGCGCCGACAACCAGAACTTCTTTGATGGGCAACGCTTCATTGTGTCGGCACGAGAGTTTAAACGCGCAACCGGGCTGGAAGAAGGCGTTTCGTTTAAAACAACGCAGGGCATCACCATCGTGACGGCGATCGTGGTTGTTGCCCTTCTCTTTTGGTTCTTGAACCGCACGCGCGCAGGTAAATCCATGCGTGCCTATTCAGACAACGAAGATCTCGCGCTGCTCTCAGGCATCAACCCTGAGCGGGTCGTTATGATCACCTGGATTATTGTGGCTGCGCTTGCCACAACTGCCGGTGTGCTTTACGGCCTGGATAAATCTTTCAAACCCTTCACCTACTTTCAGCTTCTGTTGCCGATTTTTGCCAGCGCGATCGTAGGTGGTTTGGGCAATCCCGTCGGTGCAATCGCCGGCGGTTTCGTGATCGCCTTCTCTGAGGTAACGATAACCTACGCTTGGAAAAAGATACTGGTATACCTGATGCCGGAAAACCTGGAACCAAGCGGGCTGGTGCAGCTGTTGAGCACGGACTACAAATTCGCGGTGAGTTTTGCGATTTTGTTGATCGTCTTGCTGTTCAAACCCACGGGTTTGTTTAAGGGGCAATCAGTATGACCGAGGCACTGCGCGACACTTTGCTTTTTGCCGCTGTTGCGATGCTCATTATTCTCGTTGGCATACTGCAGGGGGCAAACTCAGCGCTGCAGATCGTTATGATGGGTCTCATCAGCGCCATCATGGCGTTGGGTGTCAATCTGCAATGGGGGTTCGCGGGGCTTTTCAACGTCGGCATCATGGGCTTTGTGGCCTTGGGCGGCTTAGCGGCTGTGCTGATTGGCATGCCACCGACCCCCGGCGCGTTCACCGCAGGTGGCTGGGGCGTTGTCACGGCGATGCTGCTGGGTGTAGTCACCATCGCTCTGGTCATTTTGGTGGTGCAACGAATGCCTGCGGGGCGGCTTCGCACGCTTACGGTCATCGGTCTGTTGGTCGCTGGTTTCTTCGTGTATCGGAGCATTTTTGACCCTGCCGTCGACCGCATCGAAGACATTGAACCCGCCAAGACAGGCTATCTTGGCGGTTTGGGGCTACCCGTTATACTCGCTTGGCCGATCGGTGGTCTTTTCGCTGCTGGCGCGGCTTGGATCATCGGAAAGACCGCCCTCGGGCTACGATCAGACTATCTTGCGATCGCAACGCTGGGCATTGCCGAGATTATCATCGCGATCCTAAAAAACGAAGACTGGCTCAGCCGCGGCGTTAAGAACGTCGTCGGTGTGCCCCGCCCGGTGCCTTACGAGATTGATCTGCAGAACAATCCCGTTTTCGTGGACAATGCCGCCGCCCTGGGGTTGGATCCGGTGCTGGGATCAACCCTTTGGGTGAAGGTGCTCTACATCGCGCTGTTTGCGAGCGTGTTGCTGGCACTGATCTGGATGGCGCAGCGCGCTTTGCATTCTCCCTGGGGGCGTATGATGCGGGCGATCAGAGATAACGAGGTCGCGGCAGAGGCCATGGGCAAAGACGTCACAGCGCGCCATCTGCAGGTTTTCATTCTGGGTTCGGCCGTCTGCGGTGTCGCAGGTGCCATGATGACCACACTGGACAGCCAACTTACCCCAGGGAGCTATCAGCCATTGCGCTTTACGTTTCTGATCTGGGTTATGGTCATTGTTGGGGGTTCTGGCAGCAATCTTGGGTCGGTTTTGGGTGGTTTCTTGATCTGGTTTCTTTGGGTTCAGGTTGATCCGATGGGGTTAGCTCTGATGAATTTGATCACCTCAGGATTACCGGAGGGATCCTTTCTCAAAGGGCATTTGATCGAGAGCGCCGCGCATATGCGCTTGCTCACCATGGGCGTTGTGCTGCTGGTTGTGCTGCGCTTCAGCCCGCGCGGTTTGATCCCCGAACGCTGATCGAATACCGGCTGCACGCTACCCAAGACGCGCCCGAGATCGGTGCGCCCATCTGCACAAGGCGCGTCACATCGGAGCGACGACGGCTTTTCACACTTTATCGGATGCAGGGTGTCAAAAGGGGCGTTCCGCGAAGGCAGCGGCGGCGTTTTAGGGCACTCACCCTAAACCTGAAACAACTTGCCCAAACCGCCTCAGCGCCGCCCCGTCGGGGCAGTACGGTCCTAAAGCATTTCGAGTTAAACCTGGATCACTTGTTCGCTGCCTCTCCCTGCGGTCGAACGCGAAAAGTGATAAATGATGGCTCAAGTTAAACTCGAAAAGCTGTAGAGAACGGGGTGTATTAGAGATTTACAGCCGCAAGCTTTAGGCGGCGTCTGCATTTAGGGGCTTCTCAAATCGCCTTTCGTTTGATTCAAGATCAAAAACGGGAGGCGATTTTGAGCAGGCGAACTTTGACCGACAGACAATGGGCGGTGATCGCGC
>JBCCQX010000031.1:0-25650 GCA_039208585.1 Pseudomonadota bacterium | reverse complement strand
GCGCGGCATCCCCTTTCACCTACCTCGTGCGGCATGGCCTGCCGGATTTCTTTCAGGTCTTTTGTTTGCGTTTGAATTCATGTGTTTGTTCACAGCACTTGATCTTACGACGGTGAGCCGGACATCGATCATCTTTTACTCGATGCCGGTCTGGTTGGCACTTTTCGCGCATGTGCTGATCCCCGGTGAGCAACTAACCCGCGCACGGGTTGTCGGCTTGATACTGGCGATGTGCGGGGTCGCCATCGCTTTGGCGGATCGAAGCAGCGGCGCGGCAAGTTGGGCGGGCGATCTGATGGCGCTTGCCTCGGCATTTTGCTGGGCTGCGATTGCGCTCTGTGTCCGCGTCACGCCACTTTCCCAGGTCCCGCCCGCACCGCAACTTCTGTGCCAGGTCACTGTCTCTGCGCCGCTTCTCATCGGTGTGTCGGTTTTCTTTGGCCCGCTCATTCGCGACCTTCAGCCGGTTCATCTGGCGGGGATGGCGTTTCAGATCGTGGCCGTGGCCAGCCTCGGCTTCATGTTTTGGTTTTGGTTGATGAAGCTCTACCCGGCCTCAGGTGTGGCTTCATTTTCATTTCTGTCCCCTGTATTCGCTGTGCTTCTCGGATGGTTGCTGCTGCAAGAACAGGTGGGTCTTTCGATCTGGATCGCCTTGGCGATGGTGGCGGCCGGCATCTACCTGATCAATCGCCCCGCAGTGAGACCAGCAGAGCAGCTGTCATAGCGCCCGTTGCAGCCCGGCGGGCCGCAAGCCATATCAGCTTAAGTCCCGCAGTATGTGGCGGGCACGAGCTCGGCCTCGGTCGGTGGCTTGGCAAGTGCCGTGTCGTGAAGGTCAAAGGGCGCGGCCAAAGCTTTGATCAATCGTTTTGCCGGCGCCATATCGTCCGCGAGGGCGGCGGTAATCATCTCTTCAATCCGGTGGTTCCGGGGGATCACGGCGGGATTGACAGCGCGCATGACGCGCTGCGGGTCGGCTTCTGTCTGCACGCGTGCGCGCCACGTCTGCTCCCAGGCGTCAAATGCGGTCCGATCCAAAAAGTGATCACGCGCCGTCGGTGTGCCCAAAGCGCGGAAAGTATTGGTAAAATCTACGCCATCTTTCTGCATCAACGCCAACAGACCCTCGATCATGCGCGCATCTTCGGGTCTTGGTGTGCTGATCCCGATCTTGCTGGCAAAACGGTTCAGCCAAGCCGCTTCGATCTGCTTGGGCATCGCATGTACGACCTCGGTTGCTTCCTCGATAGCGGCGTCTTTGTCGTCGATCTGTTGGATCAAGCTGGTGGCAAATTGCGCCATATTCCAGACAGCGATACCGGGCTGATTGCCGTAGGCATAGCGCCCTTGCTGATCGATCGAGCTAAACACGCGGTTCTGGTGGAACGCGTCCATGAAAGCGCAAGGTCCATAATCAATGGTTTCACCCGATATCGCGCAGTTATCGGTATTCATGACCCCGTGGATGAAACCGATCGCCATCCAAGATGCCACCAGTTTCGCTTGTTTATCGCAGACCGCCCGGAGCAAGCCCAATGGCCCCTTCGCATCCGGATAGTGGCGTTGAATTGCGTAGTCAGTCAGTGTTTTCAGATGGTCGGTCTGCTGGCGATGGGCAAATATCTGAAACGTGCCCACGCGCAGGTGGCTGAGTGCAACCCGGGTGAGGACCGCGCCCGGCAAAGCGCCCCTTTCGCGCCAAATTTGTTCGCCAGTACCGACCGCCGCCAGCGCGCGCGTTGTGGGAATGCCCAGGGCGTGCATGGCTTCGCTCACCACATATTCGCGCAATACCGGCCCCACCCAAGCGCGCCCGTCGCCCATGCGTGAGTAGGGTGTTGGTCCTGAGCCTTTCAGTTGAATGTCGCGCCGCTGCCCGTCGCTGCCGATCGCCTCGCCCAGCAGCAGCGCGCGGCCATCGCCCAGTTGCGGGTTAAAGGTGCCGAATTGATGTCCGGCGTAGAGTTGCGCCAAAGGCGCAGCCCCAGTTGGTATGGCATTGCCTGCGAAAGTCTCGGCCAGCGCCTCCGCTTCTGCGGCGTCAATCTGCAAGATCCGCCCCAGTTCTTCATTGAACAAAAGCAGATGGGCCTGCTTGACCGGCGTCGGATGAAGTTTGGTATAGAACGCTGGGGGAAGCTCGGCATAGGTGTTGTCGAATGAGATGGGCATGTTACGAAAGCTGCTTTGACATCAGGATGTAGTTCTCGCGTGGCGCAAAGCCCGCGCGTTGATAAAGCCGAATCGCGGCTGCATTGTCTCGACGCACTTCCAGATGAACAGCGCGCAGGCCGCCCCGGGTTAACGCACGCGGCAGCGCGATCAATGCCTCGCGCGCGATGCCACGTCCGCGCACAGCGGGCCGGACATAGAGTTCGTCAATCATCCCGTCGAGACCGCCAAATTCAATCGACCAACTGAAGGTTAGCACGAGATATCCGACCGGCGCACGCAGCGGCCCCATCAGGTAGGCAACGCCATAGGGCATGCCTTCCAACAGCGCCTGCAGTGCACCGCGCCGCGTCTGATGATCCATACTGATCTGCGCCTCGGCATGGAAAGCTGTGCACAGGGTGCACAACACGTCGAGATGATCTGGCTTTGCCAAGGTGAGCGCGGTGGTCATAGACGGGCCAAGCGTTCTGTCAGCAAGGTGAAAAAGCCGTCAGCATCAACGTCCCTGATGAAGGTGGCATTCGGCGTGCGATCTGTTACGCGCCACCAGTCAGCG
The DNA here is from genome assembly GCA_039208585.1 of Pseudomonadota bacterium. Classification (GTDB taxonomy): domain Bacteria; phylum Pseudomonadota; class Alphaproteobacteria; order Rhodobacterales; family Rhodobacteraceae; genus Sulfitobacter. Next base: position 22,916 of record JBCCQX010000031.1, on the reverse strand, counting down.
ACGGTCATCCCCATGGTCAATTCTGATATGGTTTCGATCTCAACATTTATACGGCGTCCCGAGAACAACTGCGGTTTGATCAGGTAGGCTGTCACGCAAGGATCGTGCAAAGGCGCGCCTTCAGAGCCATATTTCTCTTTGTCAAAGCGTTCGAAGAAATCGGTCATTTCAGCCACTGCGACGCCCACTTTGCTACCCAGTGCGCGAAAGGCGTCATTGCGCGGCTTTGTCACCAAGGCTTTGTGCGTGACGTCCAGCGGCATCATAACGATGTCGATCCCTGATTTAAAAACGATGTCAGCAGCTTGCGGGTCAACATAGATGTTAAACTCTGCTGCTGGCGTGATGTTGCCACCTTCGAAATAGCCGCCGCCCATCAAGACAATTTGCGCCACTTTTCCAGCGATATCAGGTGATTTTTGCAGTGCCGCCGCGACGTTGGTGAGCGGCCCCAATGAGCATAGTGTGACATTGCCCTCCGGGTGCGCTTTTACCGTGTCGATGATGAAATCGACCGCATGGCCGGTCTGCAGCGGCATGCTGGGCTCGGGCAAGCGTGGCCCGTCCAGCCCTGTTTTACCATGCACATGTTCGGCAGTGACGAGCGCGCGACCCAGCGGTTTTTCACAGCCAGCGAAAATCTGAACACCCCGTCGATCCGCCAATTCGCAAATGATGCGCGCATTCCGGGTGGTCAGTTCCAGTGGCACATTGCCTGCAACGCAGGTAATGCCAAGCACGTCAATCTCTTCCGGGCTTGCCAGCGCCAGCAGGATCGCCACCGCGTCATCTTGGCCTGGATCCGTATCAATGATGATTTTGCGTGGCGCCATGCTCTATCCCTTCGCTGTCAGATAGGACGTTGAGAAAGATCGCAAAAGAGACCGTTCTCTTCGCGGGGTCGATTGTTATTCATCCGCTTTCACCGCGTCCCACAAAGCGTCCATCTCTTCAAGGGTGCTGTCTTGCGGTGTCTTGTTCTGCGTGGCAAGACGCGCCTCCACCGCTTCAAAACGGCGCGTGAATTTGGCATTTGCGCGGCGCAGCGCCGTCTCTGGTTCAACGCCCAGATGGCGGCCCAGGTTGGCCATGACAAACATCAGATCGCCGAACTCTTCTTCGACGGCATCCTGGCTTAGATGATCGCTTGCTTCGACAAGCTCGGCGGCTTCCTCCGCGATTTTTGCGATCACCTGCGCGACCTCTGGCCAGTCAAAGCCCACGCGGGCGGCGCGGCGTTGCAGTTTGACGGCGCGTAGCAAGGCGGGCAGCCCGATCGCGACACCGTCAAGCGTTCCCCGTTGGGTGTTATCGGCGCGCTCTTGCGCCTTGATCGTTTCCCAGTCTGCAACCTGTTGTTCCGCAGACTTATTTCGGTTTTCAGCACCAAATACATGGGGATGCCGCGAAACCATCTTGTCGCTGATCTTGCGAACAACCGAGTGAAAGTCAAAATATCCCCGTTCTTCAGCGATGGCTGTGTGATAGACAGACTGCAGCAAAAGATCACCCAGTTCTCCTTCCAGCTCTGCCCAATCTTGTCGTTCGATCGCGTCCGCCACCTCATAGGCTTCTTCGATGGTGTAGGGCGCGATGGTCTCAAAGTCTTGTTCGATATCCCAAGGGCATCCGGTTTCCGGGTCGCGCAACCGACGCATGATCGCAATCAACCGCTCGATGCCTGCTTCGCTGTCATGTATCAGCGCGTCGTTATTTGATGCCTGTAGCATTGCGGCTAGATCCTGTCTGGTGTCAGATGCACCCTGAACCGTCTTGGAGAGAGGAGTCCAGCCCATGCCTGTGGTAAACCGCATCGCTGATTTCAGCGCCGATATGACCGCTTGGCGCCAGCATCTTCACACCATCCCAGAACTCGGGTTGGAGTGTCACGAGACGGCGGCCTTTATCGCGGATCGGCTGCGCGAATTTGGCGTTGATGAACTGCACGAAGGCATCGCGAAGACGGGGATTGTTGCAATTCTCAACGGCCGGGGCCCAGGACCGACCATCGGTTTGCGTGCCGACATGGATGCGCTGCCGATTGCCGAGGAAACAGGGGTGTCATACGCCAGTAAACATGCTGGAAAGATGCATGCCTGTGGTCACGATGGGCACACAGCGATGCTGCTTGGTGCTGCGAAATACCTGACGGAGACGCGCAATTTTTCAGGGCGCGTGGCGTTGCTGTTTCAGCCTGCTGAGGAATTTGGTGGCGGCGGTGAGGTCATGGTGCAAGAAGGCGTGATGGATCGCTTCGACATTTCCCAGGTCTATGCCATTCACAATGCTCCGGGTTTGGAATTTGGTGGTTTCTTTACAACGCCGGGCCCGATTATGGCTGCGGCCGACACTTTTACCATCCATCTAACAGGGAAAGGCGGGCATGGCGCGCGCCCGCAAGACTGCGTGGACCCGGTCGTTGCTGCCTGCGCCTTGGTGCAAAGCTTGCAAACCATCGTCAGCCGCAATCTGGACCCTGCGCAGCAATTGGTCATTTCAACGACGCAGATACACACTGGCACCACCGACAATGTGATCCCCGAAACGGTCTATATCAACGGAACAGTGCGCACCTTCGACAAAGATGTGCAGGCCATGGTTGTCGATCGTATGCAGGCATTGGTTGACGGGCATGCGGCGAGTTTCGGTCTGACGGGGCGACTTGATTTTGCGTTTGGGTATCCCCCGACCGTCAATGATGCAGAGAAGACGGATTTCGCCGTCTCTGTTGCTGCCGATGTTGCGGGAGAGGCCGCTGTCACGGCGACGTTTCCGCCTGTGATGGGCGCGGAGGATTTTTCGTACATGTTAAATGCGCGCCCAGGCGCCTATCTCATGCTAGGGCAGGGGGAAGGGGCGATGGTCCACCACCCCAAGTATAATTTCAACGATGACGTCGCCCCCGTGGGCGCATCGTTTTTCGCGCGTTTGGTAGAGCGTGCGCAGCCTGTTGCTGTCGGCTGAACGATGGCTCTTGAAGACGCATCGCGACAGGTCGATCACGCGTTCACCCGTGAAGACCTCAAAGGGTTGAGTTTTGAAAACACATTCGGCGGATCGCCTTCGTTTTTGCGCCGCCGCTATACCAAAGATCTTGCTGGCGTCGACATCGCGGTAACCGGCGCTCCTTTTGATCAGGCCGTTACCAATCGCCCCGGTGCCCGACTGGGTCCGCGCGCGATCAGAGAGGCGAGCGCCTTGCAGTCTTGCGATCCTCCCTATGGCTGGGATTTCGACGTTTTGAGCGAGTTTGCCATCGCAGATTACGGCGATTTTGCTTTTGACTATGCGCGGGTAGCGGATTTCCCTGCGGCATTGAAAGCGCATTTAGATCAGATTTTACAAGCAGGGGCCGCAGCTGTGGTGTTGGGGGGCGATCACTATGTGACGCTGCCTGTCCTTGAAGCGCATGCGGAGAAATATGGCCCGATAAGTTTGCTCCAATTCGATGCACACAGCGACAGCTGGCCTGATGATGACATGACACGCATCGATCACGGGACGATGGTTTACAAAGCGGTCAAGTTAGGGCTTATCGATCCGAAAACGTCAGTTCAGGTGGGCATTCGTACCACTAATGCGGATACGCTTGGCCTGATCACGATTGACGCCGCTGAGGTGCACCGGACCGGGCCAGAGGCGGCCGTGACGCGCATTAAAGAGGCCCTTGGCAAGCGCCCGACGTATCTTAGCTGGGACATCGATGCGCTCGATCCTGCATATGCGCCGGGAACCGGAACACCCGTTTGGGGCGGGCTTACCTCCGCGCAAGCAGCCGCCATTTTGCGCGGGTTGGCGGGCATCAACATCCTGGGCGGTGATGTGGTTGAGGTTTCGCCCCCCTTTGACACGACCGGTGCCACGGCCATCGCAGGCGCGCATATCGCAACCGAGCTACTATGCCTGATCGGCCACCGCATGAGAACACGAAGATGAACACAAAGAACCAACCGATCAGCGGCAACGATTTGGCGCGCTTCTCTGGACCAAACAGTTTCATGCGCCTCCCTTTGGTGAATGATCTGAAAGGTTTGGATGTCGCTGTTTTGGGCATCCCGCTGGATATCGGGACATCCTGGCGGTCGGGGGCGCGATTTGGTCCCAAACAGGTGCGCAGCGAATCTGCGATGTTGAGGCCCTATAATCTGGGAACAGGTGCCGCGCCTTTCGACAGCCTTCAGGTGGCTGATATCGGTGATTTGGCGGTGAATACCTTCTCGCTATCCGATAGTTTACGCATCATTCAAGACAGTTACGCGGCAATCTTAAACTATGATGTGATGCCACTGGCGATTGGGGGTGATCACGCAATCACCCTTCCGGTTTTACGTGCGCTCTCCAAAAGACACGGGAAGCTGGCATTGGTTCACGTCGATGCTCATGCGGACGTCAATGATCACATGTTTGGTGAGAAAGAGACCCATGGCACTGTCTTTCGCCGCGCATTTGAAGAAGGTCTGATTGATCCGACCAAAACCTACCAGGTTGGGTTGCGCGGCACCGGCTATGCAGCTGCAGACTTTGAAGAGGCGGTCGGCTGGGGTTTTCAGCAGTTTCTAGCGCAAGAGCTGTGGGGGCGTAGCCTGTCATCGCTCGGCACTGAAATCCGACGCGACATAGGTGAGATGCCGACCTACGTCAGCTTTGACATAGACAGCCTTGATCCCGCCTATGCGCCAGGAACTGGAACACCTGAGATTGGTGGCTTAACCACGACGCAAGCGCTCGAACTCATCCGAGCTTTGAAAGGTGTGAACATCATCGCTGCAGATCTGGTTGAGGTGTCGCCGCCCTATGATCCATCCGGAAACACTGCTCTGACGGGGGCAAACATTCTGTATGAAATCCTGTGCGTTTTGCCTGGCGTCAAATATCGCTGAGCGATGGATAGATCAAAGCGTGCGTAGCGGCAGTAAAGAGGGTGTGAAGATGACGTTTTTATTGGGTTTTTCGATTTTGGTCGCGGTTGGGCTTTTCTACATACGCTTGGCCCCTTCAGATCCCGCGCGATGGCACAAAGGCACCGGCCAGGCGGAGGTGATCGAAAAACAGGGCGCAGGCAGCTATGTATTTCGTGCGGTTATCGACGCGGATGCATCAGATGTGCTGCGCAAGATCGATCAGGCCGCTATGCAGACCCCCCGTACCTCACGCTTTGCCGGTTCCGTGGAGGAAGGACAGATCACCTACATCACCCGTTCGTTGATATTCGGCTTTCCTGATTACACCACCGTCGGGGTCTATGGCGAGGCACCGCAGATCCTGGAGATTTATGCCCGGTTACGCTTTGGTAGATCAGATTTCGGGGTAAACATGCGCCGTGCTCAAGCCTGGCGCGCTGTCTTGGATTGAAGAAAACAGGCATCCCTGCTGCACTTCGCGCCACATCGGTACATTCAATGACATCTGACATTGGGCCATGAACATGCGCCCGTCCACCTTCATGCAGATTGTTTCACCCAATTCAACGCGGTTGCGCTGCGTATCGGTGCAGTAGCATTCGACAGTTTTACCGCTGGGTGACGTCACATCAGCGGCGGCGGGCAGGGCCATCAAAGAGGCGAGTAAGATCATCCGTGTCATTCCTTATACATAACATACACCTGCTCTTGACCCAAGTCTTTGTATGAGCGAAACGCCGCAGCATGATACCGACAGAGCGACTTGAGCAAATACGTCAACGCTTTCAGTTTTTGGAGGCGGCCATGTCAGCCGGGTCTGATGGCGCAGATTTTGCCGCCCTGGCCAGGGAATACTCGGATCTCAAACCAATCGTTGATCAGATCATCGCGTATCAGCGCCTGTTGCAGGACTTTTCCGAAGCCGAAATGATGCTCCAGGATCCAGAGATGCAGGCGCTGGCGCAGGAGGAACTGGCGCGCCTGTCAGCCGCGCTGCCCGAGGCGGAAATTGCGCTCCAGATTGCACTTCTGCCCAAGGATGCGGCTGACGCCAAACCAGCGATGCTTGAGATCAGACCCGGCACCGGCGGCGATGAGGCCGCGCTTTTCGCGGCGGATTTGCTGCGCATGTACCAACGTTATGCCGAGGCGCGGGGCTGGGGGTTTGATCTGATCGAAGAGCAGATGACACAATTAGGCGGTGTAAAGGAAGTGGTCGCCCATGTGACCGGGCAAAACGTTTTTGCGCGGTTAAAGTTCGAAAGCGGCGTTCACCGAGTTCAACGGGTGCCAACCACCGAAAGCGGCGGACGCATCCATACGTCTGCCGCCACGGTCGCGGTCTTGCCAGAAGCTGAGGATGTCGACATCGACATCGCTCAAAGCGACCTGAGGATAGATACGATGCGGTCTTCTGGGGCCGGTGGGCAACATGTGAATACTACCGATTCCGCCGTGCGGATCACACATCTGCCTACGGGGATCGTGGTGACGTCGTCTGAAAAGTCGCAGCATCGCAATCGCGAAAAGGCGATGCAGGTGCTCAAGGCTAGGCTCTATGATATGGAACGCGCGCGTGCTGCTGATGCGCGTTCGGCAGATCGGGCGGCGCAAGTGGGATCTGGAGATCGCTCCGAACGGATCCGCACCTACAACTTCCCGCAGGGGCGCATGACCGATCACCGCATCAATTTGACGCTGTATCGGTTGGACGCTGTCATGCAGGGGGATTTGGATGAAATCGTTGACGCGCTGACGGCAGACGCGCAGACGCGTCAGATGGCGGATATGAACTTGTGAGCACGTCACCCTCTACCGCGGCGGCAGCACTTTCGTCTGCTACCGCGCGTTTGCGTGCGGCGGGCGTGCCCGATCCGGCGCGTGACGCGCGATTGCTGTTGGCGCATGCCGCCCAGGTGGATGCGGCCCGTGTGACTTTGATCGCTCCGGAAGAGATTGCGCCAGAGATTGCAGAGCGTTTCGACCATCTGATCGCATTGCGTGCGGTGCGCGTGCCGGTCTCTCATTTGATTGGGAAGCGCGCCTTTTACGGTCGCGATTTTGGCGTGAGCCGCGCCGTTCTGGATCCGCGTCCCGAGACGGAGGTGCTGATTGACAGCGCCTTGAGCGCACCATTTGAGAGCGTCTTAGATCTGGGGACAGGTTCGGGGTGCATCCTGATCACACTATTGGCCGAACAGACGCACGCATGGGGGATTGGCGTTGATCTGTCTGAGGCAGCATGTCTTGAGGCAAGTGCCAATGCCGTGCGTCACGCCGTTCAGGAACGCGCTGAAATCCTGCAGTCAGATTGGTTCGAGCGTGTTGAAGGTCGATTTGATTTGATCGTCTCCAATCCGCCCTATCTGCGCGCGGAAGAAATGGCGTCGCTGGCACCTGAGTTGCGCGATCATGAGCCGCGCCTTGCTTTGACGGATGAGGCCGATGGGCTTTCCGTTTATCGCTTGCTTGCTGCTCATGCGCAGCAGTATCTGACAGCGGAGGGGCGGTTGCTCGTTGAAATTGGGTGGCAACAGGGGCAGGCGGTGCCGGCGATCTTTCGCGATGCGGGATGGGCGGATGTGACGCTGGCGCGCGATCTTGATGGCCGCCCGCGTGTCGTTTGCGCAGCAAAACCGGCGTAAAGATGCAAATTGCGTCATTTTGGCTCAGTTGCATGCAGTTTTACCTTGCCCCCATGGCCGCGTCATGTTTAGTCAAAACAGGCAGCGCGACGCATTGCACCGCGGTCCCGCCCAAAAGCCGCCATTTGGTATCGCGGCAGGCGTATGAAGCCTTGATCTCAAAAGTACGTAAACAGCACATAGGGCTGAAATTTTAAATGAAATCAACTCGCTCCCGGTCCCGGTCGAAGAATAACCGCAACCGAAATCAACAGGGTGGCAATATCGTCAACCGCGTGTTTGACAGTTCCGGGCCGGAAGGCAAGGTGCGTGGGACCCCGCAGCAGGTGATTGAGAAATACAACCAGCTCGCACGGGACGCGCATCTGAGCAACGACCGCGTGGCGGCAGAGAATTTTCAGCAACACGCAGAACATTATTTGCGTATCCTTGCCGATGCGCAGCGCGAGCAGGAACAGCGCCGCGCGGAACAGGAGCGCTTAAATCGGGAGCGTCAAGCGGAAAGAGACCGCGAGCGCGCTGAGCGTCAAGAACGTGATGTCGTGCTTTCGGAAGACAGTGCTGAACCAACTGCTGTTGAGGCAGAAGCGAAAAGCGATGTGGCGGTCGATGACGGCGATGCTCAGGACACGGGGCTTGTTGATACCCCCGAAAGTGCGCCAAAGCGTGCACCGCGCCGCAAACCGAAGACGAAAGTTAAATCAGCGCCTGCAGTTGAACCAACCGACGTTGACGATCAACCTGAGGCGGCAGAGTAGCAAGCCGCTTTGTCAACGACCTTTTCGACTGTGACTGTCGCAGAGGTTTTGGAAACTCTCATGCCGCCACAACGCCGTACATCAGCAGTGCCGGGGTTTAGAGATACTTTTGGTATTCCAGCATGCCAGATTAAACTTCAGCCATCTACAGCATCCGGCCTTAAACATGCTAAGTCTTGCCCAAACCGGAAATAGCGCCGCCCTGTGCAGGCGGAACGGCGCGGTTCAACAGAAGCCGTTAAACGCGAAACGCAGCAGGGTGATTGTAAAGCAAACTTAAGGCGCGGTGCTTTTCCGCTCAATCTGTGCTTTTTCGACAGCGCGCGCCAGTCGGCAAAAACCCTCCAAGTTAATGGCCTCGGCGCGGTCGGTGGGGTCTATACCCGCGGCGATCAGCACCTCCTCAATATTTGGCAGCAGGGATTTGAGCGCAGAACGCAACATTTTGCGGCGTTGGTTGAACGCCGCCCCGACGACGTGCGAGAGGATTGTCGCATCCGCCGGGAAACGTGGCTGGGCGAGGGCGGTCAAATGCACCACCGCAGAAGAGACCTTTGGCATGGGGGTAAATGCTTCCGGCGGGAGCGCCAAGACAATGCGCGCGTCGGCGCGCCATTGGGCCAATAGTGCCAACCGGCCATAGGATTTTCCGCCGGGCCTGGCGACGATCCGCTCTGCGACTTCGCGCTGAAACATCAAAGTTAGACTGTCCCAAAATGGCGGCCAGCGCTTTGGCGAAAGCCAACGGATCAGAAGCTCAGTGCCGACATTGTAGGGCAGATTGGCAACAACTCTGATGGGCGGGGTAAGATGCTGCGCCGGGTCGATCTCAAGCGCATCCCCTTCCAACAGGGTCAAACGATCGGGGTAGTGGGCAGCGATGTTTTCCAGCGCCGGTCGGCAGCGTGGATCTTTCTCGATGCACAAGACGTGTCGCGCATCCTCGGCCAAGAGCCCTCTTGTCAGACCGCCGGGTCCGGGCCCGATCTCCAGAATGTCATGCCCGTGCAGGTCCCCCGCCAGGCGTGCGATTTTCGCCGTGAGGTTAAGGTCCAGCAGGAAATTCTGCCCGAAAGACTTGCGTGCAGACAAACCGTATGCGGCAATCACCTCGCGCAGCGGGGGCAGGGGGTCTATCGCGGTCATCTTCTATTTTGCGCCATGGCGTAGGCACGCTTGATCGCGTGGATCATGCTTGTCGGATCGGCGATATCTTTTCCCGCGATGTCAAAGGCGGTTCCATGATCGGGGGACGTGCGAATGAATGGCAGCCCAAGGGTGACGTTCACTCCTCGGTCAAAGTCCAGCGTTTTGATCGGAATGAGGGCTTGATCATGATACATCGCTATGGCGGCATCGTAGTTTTTGCGCGCGCGGGCGTGAAACATGCTATCCGCAGGCAAGGGACCTTGAAGGTCAAAGCCTTCAGCGATCATCTCGGTGATCAATGCCTGCATCCAATCCCGCTCTTGTCGCCCCATGCTCCCTCCTTCGCCAGCGTGCGGGTTCAACCCGGCGATGGCAAGGCGTGGTGCGCTGATCCCAAAGTCACTTTTCAGACCCGCCGCCGTGATCTCAATCGTGCGGCGCAGCCTTGCGGGCGTGAGTTTTTGCGTCACCTCCTCAAGAGCGATGTGGATGGTGGCGGGAACCACGCGAAGGTGATCCGAAACCAGCATCATCACGACATCGGCATTTTCGGCCAGCGCGGCGAGATATTCGGTGTGTCCCGGATATGGAAATCCCGCGCCGTCAATCAGTGCCTTTTTGTGGATTGGCGCCGTGCATAGGGCGCAAGCCTTCCCAGTTTTCACAAGGTTGACGCCTTCTTCGATCACCTTGATGACATGCGGCGCGTGCTGCCTCTGCGGGATACCCGCCATGCGAGGTGCACCAAAGTCATGCGCCAAGACGGCCAGTCTATCCGGTCCGGCGTGCAGTGCCTCACCTGGGTGCGAGACAATGTTGATCGGTACTTGCGTGCCCAAATGTGTCGGATCACCGATCCAGACCAAGCGGATCTCTTCCGACAAAGCGGCCCATGCCTTGGCCGCAATCTCGGGTCCGATACCGGCGGGTTCACCGCAGGTGATAAGAACCGGGCTCTGGGGGTGCATTACGGACGAAGGATGCGCGCGTCCGCTCGCAATTGTGCGATCAGCGCATCTGCGAAGTCTTGCAGTTTGCGTTGGCGCAATGCATCGGCGGCCTGCGCGCGCGTCACCCCGGCGTTTTCCGTCGCAGTGCGCTTGCAGAGCATCAAGAACAGCAACGTTTGCTCGTTTGAGCGGGTCAGCGCCACCGAGCTTTCGCCTGGGTCGAGTTTGGCCAGTTCAATTGCGATGTCGCGTGGGATCGCGGCGGGCGCCTGTGCGGTGATCTCAAGCAACTGTTCTGGCTGGCCTTGCGCAACTTTGTAAAGGTCTTTGCACCCATCCACTGTCGCGCGCACCTGCGCGGCAACGGCAAGTGCCGGCGCGCTTCGGCCCCCCGGTATTGCGTAGGTGGCATATTCAATCTCAGCATAGATTTGACGTGGCGCGGTACCTTCCCGAATGCCGCGTAATTGGAACAAAGCAATGGCGTTTGGGATGGGCAGCGGTGCCGTAACCTCACCAACGACCAGACCGAGGATGATTGGCTGAAGCGACGGGGGAAGCTGATCAACCGGCGTCCAGGGTAGGCGTCCACCGTCCCCGCGCGATGCCGTGGCTGAATATTGACGCGCCAGATCTGAAAATTCGGCTTGCGAGCCTGCTTCCGCAATGATCTGGGCAAGCTCGGCCGCCTGTTCAGCCTCTTGCTCAGGCGCTGGAATGATCACTTCTGACAACAAAACGTTGATGCCTCTGGTGTTTGTGCTGGTCGCCAAGGCCTCATCCACCTCGGCATCGGTCACATCCACGCTGCCGAGGTACAAGCCACGGATCAACTCGCGCCAGCCAACCGAATTCACGACAAAGTCGCGAAAGGTCTCTTCATCGACCCCCGCCTCGCGCAGGTTGGCGATGAACGCCTCGGTCGTCAGTTCAGCACGCCCGGCAAACTCTGCAAGGCTTTGGGCCACGCCTTCCTCGGTCAGTTCGATGCCCGCATCTTGCACTGCCTGGCTGCGCAGACGGTCATCGATGAGCGTTTCGATTGTCGCCTCCCGCGTGGTGACGGGCGCATCAAGAACGCTTAAAAATCTCTGTCTTTGCTCGACTTCGTATTCCGTGACGATTGCGTCATTGACCCGTGCGACCGGATCAAACAATCCATCTGCAAAAACGGGCCACGCGGCCAGCGCTGCTATCAGCAAGGATGAAAACCTGTTGATCGCACCTGAACATGTCATCTTGTCACCTTTTGCAGGACCGGGTGTAGGTTTCAGCGCCAGAACGCGCCGCAAAGCCCCTTAGCCCGACGTTAAACCCGAAATCGGTGGTGGGCTCAACACTGGTGGACGAGGAATAGCGCCTCGATACGGAGAGGTTGATGGAAACGCATTCATTGTCATAGCTCACCCCAAAACCGGCAGAGGCGGCGCGATCATCCGCGACGTTGTAGCGCCAGTCGGCACGCACGCGCCAGTGCTTGTCGATGTCATAGCTTCCGTCGAAGAAAATCTCTGAGATTGCCTGATCTCGATCCTCTAATTCATCGCTGTTCAACCAAACATAGCGGCCCCCGATGTGCCCGCGCGAAAATCCGTAGTCGCCGCGCACTTCCGCCTTTGCGATGTTGAAATTCTCGTCGATAAGACTGCGCCCGCTGACGGCCAAGCCAATGGGTGTTCTCACTTGGCCTGCAATCAAGAAATGCGAAGCCGTACCGCTTAACCCCGATGAAACTGAAAACGCCGGGTTGCTTTTTTCGCGATATACTTGGCCCAGCGTTGCATAAGCGTCCCAACCTGCCGGATCGAAACGCGCCCAGTTCAATCCAACTGCGAGGACACGCCCTCTTTCTTGGCGATCCGGGCGCGGAAAGCGCGACAGAGACAACAGGTTCCCCTCATCGAATTCGACACGCGAGCTTTCTTCGTTTGGCACATCCAGCGCCTCGCCACTCGCCCAGGCCACCTGCATGACAGGTTCAAGCATGTGGGTGGCACCCCCCGCGTTCTGTCGCATCATCGGATATCGCAACGCAACGGCCGTTCGGGCCAAAAACTCTGACTGAGATTGCTCAAAAGTCGCGTCTTGTAGGATATTGAAAAAGTTGAATGATAGACTTGATTGCACATCCGCGATTATGCCGACATCGCTGATGAAGCGCCGCAGCCATTTTGCTTCGCCGTGAATGCGGGCCACATCGCGACCGTCGACAACATCGTCCTCATCAGGTCCGTCGATGTCCAGGGTGGCGTTGCGTTGATGCGCATGCGCCTGCAACCGCAAGCGCAACTCACCGCCCACTCTTGCTGGAAAGAAGCGACGCTCATAGTCAGCGTCAAAGACCAGCGTTGGAAGGTTGTCGTTGATATCCTCTTCGCGCAGGCTTTCGAAATGATAAAGGCTCCCCCTGATAAACGCGTCGCGGCGCGCACGGCTCACCGTGACTTGACTGGTGAGCCTGTCTTTGTCTGAATAGTCATATTCTGGGAAATAAGCGATGTCGCTCACCGCCTCTACATCGAAGGTCAATTGATAGTCGCGCGGTAGACTGAAAGCACCGACGCCGATCACGTATCCTCTAGTGCCGTCGACCTGTTGATCATCGCGTGTCAGCGCACCGCTGAACTGCATCCGGCCGCGCGAAAAAGCTTGCCGGTAGCGCAGTTCGATTGTGCGTGTCGCGCTAGAGAAATAGGGCGTGATCGTAAGATCGCGCGAGCGTCCCAACCGAATGAAATAAGGGATCTTCAATCCAGTCCCCAGCAGCGAAGTGGTTCTGATCGAGGGCACGAGAAAGCCGGTGGCGCGATCCAGCCCGGGCCCAGGCAATCGTAGCCTTGGCAGGTAGAAAACGGGCACGTCCAAGATGCGAAACTGGGCCTCATCAAAGTAGAGTTGTTTTTCAATTTGGTCGTGGATCACGCGGCGCGCACGGATTTGCCACAGTGGCGCGCGGCCGTTATCGCAGATACGGCAGGAGGTCGCCGTGGCACGCGAAAGCTGGTTAAAGCGCGCGTCTACCCTATCGATCCTTTGCGCGGCGATCTGCAGCTGCTGGGCGAGGATCACCCTGGCACCGTAAAGCAGCCCATTGCGCAGATCCTCATCCAATTCTGCCGCATCAGCGAGGATAAGCGTCTCTTCACCATCGGTGAGGCGAATGGGCCCCTCGATGCTCAACGCGCCGGTGGATTGATCGTAGCGTATTGAACGGGCTGTAAGCTGGCTTTGCCCTTGGATCACCTCGACATTTCCTTGCGCGACAAGCACGCGATCTGCAGCGATGAACACCTGATCTGCAATCAAAACAGCGGGGTCCTGGGCGGCGCTTTGCGTCGGCAACGCCCAGAGAAGCAACACAAGAAACCCCCAGCGCATGTCAGCCATCCTCTGCATGCAGCAAAAGGCTTAGCGCCAAGAGGATAGCCACCGTCGGAGGTGCCCAAGCCGCCAACACCACCGGTAATTCGCCGTTCTCTCCCAAGATTTGCGTGAAGCTGCGAACGAAATAAAGCGAAAACCCCAGTAAAACCGCAGAGAGGACGGCGATGCCTGTGCCGCCCAATCTGGTATGTCGCATGGTGAAAGCGCTTGCGATCAGAACCATGGCGACGAGAAAGAAAGGACGGGCAAATTCGCTGTGCAACCAAACCCGGTGCTGCAGCGCATTGAGGCCGGATTGTTCAAGCTGGTCAATAAAGCGGGGCATATCATAAATCGACACTGCTGCCGCTTTTCCGATCCGCTCTCGGATCCGCTCAAGCGTGAGGGTAGAGGGAAGATCAAAACGGTCTATGCTGCGTGCGGCTGCCTCTGCGTTGATCCCCGTTTCCAGCGGCCAGATTTTGACATCGCTCAATCTCCACACATCGCCGGATAGGCGCGCACTTTTCGCTGAAATGCGCTGGTTCAGTCCATTTTGCGCGTCATAAGATAAAAAGGTGACGTCATATAAAGTCGACGCATCGGCATTTGCCCGCAGCGCACGGATCACTGTTTGACCTTCTGCCGTGCCTTGACGCAGCCAAAGACCCTCATCGCTGATCGATAAAGCAGGGACACCGTCAGCACGGTGGCTTTCTGAGAGTTGAACGTAGCGATTGCCCGTCGCTGAGGCGATGGGATTGAAAACGCCCACTGCGAGCACCCCGATCAAGAACGCCACAGAACCTGGCGCGATCAACGATTTGAAAGCCGATCGCCCCACAGCGCGCGTCACGACCAGTTCTGATGACTTTGCCAGTGATAAGAACAGCGCAAGTGTGGTCAACATGATCAACAGCGGCAGAATAAGATTGAGGGTCTGCGGCGTGCTGAGCAAGGTCAGTTGGAAAATCTCCCCCCAACTTAGATCGTATCGATCAAACCGTCGCGTTTCTTCCACCATGTCGATCAGCATCACGAAGGCGCTGATCACTGCGGTGATCAGCCCGAAGGCAACGGTAAAACGTCGCGCGAAGTAGAAATGCAGCGTCATGATATCTTGACCCCGCTACGCCGCCGGATCGGTCGGCTTAGATAGGCCAACACACCGAGCGCAAACGCGACGCCCGCGACGCTGGGAAGATAAAGTATCGCCCAGTTTACCGGATCATCGCGGACCAGGGTCACTGCAGTACTGCGCAGACCGTCAAGCGCAACAAGCGCGCCGAAAGCAAAGGCAACCTCGCGCCAGACGCCGAGACGGGAGTATCCGCCGGTTAACAGCGTGGCAAAGCCGATCAGCGCCGCGGTAAGACAAAACAGAGCGCGCGCAAATCTTGTGTGCACTTCCTCTGCGATCACACCGGGCTGGTCCCCGGTTTGTGCCGCGATCTTGTCCCATGATCCGATCAGCAAAGGCGTAACGGTGTTTGGCGCGGTTTGCCGGGCAACGCCGCCCTCTGTCACCAGGCCCGAGATGTCAAAAGACAGATCTCGAAATGTCGCGGTTGCCAAGCGTCGCTGGGCGTCATTGGTGACGCGCTGCGCCAACCCGTCGACCATGATCAGCGTAGATTTCTCTCCATTGCGGATAAGGTATGCTTCTTTCGCGGTGTAGATGGCGCCTTCATCCGGTGCACGGCGGTCCGAAAGAAACACGTCGCGCAGCACGCCAGTCTCATCGATCTCGCGCGTGTAGAATGTCACCAACGGGGCCGGGTGCAGAAACTGGCCCGCTCTAAATAAGCCCGAGGTGACGTTTTGAGACACTTCGTATTCGCGCGTTTTCAACTGGCTTTGCGCCATAGGCACCAAAAAATGGCTCAAGATCGACATCATCAGCGCCACGCAAATACCGAAGACGATCACCGGCCGCGCCAAGCGCCACGGGCTATTGCCGGTGGCTTGCAGCACCGCAAACTCTGAGTCGTTGATCATCCGGTTGGTAACGTAGACGGTCGCAGAAAAGGCGGCGATCGGCAGCACGGTCGCGATAAGCCTTGGTAGGCCCAAAGCGGAAAACTCTAAAAATACCAAAACAGACTGCCCGTCGCCCAGAAGGCGATCAAACAGACGCACCGCCCGATTGATCCAAAACAGCCCCACGAGAATCAAGGCGCAGAACCCAAAGATCAACAGCAATTGAGACAGCATATAGCGATCGTATCGGGCCAACTCATTCCCCCAAACTACGTTGGCTAAACAATATTGACGATGTACTGCAAATAGCGCGTCGGGAAAACTGCTAACTGGTCATCGCCTGTGCGCCGCGCTAGTCTTTTTCAAACGCTGACAAAGGGCACCGAGATGACCGCACTGACACCCCTTCACTTTATGGAAACGGATCTAGAGGCATTGGCCAAGCATGAGGGGCGCGTCGCCATATTTATAGATCCCGAGGGACGCATGGACGCTGGTGCACGGCGTGTAAATCGGTTGATGCGCGGCGCGTTGGCGCGTCTCATCGAAGATCCTGCATTCGCAAAAGGCAGCGCTGGTGATGTGCAGAGCCTCTCCTACCCGCTGAACATGGCTGCCCGCGCCGTTGACGCGGTCTATCTTCCGCGAAACCCCACCGTCGCTGAAGCGCGCAAGGCGGGCGCGTCTCTGGCTAAGAAACGTGGCTCTTCGCCATTGTTGGTTGCGGCAGGCAGTCTGCGCCGCGTTGCAGAGCTGAGCTTTGGATTGGTGATGCGAGACTACGCCTTCGAGGATCACAAAAGCAGCCCGAAAGAAAAGGAAGGCGACATTCGGGTGATGTGCAGCAAACCGGCGGATGCTGAGCTGTCAGCCGCCCCTTTGCTGGCCGTCGCTGAAGGCGCCTTCATGACCCGTGACCTTATCAATGCGCCGGCGAATGTGCTGACCACGACTGCCTTTACGAATGAATTGGTCGCCATGTCCTCGCTTGGCCTAAAGGTTGACGTGCTGGAAGAAGCGGAACTTGAGAAACTGGGCATGCGCACGCTTCTTTGCGTTGGGCAGGGGTCCGACAGCCCCTCCAAAGTCGTGGTGATGCGCTGGGACGGCGGACAGGCAGACGAAGCGCCGCTCGCCCTGATCGGTAAAGGCGTCGTGTTCGATACCGGTGGCATCAGCTTAAAACCAGGCGCTGGCATGGAAGACATGACAATGGACATGGGCGGCGCCGGGGTGGTCGCTGGCGTCATGCGGACGCTGGCCTTGCGCAAGGCCAAGGCAAATGTTGTCGGTTTGGTGGGGTTGGTTGAAAATATGCCTTCTGGCAACGCGACACGGCCCGGAGACGTGATCACCTCTATGAAAGGTGACACGGTTGAGGTGATCAATACCGATGCGGAGGGCCGCTTGGTGCTCTGCGATGTGATGTGGTACGCGCAAGAGCGCTTTAAACCGCGGGCCATGGTGGATCTAGCAACGCTTACGGGCGCTATTATCATCGGCCTGGGTCATGAGAATGCGGGCGTGTTTTCCAATGATGATGCCTTTTGCGCCGCGTTTTTGAAGGCTGCGGCGGCAGAGGGGGAAGGCGCGTGGCGCATGCCCCTCGGCCCCGCCTACGACAAGCTTCTCAAAAGCCGGATCGCAGATATGAAGAACATCGGCGGACGGGCGGCAGGGTCGGTCACAGCGGCGCAGTTTTTGCAGCGGTTCGTGAAAGATGACACGCCTTGGATCCATCTTGATATCGCTGGTGTCGCCTCTGTGAAATCAGAAACAGCGCTCGCACCCAGCGGCGCGACAGGATGGGGTGTGGCGGCGTTAAACCGACTGGTGTCAGACATGATGGAACATGTCTAACCAAGGATGAGTGATGTCTTTTTCTATCATCTGACGCGCCGCCCGTTGCCAGACACGCTGCGCATGCTGTTGACCAAATCGCGCGCGAATGGCTGGCGCGTCGCTGTGCGTGGGACCGATCACGCCGCGCTTGAAACGCTGGACCAGGCCTTGTGGTTGGGGCCCGAAGAGGATTTCCTCGCCCATGGACTGGCGGGTCAGGAATATGACGCCGACCAGCCAATCCTGCTTACCACCGAACCTGAGCTTTCTTATCCTGTGGAGTGTCTGATGTCCGTGCATGGGGCAGAGGTCGCCGCTACAGAAGTGGCGCAGACGTCTCGGGTTTGCGTGCTTTTTGACGGCGCGGATGAGGCGGCACTCGCGTGCGCGCGCGATCAGTGGCGCCGTTTGACGCAGGCGGGCGTCGCCGCGCAGTATTGGTCGGAAGAAAGTGGTCGATGGGAGAAAAAGGCGCAGACATAGACGCCACGCACATTCTTGAGGACCTAAAGCATTTCGAGTTAAACCTGGATCACTTGTTCGCTGCATCTCCCTACGGTCGAACGCGAAAAGTGATAAATGATGGCTCAAGTTAAACTCGAAAAGCTGTAGGTGTGATGCGCTTCAGTTTTGCCAATGGTGTTTCCTAAAGCGTCCTGCTCGAAAGCTGATACAGGCCGTCCCCATCACCGTCCCGCCCGACAGATCCTGTTGGGCCGCGCCGGTCAGCCCTCACGAGGCGGCGCTAAGTCGATTCGGCAAGGTGTGTTAGCTTTGAGGCAGGACGATTTGAGATGAACAACCTGAAAATGCCGGTAAAGTGTCAGATAAAGGGCTGGGTGCTCCAGGTTCGATAGGTCCTGATCCTAATACCGCCAATACCGAGTGGTTGGTTAGGGTCACGAGAGAGAAGCAGTCCGATTGTACCATCCGCACCTGGAACAAAAGCGGCGCGTCAGCGCGTCAGGATCAATTCACCCCCTGCAATTTCAATGCGACCCCAGCGCTGTAAATATGCCATGCCAAGCAGGGATTTCCGCATCTCGCCGGCATTCACGACGGCCGCAACATTGCGGTCGGTGACGCCGCCAAGACGCACCTCTTCCAACCTGACAAAGGCTGTGCGTACTTCACCATTGGCGGTGTTGGCACGTCCAAGATATGAAAGTGCCTCGGGCTCTATCCCAACGCGCGCCGCGTCTTGCTGCGTTAGCACCATCTGGGTCGCGCCTGTGTCGACGACAAAGTCAACTGGGGTGTCGTTGACGCTGAGCCGCAGGTAATAGTGGCCATCCCGTGCCTGCGGAACCGTGATCTGTCCGTCGGCGGTGGAAATGAACTGTGTGCGCTGCCCATCATTTGAGATATCTTGCCACAGGCCCACCGCCGCGGCACCGCCGATGAAAATCAACGCCCAAACCGCTGCATACTGCAGCGTTTGGTTCATGCTTTCCCGGCGTTGCATGAAAAACCAGCCTGCAACCATGGCCAACAGCACCACTAGGTAGATCAGTCGCCCCGTCTCAATCTCAGCCATCATCCAACTCTCTCATTTTTCCGTAATTATATAGGCGGATTCTGGCGTGTTGTTAGACCGATGCCGGACCGAAGCCAAAGGCCGCCAAACCATCCAGCACGAATTGCACGGACAAAGCAGCCAGCAACATGCCGAGAACGCGCGTGATGACATCGATGCCGGTTTTGCCGATCAATCGTTCAAGTCTCCCGCTGACCAAAAGGATAAGACCCAAGCCGATCAATGTTGCAGCCGAGATCCCAAGCACCATGATCAACCCCTCTGCACCTGGTCGCTCTCCGGTCAGCAAAATGACGGAGGCGATGGAACCCGGTCCCGCGATCAGCGGAATGGCCAGCGGGAACACAGAGGGGTCCGCGACATCGCTTTCCTCTGTTCGATCTTCCCTGCGCTTGGTGCGGCGTTCGAACAACATGTCGATAGCGGTCAAAAACAGCAAGATGCCCCCGGCGACGCGGAAGGCGGGCATTGAGATGCCGATAAATCCCAACAGCGCCTCGCCAAAGAAGGCAAAAAGCGCGAGCACCATTGCCGCAACCAGCGTCGCACGTAACGCGACGCGGCGCCGTTGTGCAGGCGTCATCCCGCGGGTGAGGGCGAGAAAGAGCGGCGCGATGCCAATCGGATCGATCACCACGAACATCGTCACGAATGAGGTGATCATGAACGCAGTATCAAAGGTCATCGGCGCAGCTGCTGCCGGTAAGTATGGCCCATTCTACTGGAACCGGGGGCGCTGCCCCCGGACCCCCGAAGTATTTCACGCCAAAAGAGAAGGGCGTAGAGATCATGCCGTCGCTCTTTCCAACTTTTCTTCGGCGTCAAGCCAAAGCGCTTCTGCCCGATCCAAAGCCGACATGACCTCGGCATATTTTTTGTTCCAGACGGCCAGTTCGTCGCCTCGGGCCTTTTCATAGAGTGTGGGATCTGCCAGCTTTTGCGCCAGCCGATCCCGCATATCGTTGAGTTTTTCCAGTCGTTCCTCTGATTTTCTCACATTTGCGCGCAGCGCAATGACCTCATCCCGGTTCGGACGCTTGGGTTTTAGAGGCGATGTTGCAGGTTTCGCAGCGGGTTTGTTTGCCGCCAGCAACATCTGTCGATAGGCGTCAAGATCGTTTTCAAAAGGGGTTACCGTACCGTCCGACACCAGCCAAAGCCGATCTGCGACCAACGACAACAGGTGCATGTCGTGGCTGACAAGAATGACCGCGCCGGTGTAACGGGTGAGCGCTTCAACCAGCGCTTCTCGGGATTCGATGTCAAGATGATTGGTGGGTTCGTCAAGCACCAGGAGATGCGGCGCGTCTAGGGTCGCAAGTAGCAGCGACAAACGCGCCTTCTGACCACCTGAAAGCCGGCCAACAGGCGTTTCTACCTGGTCCGGCCCCAGCCCGAACCCCGCCAATTGTGCCCGCAACGTGCTGGGCGACACATTGGCCCGGGCGGCGATCATGTGATCCAGCGGGGTTTCCGCGATCCGCAGTTCGTCCACCTGATGCTGGGCAAAAAAACCAACGCGCAGCTTGTTGGCTTTGACGGCTTTCCCTTCCATAAGCACCAGACGATCTGACAGCAATTTCGACAGTGTTGATTTGCCTTGGCCGTTCTTGCCCAACAGCGCGATCCTGTCGTCCTGGTCAATGCGCAGATTGAGCCGTTTCAATACGGGGGTACTGGCGTCATAGCCGACCGCCCCCCCTTCAATACTGATGATCGGCGGAGACAGCGGCTCGGGCGGGGGAAAGCTGAACACGCGTTTTGCCGCATCCTCAGGCGCGGCGATCATGTCCATCTTGTCAATCATTTTGATCCGGGATTGCGCCTGCTTTGCCTTGTCTGCCTTGTAGCGAAAACGATCCACGTAAGATTGCAGATGGGCGCGCCGCGCCTCTTGCTTTTTGGCGATGGCGGCCTGCACGGCTCGCTGCTCGGCCCTTTGGCGCGCAAATTGATCGTAAGGGCCTTGATAAAAGGTGAGCTTTCGATTGTCCAAATGAAGAATGCTGCTTACCGCACGGTTCAATAATCCGCGGTCGTGGCTGATCACAATCACCGTGTGCGGGTACTTCGCCAAGTAGCTCTCGAGCCAAAGCGCCCCTTCCAGATCCAGATAATTGGTCGGCTCGTCTAGCAAAAGCAGATCGGGTTGCGCAAAGAGCACGCCCGCCAAAGCCACGCGCATGCGCCATCCACCCGAAAAAGCAGAACAGGGATGATCATGCTGCGCGGCATCAAAGCCGAGACCCTTTAGAATGCTTGCCGCGCGCCCTTCCGCCGACCACGCATCAATATCGGTCAACCGCGCTTGTATCTCAGCGATGCGGATGGCGTTGGTCGCGCTCTCGGCCTCTGTCAGCAAGGCTGCCCGTTCGTGATCTGCGGCGAGCACGGTATCGAGCAACGAGGTATCAGAGGCGGGCACTTCTTGCGCAACGCCGCCGATGTTTACCCAGCTCGGCAGGCTGATGTCGCCGCTGTCAAGCGTCAGTTCCCCCCGGATCAAACGGAAAAGCGTCGTCTTGCCAGCGCCATTTGGGCCGACAAGGCCCACCTTGTGACCCTCGGGAATGCTCGCCGAGGCACCCTCAAAAAGCGGGCGTCCTTGAACTGCATAGCTGATGTCCGAAAGGCGCAACATGAAGTCGGTGTGACGCAAGATGGATGCTGCGTCAATCGCGGGTTTTCAAAAGGGAAAGCTCATGCTAGGGAGCGCGAAATCTAAAGGTGAACGGAGTGGGCACATGGTTTTGGAACGGACCTTTTCAATTATAAAACCTGATGCCACCCGTCGCAATTTGACCGGTGCGATCAATGCGAAGTTAGAAGCTGCTGGCTTGCGCATCGTAGCGCAAAAGCGTCTGCATCTGACCAAGGCGCAGGCGGGTGAGTTCTACAAAGTGCATGCTGAACGTCCCTTCTACGACGAATTATGCGCGTTCATGGCTTCCGCTCCGATTGTCGCTCAGGTGCTTGAGGGCGAAGGTGCGATTGCGAAAAATCGCGAGGTAATGGGTGCGACAAATCCAGCGGATGCGGCGCCGGGGACGATCCGGGCCGAGTTCGCGCAGAGTGTCGGGGAAAATTCCGTTCATGGATCTGACGCGCCTGAGACGGCGGCGGTAGAGATTGCGTATTTCTTTTCGGGTCTCGAATTGGTCGGCTGAGTTCCAGACGGCGGTGCGTGAGAGTTTGCGCCGTCGTGATACACCGGGCCACTGCGGTGCTTGCGCGGCGACGCCGCTTCATTGACCGCGACGAGAACACATGCGACGCAGCGTTTGCGCAAAGTCGCTGGCAAATGATGTTTCGGAATTTCTTCGAAGAAAATCTCACTTGCCCCTGATCGCTTGCGCCGTTTCACTAGCGATATGATGGGCGCAGTGCGTCCTTAAATCATCCTGCCTTACACCTGACACCCATCGTTCTCAATCACTTTTCCGCCCCCACGGCGCGGACGCGATGGCGTCACCCCTCGGATCGGCGCTAAGTCGGTTTGGTAAGGTGTACCAGGCGTAACGCCAGATGCTTTAGGACATTTCAAGTGTCGCGTTAGAGGTGTCCGCAACAGGCAAAAGGCGGGTGGGCTTCTCTAAAGTGCCTGCCGCATTCATGCGTGTCTCACCTGCGGTGCTCTTCGTTTTAAATTATTGACATGTTGTCGTTTTTTTTGTGTTTATTTTGGTTGAGGGTGTTTGTTTTTGGTGGGTTTATTTGTGTCTTTCAAGGTTGTTTTGAGTGAGTTGTACATTGGGTATTTTGGTCGTGCGCCTGATCCTTCTGGTTTATTG
>JBCCQX010000030.1:0-25803 GCA_039208585.1 Pseudomonadota bacterium | reverse complement strand
TTCGACGCCAAATGGCCATCAGCAGGGCCTGCACGGCAAGTTCTGATGTCTGGCGAGACTGTACAGCCCAACCGACGACACGCCGCGGGAATAGATCAATGACCACGCAGAGATACGCGAAGCCTTCGTGTGTCCGTAGATACGTAATATCGCCCGTCCATTGTTCTTGAACCAATGGCAAACAAGGCCTCGCCCCAGGCACGATCTGGCGCATCAACGCTGAACTGCCGATCAAGCGTGTTGTCCACGACGACTGAGGGTCTTCCACCATAGACACCGGGATTTTCCTTGTAGCCAATCTGCGCCTGAATGCCTGCGATCCGAGCCAAACGGGCAACGCGGTTCTCGGATACGACCTCCCCCATGTCGATCTGGTCATCCATTGCCCGGCAGGCGCATTCGAAGAATGCTGCCGGGAGGGGGGATTTTGCGATAGCCGTAAATCTTGCCACTGTCTTTCCACGCCTTCTTCACCAACCCTGTCTGGCGGGCATCTTCAAACGCTCGCTGGCTTAACGGTTCTTTAACCCACCCGGCATCCAGCACATAGGCCGCGTTTTGAATTGATCCTGATGGGCGGCAATAAAGGCGTACTTCACCTTGTATCCTTCGCGAAGTACGCACTCGCCATTGTGCTTGAATTAATGGCGCGCAAGGCTCGTGTATTTTTAGATGTCCCGCTCCTCCGTCACGCGGGCCAGCTCTTTCTTTAAGGCGCCCGACCTCAGCCTCCTGATCGGTCACGCGCTGAGGCTTCGAAAATTTGGTCATCCAAGTGTACAACGACTTGGTGCTGATCCCGAGCCGTTCAGCAACTTCCTTGACCGAATGTCCGCGCTCCGTGACCTGTGCCACCGCGTCAATCTTGAACTCATCTGAATAGCGAATTTGCCCTAACAGTTGCATAGTCCTTTGCTTCCAAAATTACGGCATTATGGAGAAAACTCACCAAATATGGTTAGATAATCATTCCACCTTTATTTCAAGTTCCATCGCTGCGAGGCATTGAAGCAAGAACGCAGAACTAAATCCTCCACGGCTTATCTTGTTCGCCACGCCGCCCGAACTCATCTCGACACCTATTGCGGATAGTCGGGCTGTTAGCTGATCGACCGTCACGCCTTTAGACCTCATGGCCTCCCTAACAATTTCTCGCGCCTTATCCTCGTATTCGATGTTCACCGGGCTTGCCTTACGGGCAACGGGCTTCGGTGGCGCAGGTCGTTGCGCCTTATCAATCACGTTCATGGATCACCTTTTTTGGAATAACCATATTCGGTGAATGTATTTGTTGACGGGGGTCCTGTCCACTGGCATGACGTACTCACCAAATAAAGTTAGTATCATGTCTCAGCACTTCCTCCTATCCCCAGCCGCAAAAACGCTCTCACTTGTGAAGGTCATGCGCATGTCAGAGAAAGAAGGCCGCATGGCGTTTCGCCAAATTTGCTGAACAGAAACCGAAGGGGAGCTGATCTGCCCTGAGTGCGGGTGCGTAGATCACTATGATCTTGAAACCCGCCAAGTGTATAAGTGCAAAGGCTGCAGCAAACAGTACAGCATGACGTCCGGCACGATCTTTCACGGTCGCAATTTCCAGGTGCGCGATATCCTGGCGGCTATCGCTATCTTCATAAATGGCGCGAAAGGCTACAGCGCATTGCAGTTGTCCCGCGATCTGTCGGTTGACTACAAAACCGCTTTCGTTTTGCTGCATAAAGTCCGCGAGAGCATAGAAGTTGCCCGCGACAATGGCGCTCTGTCTGGCGATGTTGAGGTAGATGGAGCTTACTTTCGTGGCTACGTGAAGCCTGCCAATGAGAAGAAAGACCGCAAGGATCGTCGTAAAAAAATCCACCAGTCAGGCAAGCGCCAGTCTGTTATCGTGACCCGTGAGCGCGGGGGTGTGACTCGCACTTATGTCACCGCCACGGAGGCAGAGGGCGTTGCGCACGTTGCGGCCAATGTTGAGCGCGGCGCTACCGTACACGCCGATGAAGCGTCCCATTGGGACAAGATGGCGGCTTACTCCAAGGACGGTGCCTGCACCAACCAGGCAGAGAGCTTCTTTAGTCGCCTGCGTCGCGCAGAGGTTGGCACGCATCACCACATCGCGGGCAAGTACCTTGGCGCATATGCTGCTGAAATGGCGTGGCGTGAGGATACGAACCGTCAGGCCAACGGCCACCAGTTCGCTATGGCGATGGGTGCGGTTGCGGCTGCCCCACAGTCTCGCCAATGGGCGGGGTACTGGCAGCGTCGCGCATCATAAAAATGGGTGACGATTTCTCGCCACCCAAGTCAGGTTTCATACAAGCCGCTAAAACCGCAAACGCATAGCCAAGTAGCAGGGTTCGATCAGCCTAAGCTAGCGACTGCGCCAGTGAGCGCAGACATGCTCAGTACGTCCGAAACGTTCGCGCGTGTATGCGTTCACGAACACACCTTTTTGCATGCCACAACTCCTTGTGAGTGTGGGTTTCCCTTGAAAAGAGGCAGAACTCTTGTCATATTGCAGTTGTTGACGCTGCATTTTTGACAGGGCCTACCCATTCAATTTTGCCGCTAAGGAGGTCGATCCGCGTTTCGCTGGTCGGCCTTCCTTTTAGTCTCCCTGCAACGCCGCACGGCTTACGGAGCAGGCCTAGGAGGGTATCTTCATAGCAAATCCTTCTACATGTTGGGCCACGTGAGCGGCCTACCCCGACTCGTAGTAGGTGGCAGTACATGAGTCAACCGCCGACAGCGGAAACAGCTTAGGAAAAATTTGCAATCCAGCGTTTTTTCAGCCATAACGACAGCAATCTATTTGGAGAGCGCAGCATGGCACGAAGCAGAAGCCCCGGATACCCAAACACAAGTCTTAAAGACTGCATTGATAATGCAAAGAAAATTTATAAGGGCGACTACACCAACCCAATGCCAAGAGAAGTCGCTGCCCGACACATGGGTTACGCTGGAACTACGGGAACTTCAGATCGGGCAATCTCGGCTTTGATGCATTTCGGGCTTCTTGAGAAGGTTTCTAAGGGAGAGGTCAAGATTACCCAATTGGCTATGGACATTCTCTTTCCAGAGAGTGCAGCGGGTCGGTATGGTGCAGTTAAATCAGCAGCAAACCGACCTGCACTCTTTAGTCGTATCTCTAAAAAGTTCCCAGAGGTGCAGCCGTCAGAGCAAAGCCTAACAAACTTTTTGTCGCGAGAGGGATTTGTTGCAGCAGCCATCGACCCGGCGATGAAATCTTATCTAGAAACGCAGCAATTTCTACAGCAAGAGCGGGTTAGCGAAAGTTATAGTAACGCAGATCATCCTAGGGCAGAGTCAGCCCATCAAGAGCGAAAAGATGAAATTTTACAAGTGCCTGCTTCAAGCCCTGCCCCTCAAGCGACTACAGCTCAACTCTACACACCCATTGAAACTGAGCTAAACACAATCAACGCTGAAATCAGGGGCGACCAAGTTTATGTTTCTGCGTTGATGGACAAAGATGGCCTTCAGAGGCTTAAACGGAAGATTGCTGCCCTAGAAGACTTTTTGGCGGATGATTGACTTGGGCTGCTCAACAGCCGCCCTCTTTCAATTTCCACAACTTGGATACGCCATCCACCCCCGCCTGAACGACAAGCCTATCTTTCTTGATGGTGTTTACCGAAATCCCGATACGCTTTCGCAGCAAGCGCAGCGTATCCGCATCACCCTCTATCATTTGATCTATGGCCCATGCGTCCGCGATCTGACGCGCTTACAGGGGTTCAGACGCTTCTCGTAACTGTGTCAGGATAAAGCGCTTCAAATGCCCCTTGGGCGCTGTGTGGCGTGGTATAAAGCCGTCATGGTAGGTGGTTGGCGGGTTGGCGTTCGGATCAAACAAGGCAACGCAGGCGTCAATGTGTTTGATGCTGGTGCGTACCCGTTCCGCCTCTGCCGTGATCTTGCCGAGCAGTTTCACGAGCTTTTTTCGTTTGGATCTCAATCCTCAGACAATGTTTGGGCGTTCATATTCTAAGTTTTCCATACAGCAAGTATGACTAACCATTTATGATTATACAATAATCATATTTGGTGATTTTGCTTCATAATACCGCAAAATTACCAAGCAAAGCATCTACAATTCTAGGGGCACCTCACACTGTCTTAACTTGTCGGCTGTACGCATCCCCAAATCTGTGAATCAAAGGTGCCCCATGCGTAAGCTAGTTGACTTCTCGACAGTTCAAGGGCGTGTCAATGCGACCTTCCTCTCTGTTCTGACTGCGTTTTTTGCTCTGGGACTCTATGCGATCTTGAGCATCCAAAGCGTCAGCGCAAACTTGACGCAAGTGAATGAAATCAACAGCGTTAAACAACGCTTCGCGATCAATTTTCGGGGCAGTGTGCATGACCGCTCGATCCTCATCAGGGACATCGTTCTCGCCCCGGATGCGGCGGATATGGCAGGCTCAATTGAAGCGATCCGCAGCCTTGAGGCCGATTATGCTGCCTCCGCGGGACCAATGGATGATCTGTTTGCGGATGCCAATCCTGACAGCCCGGTGGAGCGGGAGATCCTTGGGCGGATCAAGGAAGTTGAGGCGCGCACCAATCCCCTTGTTGAGCGCATCATTGCAACCGCAAACGCAGGAGATACCGAGCAGGCGATTGAGGTCGTCATGGTTGAGGCCCGTCCCGCTTTCATCGATTGGCTCAGCGTGATCAATGAGTTCATTGACTATCAAGAGGCTCTTAACAAAGAGATTGGCGCACAGGTCAACAGCACGGTTGCTACGTTTAACATCGTCAAACAGGTCTCTGCGCTCTTCCTCGTCGCCTTTGGTGCCATGTCCTTGCGGGTCATCAATCAGGCCTTGAGCCCCCTAACACATGTAACCCGTGCGATCGAAGATGTGTCGG
The DNA here is from genome assembly GCA_039208585.1 of Pseudomonadota bacterium. Taxonomy (GTDB): domain Bacteria; phylum Pseudomonadota; class Alphaproteobacteria; order Rhodobacterales; family Rhodobacteraceae; genus Sulfitobacter. The sequence goes on along the minus strand of JBCCQX010000030.1, from coordinate 20,910 downwards.
CGGGTAAACTCGATGTTTCCCCCGGCCAGAACGGTGTCGGCGAAGTGGGCGAGTTGCAGGGTGCGGCGCACCGGCTGGTTGAGCAATTGAAAGCCGCTGAAAACGAGCGTGAGCGCTTCGCCGCTGCTGAGAGGCAGGCGCAACAAGAGCGTGAAGCCAACATTTTGAAAGAGCAAGAAGACGTGCAGCGGCGTGCAGAAGAGGACAAAGCAGCGCGCGAAAAGAGTGAGCGTCAAGCCAATGAAGCAAGCGCCTTTTTGCAAGAGCTCAATGAGGTCCTGGGACATGCGCAGCACGGGAATTACTCGCATCGTATCAACGGCCATTATGATGATGCGACGTCGCGTGAAACTCAGAAGGGAATCAATGACCTGCTCGATGGCGTCGACACCGGGCTTGAGGCGGTGAGACAGGTCCTGCATCGGGTCGCGGCGGGCGATTTGACACAGAACATGCAGGGTGACTTCGAGGGGGCTTTTGCCGAGTTGCAGCAGAACACGCACCAGATGATTTCGAGCCTGCAAGAGTTGATTGGCGGCATCTCTGCGAGCACCGACAATCTCACGCATTCCTCAAAGGAGCTCCGCGATACGTCGGAGGTGCTGTCAAAACAGGCCGAGCAAAATGCCGCGTCCTTGGAAGAGACGTCCGCAGCGCTCGAGGAGCTGTCGGCCAGTATCAAGCAGGTCGATGTAAACATCTCCAGCGCCAATCAAAACGCCCGGATCGCCAGCGATACTGCAAAAGATGGCCGCACCGTGGCGTCTGAGGCGGCGGGGGCCATGAACCGCATCAATGAAGCCTCAGGAGAGATCTCAAAAGTCGTCGGAGTAATCAATGACATCTCTTTCCAGATCAACCTTCTGGCGCTGAATGCAGGTGTCGAAGCGGCGCGCGCGGGCGAAGCCGGGCGGGGCTTTTCTGTGGTCGCTTCCGAAGTGCGCAGCCTCGCCCAACGCGCAAGCGAAGCCTCGGGCGAAATTGCGGCGGTGATCGCAAAAAGTGATGCTGCGGTCTCGGATGGCGTGACCAAGGTCGCCAGCGCAGAAAGCTCCCTGCAAAAGATCTCGGACAGCGTCATCGATGTTTCCGGCAGCATCCAGGAAGTCGCGCAGGCTATCTCTGAACAGGTCAGCGGCGTGAGCGACATCAACACGGCAGTCGTGCAAATCGATCACAACACGCAAAAGCAAGCGGCGTCATTTGAAGAGGTCACAGCGGCGAGCGCTTTGCTGTCAAACGAGGCAGAAGGGCTCAAACAAGCGACCAACCGGTTCAGTACGAGCACAAACGCGATGCCGATGGCGACGCCCGCACCGGCCGATTTGCGCCGGGCTGCGAGCTAAACTCGCCGCTCGTCTTGAGTGCGACAGAGGTGGTGAAGACCCGCATCATGCGAAAGTCGCTTGCATGACGTGTCGCAGAAACAGCGGGCTCCGGACGGTGCAGGGAACCCGCAACCTGGCGCCGAAGCGCATCATCGGAAAGCGGGAAGGTCTGGAACAGCGCCTCATTCAAGTTTGTCATCACCTCCCAGGGCAAAAAGCTCTCCGGATCAAAGCTAAAGGATGATGCGCGCGCGATCACATGCGTCCACTTGAGGCGCGATAGGGCTGAGATCAGTTCCGCCGGTAAGGCGTTCGCCAAAAGCATCAGCTTGCTATCTTCAGCGAGGCTGAGAAGCCGAAGGACCGCAATGCTCGGCCGACTACTAACACCAGGCTGCGGCCTTTCTTCGCGCGGCTGACGGCTGGGTCGTGCCGAAGCGGGTGCCGAGCCTTTCTCGCGCACCTCGGCCACAAAGCGAAAGCCCTGGCCTTGCACCGTCTTGATGAGACGTTGCGCTTGCTCGCCGTCTCCCAAAGCGCGCTGCGCTGTTTTGATCGCGGTGGACAGGCTGGCGTCAGCGATGAACTCGCCCTGCCACACGGTGTCGACCAATTCCTGTTTGGTGCCCATGCGGTCTCGTTCATCGATGATAAAGGCAATCAGCTCGAAGGCTTTGGGCTCTATCGGCACCACCGCACCATCCCGGCGCACTTCGCGCCGCGACAGATCCATCGCGAAGTGCTCGAACATAAGCTGCTTGCATAAAGGTTAACCGCATTCGCGAAACCTGTCTTCGCGCAAGAAGGTATCCGAGACGTGACTTTGTTCTATCAACGAAGACACCCGAGCACAAAAGCTTAGATGCCCGAAAACCCTCTGCGCACGGCCTGAGGGTCGGGTGCCGTCTGGAAAGCGGTCCGCGCTGGCGTTCGTGTGCTTGGGCCGCTGCGAGAACATCCGCGCGAATCTGCAACATCCGCACATTTATGCGGGTGCGAAACCCGAGCTTTTCATGGAGTGCGACCGCGCGCTTCTTGTCGGCATAGGCCTGCAAGAAGGGCCAGGCCCCCTGCCCGTCCGTGTCTGCGCAAGGGGGCGCAATCCGACGTCTCTGATCGATATTGAGATGCGCATGCTTGATGCACATGTTGCACGGTGCTAACCTCGCGCATAGGAGGACGTCATGGAAGCGAACCAGCGGCGGCGGCCGACAAATCTGTCTTTGGACGATGTCCTTATCGCTGAGGCGCGCGCGCTCGACGTGAACTTGTCGCGGGCGGCGGAGGAAGGCATCCGCCGGGAAGTCCGACGCGCACAGGCGGAGATCTGGCAGCGGGAAAACCGCCAAGCACTGGAAAGCTCTAACGCATACGCCGCAGAAAACGGCGTGCCGCTGGCCACCTTCAGACAGTTTTGATGGCGCAATTTGACGTCTATGACATGCCCTCAAACGGCACCCGCGTCGTCGACATTCAATCTGATCTGCTCGATCCGTTGACGACCCGCGTCGTCGTTCCCTTGCTGCCCTTGGGATCCTCAATCACACCCGCCAAACGTCTGAACCCGGTATTGGACCTGCAAGGTGAGCGTTTCGTTTTCGCAGTGCAGTTCTTGGCCGCCGTGCAGAGGTCTGATCTGGGTGAGCCCATCAGCAGCGTCGCCTCTTATCAAGACCAAATCACCCAGGCTTTGGACATGCTCTACCAAGGATTTTGATCACCCGGTTGGCATGCGTTCAACCGGCGCGCGCCCCCGCACAAGGAACCAAAGTAGGGTTTGCCGGTTGCGCAGCCCAACCGCAAGGGGCCGGGAACATATATGCTGGCCGTCTGGTTTCGTTTGTGGGACATTTAGAACAGGGCACGGGACAGGCGGCACTTCAACACCATGCAACCCCATGTCAGATTTGGACGCTCTTGTCGTCGGGTGACGGTTGGCCTGATCGCTTGGGCTTGGCCCGGTGAGACCGTCGAGCGGGTTGAGGAGCGCATCGCGGCGCGTTCCCTGGGCGAGCAAGCGCTCATCGTCTGCCTGATCCTGGCCCTGCTGTTTTTGGGCATGTTTGCCTCGGCCCAATTGGGATGGCTTGGCGTTTTGGGATACCTCGTTTTCATCGCCTTTGTTGTCGGCTGACAAAGTCCTACGGGACCCTGCAAAAATGTCGCAGTTTACTTTGGCTTTTTAGGTGAACCGAGAGGCGGCGCTGCGCGTATCGCTTGCACTAGCCCCATACATCAATGCCATAGGAGACGATCATGGAACTACCAGCATTGCTCACCTTCAGCACTTTGGGCACCGTCGCGATCTTTGCGTATGTGAACGCCCGCGTCACCTCAAAGCAGCTGAAAGATCGCAATTTCAAGCGCAGCACGCTTTGCTCAACGTCAGAGCACTGGTCGCGCACAGACGGCCAAGCCGCAGGCTAAACACTACGCACCCCGCCGACGCAGGCGGGGTTTTTTGTTCCCCGCTGTGCTTTTGCCCCGCACCGCAACTGGCCGGTCTATCAGGCAACCTGGGCAGTTCGCTTCAACAAGCTGTACCGCGATCAGCGGTTCCTGGCGTTCTTAAAATGCAGGGCAGGTGCTGAACCGTCCTTGTTCTCGCCAAAATATATAGTCTGATGCGGATAGGGAATTTCGATGCCACGCGCGTCCAAGACCCGCTTACACAATTCGTTATAGGCCCGCCCGACCGCCCATTGCTTGCCCGGAGTGCATTTGATCCGCGCCCGCAGAACAACGGCGCTGTCACCCAAGGCCTGCACCCCGAACCACTCCAAATCGCCATCGATGAACGCGCCATGCTCCCCCGCGCGCAGTTGCGCAAAGGCTTCCTGCATGGCTTCGCGCCCCTCATCGATGTTCTCACGGTAGGCAATGCCCAGATCGCAGACATAGTAAGAAAAGTCTTTCACGTAGTTTGACACCATGTCGACCGAAGAGAACGGGATGAGGTGTACGGTTCCGTTGACGTCGCGCAGCGTGATGGAGCGGATGGTGAGCTTTTCCGCGGTGCCCGTCGTGCCCCCCAATGTGACCACATCGCCCACATTGATGGCGTTTTCGAACTGAATGAAAACGCCCGTGATGATGTCCTGCACAAGCTTTTGCGCGCCAAAGCCGATGGCCAGGCCCAAAACGCCAGCCGAGGCGATCAGAGGGGCGATGTCGATCCCAATCTCAGCCAGGGCAAACATCGCGACGATCACGACCAGGACAATCGTGGCGGCGTTGCGCAAGAGCGTCAGCAGCGTATTTTCGCGAGAGGTGGGCAACGAGCCATACGCCGGATTCAGCCGGTAATCGACCCAAGAGACGAGCGTGAGCCAAATCAGAAAGCCAAAGAGCAAGATCAAGCCGACGCTCACGCCCGTGCCGATGATCCATCGGCCAAGCTCACTTTGCAGAAGGCCGCTGAAATCCAGCGCGCCCGCAAAATCCAACGCAAATCCCAACACGCAAATCGCGATGACCGCGCGCAGGATGCCGAGAACACGGGTCACGAGGCTGTTCACCCTGCCCTGCAAGGACGGCATGCGACTGCGTGCGATCTCAGGCAAGCGCAAGCCCCGGCTGCCAAAGCGGGAGAGGCCGCCCGAGATCAGAAACCCCAGCGTGATCACCGCGATGACCTGCGCCGTCGTCAGCAGTACGGGCCAGATCAGCCCGTCAGGCCGGGCCGCCACGATGATCGCCAACCCAATCAGATAGAGGATGAGCGGCACGTACCAGTTGCGCGCGACGAATCGGATCACGCTTGGCGCCTCCTCCGGAGTTTCACCCAACAGCCAGCTTGTAACGTCACCCCTGCTGCGCAGCACCAGCACGAGCGCCATCAGAATGGCGATGAAGGCCAAAAGCGTTGAAACCCCCCGACCCGCGCTGAAGGAGGCCTGCTGGTTCACAATCGGCACGATGAGCAACTGGCCGTAGCCGATCACGGTGGAAATGCTGCCGAGCCAGAGCGAGGTCCGCTTCGCCGCCGCATCTGTGATCGCCAAAAAGCGCAACTCGTCCGTGCTGGGCGACAACACCGCGCGGATCACCACTTTTGCAAGGCCCACCAAGAGGAACGCGTTGAGATAGAGCGATTGCCGCACGCCTATCGTACCTGGATCGCCATGCAGATAGAGCGCGGCAAGATAGCCAAGCCCCCACGCCAGGATAACCACCAACGCATCCATGACAGACGAGACAATCGCAACCGCCAAGGTCCGCAGAAAATCCCAATCATGGGCATGCGCGCCCATCCGCCGGTAAATCCGCTTGGCGAAGTGGCGCAGCGTGACATAGCTCACCGTGGTCGCAATAAAGACGACGGCGAGCGCGATGAGGGCATCAACCAATCCGGCGAGTTGATCGGCGTCCAAATCGCGCACCGTGGAGGTCATCGAGGTGAGGCCAGACAGGGCCGAGGCAAAGGAGCCGGCCGCGGTTTCCACAAAGCCGGACGTGAGACGGGCGATCTGGCGCCCGAAGGAGATGCGCTCCTCCGCTTCGGGCACTCCGTCTGGCGCGCTGGCCACTTCTTTCAGGCTGGTGATCAGTGCGGTGCGCGCCTCTTCATTCTCCAGAAGGTCGATGAGTTGCTGCGCATCTGCCGCAGGATCCGCCTCTTGAGCCACAACCAATCCAGAGCAAAGCGCGACAAAGCAGGCGCACGCAAAGAAAACCAAGCGCATCGAAAACGTCCCCAAATCACGAAGAAAGAGCGGCCTTTTAGCGTCTCGCTCAGAATTGCACAACATGGCGGCCGGGCCCCCAAAGCGCTCCCCGCATGGCTCACGCCCGCCAAGCTGTGGCGGCGCATGGCACGGGTCGCGCGAGACCCCGAAGACCGGCTCAGATACCGTGTGAAGTGGCGGCTTGCCGATGCCCGTGACAGGCACGCCACAAAAGGTCATCATGCGCACGGGGACGCAGGCCGCCCCGGCACTGCGAGAGGGGAAAGCCATGATCACTTTTGAGCACATTGACCGCGACTATGATGCTGCGTCGGAGGGTTATCATATTGATATACCTAAGCATTTCAACTTTGCGTTTGACGTGTTGGACGCCCGCGCGCGCGCAGCGGACAAGGATGCGTTAATCGCAATCGACGCCACCGCAGGCAGCACGCGGCATGTGCGCTACGCCGAGCTCTCCACAACGTCCGCGCGATTTGCCAAGGCGCTGATGGCGCTTGGGCTCGAGCGCGGGGATGCGGCCTGCGTCGTGATCGGCCGCCAACCTGAGTGGCACATGGTGCTCTTTGGCTGCATGAAAGCGGGCGTGATCTCGATGCCCGGCACCAACCTGTTGACAGGTAAGGACATCGCCTACCGGATCAACCAGGCAGGTGCGAAGGCCGCGATTGTATCGGCCCAACACGTCGAGAAAGTTGAGGCGATCCGATCGGAGTGCCCTACCCTCGAACATCTCATCGTGATCGGCGTAGCGTCGGGCGATTGGCATGCCTTTCAGGCACTCTGCGACGCTCAAGATGCGGACCTTAGCGCGAAGGATCTGCCCCCCTGCCCTTCCAGTGATACGATGATGATTTATTTCACATCTGGCACCACTGCCCTGCCCAAGATGGTGCCGCGTGACTATGGCTATGCGCTCGCCCACGCCGCCACCGGTCTTTTCTGGATGGACCTGCGCGAAAGCGATGTGCATTGGACCCTGACCGACACCGGCTGGGCCAAAGCCGCTTGGGGCATGCTTTTCCCGCAGATGCTCTTTGGCGTGACAACCGTGCTCTACGACGCGCCCGGCATGGACGTGGCCGCGCATCTCAAGCTCATCGGCAGCCTGGGTGTGACCACCTTTTGCGCGCCCCCCACTGTCTACCGGCTTTTCGCGCAGGAGGATCTGTCGCACTACAATCTGACATCGCTGCGCCGATGCCTGGGCGCGGGCGAGCCACTGAACCCCGAGGTGATCCGCTATTGGCAGACACACACCGGCACGGTCATCGCCGACGGTTATGGACAAACCGAGACAATCAACATTGTCGCCAATTTCCCCGGCGTTGAGACACGCTTTGGATCCATGGGCAAACCGGTCCCTGGCCAACGGGTCGACGTGGTGGATGATGCGGGCGTGGTGCAGCCTGACGGCGAGGTTGGGCACATCGCTGTCAGAACCGATGGCGGCTGGCCCGCGGGGCTCTTTCACGGCTACCTTAAAGACGGGGCTGTCAACACTGCGCCGTTTCGCAACGGCTGGTACTACACTGGCGACACGGCCTACCGCGACGCGGACGGGTATCTGTGGTTTGTCGGGCGCTCCGACGATCTGATCTCCTCTGCGGGATACCGGATCAGCCCCTTTGAGGTCGAGAGCGCGCTCTTGGAACATGCCGCCGTCGCGGAAAGCGCGGTCATCGGCGTGCCCGATGCAACCCGCGGCGAGATTGTGAAAGCCTATATCGTGCTGTCGCAAACCCACGAGGCATCAGAGGCCCTGGATGAAGAGATCAAAGCGTTCTGCAAAGCGCAGACCGCGCCTTACAAGTACCCTCGAGAGATTGAGTTTGTGACCGAACTGCCCAAGACCATCTCTGGCAAGATCCGGCGCGTCGAGCTTCGCGAAACTGCGCGGTAGCTACACGCGGCGGCAGGCACGGCCCCTGCCCCCGATCTTGAACGCGTTCAAGATTTGAGGATATCAACGCCCGAAGGTGCATTTCGTGCGCCTAAGGGCCTTAGGTGAATGATATCTTCCAATATACGTAAAAACTGTGCTACTAAGGGACAAAGGCGAGTCGAACTCGGATCAACCGATGTCAGGACTTTAAGATGGCAGGCAGTTTAGAACAGTTTTTGACCGATTTGTCACGCGGGCTTGACCGGACCATGGTGTCTGTGAACAAAGAGCTCACGCTAAGGCACAGGATCAACCGCAATTGGTCGATGCGCCAATGCGCGCGGTTTCTGAACGTGTCCATTCAGTACCTGACAAAGTTTGCAAACAGCCATGAAGGTTTCCCCGCCGGTGAATACGTGGGGCGGGAACGGGTCTTTACACTGATTGAGCTGATGCAGATGCGCGCCCTGCTCGCGGCTTCGGCCAAACGCCCCTACGACTACCTGGCCTGGCGCAAGACCGGCGATCCGCTGCCGGTGATTTCATTCGCCAGCCAGAAAGGTGGCACGGCCAAAAGCCTCAGCGCTGCGCATTTTGCCCAGTATTTGAGCCTAAACTACGGGATGCGGGTGGGTGTGATGGACGCGGACCCGCAAAGCACGCTCACGCTCTATTTTGTCGGCGGCGACGCACTCGCGCAATTGCCGGATGAAAACACGCCCACCATGGTCGACTTTGCGGGGCTCTTTCCCTCGGATGAGGCCCCCTACTCCGATCATCCGCCGGAGGTGCTGGATGGGTTTTTCCTCAAGACCTCCTGGCCCGGTCTGCGCTTGGTACCCGCGCATGGGGAAACGTCCGAAGGCGAAATTCAAATCGCCCGGCTCGTGCGCGAAGCGCCGAAAGGCAAGAGTTTCTACCGCTACCTGCGCGACGCGATTAAACGCTGGCAAGAAGCGCACCCAGCCGTCTCTAAACCGCAGGAAATGGCCCCAGGCGGCCAAGTGGACGCAGCAAAGCTCGACAAGGCCCTGAGTGAAACCTTGGACGTGCTGATCATTGACTATCAGCCTGCATTGACCCTGTTTCAGCTCAACAATGTCATCGCCTCAACCTCACTCGTGATCCCACAGACGATGAAGGGGTTCGACATCGCAACGCTTTCTACATTTGTGAACGGCCTTTTGGGCATGTTGCAGCACATCTTGTCCCACGAACGCCTTGAGATTGGGGCAGGGGCCAACATGCTGTTGCCAACGATTGTGCAACGCTCTAACGCGCAGGATTTGAACCACATCGGCAACCTGTTGGAGCATTGCCCGACAGAAGTTCTGCCGGTCTTCTACCTGCGCTCTGACGCCATCGCGAATGCCTCTGATGTCTATCAATCGGTTTATGAGTATGAACCGGACACGCCCGGCAAGCGGAAAGGCATCAACCGGTTCATCACGAACGCAGATGCGGTGAATGACGCCATTGTTGCAAGGCTTTGGCCTGGACTTGAGCGCGGCTATGCAACTGCCTGGATGGACACCTTTTACGAAGATGATGCGGAGGCACAGAAATGAAACGCAGCATCCCACGGTCGTTGGTCGAACGCGCGCTACAACAAAAGGCTGAGGCTGCTGAAACTCCCGAAATTCCCCCGTTAGAGACGAAATCAGCGCCGCCCACGCGCGGCGCAGGCAGTGCTTGGAAGTCCGGGGCCCTTGCCCAATCGCAAGCGGCAATTGATGAAGCGCGCGCGGCTTTGGTCGATGACATCCTCGCCGGCCGGCATGAACTCATTCTTGAGCCTGAGCAGGTCACTGACGCCATCGGCTCTGACAGACGCCAGGATTGGCGAGAGCAGGCGGCCTTTCAATCGCTCGTCCAAAGCATCGAAGCCAACGGCCAAGACACCCCGATCGTCGTCTTGCCCGCAGAGCCAGAGTGGCGACCAGATCAGCGGACGCCGACAGATGTTGAGGGCGTCCCGTTCCTGCTGATGACCGGACGGCGGCGACATGCGGCCGCCGCGCTTTTGAAGCGCCCGCTGCGCGCCGTTCTGGCCTCCGAGGCTGTGCGGAAATCCGATCACGCCCCGTTCGAGATGCTGTTTTTGCGTTTTCGCGAAAACGAGGCACGCGAAGATTTAGGCGCGTTTGAGCGTCTTCTTTCCATCGGGGAGATGTACGAGGAATTGAAGGGCGCTACCGGAAAACTCACCGCTGTTTCATTTGCCAAAAAGGTTGGGGTGCATGAGAGCATTGTGTCCCGCGCGCGCACGGTTTTCGCACGGCAGGAAGAAATCTTGAACGCGTTCAAGAACGCTTACGATCTCAGCTTTGCTGACCTGCAAAAGGCCATCTCTTCCCTTGAAAAGACCGGCCAAAAGCCGACAAAGCGGGCCGCATCAAAGCTCACGACAAAGCGCAAGATTGGCAGCCGAAACCTCTCGCTCACACATCAGAATGGGGTGTTGTCGGTGAAAGCCGCGGGGGTGCCGGTCGCGCAGGAAGAGTTGGACGCACTCGGCGATTTGATTGCCGACTTCCTCAACAAAACACAAGATGACCCGCCGGGCCAAGTGCCCCGAATACGGTCGACGTAGCAGAGTTAAAGAAGGCAGGACAGAACAAGAAAACGGCAAAAGAAAAGCCCCCAAGCGAGATGCCTGAGAGCTAATCCAAGGTTTGATCACCTAAAAAGATAAGCCTCAGCCAAACCGCTGTCAACGAAGAACGCTTCTGAGCGCACAGCTTTTCTTTGCCTCCCATCAAGCAGAGAGGTGAAATTCAGGCATGACACAGAACGGTTGGCGCAAGCCGACGCCGGGACTTTTGCAAGCAAAGCGCTTTGCCGAAGTTGGCGAAGAGGTTGCCATTGGCAAAACACGGGCCATGGTGGCGGTAAAGAAGGTCGCGGCGGTGATTGGTCTGAAGGCGCAAGACGTGCTCTTGCTCGATCTCTTTGGCGCGGTCTCACAGCCGCAGGATTGGCAGACGGGCAGGCGGCCCATCGTCTGGCCCTCAAATCAGTTTCTTATGCAACAGACCGGATTTGCTTTGACGACGCTGCGACGTCATCTGCGACGGCTTTGTGAACTTGGCGTCCTTGCGATGTCCGACAGTCCAAACGGCAAACGGTGGGGCAGGCGGGGTCCGGACGGAGTGATCGTCGAAGCCTATGGCTTTGACCTTTCTCCTCTTGCCGCGCGGACAGCGGAGTTTGAGGCGCTCTATGCTGGTCTTCAAGCCGAGCGCACGCATTGCGCCAGGCTGCGCCGCCAGATCACCATTGCGCGCCGTGAAATCCGGGCGAAAATCGACGCGGCGTCCGAACACGGCCTGACAGGTCTTTGGGACAAGTTTCAGACTGACTTGATGGATCATCTGGCATCAATCTGGGCAGTCAAAAGAGCAGGGGATCTGGAAAAACTGCTTGCACAACTCGACGCGTTAAACTCACAGATCGAGCATGCCTTTAAGCATCCGGGTGAGACGATTGATCAGGCTAAACAACTGATAAAAAATGTAAATGCGCCAAAAATGACACCCAAGGGGGTCGAAAATGGCACGCACATACAAACTACTCATGATCATTATCCAGTCGTTGAAGAAGATACTGAAATGAGAAAACAGGGAATGGGCGGGCAGGACAGAAGACACTTGGAGCGCCGGACAGGAAAAAAAGCCGGAAAACTCGCCGTTAGAACTGTCACAGCCTCCTGTTCCCATTTCACGGATATGGCGCAGGCGATCGGTCAACCTCTGGATAACTGGCAGAATTTGCATCACGCCGCAGACGCGCTTCGACCGATGTTGGGCATCACCAGGCAAAGCTGGGGCATTGCACAGAACGCCATGGGTCCTGACCAAGCGACCGCTGCGCTTGCGTTGATTTTGGACAAGACCGCCGAAGGGGCAATTGCCTCACCGACGGGATACCTTCAGGGTCTGACACGACGGGCTGAAGCAGGCGCGCTGCACTTAGAGCGCAGCTTGCACGGACGGCTGGCCCGCGCGCGAGAGGCTGTGAGTTGACAAGCCGGGAAGGCCACGAGCAAATGATGCCAGCGCGCAGATGAGGCCAGCAAAATCTTTCACCATGGAGGTCGTTGTGATCTATCCTGTGATGCTTTTGGTAGGGTTAGCGATTTCAGCCTCGAGTGCTTTTGCATGTGAAGGGCGGCTTTTGAACAACGAAGGGATTGTTGGCGCGCCTGTTTGTGTGCCCCAGAACCCGCAGCGGATTGCAACGCTTGATCCGTTCTATAACTTTCAGATGGCTGCGAGCATGGGACTTCCGCTGGTCGCGACAGCGCGTTCAGGGGCGGAGATCCCCGGACCGATCCGTGACATGCTGCCCGCTGAAGTGCTTGAACAGATGGTTGATCTGGGTCAGTTCCAGGACCCCGACGTGGAACAATTGATTGCCAGCGCACCAGATCTTATCCTGGGCGATGCTTTCATGCACGGCGATGTGCGCACGCTGCTCAATCAGATTGCGCCCACTGTTTTGACCCTCCAACCGAGCTGGAAAGACTACATGCGCACGATTGCCCAAGCGGCGGGCCGCGAGGATATCGCCGAGGCGCAACTAGCCGCTTACCAAAAAGACGTCAGCACTTTGCGCAAGAAGCTGCCAGCGGGGGAAACGCTTTCTTTTGTGCGCTTGGTGCCGGGGGGCTTTCAGGTCTACGTCGAAGGCCCCGCGGCCTATGCGCCTTTTGCGGTTATCGCGGAGACAGGTCTGAAACGCTCAGCATTTGAGACGGTTTCTGACGACACGGTCTTAAAGCGGCCCACGATGGAAGGGCTTTTACAACTGACCGGGCGCACACTCATCTACACCGTTGGGGGTGGGCATGATGAGCTCACCCAATCCGACCTGATCGCCGAGGTAATGGCGCATCCGATTTGGCAAGAGATACCAGCGGTGAAGGCCGGGCGTGCCTTTGAGGTCGATGCAGACGTTTGGATGGCCTTTGGGGGTCTGCATTCAGCGCGGGCGATCCTGCAAGATCTGGAGCAGATCTATCTGCAGCCAGGTTGAGGGCGGCACGTGATGCGCGGCGCGCTTCAAGGGCCGATCTGGGGGGGCGGTGTTGGGGTGCTGCTGGGCTCCGCGCTTTTGGTGAACCTCTCGTCTGGCAGCACGGCTCTGGAGATGCGGGCGATCCTGTCTTACTTTGCCGGTGCGCAGGTGCCTGGTGTGCAGGGCATCGTGCTGGAGACAGTGCGGCTGCCGCGCGCCTTTGCTGGGATCAGTGTTGGGCTTGCTTTGGGGCTTTCGGGCGCAATCTTGCAGTCGGTGACGCGCAATCCCTTGGCCGCACCGGGCCTGCTTGGCGTGACCGCAGGGGCAAGCTTTGCTGTTGTTGCTCTGATTGCGGTGTTGCCGGGCACTCCGTCTTTGGGGGGCCTGACCTGTGCCGCCTTTTGCGGTGCGCTGCTGGCCTGTCTCGGCAGCTTTGCCTTGGCAGGTGGGTTTCGGGCGCGCGGTCTGGGGGTGCTTCGGCTGATCCTATCGGGGACGATCATGTCGATCTTGCTGGGGGCTTTGACGACCGCCGTGGTGCTCTTCGATGCGGAAGCTCTGGGGCAAACCCAGATTTGGCTGGCGGGGTCTCTGGCTGACCGTCCGGTCGCGCTCACCTATCAGTTGGGGCTGCCGCTTTTGGCTCTAACACTGGCAGGGCTTGCGATCGCGAGACCGCTCTCGATTGTGGGGATGGGCGATGTCTTGGCCGCCGGTCTGGGGGTCTCCCCGCTGCGTTGGCGGCTGATTGGCATTGTCATGGCCACGGCAATGACCGCACTGGCGGTCGCGCTCGCGGGGCCGATTGGGTTTGTCGGTCTGGCCGCGCCCCATATCGCGCGCTTTGCGCGGGCGGGGCGCACAGGGTGGCTGCTGCCCGCCTCCGCGCTAGCTGGTGCGGTGCTTTTGCTTCTGGCAGATGCCGCGGCGCGCGAGATTGTCGCCCCCGCAGAGGTCAGCGTCGGCGTGCTGACCACGTTGATCGGCGCGCCGGTGCTCATTTGGCAGTTGCGGCGGGCCTTTTGAGGATGCGGGCATCTCTGATCACGCTGGTCGCGCTGTGTCTCTTGATGGCGCTCAGTGTCGGCACCGGCAGTACGCAGATCAGCGCTTGGGAGAGCTTTGCCGCGCTCTTGGATCCTGCGCATCCACAGCACATGATTGTGAGCCAGTTGCGCCTGCCGCGGGCTTTGCTCGCCGCGGGTGTCGGTGCGGCTTTGGCAGCCTCAGGGCTGATTTTGCAAACGGTGGTGCGCAACGCGCTCGCAGATCCGGGGATCTTGGGGCTGAACGCCGGGGCGATCCTGGCCGTCGTTGTGTTGATCCTGATCTTTCCCGCGCTCAGCACCCGGGGCGGTGTTGCCCTGGCTGCGGTGATTGGTGCTGCCGCGGCGATGCTCGCGGTCTTTGCGATTGCAAGAGAGGGGGGGCGCGCCCCGATAAAGCTCGTCCTCGCGGGCATTGCCGTCTCTGCGATTGCCGGCGCGCTCATCACCATGCTCTCGCTGCAGTCGCAGACACAGTCCGTGCAGCGCGCGCTGCGTTGGAGTTCTGGCAGCCTCAATGGCACCACATGGGGCGAAGCGTTGACGGTTTGGACCTCGCTTTTAGGCCTGCTGCCGGTGCTTTTTGTGGCGCACCGGATGCTGGACACCTTGGGCTTTGATCAGCAGTCCGCGGCGGGGCTTGGCGTTGCGGTGCCGCGCGCCCGGGTTGGATTTGTCGTGCTCGCCGTGCTTTTTTCAGCGATGGCAACGGCGGCGGCGGGGATCATTGCCTTTGTGGGTCTCGCAGCACCGCATATGGCGCGGTTTCTCGCGGGGCATCGGGTTTTGGCCTACGGGCCGCTGGCGCTGCTTTTGGGCGCGGTGATTTGTCTGGGCGCTGACTTGATTGGCCGGTCCATTTTTGCGCCGACCCAGATCCCGGCGGGCATTGTCTGCGCGATCTTGGGAGCGCCTTACTTCTTTTGGCTGATGTGGATGGGGGATCATGGATAAGCCGCTGCTCGCCGCGCAGGGGCTCAGCTTTGCCTACGGGGGCAAGCCGATCCTAACAGCGCTCGATTTCAGTGCCGCGGCGGGTGAGATCACTGTCATCATTGGACCTAATGGGGCCGGAAAATCGACGCTGCTGGCGCTGCTTGCTGGCGTTTCCAGACCAGCGGCCGGATCTGTTTCGCTCAAGGGTGCCAATCTGGCCACACTGTCGCGGCGTGAGGTTGCGCGCAGCCTGGCGATCCTGCCGCAGACGCCCGAGGCCCCGCAGGATATCCGCTTGCGCGAGCTGGTGACCTTTGGCAGGCATCCGCGCCGCGCGGCCCTGGCCCCTTGGACGGCTGCCGATGACGCCGCGGTGAACACCGCGCTTGCGCAGACGGGCCTCACTGACCTTGCAGGGGAGCGGTTGTCTCATCTGTCCGGCGGTCAGCGGCAGCGGGCTTGGATTGCCATGGTGTTGGCGCAGGAGACCGAGGTCCTCTTATTGGATGAACCGACCAGCCATCTTGATATCGCACATCAATTCGAAATCCTGGAACTCCTGCGCGATCAGGCGCGGAGGCGCAAGCTGAGCGTGATCGTGGTGATGCATGATCTCAGCCGGGCCGCGCAATTCGCCGACCATCTTTGCGTCTTGGCAGGCGGTCAGATGCGCACGCTTGGCCCTACGGCCGAGGTTCTGGCGTCTGGCCTGCTCTCAGAGCTTTTTGGCGTGCGCATGCAGATGGTGCAGACGCAAAAGCGCTCATTTCCTGTGCCAACGGGGCTTGCGGCCCGCGATCGCCGAGATTAACCATTTCGCAGCGCAAGGATGTCCCCAGCCCGCAGAGTTTTGATCACGAAAGGGGACACTCGTGCAGCTTCTCAGAACATCCACCGCCGCCGCCGCGATTTGCGCGGGTCTTTCCACCAGTGCTGCGGCTCAAGACGGCGCGCCGGTTGACCTTGGCACGCTCACGCTTTTCGGGGATCGCACGACAACCGGGCCAGGCCAGACTTCGACCTCAACTGCGGTGATCACCAACCAAGATCTGGAAAACGACAGTTCTCTGATCGATCTGCGGGACACGTTCAGCCGGGCGGCGAATGTGAATGACACCGATTGGCTGGACAGCGGTTTTGTGATCCGTGGCATCAACTCTGAGGGTTTTACACCCGGCGGGAACCCCTTGGCCCCGCTCTACATCGATGGGATTGAGCAGACCCAGAACGGCGTGCGCCGCGGTGCCCGTGGGACGTTTGATCTTGAGCAGGTCGAGATCTACCGGGGCCCGCAATCAACGCTCACCGGGCGTGCAGGTCTGGCCGGGGCGATCTATGTCAAAACCGCCGATCCCGTGTTCCGCAACGAGGGTGCCGCAGAACTGACTTTCGGCGGCGAGAGCCGCCAAGGCGCGGCGCTTATGCTGAACCGTGTGCTGAGCGAGAACGTCGCGCTGCGCTTTGTGCTGGAGTATCAAGAGCGCGAGAATGACATCGCCTATCCCACGTTTGAGGGCTTGACCGGGTTTGATGATTTCACCCATGACACCTTCTATCAGGCGCGGCTCAAGCTCTTGGTCGAGCCGTCGGGCGATGCGCGCCAGCGGCTCTTGCTGTCGTTCAGCCACAGTTTTGACAGCCCGATGTACCGCGATTTGGATGGGCCTGGGTTTGGCGGATCCTCGTTTGACGATCGGCGCGGTGACTTTTGGGGCATCATCGGGTCGTTGAACTTTCAAGAGGCACGCGATACGCGCAACAACAACATTGGCATCGCCTATAGCTTTGACGTCTCCGAGGCGCTGAAATTTACCTCTGAAATCGGCTTTTCCTTCTCCGATACCAATCGGGATTCGGTGAACGCCGGCACTCCGGGGGAGACGCAGGTGGCTTTGGGCACGATTGATCAACATCTGATCACCCAGGAATTCCGCCTCAATTTTGAAAGCCAGGGCCTGCGCGCGGTCGGGGGCATCTACTTTGCAGATGGGGCATCAGATACGGATCGCAGCGAGCGGCGCTCTGACACGGATTTCCGCGAAGTTCTGAGCAGCAATGATTTCACAAACCTCGCTCTGTTTGGCGAAATAGACTATGAATTTGCGCCGCAGTGGTCCGTCGTTGCGGGCGGGCGGATTGATTATTTTGACAGCGATGCCACCTCTCTGACCCAGCGCAATGGCGCGGTCACTGGCGACACGGCGAGCGGGTACAGCGACACGGTTTTCTTGCCCAAGCTAGGCCTGCGCTATGACATTGACGGGGGCTCAAGCGTTGCTCTGACCTATCAGCAGGGTTACCGCCCGGGCGGCGCCGGCGTAAACCGGTCCACCGGGGTCGGATTTGATTTTGATGCGGAGTTTGCCGATACGCTAGAGCTGGCCTATGAGGGGCGCTTTTTGCAGGACCGGTTGAGCCTTCGGGCGAATGCCTTCTACCAAGATTGGCAGGACCAGCAGGTCGAACTCGTCACTATCCCAGGCGATTTTTCCTCGTCTGAGATTTTCAACGCCGGTTCCTCCACCGCCAAGGGCGCAGAGCTTGAGGTGAGTTTTGCCGCGACCGACAGCTTGGATCTATACGCCAGCGTTGGATTGTTGGATACCGAGTTTGACAGCTTCAGCATCCCACGCGGGGGGGATTTCACTGGGCTGTCGTTCCCCGAGGCGCCCGAGACCAGCATCTCCATCGGTTTTGCCTGGCAGGGCAAGACCGGGTGGTTTGCCAATGGCACAGTGTCTTATCAAAGTTCGACGCTCTCTAGGTTGGAGGCTTTTGTGGCGACCCCCGTCGAGTTGGGCGCGCGCACCATCGTGGACGCAAGCGTGGGCTATGATTTCAACAATGGGGTGCGGGTCACGCTTTACGGGCGCAACCTGCTCGATGAGGAATACTTCACCTATGAAAATGGCCCCGGCGTGCTTGCCACTTTGGGCGAGGGGCGTGCGCTTGGCTTTAATGTGGGATACACGTTTTGAGCGCTGAGACCACACTTTCCTGTTTGAACTGAGCCTCAGCCACAGGGGAGATCCCCGACCCGGGCAGCAAGACTTGGCTATATGTGGGTCGAAACAGCGTAACAGAGACGATAAAGCTCTGGTGCTTGCTTGAGCCTCGTCCAGATTTACGCATCCCTTTTCGCGCTGTGAATGGCTGAGAGGGATGCCGCATGAACCGACTGGCGGGTAAGGTCGCGCTGATCACCGGGGGTGCGCGCGGCATGGGTGCGGTAGAAGCCAAGCTCTTTGTCGCAGAGGGGGCCAGCGTGGTGATCACCGGCGTGGACGCTGCAACGGGGGAAGCCGTCGCGCACCAGATCGGCGCGGCGTGTCAATTTTTGCCGCACGACGTCGCATCAGAAAAGGGATAGCACACGCGTGATTGAGACGGTTCTGGCTCAGCACGGGCGCCTCGACGTGCTGGTGAACAACGCGGGCATCTTTCGGGTGATGCATCCCGGCTGCGCCTATAGCGCCCCGCCTTTAACCTGAATCACCGATACCCTGCCAGGTCTCGCGCTCTCGGGACATCGGCGGTACTTGATGTTTCAAGCTGAAGGCGCGACGCTTTAAAGCCAAATTCCATAGACTTGAATCACTCAAAGCTACCTTAATCACATGTTTCAATGCGTTAAGTGATACGGCAAGTATCAGGTTAAATGCATTTCGCTATAGACCGAAGGTTGCTCGCGCGGTCAAATCGCCCAGGAAAAGGATCCTCATGTGCATGGCTGGTCTTTTCCAATGCAGCCACACCGAGTTCTTTTGGCCCGCCATTTCTCATTTCCATAAGATCTGAAGAGACGCCGGATCGCCCGCGTTTGTCTCGCTTTGGCATCGCCTTCAAAGCACGTCCGGCGATCAACAACGATGGCAATATGACAAATCTCACGCTGCGGTCTGCTGCATGGGGTGCTGCCCTGTCAATCTGCGGCACCAGCAGTTTGGCGCGCGATCTGGTGGGGTCCAATTGGGATGGATACATGGCCCCTGATGCAACTGACGCCT
The DNA here is from genome assembly GCA_039208585.1 of Pseudomonadota bacterium. Classification (GTDB taxonomy): domain Bacteria; phylum Pseudomonadota; class Alphaproteobacteria; order Rhodobacterales; family Rhodobacteraceae; genus Sulfitobacter. The sequence goes on along the minus strand of JBCCQX010000030.1, from coordinate 1,998 downwards.
TCAACGGTGCCACCGGGATCACGGATGAATTGGGGTTGCACGCCACCAACGAAGGGATCATGGGCAAGCTCATCGCGTCCGGGGCAAAGGCTACGACGTTGTGTTCGTCTCTTCTTCTTTTGCGGAGGTGCTTAACAATCTTGGTTTGGCCGAAACGCTTGATCTTGCAAAGATCCCGAACATGGCCAACCTCCACGCGGACGCGATGGCGCTTTCGCATAATCCGGGCAACGCCTTGGCAGTCCCTTACGCTTGGGGGACAACAGCGGGTCGGTTCCAGCAGGGGCATGATCGTATCACAACCCTTTGAGTTGCCGCGCGCGAAAAATGGCAGCTCTGAGTCCATAGTCACCGATGCTGCGGGAGGGATGAATGACCGTTGAGCCGAAAATCGTGCTGGAACTGTTTGCCAGTGTCCAGTAAGCAAGTGATTGGGGCTACGACAATTGTCGCGATGACGCGGCCGGAGTTTTTTTGGTATCCACGCGTTGTGGAGGGCGTGAGCGTGCGACGATTGATATTGACTTTCGGTTTGGCATTTCTCGCTGGCACTGCCAACGCGGAACCGCCTGTCACATCAAAAGATGAGTTCGGAATTCTCAACCCCCAGGATACCGGTCGGGAAATGCTAAGGCGCAAGATACAGATGGGGGTGATTGACTCCGTTACTTGTTCTCTTGGCGTTAATGCGACCAAATACGACAATCACGAATTGGCCAAAAACCTGGCCAAACGCTGTGCGGAGGCTGGGTACACCAAGGCAATGACCTGGGTGAGTCAGATGGAAAACAATGGCTTGGGCGGAAATTACAATCCTGATGAAGCTGCTGAGTGGGACCGTCGCGCCGCTGAAGCAGGCGACCCAGTCGGGCGCTTTAACCACGGACTGAACTTGATGCGCGGGCATGGTATTTCCCAAGACGTCGAGCTTGGCCGCCGTTTTGTCGATCAGGCGGCCGACGATGGCCTAGAAATCGCAAAGCGCCTCCAAGGAGCTGAGTATGATCTCGACGAGGTGACGCCAGATGCCGACAATTGGAGGTATGCGCCGCTCTTTTGAGTTGGTGGCGCTATCTGTTGCCATTCGTTTGAAGATAAAGATCCGACATTGGTTATCAGGCCGTCTGGGATTGCATGGGCAGAGCGCACCGTTCGCGGTCGCAATTCAAGTCCATGAGCACCAGAACAGTCATTCCAGAAATTTGCGGGTGCGACCGCTTCGTCCAGCGCTGCCGACCTCCATCGTCCTGTTTGAACTGGTGGTTTTCTGGGCCACTTTCCGCATCAGCAGTATCAAGAGGATATGAGGCAGAAACCCCGATAGGTTTTATTGGTACACGGTCACCGAATTTGCTTATGTTACGATCCTGCCCCCTACCAGAATCTACCCCTAGATCCCGATCTCGGTCCTTTTTGCCCTGTCGTTCAATGAAGGCGGGCTGCCTACGGCCTGGACTGGGCTCTGAATTTTGTTGAGCTCTATCAGGGCTGCGGATTTGAAGCGCATCGCGTGAACCTCGCAGGGCCGATGCCGCCCGAGCAGATGGCGAAGTTCTGGGAGGCGATTGTGGGCAGCGTAAAATGCACAAAGGGCCCGAGGGGCAGGGCGAGCGTGGCCTATGGGTCTGCACGCTGGGCAAATGGGCGTGTCGAGTGACCCGGGATGAGTTTTGCCACTTCCTGCACGGACGCTGTACCTATGAGCATGAGAGCGGGAAGGTGTTTTCTGTCTCGCGCCCAATCGTCTACAGAACTCTGAAACGAAACCAACCTCAAACCAATGCTGCCACTGACGATTTCAGAGCTTGATCCAACAGATGCCGAACGTCTGCTACCCTTGCTTTATCAGGTCCAGGATCTGAACCGCCCCGGTTTTGCCGGAGACTGTTGAGTTCGTATTTCAAGCTGCGATTTTCTCTGACTTCAAGGCTTCTTCATATTTCTCCTCCGCTTCGATTGGCGTGATGTAACCGAGCGGCTCGAGCAGGCGTTCCCTGT
>JBCCQX010000029.1:0-26436 GCA_039208585.1 Pseudomonadota bacterium | reverse complement strand
CGCTCAAGACCCAAGAAACAGGGACTTGCAAAGCCGATTGCGTAAGACTAGTGGTATGGCCTGTGGACCGATAGCTCAGCTGGATAGAGTACTTGACTACGAATCAAGGGGTCGGGGGTTCGAATCCTCCTCGGTCCGCCATTTCATACTTTTTGTTCTGGATTTGGCGTAAGGCGCCGGAAACGCTGGTGGTTTGGGCGGTGCGAAATCCTTCGTTCGTTGCATAGGGCAGCGGGGTGGTGAAGGCGAGTTTCAGGACGGTTCGTTGGCTGGTGTCGTCGCCTTTTTCCCTGATTTTCCGGGGGTTTGCGAGGAATACCAGGGCGGTTCGAAATCTTGCGTGGAAGTCTTCGGCTTTTGGTTTGCCTGAAGCATCGAGCCTAAAGCTGAGACACTTTGCTCAAACCGAGCTCGCGCTGCCCTTTGGGGGTGGATCGGCGCGACCCGCCGACTTTCGTGACCAATGTGCGAAAATTGAGACCCAAAAGCGGACGATGCCAGCAGCCCGGCCAGGTGAACGAAACCTCATATCGCTATGAGATAATTCTCGGGGGTTGGCTCCGCTGCACCCCACTCATCTGCAGATCTTAAACAAATATACACGCGTGTTCGGTCAAAACGGAGCGATCATACCCGAGATAGGGAGCGTCCATGCGCAGCAATTTCGACTTCAACACACATTTCTTGCGCGATGACTGACGCGGTTTCCTGAGTGCACGGCAAATGGTTTCATCGGATTTGAAGAAAGTCGTGATCGTGGACGATTCGCGCAGTCTACGTGCCTGGTTGCGCAGTGTGTTGAGCCGCGAAAAAAGGCTGTCGGTCGTGGGGGAAGCAGGCTCTGCCGAGGAAGCGCGGCGCGTTATCAAAGAGACGGATCCGGATGTGATTACTCTCGACGTGGAAATGCCTGGAATAAACGGCTTGGCGTTTCTGTCAAAGCTCATGCAGCTGCGCCCCATGCCCGTGGTGATGCTTTCAGGCGTGACGCAAAGCAACTCGGAGGCGAGCATCACCGCACTGTCCTTAGGCGCCATTGATTGCATTCTGAAACCCCACACGCTTTTGACGGATACCGAATACAAAGAGATATCGCGGCGCGTTTACGCGGCCGCTTGCAGCCGAGTTCAGCCGATGATTGCGAAGCCATCAGCGCCCGCCAAGCGATCCAGCATTGGGCAGGCGCGGCCCAGCTCGGTCGTGCTTTTAGGGGCGTCGACGGGCGGGGTGACAGCGCTCCATACCGTGTTGGCTGGGCTTGATCCTACAGGGCCGCCGGTGGTGGTGGTGCAGCATATGCCGGGGCAGTTTTTGGTCAGCTTCGCGCAACAACTTGATCAACGGCTGGCGCAAGATGTGGCGCTCGCCCAACCGGATCAGCCGCTGCAAAATGGGCAAATCCGCGTTGCCCCCGGGCTGGGACAGCATACTCAGGTGCTGCGGCGACAACAGAATTGGTACTGCGATTTTCGACCAAATGTTGAGGGTTCGTTGTACTGTCCTTCCGTGGACGCGCTCTTTCGTTCGGCGGTGCCGCACGCCAAGATGGTTGTCGCCGCCATTTTAACCGGGCTGGGGCGTGACGGCGCGGACGGGCTGGCCTTGCTACGACAAGCGGGTGCGGTCACGATCGGCCAAGATGAGGCAACCAGCGTCGTATACGGGATGCCCAAAGCTGCATGGATGCAAGGCGCGGTGCAGCAACAGCTTCCTCTCATGGATATTCCCGCCGCGCTGACAATGGCAAGCCAGTCCATCGGCCGCTCACATCAGCAAAGGAGCGGAGGATGAGACGCAAGAGCCTTGTGATCACGCAGGGGGAGTATGCGACTGGGGGTGACCCGGAGGTGAGCATTTCGACCCTGTTGGGATCATGTGTCGCTTGCTGTTATTGGGACCCGATTGCCCGCGTTGGGGGCATGAACCACATCCTGCTTGCCGCGCGAACGCGGCAGGCGGCGCATTGCGATCAAGCAGGCGTGAATGCCATGGAGCTTTTGATCAACGCGTTGCTCAAGAAGGGCGCTTTGCGTGGACGGCTGCAGGCCAAGCTCTTTGGCGGGGCACAGATGATCAGTGGATTGTCCGACATCGGCGCCACAAATTGCGCATTCGCGCTAGACTACCTTGAGCGAGAAAATATTCCGTGTATTTCGCAGTCGCTCGGTGGTGACAAAGCACGACACCTCATTTTTTGGCCCAGCACCGGTTCTGTGAAGCTAAAAATACAGCACGGGACATTCCCCCCCGTGAAAGAGGCGGTGGAGACAGGCAATGCGCTTGAGCTTTTCTAAAGCATTTCGAGTTAAACCTGGATCACTTGTTCGCTGCCTCTCCCTGCGGTCGAACGCGAAAAGTGATAAATGATGGCTCAAGTTAAACTCGAAAAGCTGTAGGTCATTGGTTGCGGCCGTTTGTTAGAGCATCCGGCCTTACACCTGATACACCCCATCCCTATCACACACCCGCTCAAGCGCTTCTGTTGAGCCGCGCTGTTCCGCACCCATGAGGCGGCGCTAAGTCTGTTTCGGTAAGGTGTCTTAGAATTAAGGCCGAGTGCTTGAGGGCTAGAATAGATCGATCTCGCCCGTGTTCTCGTGCAGCGTTGAAACCGGTCTGACCACCGGATCTGTGAATAACTCCTGCGTGCTTTCCAGTCGCAGCTTTTCTTGTATGGCGGCGATGTCTTCGACCGTGAGAAACGACTGGCTGAGGTGCTGACCCAGTAACAGCAAGAGCAATGCGCAGTCTTCGAGCGACTGTCGCAGATAATCGAGGTGCTGAAGATCCCTTATGGTGCGGTTTTCGCGCGCGCTGGCGTCCAGCATCTGAGGGCTTAACAGACACTCAATGCGGTGTACCCGCGCCGCCAAACCGTCCATATGCACCGCCAGGCGCTTGAAAAGCGGTTGGGTGGCAATCTCACCGCCAGCGGCGTTTTTCGTCTGCGTCACAGGCGGCCAACAACTGCTTCAATGCAGTCACGCAAATCGTTCGGCTGAAAAGGTTTTTTAAGGTAGTTGTTCATGCCCAATTTCTTGCCGTAGTCGATGATTTGTTGTTCTGCGCGCCCCGTGATCAGCACAAAGCCCACGTTCTTTGTCTTTGCGCCACTGCGCAGTTGATGCAGCAGCTTCAAACCGTCCATTTCAGGCATATTATAATCTGACACCACGAGGTGCACCGGGCTCACAGCAAGCATTTGTAGCGCTTCTTTTCCGTTTTCCGCAGTTGACACGTTGCGGATGCCAAAACCGTCGAGCGCCTGTGTGATCAAGCCCCGGCTCGTCGACATGTCGTCAACGACCATGATTCTGAGTTGGTCGCGCAATGCCATGGCTTCGTCCTTTGTATGTCAGTGGCGCTCAAAGATGCGCGATCGGAGGAGGGTTAGCTATTTGGTGTAGGTGGTTTGGCCGATGCAGCGAAAACCGAAACGCTCGGGATGGACGATCCGTTCGGAGTGTCCGAGAAACAAAAGGCCGTCATCGCGCAACATTTTCTGAAATCTTGGCCAAAGCATGTTTTGCGTTTCGAGATCGAAATAGATCACAACATTTCTGCAAAATATGATGTCGAACTGGCGTTTCATTGGCCACTGATGAAGCAGGTTCAGCGTATTGAACCGGATCATCTGTGTCAGCATCGGTTTGGCGCGGTGATGGGCTTCACCGTCGATGTGCTCTTGAGGGCCAAAATAGGTGACGATCTGCTGTTCTGACAGCCCGTTCATCATGCGTTTGGGATATAGACCGCGCCGCGCAAACTGAACGACTTGAGCATCGATGTCGGTGGCAAGAATGCGCAGATCGCGCGTGCTGAGTGTGGGGTCCAAACTCAAAAGTGTTATTGCCGTCGAAAGGGCTTCTTGTCCGTTTGAACAGCCTGCAGACCAGATGCGATAGGCACCACCGCGCCGAAGCGCCTCTAACCTCGGTGCCAAATGCCCCTTCAAAGCGTCAAAATGGTGGTTTTCTCGAAAGAAGTGAGAGACGTTGGTGGTCAACGCCGAAATCAGATACTGACGCTCTTGTTTGCCTTGTTCCGAGGTTACGAGGGCGCAATAGGCGGGAAAATCCGATAGCCCCAGATCGCGAAGGCGGTGCCGCAGTCGCGACTGTATCATGCTCGCCTTTTCCTCAACCAAGGTAAGACCGCTCTCTCGATAAGCCAGATCAGCAATCGCGCGAAAGCTTGCTGCGTCCAAGGGCACATTCTGGACGGTCGTCTGCATCAGGCTGCGATGCCTTCAGAGACAGAGATCACGGCCGCCAAGTCAAGCACGCGGATCATGCGCTCGTCGATGAGTGTGAGCGCATTGACAATGCCTGCTGCGCTCCCGCCAGAGAGTTCGGGGGGCGGCTGCAGATCGTCCGTCGTAATGGCAATGATATCCGAGACCGCATCGACCAGTAGGCCGGTCATCGTCTCCTCATATTTGACGACGATGATCACGTTTCGATCATTCTTTTCTCGCTCAGGCAGGCCGAGACGTTTGCCTAAATCCATCACCGGCAACACCGTCCCACGCAGATTGATCACGCCTTTCATGTAATGCGGTGCATGGGGCAGGGGCGTTGCATGGGTCCACCCCCTGATCTCTCTCACCGACATGATGTCGAGTGAATACTCCTGCTCTGCAAGCCGGAAGGTCAACAGTTCGATCGTGGCGGCTGGCGCGCGTTCGGTCATGCACATACTCCTAATTCCAAGGGTTTTGAGGAAAGAGCGGGCTGGCCGAAATTGCTGTTAATCAAGTCGGAAGGGTCGACAATCAGTGCAATCTGCCCATCGCCAAGAATGGTTGCCGCGGCAATGCCAGGCGCGCGGTAAAAGCTCTCATCAAGGCCTTTGATAACAACTTGCCGTTGATCCTCAATACTGTCGATCAACAGCGCAATCTGACTGCCATCTTCTTGCGCGATCAAGAGCACCACCGCTTCGGAAAAGCGCGCCAGTGGCCCGCGATAGCCAAGCGCAGCGCCCAGATCAAACAAAGGCACGAAACCGCTGCGCACTCGCACCACGTGATGATCTGGTCGCACCATTTCGACATCATTTTCGGTCAAAGCGAGCGTTTCAACAACGAGATTGAGGGGCAGGACGAGCGTTTCCTCCGCGACGCGGATGACCATACCGTCCAGCACCGCGAGCGTCAGCGGCAGCGATATTGAAAAAGTGGTCCCCTTGCCCGGTTCTGAAAGGGTCGTGATGCGCCCGCCAAGCGCTTGGATAGCGGTTCGAACAACGTCCATGCCAACACCGCGCCCCGACAGGTCTGACACGACGTTCGCCGTCGAAAAGCCCGGCATGAACAGCAAATTGTCGATTTCGCTGTCACTCAACGAGGCATCTGGGGGGATCAGCCCGCGATCGATCGCCAGTTGTAGCACTTTAGGGCGATTAATGCCTGATCCGTCATCGGATACCTCGATCACGACCCGGCCTGAACGATGCGCGGCGGTAAGGTTGACGCTGCCCTGTTCAGGCTTGTTGGCCGCAATCCTGTCTTCTTTGGTTTCCAAGCCATGATCAACGGCATTGCGGATCATATGGGTCAGCGGGTCGGCCAACCTTTCGATCACCGTCTTATCCACCTCTGTCGCTTCGCCAAAAGTATGCAGACGCACGTCCTTGCCGACGGCGGCTGACGATTCTCTCACAATGCGTGACATGCGCTGGAACAAAGACTTCACCGGCTGCGCGCGGATCATCATCACGCTGTCTTGGATATCGCGTGTCAAACGTTGGAATTCTTCCAAGCCGTTCATCGCATCTGAATGCGGCGACAGACCGGAGGATTCCAGGCTTTGGCTCAACATCGCTTGATTGATCACAAGCTCGCCCACCAAGTTCACCAGTCGCTCGATGCGATCCAAGTCGACACGCACGACTGACTTCGCAGCCGATGCGCTTGCCGGTTGTTTGGGTGCGGCCTGCCTGCTGCGCGGTGGAGCTTGATCTGGCTGTTTTAAAGCGCCCTTCTGAACCTCGCGTTCTGGTTCGGGGGCGACCGCTGGCGGTTCTGAGGGTGCTGGAGGATCCTCCTTCAAATCATTGATTCTGTTTGCATTCAATGGTTCAATCGTCAAAGTGCAAAGACCTTCAACAAATTCAAAGATTGACGCGATTTCCGTCTCTTCAACATCGGTCTCAAGTAAGATCGTCCAGATTAGATGCGGCACTTCTGGCGTCAGCTTTTCCAGCGTGGGGAGTTGCGAGAGATCGCAAGTGATCTCGGCGCTTCCAAGCGCCTGCAGATTGCGCAGCAAAAGAGCGGGTTCATTACCAGTATCAAAAAGCTCTGCCGTCGGCGCGAAATGGATCTTGAAACGATGCGCGGCAGGCGCGCTGAAATCTGGCGGCGGCAGATCGATCACCTGTTCCTCTGCTTCAGTCAGATCAAGGTCTAGTGAAATGCCCATCGGCTGAAAATCGATCGGCTCCTCATCTGCTGCCTCTTCGGCAGGAACATCCTTTAGGAAGGTGTCTAGCGCGGCGAGCAGCGTCTGCGTCCTCTCCTCGGGCAGGGGCGTGCCGTCACGGCTCATGCGAACAAGGTCTGACAGATGATCTGCCGCCTGAAAAAAGACCTTCAACGCTTCCGCATCGGCGGCCAGGCGTCCTGCGCGCACCTCGTCCAGAACGGTTTCGTAGCGGTGGGCAAAACGTACCAAAGCCTCAAGTCCAAAGGCACCGGCACCGCCTTTTATCGAATGCACCGCGCGAAAAACGATGTTGATCGTTTCCGCATCGTCATCGCCATCATCCATGATCTGCAGGCTATCCTGCAAAGCCTCAAGCAGTTCCTCGCATTCGATGAAAAAGGATGCACGGATTTCCGCCATTGGATCGTTTTCAGTGTTCACCTTTGCCTTCTCCTCAGCCTGCGACCATCTGAAGTGCTTTGATCAATTTGGTGGGGTCAAACGGTTTAACGATCCAGCCGGTGGCACCTGCCTGTCGCGCCCGTTGTTTGAGTTCTGGCGCCGCCTCGGTTGTGAGCACCAGGATGGGTGTAGAGCGATGTTTATCCTGACCGCGTACCGCGTCGATAAAGCCAAAGCCATCCATGCGGGGCATGTTGATGTCAGTGATGATGACGTCGGGCGCAATCGTGCTCAGCACTTCGATGCCGTGCACGCCATCATCTGCAGTGTGCACGACAAAACCGGCGGGGAGCAAAGCGAGTTTGATCATGTCACGCATTGTTCGGCTGTCATCGACCGCCAGAAGTTCAAGTGTCATCGCTGTCCCCTGCAAAGTTCTGACTGTTAAAGCCCATCGCGGTGATGTGCTCTGCGACCTGGGGCGAGACACCTGCGAGTTTAAAAGACGTCCCCGCGACATGCGCCCGACGCGCGGCAGCGACGCAGCTTTGCAAACACAGGGCGCCGATCTGCGTTACATCCGTCAGATCCAGAACGACATCATGTTCGGCAACGGCATGAAGATCGCGATGCAACTGCGCGACCGCGGCAAGATCTAGTTTGCCACGAGGTGCCAAGGTCTCAACCATCTGGCCGCCCGTCTTTCGGGTTTGTTTTCGTCATCATCGCCAGGCTCCACATCTTTTGTGGCGCCGTTCTAAGGGGCGGTCTGTTAATTACTGGTTACTCGACGTGTGATTGACCTGGCGCTCTCATCGCGATGATCTTGGTCAAGCGCGACGACGCCGTCCCCCCGATGCACGCGCTGCGCGGCCTCTTCCTTCTTGGCCGGCTTTTGGCGCTGATTTGTTAAATTTGATCCATTCACCGCCGTGCGGATCTCGGTCAAACAGGAAGTTTGCAGCGCGAATGGCCTCCATCTCTTTTCCAGGGCGCGGATGTGTCGAGCCGACGCCAAAAAGCGTCACAAAAGTTTCGTCATCCATGCCCTCGGGCAAGACGATGCCATGCGCCGCCACTTCTGCTCGCTTTTCTGAGATTTTCTTTGCATTCACAGGCAGTGCCACCGGGTTCATGATCGCCGAGGTCATGCCGGCGCCCATTGCCATGGGCAGAAAAGCGTTGTTGATGCCGTGGCGGTTGGGCAAGCCAAAGCTGATGTTTGAAGCGCCACAGGTGGTGTTCACCCCCAGTTCTTCGCGCAAGCGGCGCACCAGCGTAAAGACCTGATGACCTGCTGTCGCCATCGCGCCGATGGGCATCACCAGCGGATCGACCACAATGTCATGCGCTGGAATGCCATGATCTGCTGCGCGTTCAACAATCATTTTTGCCACCGCGAAACGCACATCCGGATCTTCCGAGATGCCGGTGTCGTCGTTTGAGATCGCAACCACGGGCACGTTGTATTTCTTCACCAAAGGCAGAACGGTTTCCAGGCGCTCTTCCTCTCCCGTGACGGAATTCAACAGGGGGCGGCCCTCGCATGCTTCCAACCCGGCTTCAAGCGCACCGGGCACGGAGCTGTCGATGCAGATGGGCAAGTCGGTGACGGCCTGCACCCGCTTGATCAATTCTGGCATCAACATCGGCTCGACAAAGTTGTTGTCAGCATAGCGCGGATCCTGGGCCATCTTGTTTGAAAAGACCGCCCCCGAATTGACGTCCAGCACGGTCGCACCAGCGTTTGCCTGCGCGATAGCGTCCGCTTCGACCCGGCTGTAGTCACCGCGCTCCAATTCCTCGGACAAGATTTTGCGGCCCGTAGGATTGATCCTTTCACCAATCACACAGAACGGCTCGTCAAAGCCGATAACAGCAGTTTTTGTTTTTGATTCTACGATGGTGCGGGTCATTCGTAATCCTCTAGGCGGCTGTTGCAGGTGCGGTAGACGCCCCACCGTTGTCGATTGCCCAAGTCGCGTTTGCCTTGATCCCACCAAGGGGGAAGAAATGCACATGCGTCACATTGAAGTCAGGGTGCGCCGCCTTGTGCGCGGCCAACGCGCTGATCACCTCGGTCGGTTCGTAGGGCAACAGCAGCTTGGACACATCCATCGCACGCTTTTGAAGCACCTTCAGAGATGGCCCCACGCCGCATGCGATGGCGAATTTGATCAATGTTTGCAGCTTGGCCGGCCCTGCGATGCCGATGTGAATGGGCAAGGTAACGCCGTTTTCTTGCAGTGAACGCGCCCATTTAACGATGGGCCCCGCGTCAAACGCGAATTGCGTCGTGATGGCCATTTTGGCATCCGTGCGGCTCTGAAAGTCGTTTTTCCACTTTAACGCCGCCTCGACCTGAACCGTGCTACCGTCGGGATCAATGTCTTTATTGCCCTCTGGATGACCTGCGACATGCAAATGTTCGAAATTTGCTTTGTCAAACAGCCCCGTCTCTAACAACTGCATGGAATCGGCGAACTCACCCACCGGCTTTGCCACGCCGCCGGCGAGAAGGAGAGCTTGCTTCACATCCGCCTCCCCTTGATATCGGGCAATCCAATCTTCCAGGGTCGCAGTGTCTTTGATGATACGCGCGGGGAAATGCGGCATAACGGCAAAGCCTTCAGCCGCAAGGCGCTTTGCGGTGCCTACCATTTCGTCGATGGGCGTGCCTTCGATGTGGGCAATATAGACGCGTGTTTCTTTCGGCAACAGCGCGCGGAAATTGTCGATCTTCGCAGCAGTACGCGGCATGACTTCAATCGAATAGTTGCTTAAAAAAGCCTCAACATCGGGGTTTGGCGTCTTGTCTGAGGCCGCTGCCTTGCGACGAAAGTTCAATAAAGACAATCTATTCCCCTTTCTTTTTCATGTGGCAACGCTCTTCCAGCCGCCGTTCGCGATAAGCGTCATGATCTTTTCTTTATCGTAATCTGCGGCCAGCTTTGCCGCCTGATCGGTTGCCACTTGCTCTGGATCGCCGTCCACAAAAAAGGGCTCGGCCTTGCGCCACTCTGCAAGATAGGCATCAGTCTCATTCGCGCCAGTCTTCATCGCGGCGCGATCAATGGCTTGTTCAAACCTCTCCGGCAATTGCCGTTTGGCGCCGCGCCGTCCTTTGCCGACGATAACTTGTGCGGGGATGTCGCGCCAATACACGATCGTCACATCAGGCATTTCTTGATTCCACCCTGCAATTTCCCGTGATCTAAAGCGCCATCCGGCAAATGAGCGGTAGGTTTTCGACAATACAAAGACCATCCGCGACGTTAGCTTGGTTTGTTGTGTCACGGGTACGTTATGGCTTTGACCAACTTACCAAAGACTGCGCAGAGCGCTGTGCGACGCAAAAGTTCTGTGATGCTCACGGTTCGACTTGCAACATGGCTTCCGCGTGGTTAGCGTTTCATCAACTCGTTATGAAAGGCGCGGAAAATGGCGCCAAAGCGTCCAAAAGGTGCGGGCGCGCTCGAAAAGGACAAAAAACCGGCTCTGAGCCCCGTGCCAGTTCCGCCCAGATCGTCCGAGCTATATGCAGCCCTTGATCTGGGCACAAATAGCTGTCGTATGCTGATCGCTCAACCTTCGGGGAGCGGCTTTGAAGTCGTGGACAGTTTTTCGAAATCTGTCCAATTGGGTGCGGGTCTTGAGAAAAGCGGTCGGCTGTCGCGCGGTGCAATGACGCGCACCATTCAAGCGTTGCGCATTTGTCAGCAGAAACTTCGGGCAAGCGGCGTGCGGCGCATGCGACTGGTCGCGACTGAGGCCTGCCGGCGCGCCCAGAATGGCGCTGAGTTCATGCAGCGTGTCCAGCGAGAGACGGGGCTGCGGCTGGACATCATCAAGCCCGAGGAAGAAGCCAGATTAGCGGTGATTTCATGCGCACCCCTGGTCAGCGCGAAGACGGAAAATTTGCTGGTCGTTGACATCGGCGGCGGGTCAACAGAACTGGTATGGATTGATGTCACCGGCATTGCACCGCAATTCCGACGTAAGGCGATCATGCGGCTGCAATCAGGCTTCGCTCAGAAGCGAGGCGATCACCCCATCGCCCGCGTCGTCGATTGGATTTCTGTACCACTGGGTGTGGCTACATTGCGCGATCAGTTCAATGATGTTGAGGATGATGCGGCGCGCTTTGCTTTGATGAGTTGGTTTTTTGAAGAGAATTTGCAGGATTTTTCACCCTACCAGGCTGCCCAACCGCAAGACCGATTTCAGATCGTCGGGACTTCTGGAACGGTCACAACGGTCGCGGCGAGCCACTTGGGCCTGAAGCGGTACGATCGAACAAAGATTGACGGTCTGAGGATGACATCAGATCAGATTGACAGGGTGATACATTCCTACCTCGCATTGGGGCCCGAGGGGCGGCGCGCCGATCCGCGTATTGGGCATGATCGCGCTGCTTTAATCATGTCGGGTGCCGCAATTTTGCAAGCGCTGATGAGGTGTTGGCCGACAGATCGATTGTCGGTGGCTGATCGTGGTCTGCGTGAAGGTTTGCTTTATGCGCAGATGAGCGCTGATGGTGTGCTTGCTGAGGGGGCGACATAGCATGGTGAAACCCCCAAACGGCAAAAACACCTCAGGTCGTGGCCAGCGCGATCTGAAAGTGAAGGTTAAATCTGCGCGTGGCCGCAAACTCAGTTCTACCCGCTGGCTACAGCGTCAACTGAACGATCCCTACGTCAAGCGTGCGCGGGCTGAGGGATACCGTGGAAGAGCGGCGTACAAGATCATGGAGCTTGACGATAAGTACGCCTTTCTCGTGCCTGGCGCGCGAGTTGTTGATCTTGGCGCAGCGCCCGGTGGGTGGTGCCAGGTCGCGGTGAAGCGCTGCAATGCGTTGAGAGAGGATCCTAGCAAGCCGTGCGGGCGCATTCTGGGCGTGGACCTGCAAGAGATGGAGCCAATCTCAGGGTGTGAGTTGCATCAGCTCGATTTCATGTCAGATGACGCCGATATCACCGTCAAGAAATGGCTGAATGGCAAGGCGGATGTCGTGATGTCTGACATGGCCGCTGCCTCTTCCGGTCACAAGCAGACAGACCACCTTCGGATCATTGCCCTGTGCGAAGCAGCAGCAACATTCGCATTCGACGTCTTGGAAAGAGGCGGCACTTTTGTCGCCAAAGTGCTTGCCGGCGGTGCTGAGGGAGAGTTGCAAAAAACCCTCAAGCGGCGTTTCGACAAAGTGGCAAACGTCAAACCGCCCGCCAGTCGTTCTGATAGCTCTGAAAAATTCGTGGTGGCGTCCGGCTTTCGCGGCGCGGGTGGATAGCCTTCATGTGCTTTAACGCTGCGCCGGAAGGCTACCTGGTCTTGCAACTGGATTGGGATAGGTCGTGTCGCCGGGTCGGTCGCTAGCATTCTGAATGGCGGTTTTTAGTTTTACTTCTCCATCCCACCGTTCAGGCTGCATTTCTGTGCTTCTGTCATCGTCACCGCAGGTGTGACGAAGTTTATGGTTGCGGTTCAATAAAGCTTTTGTTTTCACTGTAGTCAAACCACAACGGCGGCGTAGACCGCCGGTTTAAACCGCACAGGGGACGCCGTGACATCATCTTTGAATGAGTCAGCTTTCGTTGAATTCGAACGTGTTCAAAAATCCTACGATGGTGAAACTCTTGTCGTAAAGGATCTAAATCTTACGCTGCCGCAAGGCGAATTTCTAACGATGTTGGGGCCCTCTGGGTCTGGAAAGACCACCTGTTTGATGATGCTGGCCGGGTTTGAGACAGCCACCCACGGTGACATTCGGTTGGATGGCAAATCGATCAACAATATCCCACCGCATAAACGCGGCATTGGCATGGTGTTTCAGAACTACGCGTTGTTTCCCCATATGACGGTGGCGGAAAACCTCTCTTTCCCGCTAGAAGTGCGTAAAATGGGTCGATCTGAGCGTGAAGAGAAAGTCAGGCGTGCGCTGAGCATGGTGCAGATGGAAGCCTTCGAAGGGCGGCGTCCCGCGCAGTTATCAGGCGGGCAGCAGCAGAGGATCGCCTTGGCCCGCGCGTTGGTTTTTGAACCCGAGCTGGTGTTGATGGACGAACCACTTGGCGCGCTGGATAAGCAATTGCGCGAAACACTTCAGTTTGAGATCACCAATCTCGCACACGACCTGGGCATCACAACGGTATATGTCACCCATGATCAGACGGAGGCACTGACAATGTCGGACCGCGTCGCGGTTTTTGACGATGGTCGCATTCAACAACTTGCCCCGCCCGATCAGTTGTATGAGCAGCCAGAGAACAGTTTTGTGGCGCAGTTTATCGGCGAAAACAACACGTTAGAGGGTGTGGTTCAGGATATAAAGGGCGAGGTCGCCGTCGTGCAACTTGACGGGGGAGAATTGATCGACGCCAAACCCGTCAACGTGACAGAGGCAGGTCAACGCACCCGCGTGTCCATTCGCCCCGAGCGGGTGGAATACAACAAAGACAGGTTGAGCGATGATGCGCATACATTGAAAGCTGAAGTGCTCGAATTCATCTATATGGGAGATATTTTTCGCACGCGATTAAGAGTTGCTGGAAAAACAGATTTCGTGATCAAGACGCGGAATGCGCCCGATCAAACTCGGCTTAAGCCAGGTGAGATGATTGAGATCGGGTGGCTACCACAGGATTGCCGCGCGTTGGACGCTTGACACGCGGAACTTTGAGCGCGGTGGCTGAGCCCGAAGCTGCCGTCTCAGACATCAAACGGGCATATAACTGGGAGACCAAAATGAAACTGACCAAAGTGCTTTTGGCCACCACCGCACTCACAGTTGCGGCGGGTATGGCCCATGCGGATGGCCACATGGCATCCGAGATGACGATCGTGAGCTGGGGAGGAGCCTATTCCAATTCTCAACAGCGCGCCTACCACGACCCCTACATGGAGATGACGGGCGTTACGATCATCAACGATGAATCCTCGGCCGAGGCAGTGGCGAAGCTGCGCGCGATGAACGAAGCGGGCAATGTGACCTGGGACGTGGTTGATGTGGTTGCCGCTGATGCGATCCGTCTGTGCGACGAAGGTTTGGCGCTTGAGATTGATCACGATGAGCAGCTTGAAGCTGCGCCTGATGGTACATCAGCTTCAGATGATTTCGGTGATTTGATCGTTTCTGACTGCTTCATTCCACAGATCGTTTATTCGACGACCTTTGGATATCGCACTGATCTTGTCGGTGACACGCCGCCAACCTCTGTGTGCGCGGTATTCGACACGGAAGCCTATCCCGGCAAACGCGCGCTTGAGCGACGTCCGATCAACAATATGGAGTGGGCATTGCTTTGCGACGGGGTGCCGAAGGGCCAAGTCTACGATGTCTTAGAGACAGAGGAAGGTCAGCAGCAAGCGCTCGACAAACTGGCGACAATCAAGGACGACGTCATCTGGTGGTCTGCTGGCGCGGATACACCTCAGTTGCTCGCCGATGGTGAGATTGTGATGGGATCCACTTACAACGGCCGTTTATTCTCTGTGATTGAAGAGCAAAACCAGCCGGTTGCAATGCTGTGGGATGCGCAGGTGTTTGACCTTGATGGCTGGATCATTCCGACGGGGTTGAGCCCCGAGCGTCAGGCACGGGCACTTGACTACGTGAGATTTGCGACCGATACGCAGCGCCTTGCCGATCAGGCGAAGTACATCAGCTACGGCCCCGCGCGTGCGTCTTCCGCCCCCTTGGTTGGTCAGCATGCAGACCTGGGTATCGATATGGCACCGCATATGCCAACCGATCCCGAGAATGCCAAGAACACCTTTTTGTACAACTACGAGTTCTGGGCCGACTATCGCGACGATATCGATGCGAAGTTCCAAGCCTGGCTTGCTCAATAAGCAATTTGGATGCGCGGATATCGTGCATCCAAAACGTCTCGGATAAATCAGGCGGGGTGCGTTTCAGCGCGCACCTCGCAACGCAAGGAAAGAGGCCTCTTGCAAGGGGATAGGCATGCCAAAAGGGTACATCATAGGGCATATCACGGTACGCGATCCAGAAGCCTATAAAGAATATATTGAGCGCGATACACCCATTCTCAAAGCTTTGGGCGGGGTATTTGTGGTGCGCGGCGGGCAGGCTGAGATCAAAGAGGGGGAGGCGCATCAACGGCACGTTGTCATTGAATTCCCATCTTACGAAGCCGCTTTGACTGCCTATCACGATCCAGAATATCAGAAGGTCGCGGATATTCGTCGCCGTACTGCCGACAGCACCATCATCGTCGTGGAAGGTGCGTAATGGCGGTGGTAGAGGGATCTGAACCCCAGTCACAAGCTGGTCCGATGCTGGCTGCTGACGGGAGGTCTCTGAAATCCAGCCTGAACCGTGCGCTACGCCGCGAAAAGATGCGTGCATTGCTGCTGATCGCGCCTCTTCTCACTTTCGTGCTGGTCACATTTATTGCGCCAATCGGCGACATGTTATTTCGCTCGGTGCAGAACCAGATTGTTTCCGACACCCTGCCGCGCACGGTTTCCGCCCTTCAGGGTTGGGATGAAACCGGGGAAGATCTGCCCGCGGAGCAGGTGTTTGAAGCGCTTTACCAAGATATCTTCATCGCCAAAGAGCAGAAGCTGCACACCCGGTTGGGCTCACGCCTGAATTATGAACAAACGGGTGTTTCAAGCTTGTTTCGCAAGTCTGGGCGCCGCGTCGAAGATATGGGGGAAGTGTACCAAGATCAGTTTGAAGATCTGAACGCTTTTTGGAAAAGAGGAGAGAACTGGAGCGAGATGATGGGCAGTGCCGATTGGCTAGCTGCTCAGAAAGACTGGATGCGCTCTGAGGGGACCCCTCAGCCTGCCTTCGTGCTCAATCCTGAGATTTCAGCGCTTCTGCCAGCGACGTCAGAAGCTTATCTTCTTTTCGCTGAATATATCCAAGAGGTTGAGAACGACGATCTTTACAAAGAAGATCCATGGGCACTCATCTACTCCGCGTTTCATGCTGATCTGACGCGAGGGACCGATTTCACCGAATATACCGGTCCCGGCGCCTTGGAGTTGACCGAAGCAGCGGCCGCAGCAGGCGTGTTTGAGGTTGTGCGTTATCGCGCAGCCTTTGAGGATATCGACGAAGATTGGCTGGACATTGAGATCTGGCGCACGCTGAAGCTCTACAGCCCTGATTTCACTTCCGGATACTTCCTCAACTCCGTCGACATGCAAAAAACGATTGAGGGGCCGGAAATGCGCCCTGAGAATGAGCAGATCTACATCAAGTTGTTCATTCGCACCCTCTTTATGTCTCTGGTCATCACAGGAAGCTGCATTTTGCTGGGCTATCCTGTTGGCTACATCCTTGCCAATCTACCCGCGCGCACCGCAAATCTGTTGATGATCTTGGTGCTGTTGCCCTTTTGGACGTCGCTTTTGGTAAGGACATCCGCTTGGAAAGTCATGCTGCAACAGCAGGGTGTGGTGAATGACACATTGGTGTGGCTCGGGATCGTATCCGATGCAGATCGATTGGAATTGATTAACAATGCCACGGGGACGATCATTGCGATGACGCATATTTTGCTGCCCTTCATGATCTTGCCGCTGTACTCGGTGATGAAGACTATTCCGCCCAGCTATGTGAGGGCCGCGAAATCGCTGGGTGCAACCAATTGGACGGCTTTCTGGCGCGTCTATTTTCCGCAGTCGGTTCCGGGGATTGGTGCTGGATCAATCCTCGTCTTCATCCTCGCGATCGGATACTACATCACACCCGAGATTGTGGGCGGCACCTCGGGTGTCTTTATCTCAAATCGCATTGCGTATCATATTTCCAGCTCTCTGAATTGGGGGTTGGCCGCAGCGCTTGGGGCTATTCTGCTCGTACTGGTGCTGGCGCTATATTGGACCTATGACAAGATCGTCGGGATCGACAACGTGAAGTTAGGCGGCTGATCATGGTCGCGCTCACACCCATTTCGCGAACCGACATGTCTTTTTACGTGCCAGTTGTTGCCGTTGCGGGCGCTTTGGCCGGCTTTTTCGTGGGCACCGCGCAGGGCAGTGGTTTTCTGGGCCTCATGCTGGGTGCCGCAGTGATGGCCGTGACCGCTTTCCTCCTAACGAAGGTCATCAAGGCGGAGCGCGCGGGGCGCTGGCTGCTGATCGCGCTGCTTTCAGGCATCGGTTTTGCGATGGGCGGGCTGCCTGCAACCATCATCGGCGGTATCTTCGGTTGGTTTTTCGGCTGGTTCACTTTCTGGCTGTACGAAGGTCGGTATCGGGCGCGCGTGGCCCCCTATCTCACGCCGGGTCAGGTGTTGTGGCATTTTACCTTTCGGGTGATATGCGGCGCGATCCTGGTCTTTTTGATCACACCCATCCTGGTCGTGATGCCGCTGAGCTTTAACGCGCAGGATTTCTTTACTTTCACGCCGGAAATGCTTCGTTTTGACCCGGCTGGCTACTCGCTCAAACACTACAATGATTTTTTCACAAATCCTGATTGGCAACAGGCGCTGCGGAACTCTGTTCAGATTGCACCCGTCGCGACACTGCTTTCAGTCGGGTTTGGCACCCTGGCGGCCATCGGGCTTAGTCAATCGCATGTCCCTTTCAGACGGGCGATTATGGCGATCTTGATTTCTCCGATGATTGTGCCGTTGATCATCTCTGCGGCTGGCATGTATTTCTTCTACAGTCGCATTGGGTTGCAAGGCAGCTACATCGGCGTCGTGCTTGCGCATGCTGCTTTGGGTGTGCCGTTCGTGATCATCACGGTGACAGCTACCTTGGTGGGTTTTGACAGTTCCTTAACACGCGCCGCGGCGAATATGGGGGCAGGGCCAGTGACCACATTCTTCCGGGTGCAGATGCCGCTCATCCTGCCCGGCGTGATCTCTGGTGGGCTTTTTGCATTCATCACCTCGTTTGATGAGGTTGTCGTGGTGCTTTTTGTCGGCTCAGCGGGGCAAAAAACATTGCCTTGGCAAATGTTTACGGGGTTGCGCGAACAGATCAGTCCAACCATTCTGGCGGTCGCAACCATTCTGGTGGTCATCTCGATCGCGTTGCTGACGGTTGTTGAGTTGCTGCGGCGGCGTTCAGAAAGACTGCGTGGCATGTCGGCTAGCTAAAGCATTTCGAGTTAAACCTGGATCACTTGTTAGCTGCCTCTCCCCGCGGTCGAACGCGAAAAGTGATAAATGATGGCTCAAGTTAAACTCGAAAAGCTGTAGGGGAAGTGAACGATTGCCGCCCCGTGGGTCGGAACGGCTCATATCAGAAGAACCTGTATGGGGAGACAGCAGTGGGGAAGCGATAGTATCAGCTTCAACACTGCTCGCGTTAGCCGCCCCAACTGCGGACGATGCCACAGTCGACGTGTACGAAATTCGATCTGGAATATTTGCCCACGCCCCCGCTGCGACACGCCATTGCCGCGCTAGCAAGCTGTGCAACCGACCGAGAGGACAGGCGCAAGTCAGCCGCTTGACCCTTTATATGCAACGAATTGCGGGCCACGCCGCGCGATCGGGATCGCAGCATAGCGTTTGTCTGCGCGCTGCGATAGCCAGACAACAGCATGTAGGGTTCATCGGCATCAAGCATGTTATGCGCGGCGGCCATGATATCGATGGTTCTCAGATCCATCTTTTTCACCCCGTCGGTCCGCCAGTCGCGCATGAAATAATTGACCTCTTTCAACGCGTCTCGGATGTATTTCCCCTCGATCCAATAGATCATGTCGATCCGCTCACCCGTGCGGCCCGAGTACATGCGAATGCGACGAATATCGCCGCCACCGCGTAAAAATCCCGCTGCTTTGGAATAGGTTGGAGCAGCTACAACCGCGGTCGCTGCAAAAGCGCTCAACAGAGCGCGCCTGCTCATTCTCAAAGAGCGTGTGTCCGTCATAGATGTCTATCCTGTGATCGCCTGTGTGACCGTGATGTTACACAGCCGATATATTTCCATCCTCAAAACCGCTGGTTGGATATGACATAAGAAGAATCATGAACCAAGAACTGAATCACTGTTCTTTGAAATATCTGCAAGTTTAGGCAGATTTTCGCCCAAATTTGGTCACATCCGGTGCAAGTCTCAGAGAAGGCGGTGTTTTTTTCGCATCACGTTCACCTTTGTTCCAAAGCCTACAGAAAATTGAATGGACAGGCTGCAATACTCCAATTTTAACGATGGGGACGCTGCCAAACTGGGGAATGAAATGCTGCCTAATATCCTTGCGCGCGCGGTGCGTGCCGTCCTGATCGTTTTATGTGCTGGTGCCTTTTTGACAACCTCCTCCACTGCGCAGGCGCAAGTGACCGCTTTCAAACAAGCGGTTGCTGAGGCAGCTGCGAAAGACGCTGACATCGCCGCATTTTACCGCTCTACGGCATTTGCGCCTTTGTGGACGGGACCCGATGATGTGCATCTTCAGCGGCGGGCTGAACTGCTACAGGCACTGAGAAAAGCCAAGGCACATGGGTTGCCCGCGTCTCGATATGATCCGGAGGGGTTGCTCGCGCTGCTCTCTGACGTACGCTCTGCTCGCGATCGGGGATTTGCTGAGGTCGCTTTGAGTGTCGCTTATCTTCAGTATGCGCGGGACATTCAGACCGGCGTGGTGATCCCGAAGCGGATCGACAAAGCAATTGTGAGAGAGATCCCCTATCGCGACCGCACGGAGTATCTGAACAACATCAACACCCAGCCAGCCAGCGCTGTCTTTCGCGCGTTGCCTCCACGAAGCATGGAATACAATGCCCTCCTGAAGGAAAAAGTGGAGATGGAGCGCTTGCTTGCCAATGGGGGTTGGGGCCCGATTGTGCCCGCCAACAAGCTTGAGCCGGGTGATCAGGGCCC
The DNA here is from genome assembly GCA_039208585.1 of Pseudomonadota bacterium. Classification (GTDB taxonomy): domain Bacteria; phylum Pseudomonadota; class Alphaproteobacteria; order Rhodobacterales; family Rhodobacteraceae; genus Sulfitobacter. The sequence continues at coordinate 6,784 of JBCCQX010000029.1, read as the reverse complement.
CGCTGTGGTGGCCTTGCGCAATCGCCTGATCCGCATGGGTTATCTTGACCGCACGAATACGCGGACTTTTGACGCTGACATTGAAAGCGCCGTGCAGCAATTCCAGGTGGCGCATGCGCTGAATGTCGACGGCGTGGCGGGCGTTGCGACCATGTCGCAGATCAATATCGGCGTGGCAAAGCGCCTTCAGTCGGTGCTGGTGGCGCTAGAACGGGAGCGCTGGTTCAATACAGATCGGGGCAAGCGGCATATTCTTGTCAACATTCCTGACTTCACGGCGCGCATCATCGACGATGGTAAGGTGACGTTTAAAACCCGTTCTGTGGTGGGCGCACATCGCAGCGGGCGGCATACACCTGAATTCTCTGACGTTATGGAGCACATGATCATCAATCCCAGTTGGCACGTCCCACGATCCATCATCACCAAAGAGTATTTGCCGCAGCTTCAAAACAACCCGAATGCGGCGAGCCACATCATCATCACCGATCGCGCTGGCCGGCGCGTGAACCGCGAAACAGCAGACTTTAGCGAATATACGGCACGCAACTTTCCTTACTCTATGCGCCAACCACCCAGTCGTCGAAACGCGTTGGGGTTGGTCAAATTCATGTTCCCCAACAGGCACAATATCTATCTTCACGACACACCGGCGAAAAACTTGTTTTCGCGCGACGTGCGCGCCTTTAGCCATGGATGCATTCGTTTGGCGCAACCCTTTGACTTTGCCTACACTTTGCTTGCTGCGCAGACAGATAGCCCGGTGGAAGACTTTCAAACCATCTTGAAAACAGGGCGTGAGACGCAGGTCGACTTAGAAGAACATGTGCCCGTGCATATCATTTACCGAACCGCTGTCACCAATGCACGCGGTCATACGGAGTACCGGGCTGATGTCTACGGTCGCGATGCCCGTATCTGGGATGCCTTATCGAAGGCAGGGGTGGCCTTGGAAGGTGTTCAAGGGTAACGCTGACAGCACGCCGTTGGGGGGTGCTGAATGACATTTACGCTAGGGCAAATCGCTCAAACGCTCGGCTCCGCCTTGGTTGGCGCATCGGATCTCTCGATTGACCGGGCCGCCGAACCGCAGATGGCTGGCCCGCGTGATCTCGCGTTGGCGATGTCCCCGCAGTACGCTGAGGCATTGCAAGAGGGTCAAGCCCGCGCCGCGTTGCTTTGGGAGGGGGCAGATTGGCAAGCTTTCGGGCTCGACGCCGCTATTTTCGCGCCGCGTCCGCGTCTTGCCATGGCCGGTGTGACCCGTTTATTGGATCCGGGGCAAGGATTTGAGACGGGGATACACCCCTCTGCAATCGTCGATGCCAGCGCGGTTTTGGGTGCAGACGTGTCGGTTGGTCCGCTCAGCATTGTCTCTGCCGGGGCGGTGATCGGTGATGGCACGATTATTGGCCCGCATTGCTTCATCGGAAAAGAGGTGCGGCTTGGGCCGGGCGCTTTGCTGCGCGAGCAGGTCAGCATCGGCGCGAGGGCGAAAATCGGGGCGCGTGTAATCATCCAGCCCGGCGCGCGCATCGGTGGAGACGGGTTTTCGTTTGTGACCGAAGAAACGTCAGCGGCAGAGGAAGCCCGCGCCACTTTGGGCGATCCGTCAACGGCCAAGGCTCAACCCTGGCTGCGCATCCACTCCCTTGGATCGGTCACGCTGGGGGATGATGTTGAAATCGGCATGGGCTGCACCATCGATTGTGGCACCATCAGAGACACTGAAATCGGCAACAACACAAAGTTGGATAATCAGGTTCACATCGGGCACAATGTGGTCATCGGCGAAAACTGCCTGATCTGCGGTCAGGTTGGCATGGCGGGTTCTGCCCGGATCGGCAATAACGTGGTGCTGGCCGGGCAATGTGGTGTCAATGACAACATTTTCGTTGGCGACGGCGTCATCGCCGGAGGTGGCACAAAGCTGATGTCGAATGTGCCAGCAGGTCGCACGATGCTGGGATATCCCGCGACACAGATGGATCAGCAGGTGGAGCAATACAAATCTCTTCGCCGGTTGCCGCGCCTCATGCGCGAGATATCCGCACTGCGAAAGGCGGTTTTCAAATCTACACCCGACACCTAAATAGGGCGTGCTGACGACAACAAGGGCATCCTGCATGAGCATCAACGATAGGGTCATCGCCATCATCGCAGATCAGGCATTGCTGGAAAAATCAGAGGTAACGCTTGACAGCACGCTGGAAGAACTGGGCATCGACAGCCTTGGCTTGGTCGAGAGCATTTTTGCCATTGAAGAAGCGTTTGATATCTCTGTCCCGTTCAATGCCAATGACCCGAGCGCTTCGGACTTCGACATCTCAACCGTGGCGACCATTATCGACGGCATAGAACGTTTGCAGGCGGAGCAAGCCTCGTAACATGCATCGTGTCGTCATCACGGGTGCCGGGACCGTGAATGCGCTTGGGCATTCCGTCGCCGATACATTCACTGCAATGCAGTCAGGCAACTGCGGCATTGGGCCGCTCGATTTCCGCGATGTCGGTCGGCTATCCATACAAATCGGTGGTCAGGTCCGCGGGTTTGAAGCTGAGGGTCGGTATAACCGTCAGCAGATCTCTCTTTATGATCGTTTCACGCAGTTCACCTTGGCCGCCGCGAAGGAAGCGATTGAACAATCTGGCCTCGTGTTTTCAGGGGAATTGGCCGCGAAATCTGGCGTGGTTTTGGGCACAGCCGGCGGCGGGGTCTCTACGTGGGATGACAATTACCGCGCCGTTTATGAAGACGGCAAGAACCGGGTACATCCCTTTGTCGTGCCCAAATTGATGAACAACGCCGCCGCCAGCCACGTCAGCATGGAATGGAACCTGAAGGGGCCATCCTTTACGGTCTCTACCGCCTGCGCGTCTTCAAATCATGCAATGGCACAGGCGTTTTCGATGGTGCGTTCTGGCATGGCACCAGCGATGATCACCGGTGGATCAGAAAGCATGCTGTGCTTTGGCGGTGTGAAAGCCTGGGAAGGGCTGCGGGTGATGAGCCGTGACGCATGTCGACCCTTTTCGGCCAACCGCAACGGTATGGTGCAAGGGGAAGGGGCAGGCATCTTTGTTTTTGAGGCTTTTGAGCACGCCAAAGGACGCGGCGCCGACATCCTATGCGAGGTGATTGGCTACGCCATGTCCTCCGATGCGAGCGACATAGTGATGCCGTCGAAGTCTGGTGCAGCACGCGCGATGGCTGGTGCGCTGCAAGATGCAGGCGTTGCAGCAGAAGAGGTTGGCTATATCAACGCGCACGGCACCGGAACCGCTGCAAATGATAAAACGGAATGTGCTGCCGTGGCAGATGTCTTTGGTCCGCATGCGGATGACCTCATGATCAGCTCGACAAAGTCGATGCATGGGCACCTGATCGGCGGGACGGGGGCGGTTGAGCTTTTGGCCTGCATCATGGCGCTGCGAGATGGCGTGATTGCCCCCACCATCGGGTACGAAGAGCCGGACCCGGAATGCGCGCTGGACGTTGTTCCAAATGAAGCGCGCGAGGCCGATGTGCGTGTGACATTGAGCAACGCTTTTGCATTTGGCGGAATGAATGCCGTGCTCGCATTGCGTCGCGTTTAAACCGCGTTCAGCAAAAGCTTGTCCACTTACATCTTATATAGCCTGCCCCCGTACCATCCTTCCGCCCGCAGGGGGCTGCGTAATTGCAGCAACCCGCGGGCAGGCTCTAAAGCATCCTACCTTACAGCTTTTCGAGTTTAACTTGAGCCATCATTTATCACTTTTCGCGTTCGACCGCAGGAAGAGGCAGCGAACAAGTGATCCAGGTTTAACTCGAAATGCTTTAAACCTGACATATGTAGCTTTAATCGACATCGCGCCGGTCCGAGGGGTGGCGCAATCGCGCCGCCCGTCAAACCGAAGGTTTGCCTGCGGCAAAACGGGGGCGGAACGGCGAGGCCCAACAGGGCCTGTTGGGCAAGGCTGTGATGGGTCACGATTTGTATCAGGTTTAAGGTCGGATGCTTTAGGCCGGGTCGGGCGGGGTGTTTTAGGTCCAAGGCCGAATGTTTAGGGTTCGATAATGGAAACCTTGTCGTAGCTCGCCGTAAACCCCGCTAATGATAGCGGAAGTTGAACCTGCTGATCAGGGGCGAGGGCGGGGACAATCGTGATCATTGCCTGATTGCCGCGTTTAAACGCCTCTACATCGGCGCTGGTTAGGCCAAGTCGAACGTAGCACCCCACGCTGTTGCAGAAGGCATAGGGGTACCGGCGCGCGTTGCCGCCGTCGACCGCGATGGTCAATTGCTGCGGCAGTGCCGTCTCAAGTGGGACGATGATGGTTGCGCCAGCCTCTGCCTGCCCACCGTCTGGCAACCGAAAGAGGGAAATCTCAGCAACAGGTGCCTGCTGGTCGTCGACAAGAAGCTGATACATCTGGCACGGATCGGCATCTTGCTCCGTCTTGATGCAGCGCATTTCCCAATCGCCGATGACTTCAGCGGTATAGGGTTTCCCGAGTTCAGGGTCTTTATCTGCATCTTCCCCGAAACTGAGTTGATCTTCGATCTGGCTCCCGGTGGTGCCAGCAGTGTCGTCTGCGGTTTGGGCGTTTCCATGTGAAGGCAGGGACCAGGCGAGCAGCACAGCACATATTGACAGAATGGATAGCGAATTTCTCATTTATGCACACACATCTTGGTTTTGCGATCCTATACCATGCGCCGTTGGGAATGTCAGTCGCTCGAACCGTCTTTTTGCTTGCATGACGTGAATGTCAGAGCAGCCCAGCCGTAAGCTCCTTGATAAGAAAAAGGGAACACCTTGCGGCATCCCCTTCATTCATTTCTCCCCGTCGGACTTTGCCGACTTATCCGCAGAGGTTACGAAAGCGTAGTAAAGCGGTCAATAAAAAAATAATGTGTAAGAAGGGTTTGGGAATAAGATGCACGTGCCGCCGAACGCGACACCCCATTGACACCCCGCGGGCAGCGTTTGCGAAAAACGGTGTGTTAACCATACTGCTTAGCATTTAACGTATAGCCCACAGCGCGTGGCATAGCGGAGGGGTAAAGCATGTCTGACGACATTTTTGTTGGTGGTGGCGGCGAAGGCTATCACACAAAGCAATACCTTCAGATCAAATATGCAAATCGGCACGGGCTGATCGCTGGCGCCACCGGCACCGGTAAAACCGTCACGCTTCAGATCTTGGCCGAAAGCTTTGCTGCGCGTGGTGTGCCGGTTTTTCTGTCGGATGTGAAGGGCGATCTTTCAGGGTTGGCCAAAACAGGTGTTTCAACGCACAAGCTGCACAAAGCTTTTACCAGTCGTGCAGCAACCATAGGGTTCGATGATTACCGCTACCAAGACTATCCGGTGACTTTTTGGGATCTTTACGGTGAACAAGGGCATCCCGTGCGGGCGACAATTTCTGAGATGGGGCCGCTCTTGTTGGCGCGTCTTCTTCAGTTAACGGATGCGCAAGAAGGCATTTTGAACATCGCGTTTCGCGTTGCGGATGAGGATGGGTTGCCGCTCCTTGATCTCAAAGACTTGCAGGCGTTGCTGGTTTGGGTCGGGGAAAATGCAAAGTCCCTTTCCCTGCGCTATGGCAATGTTTCATCTGCGTCGATCGGGGCGATCCAGCGGCAACTCCTCGTGCTGGAAAACCAGGGGGCGGCAGATCTGTTTGGTGAGCCTGCGCTTGATCTGGCTGACTTAATGAGGTCAAGCGCAGATGGGCGGGGAATGATCAACATCCTGGCTGCTGATAAGCTGATGGGCGCACCAAAACTCTATGCTACCTTCCTGCTGTGGCTTTTGTCCGAGCTTTTTGAGAGCCTTCCCGAGGTTGGCGATCCAGATAAGCCCAAGCTCATTTTCTTTTTTGACGAGGCCCATTTGCTGTTTGACGACGCGCCCAAGGCGCTTGTCGAAAAGGTAGAACAGGTGGCAAGGCTGATCCGCTCAAAAGGGGTCGGTGTCTACTTTGTGACGCAAAATCCCGCTGACGTTCCGGAAGATATTCTCGGGCAGTTAGGCAATCGCGTGCAGCACGCTCTGCGGGCATTCACGGCAAGAGATCAGAAAGAACTGCGTCTGGCGGCGGAAACCTATCGTGAAAATCCGCGATTTGAGACGCAGGGGGCCATTCGCGAAGTTGGTGTGGGCGAGGCGGTGACGTCCTTTCTGGAAAAGAAGGGCGTGCCCGGCGTTGTTGAACGCACGTTGATCCGGCCGCCGTCTTCTCAACTTGGACCGATTACACCTCAAGAAAGGCAGATGTTGATGGACGCATCCGCCATGGCGACAAAGTACAATGACGCGATCGATCGCACTTCCGCTTTTGAGATTTTGCGCGACCGTGCTGAAAAGGCAGCCGTTGAAGCAGCTAAAGCAGAGCAGGCAGCGGAAGAGGCTGAAAGCGCCGCAGTCCGAGAGTTTAGTAATGCGCGACGGTATGCGGGCAGTCGGGTGGCGCGCTCAAGTGCCCGACGCCCGCGACTGAAATCTGAGGAGAGCTTTGGGCAGGCGGTGGCTCAAGTTGTCCTGAAAGAGCTTAAGGGCACAACCGGTCGGCGCATCGTGCGCGGGATCCTCGGGGGGTTTTTCAAAGGGCGCTAGGCGGCGTCTGCATTTAACTGATCCACGCCATGGCGCATGCGAGGTCTACGAAGGCTTTAAAAGAGCTGATTGTTTTCTCGCACCGCAGGGCGATCCTGCGGAAGCGTTTGATCCTGTTGAAGAAACATTGACGAGATGGCGTTCTTTGTAGAGCATCCAGTCAATATACCGGTCTTCT
>JBCCQX010000028.1:0-28002 GCA_039208585.1 Pseudomonadota bacterium | reverse complement strand
CGGTGCCAAACTGGCGCAAGGTGATGTTTTTCGTCTCTTGTCCCCAGACCATTGGAGCCGGAAGCGCGGCGGCCGCCACCGCCGCGCCACCCGACTTTAGAAGCGCTCGTCGTGAAACACCGCGCGAATACCGTACTTTGGAAATTGTCGTCATGGTTCATCCTCTCTGTGATTTTTTTATCCAGCCAGGGCGTGTGCCGCCTCGGCCTCCCAGTCGAGGCCGATGGCCTCTCCCAACTCCTTCGGGTTGCCGAAGAAATCCCTATCAGATAGCAGTGCGGTGACCTCTTGCGCGCCGGGAACAGAAGCGGTCAGCGCAACATGCGTGCCTTGGTATTCGATGTTTGTGATGGTGCCCGGCAGCTTTGCTGCTTTGTTGGTCGTCACTTTCAAAGCATCTGAACGGACAGCAACCATCCCTTCAGGCATCGCGACCACATTGTGAGACCCTAAAAACCGCGCCACGAAAGCCGTTTTGGGTGCGTCGAAGACCGAACGCGTCTTGCCGGCTTGCTCAATCTTCGCATCGTTCATGATCACAATTTCATCGGCAAGCGCCAAGGCTTCATCCTGGCCATGGGTGACATGTACGAATGTGATGGCCAGTTCCCGTTGCAGCTTTTTCAGCTCCGCGCGCATGCGGACACGCAGGAACGGGTCGAGCGCGGACAATGGTTCGTCCAGCAACAGAACATCCGGCTTCGTGATCAACGCCCGCGCCAAGGCCGCGCGCTGTTGTTGGCCACCGGAAAGCTGCGCAGGCAGACGATCCGCCATCGCCGTCATGTCGACAAGCTCCAAGAGCTCTTTGGCGCGGGCATGACGCGTGCCCTTGTCGATACCCTTCATGGTTAAGCTGAAAGCCACGTTGTCCAGCACACTCAAGTGGGGGAACAACGCATAATTCTGAAACATCATTGCGGTGCCCCGCTTGGCAGGCGGCAAAGTCGAGATGTCCCGACCTCCAAGGGTGATGGACCCCTCAGACACGGTTTCATGTCCGGCGATCATTCGCAGGGTGGAGGATTTCCCGCAACCCGATGGCCCCAAAAGGCATGCGTACGTGCCCGCACTGAAGTGGTAGTTGATCGCGTCAACCGCGACGGTCGCCCCATAGCGTTTGGTTAGACCAATCAGTTCAAGGTCGATCTTTTTGTTCATGTCACCTCGCAGCGCCTTTACGGTGCGCCAACCTTCTTCAGGGAACCAAGGTGATTCAGATTTTTGGGCGAACACATAAATGCAAGATGCTCGAATTTTGTAAGTTCGAGCGAGGGTTGTATAAAAAACAGGCTCCAAATGTATACGATTTGATGAGCCATCGTGCGCAGCTTGTGCGCGAAGGCATCTGAGTGCAGATGTATGCCAGGAGGTGTCGCGTGACGATCAGCCTGAAATCGAAATCCGTAACAGCAGACGAGATCGCGCTTCAATTGACCGAGGCGATCCACACGCATCGTCTGCAACCAGGCGCAAAATTGCGGGAAGACGAAGTCTGCGACATTTTTCAGGTCAGTCGCACGATTGTCCGTCAGTCCCTGCATTCGCTTCAACACAAAGGTCTCGTCACAATTTTGCGCAACAAGGGTGCGTTTGTCGCCAAACCTACTCTCAAAGAAGCGCGCGAGGTCTTTGAAGCACGATCCTTGATCGAGCCGGCCATGGCGCGTGCGGCAGCGTTGCGCGCCACCCCGCAGGATGTCGCGTTTCTTGAAGAGCACATGAAAGCGGAGAAAGACGCCCTCGACCGTGAAGAGGTTGGTGAAGCCTTGAGACTGTCAGGCGATTTCCATGTGCAAATCGTCCGGATTGCCGATCACGCTTTGATCGAAACCCTCTTGGCGCAATTGGTCGCCCGGTCGGCATTGATTATCGCGCTGTATTGGCGCCGCCGTAACGCATTGTCTGATAGCTCCTCGCATAGGGGGTTGGTGAACGCTCTGCGTGACCGAGACGCAGATGGTGCCGAAGAGATCATGAAGGGGCATCTTCTTGATCTGCTCATGCAACTGGACCTTCGTGATGGCGCATCTGGGCCGGTTTCCCTGAAAGATGCGCTTAGAAAATGACACCTCATCGCACCGCAACGCTAAGCGAATTGCAATTGATTTTGGAGTGGGCCGCTGACGAGGGATGGAACCCCGGGGTTGGCGATGCCGAAGCGTTCTTTGCCGCTGACCCAGCGGGTTTCTTTGTCGCTGTCGACCAACAGGACGCACCCATCGCATCCATTTCTGTTGTCAACCACACAGCCGACTTCGCCTTTTTGGGACTTTACATCGTGCGCGAGGAATTTCGTGGACGCGGGATCGGCCATGGGCTGTGGCGGCACGCTTTGCAACATGCAGGGTCCCGAACGGTGGGACTTGATGGCGTGGAAGCGCAGCAAGAAAACTACCGTGCGTCGGGTTTTGTCTACGCCGGTGCCACAACGCGATTTACCGGACGCGTAACTGAACGGATTGGCCAGGACGTTCGAGCCATTGACCCGCAGGACATCCCGACCTTGATCCACATGGAAGGCGCGGCATCTGGTGTTGCAAAGCCCGACTACCTTCGTCCTTGGTTCACAAAAAGCGACCAACGGGCGACCTTTGTCAAACGTGATCAAAACGCCATTGTTGGCTTTTGTACGATCCGTATCTGCCAATCTGGTGCCAAGATCGGACCGCTGGTCTCTGCAAATGTGGATGTCGCCCGCGAACTGGTCGCGCATGCGGCCACTTGCATCAGCGGACCGATCAGTATGGATGTCCCGAATACGTCAACCGCGCTAACTGAGATGTGCCGGACCATGCGATGGCAACCTGGATTTCAAACCGCGCGGATGTACAAAGGGGCGTTCGATGCGTCAGCGCACAGATGTTTCGCGGTTACCAGTCTAGAACTTGGTTAGCGGTGAAAAATTCGGTTCTTCGGAGAACGCTGGGGTCAGGTTTCATAACCAGAACATCACCACTGCAGCCAGAGCACAGGCTGAGAGGAAGACTGTCGGGCACCTGTGACAGCGTATTGCGGCGCGCCTGCAATCCTTCGGTTGGGCAAAGCTGTTCTCGATCTTATGGCGTTTCTTGTATCGGTCCGGGTCGTGAGGGATCCGAAGCTTGCGCTCTTTGCGAGCGGGAATGCAAAGCATAATTTCCCTGTCTTCAAGGGCTTCGCGATACCAATCCGCATCATAACCACGATCCGCCAGCATATGTTTTGCGTCTGTCAAATCGTCCAGCAAGGCACGCGCGCCGATGTAATCGCTGCGCTGCGCGGCGGTCCGGAAAAGCCCAGACCTCCGGATACTGCGATTTGCACGGACGGCAGCTTTTGCGTATCGTTGCTGAAAAACCGAGTGCTCCATGAACCAAAATCACGCCGCTGCGCTCAACCAAACGTTGACGCTGCCCTGCGGTTCCAAGCTCAAAAACCGAATAGCTAAATCGGCGATGTCTGACTCGCTTGGCGACGGTGCGGGCAATCCAACTGACGACCAGATCAACCTATATGAACGTTGGGCCAAAGGTGGCCTCGGCCTATCAATCATCGGTGAAGTTCAGGCAACACCCAACTATGCTGAAAAGCCTGGCAACTTGGTCTTGAACGACCAATCAGACCGGGGGCAGCTGAAACGGCTCGCCAGTGCAGGCGCAACTGATGGTGCTCAACTTTGGTTGCAACTCGGTCACGCTGGCGCAATGGCGGATGCCCCGATAAGCACACCCAAAGGGCCAAGCGCACTTGATCTGCCCGGCCTGACGTGTGGTGCCTTCTCATTTGACGAGATCATAGCATTGCCTTTTGAATTTGCCCGTACGGCCAGCATTGCAAAAGAGCTTGGGTTTGGCGGTGTTGAGATTCACGCGGCGCATGGTTTCCTACTCAACCAGTTCCTTTCGCCATTGTTCAACAGGCGCGGGGATGCCTATGGGGGATCTCTGGAAAACCGGATGCGGCTATTGCTGGAAGTCATTGACGCCGTGCGAGATGCTGTTGGGCCGGGCTTTCCCATTGGCGTCAAACTGAACGCAACAGATCAGCTTGAGGGCGGCTTTGCAGAGGACGAAGCTCTTGAGGTGATTGCGGCGGTGGACCAAACAACCATCGACCTTATCGATATCAGCGGTGGCACTTATTTTCCCGGCGCAAAGTCATCATCTGACCGCGCTGGAGCCGGCCCATACTTCTTGGACTTCGCCGAGCGAGCGCGTTCAAAAACCAGCATTTGCTTGATGGTTACAGGGGGGTTCAAAACGCTCACCCAAGCCGAAAGTGCCGTAGCAAGTGGCAGGGCAGACATGGTTGGAATGGCGCGTGCTTTGGTAATCGACCCTGAATTGCCGAAAAACTGGCTGAAGGGTGAACGAGTAGAGCCGCCGTTTCCATGGTTCAAAAACCCACCCGAAGGCGGTGTGACCGCGTGGTTTACGATGCAGATTACCCAACACGCTAGAGGCGAAGTCGGGCTTTCGCCCAATGAATTAGCTGACGCTATCGAGGCCTATGCGGATCGAGACTACGCTCGAAGCCGGATTTGGAATTCAACATTTAACTGACATTGGCCCAGCCGCGGCTAAAGTCACGAAAGTCGGTTCCGTACGCGTACGTCATTCATGCGGCGAAGATACGTTTCCGCTTCGAGGTTGATGGGACTGATGAACGGCAGGTTCGGTGACTTGCGCGGCCATGCAACAAATCGGTCGCTGCGCGCGCAAATGAATGCTGCTTTAGCGAAGCGTGAAAATCCAAGGTCGGTTTTGTCCGCACCTACCCCGTCCGACTGTGCGAAGGTGAATGGCAATACCGCCGCGAAGCCTCCGCAGGTGCTTCAAGCAGCGAACCGACCCGATGAGCACAAAGCGGAAGTCTTCATTTTCTGTTGAATGCGCTCGCAGCGCAGAAACTTCTGCAAGTGCGCAGTCTAGCGTGCCGCAGCGCGGCCGCAAACTCGACCATTCGAACATCGCGCAACGAGATTTGTCAGGGCAACTGAACGATTGCGGCACACAGCGGCCTTTCGATTGCGCTGCTCATGCTGAGACCGCTCCTCTTGCGAATGTGGCATATACCTTGCGACGATCCAGCAGCTTTCCCGTTTTCGATCAATCAGGCTGTTTTTTGGGACCAGTTTCGCGCCCAAGCGACAAATTTGTGCGTTGGCATAGGCCTGCAGAAATAGTAACCCTGCAAAACATCCGCGCCGGTGGCCGTTGCGGCGCGAGCTTGGTCGCCGTTTTCGATGCCCTCGACCACCGTCCCCACCGAGACAGTCCTTGCCATTTCGACAATACAGCGCAGCAGTTCCTGGCGCGCGGGATCCCGCTCTACCCCTGTCACGAACATGCGATCAGTCTTCAACCGGTCTGGCTTGAGGGCAAGCACGGAGGCAAAGCTCGCATGCCCCGTACCGAAGTCGTCCACCTCGATCTCGATGCCCATTTCTTTGAGGCTATTGATGCGGGTCGAAATCTCCGGTGTCAAAGTGTCAAGGAACGCTGTCTCCAAAATTTCGAAGGTCAGCCCTGCCGGCACAAACCCTCCGCGCGATTGCAGTTCAGAGAGCAACCCGGGCTCTGCAAGCCGCTTGGCCGAGACATTGACCGCCACTTGCGGTGCAAACCCGAGCGACCGCTCCAAGACGTGGCGCGCCTCAATCGCCTTGTCCAAAACCCGCCGGTCAAGCTCTCCCATCAGCGCAAGCTCGTCGGCAAGCGGTAGGAACACGGCAGGGGATTGCCGCCCCTTTGTTGGATGCTTCCAACGCGCCAGCACCTCTACCCCAACGAGGTTTTGTGAGCGCGCCGCGACCTGCGGCTGCAATTCAACGGTAATCTCATCACGGTCGAGTGCTGCACGAAAATCATTGATCAAAGAGAGTTTCTTCCCGTGAACGTCGCCCAATGACGGTGCATAGGGAACAACCTGATTTTGGCCGCGCGCCTTTGCGCTGTGCATCGCTATCTCCGCGCGCTTAAGGCCGCTGGACAGAGTCTCTTCGGGTGACAAAACAGCAAAACCGAGTGAAGCGCTCAGCCGTACCTGAGCCGCATCTACCTGCACTGCAGCCGTCAACCTGTCGAGTAGACAGTCACACAGCCACGACGCCTCTGCCGCTGCCAGATAATCGTGGGCAAGGACAACAAACTCGTTCGCCGCTGTTCGGAAATAGAAAGCTTCTTCAAAGAGACCCTGATTGCGCAGTCGCACACCCAGCGTTCGAAGCACTTCATCGCCAGACGCAATACCATATAGGTCGTTCACGTCCCGGAACCGATCGAAATCAATCACGATGGCGAGCATATTCGACGCAGCTAGCTCATCCTCATCATAAGCGCAGACAAACTCGGTCAAAAGTTTGCGGTTACCAAGTCCCGTCAGCGCATCTTCGCGCTCGGCCTTTTCGTATTCCCGATGCGCATCGCGTAGACCCTCAAATGCCTCAGCAGCGACGGAATGCAGCTTTTGCTCTCGTTGCACGCTTTGTACGCGCTTGGCGATCTCATTTTCGACCTGCTCAAGGATCGAGTTATAGCGCAGTGCGAGGGCACCGGCATCGGTTGAGCGCTCAACCGCCATGCGGGCTTTTGGCCCTGTGCTGCGCGCCTGAAGCTTGATGTCCTGCACCAATTCATACAGTGCGTTCGCCCTTCGGTTCTCTGAAAGATTGAGCCCGTGCACCTCTGCTTTCGCCGTGGCCCGTAAGAGCCCGACGCTGCGCAGCACATAGGCAACCGGCAGCGCCACGCCCATAACCCAACCGCCAACAGCGGCAACGCCTGCGGCTTGGACGTAAAACTGCTCAAGCCGCGTGGCGTCGCCAAGTTGCGCGACGGGTGCGATCCAAGGCACTGCCAATGTGCCTGCAATTCCAGCGGCAAGATGTACTGGGACCGCGCCCACGACATCGTCCAGTTCAAACTGCTCGAGCGCCTCGCTGGCGATGAGCATCGCAATAGCCCCGAGTGCACCGACCGCGAGCGCACCAAGTTCATCAAACAGATGCACACCCGCGGTTCCAGCCACCAGGCCAGCCAAGACGCCATTGATGATCAGATCCACGCGGTAGTGCTTGTAAAGCAGTTTGGACGCGATGGTGCCGACGATCCCGCCAGATGCACCGGTCATCATCGTGTGCACGATGATGACCGGTGCATCTGGCGTCAAATGCCAATGCGCTGCCTCCGTTGAAAGCCAGCCGGCATATCCACAACAGGATCGCGCCCAGGGCAGACAGCGCGATAGAGCTTTCTTCAAATTTTCGCCGCCGCGCCCCAAAGCGCCCTAGACGGGGCCCAAGCACCAAAACCGCCGCCAAAGCGGCCCAACCGCCGACTGAGTGAACCGCAGTAGCCCCGGCAAAGTCGATAAAACCCATTTGTGCGAGCCACCCGGGGCTGCCTCCGCCCCATGCACCGCCCCAGATCCAGTGCCCGGCGATCGGGTAGATCACGCCGCCTGTCAATATACTGAGGAAGATGTAGCCGGTGAATCGTTCGCGCTCGGCCACTGCGCCAGACACAATCGTTGCGGCAGTGGCGGCAAACGCCATCTGGAACATGTAGAACGCCGCGAAGTCCGCCAGCGTGTCGCTTTTGAACTCTGGCATGAACGGCCCGGTGCCGACCAAACCCTGATAGCTCGGCCCGTACATTAAACCAAAACCGACCGCCCAGTAGACCGTGCTAACGAAGCACATATCGCAGAGGTTTTTCAGAGCGACGTTGCCAGCGTTCTTTGATCGAACGGCACCCGCCTCAAGACACATGAAGCCGGCCTGCATGTTCAGCACGATGACTGCCGAGATCACGATCCATAACGTGCTGACATAGTCCATTCGCGCGCTCTCCCTGCTGATGTGCGCAACAAATAGGCATTCGATTCTAACAAGTGATGAATTGGGCTGGCGCGTGATGCGGTCATCCCTGATGGCATGTTCTAAGGCCTCGGTACGGCATTGAAAATGAGGCGGGCACAGAAGGCGCTCTACTGCGAGCGTATGCCGCAAAAAAATTCACCTCCATATCGGGCTCTGAGCTGCCCGATGCTTGCGCGGCAACCAACGCCAACATGCATCTCTGACACCAGGCCTTTGGTCAAACTGTAGCATCAGAGGTTGTCGCGGAAAATCGGCCGGGTGTTTAAGGTGGATCGCATGACGAAAGAGACGATCGCGAATGGCCAAAGGAAAGAACCACTCTCCTGAATTCAAGGCGAAGGTAGCCTTGGAGGCGAACCGCGAGGAAATGACCCTGGCGGAATTGTCCAAGAAATACGGCGTGTATCCAAACATGATCAGTACCTGGAAGCGTGCAGCGATTGCCACCAAGTCCAATGCCTTTGAGCGGGGTAAATCCGATGAAACCCATGCGTCTAAGGCTGAGATAGAAAAGCTGCAGTCTATGATCGGCCAACTTGTCGTGGAGCAAGATTTTTTGGCGAACGCCTCGCATCAGTTGCTCGGGACGCGAGGCAGAAAATGGTGAGCGCGGACCACAAGTTGAGCCAGGGCCGCCCACGCGCTTTGCTGAGCTTGAGCCGCTCCAACCTGGATCATCAACCTGTTGGTGTATGCGCCGCGAACCTGAAGATCATGGAGATCATCCGCCGCACGGCAGGCGATTTGCGAACGCAAATCTGGCAAGAGGGACAAGCAGTTTTTGGAAACCCCGTGGTACGGATCGCGGCAAATGGCGCGGTTCCTGCAGCGCCGTAATCACAAATGCGGTCGCCGTCAAATGCGCCGTTTGATGCGTAAAATGCGCCTTGTGCCGATCTATCAAGCTTCGAACAGGTCCAAGAAGCACCCGGAGCACAAGGTCTGGCACTCGCCATTGTACTTGAACCAATGGCGCACAAGGCTCGCCGGCTAAAGGGGGTGAAGATTGACCGACCGCACCAAGTCCTCCTCTAGTGACATTCCCTCTGAATGCATTGTCGGGCAGCTGGTGCGCAGACATCACATATGTAACCATGCGTCGCGGGTTCCTGCACTTGGTCTCGATCATGGGCTGGTACAGCCGCAAGGTTCTCAGCTGGCGTCTGTGCAACAGCATGGAAGCTGACTTCTGCGTCGAGGCTTTGAAAGAGGCGCTGGATCGATACGGCGCGCCCGAGATTAAAAATACGGATCAGGTCAACCAGTTCATCGGGATCGAATGGACCAACACGCTCAAGGACGCGAAGGTCAAAATCTCAATGGATCGCCTTGGCCGCTGGATCGACAACCGCATGATCGAGCGTCTCTGGTGATCTCTGAAGTACGAATGCGTCTATCTCAACGCGTTTGAAACTGGCTCAGAGGCGCGGGCTGGCATCGGCAAATGGATGACCAGATACAACGCAGACCCGCCTCATTCCAGGCAAGGAATATTGAACCCCAATAAGTCCTATGACACCCAACAGTTTGAAGAGAAGAAAGCAGCCAGAAACGAAACCAAGATCCACCTTAAAATGGACTGCAAACTGGTCGAAAAACCAGTACCAACTCTTCTGACCCTGATTTCCCGCTACGGAAATGAGTTGAAGGACGGAACAATTGCCACGTGAACGTTGTACTGTTGGAGTTACTGGCTCCTCAACCAAGTCCGTAGAGATTGGTAGCTTGCCCCCATATGTCCCCCAGAAAATTCCCCTGCGTTAGGGTCAGATTAAAAGCGGTCGGTCAGGGTGAACAAAGGCATTGAAAAATAATGCCTTTCAGTGGTGAGCCGTGCAGGATTCGAACCTGCGACCCACTGATTAAAAGTCAGTTGCTCTACCAACTGAGCTAACGGCCCACAACTGCGGTTTAGAAACCATGTTCCGGCGGGTCAAGGGCAAAGCCAGGAAAACCCAGCCGATGCTGGATATGTCGCAAGCTCAAGGGTATAGGGACGCGATGACGGTCGATTCAACAGGCGGGCTGCCCTTCATGAAAATGCATGGGCTGGGCAATGATTTTGTCATTGTTGACGCGCGCGCGTTTGATCCTGCGATGACCGACGCATTGGCCAAAGGCATTGGGCATCGGCGGTTTGGCGTCGGGTTCGACCAACTGGCGCTGCTCAGCCATCGCAACGCGCAACCGCATCTCACGTTTTACAATTCTGATGGCTCCCATTCATCTGCCTGTGGGAATGCCACCCGCTGCATCGCGCGGTTCTTGATGGACGAAAGCGGCGCGCAGGAAATCCACTTGGGCACCGATCACGGCACCCTTACCGCCAGAGACGCAGGCGCGGGAGAGACAAGCGTAAATATGGGCCAGCCGCAGGTGCATTGGAAAGAGATCCCGCTGGCGCAAGAGATGGACACGCTTTACCTGCCGCTCGAGGGGACACCGACGGCCACCGGGATGGGCAACCCGCACTGCACTTTCTTTGTAGAAACGGTAGACGACGTTGATCTGACGGAACTCGGCCCGGCGATTGAACACCACCCGCTCTTTCCACAGCGGACCAATGTACAGGTGGCTCGGATTGTCGGTGAAGATCACATCAGGATGAGGGTCTGGGAGCGCGGGGTTGGCATCACACTGGCGTCAGGCTCTTCGTCTTGCGCAACCTGCGTTGCCGCCGTGCGGCGAGGCCTGACCGGGCGGCGCGTCCAGATTGACCTCGACGGCGGGCCCTTGGCCGTAGATTGGCGAGAAGATGGTGTTTGGATGACTGGCCCCACCGCGCATGTCTTTGACGGCGTTTTGACGCGGTCATTTCTTGAGAGCGTGACATGAACGCACCCGTTTTTTCAAACCATGGCTGCCGTTTGAACGCCTATGAAACGCAAACCATGAAGGATCTTGCAGCAGAGGCGGGACTGCGAAATTCGGTTGTCGTAAATACCTGCGCGGTGACATCAGAAGCCGTGCGCAAAGCCCGCCAAGACATCCGCAAACTGCGCAAAGCACATCCCGATGCGCGGATCATCGTGACAGGGTGCGCGGCGCAAACAGAACCTCAGCGCTTTGCGCAAATGGCCGAAGTTGATGCCGTCATCGGCAACACCGAAAAGATGCAGGCGGAGACGTGGCGCGGATTATCAGCGGACTTCGTCGGCGAAACCGAAGCGTTACAGGTCGATGATATCATGTCGGTCACAGAAACGGCCGGGCATTTGATCGACGGTTTTGGCACGCGCAGTCGCGCCTACGTTCAGGTCCAGAACGGATGCGATCATCGGTGTACGTTCTGCATCATCCCCTACGGCCGGGGGAATTCACGTTCGGTTCCTGCCGGGGTGGTGGTGGATCAAATCAAGCGCCTGGTGGATCGGGGCTTCCGCGAGGTCGTACTCACCGGCGTCGATCTGACCTCTTGGGGGGCCGATCTGCCGTCCACACCCCGCCTCGGCGATCTGGTGCTGCGGATTTTGCGGCTTGTTCCGGATCTGGCGCGATTGCGGATCAGTTCTATTGATTCGATCGAGGTCGATGAAGCACTGATGGAAGCAATAGCGTGCGAACACCGGCTGATGCCGCACCTGCATTTGTCGCTCCAACACGGAGACAACCTGATCCTCAAACGCATGAAGCGGCGGCACCTGCGTGAAGATGCCATTGCATTTTGTGCCGCGGCGCGAAACAGCCGTCCTGACATGACGTTTGGAGCCGATATCATCGCGGGTTTCCCGACCGAGACGGAAGAGATGTTTGAAAATAGCCTCAAACTGGTCGATGAGTGTGGGCTGACGTGGCTGCACATCTTTCCCTATTCGCCGCGGCCAAATACGCCAGCAGCACGCATGCCAGCGGTTCATGGCAAGCTGATTAAAGAACGGGCGGCCCGCTTAAGAGAGGTTGGCGCGAAACGCGTAGGCCGGCATTTGCAGGCGCAGGTCGGACAGTGGCATCAGGTTCTGATGGAGAGCGAAACCATGGGGCGCACGGAGCAGTTCACTGAAGTCGATTTGAGCGAAGCTAAAGAGGTGGGATCATTGCACACCGTCTGCATCACCGGCGCGACGGACAAACGTCTGCTGGCCTAGTGCCTCACACAGTCCGGCCACTGTATCGGTGACGTGTCAGCAAGGTTGAACAGGGTCGAGATTGGTACTCTTCGTCTTTGCGAGACCGAGCTGGTTGGTGCGGCGGGTATGGCTGTGGCTCGAACCTCTTATCCAGCATTGTCTCACGTCGATGTTGCATTTTTTACCAACTAGCCGCTGTTCGTGTGCAGCAATTTGAAGGACGTGGATCCACGACAATCTAAGCGTCTATTTGATCCGTTGAGGTGCACTGCGCTCGGCTGAACCACAGTATACACAAAGTGCTGGAGAAAGATCCCTTCTGAGATAGTGCTAACACTGTATTAACGATATAGTAGAGCGATGCTTAATATTCTTCGCTCAATCGCACCCGATGTGCTTCGAACCCACATTAGAATGCGGCGCGCGTATCGCGAGCATATGCGCTTGGAGCCCAAATGGGTTGCGATTGATCCGCCCCTAGTAGCTGGTGCCGAAGTCCTGAACGATGTTTTTGAACTGCTCGACAGGCTGCCAAAAGGCGCGGTGGGGGCTGAGGTCGGCGTCGCTACGGGCGGGTTATCTTTGCAAATGCTGAAACGTGCCCAGCCAAATAAACTCTATCTCATTGATCCGTGGGACGTCGAGGACATCGAAGACTATTCGCCCCGCAGCTTGGCCCGCCTAGAGAAGACGTTGAGCTCTCAGATTGCAAGCGGACAGGTGGAGATCAGGCGTGGGTATTCCCAGGCTGAACTTCCCAAACTCGAGGCAAACTCGATAGATTGGGTCTACATCGACGCGGCCCACGATTATGACAATGTACGGCTTGATCTGGATGCATGTGCGAGGGTCGTCAGGCCCGGCGGCATCATTGCGGGTCATGACTACGTTCGTTGGGTGTCTCCGACAGAGCGCTACGGCGTGGTCGAGGCCGTGAACGAATTTGCAAATGAGACGGCATCCAAGCTAACCTACCTTACAAACCAACTGGATAAGCACGACAGCTTTGCCTTGACCTTGGGGGAGGTCAGTTGAGTTTTTGAAGCGCTATGGCGCCGCGTGTAAGATGACTTTGGTCGGGAAACGCGCCAAGTTAGTCACTTAGAACGGCGCACCGACGCGATGGATCAAATGAGGTTCACGTATCCTGCGCCGTTGCCCGTTGCTGATCCCGTCCCGCCAAACTGGCCAAGGAGCAGATACCAAAAACGCAGTATCCGGAGCGATCATCGGACCGCTCCGGCATTCTTTTGGTCGGACCTATGCCGCCAGAGCGCGCTCGTCGGCAATGGCATCGGCCAGCGCCGCTTCAAGGATGCCCATGCCCTCTTCAATGATCGCGTCGGACGCCGTGAGTGGCACCATGATGCGCACGGCGTTGCCATGCATACCGCAGGCCAGCAGAATCAGCCCCCGCTTCAGCGCATGTGCGATCACAGACTTAGTGAGCGCGACATCCGGCGTGCCGGTTTCAAAATCGGTGACAAACTCCACCGCCAGCATCGCGCCAAGACCGCGAATGTCCCACATCCGGTAGGGTGCCACCCGCGCGCCCATGTCGGACAGGCGCCCGCGCATCACCTCGCCCAGATGCGTTGAGCGGGCGAGCAAGCCTTCCTCCTCAATCGCCTGGATCGCCGCAAGAGCAGCAGCACAGGCAACCGGATTGCCGCCGTAGGTGCCGCCAAGGCCGCCTGGCTCGACCGCGTCCATGATCTCGGCGCGACCAACCACGCCGGCGACCGGATAGCCGCCAGCAACGCTTTTGGCGAAGGTCATCAGATCCGGGACCACACCGGAATGCTCAATTGCAAACCAAGTGCCGGTGCGGCCAAAGCCAGCTTGGATCTCATCGGAGATCAGCATGATGCCATGTCTGTCGCAGATCGCGCGCAGCGCCACCCATAGCTCAGCAGGCACCGGATGATAGCCGCCCTCCCCCAGCACTGGCTCAAGGATGATCGCGGCAACCCGCTCGGGCTGCGCATCCGTGAGAAAGAGCATTTCCAGCGCGCGGATCGAAACCTCAACCGAGATCTGATCGCGCAGATTGGGAAAGGGCACCCGGAAGATATCGGACGGGAATGGACCCACATCTTTCTTATACGGCGAAACTTTGCCGGTCATGCCGAGCGTCAGAAGCGTGCGGCCGTGATACCCCGCCGAAAACGCGATCACACCCGGACGGCCCGTTGCCGCGCGCGCAATCTTGACCGCGTTCTCAACGGCTTCCGCCCCGGTTGTCACCAGCAGGGTTTTCTTGGCGAAGTCCCCTGGCGCAAGCGCGTTCACCTTCTCGGCCAGCGCGACATAGGGCTCGTAGGGGACGACCTGAAAGGAGGTATGCGTAAAGCGATCTTCCTGATCTTTTGCGGCCTCAACCACTTTGGGGTGCCGGTGACCTGTGTTCAGAACCGCGATGCCCCCCGCAAAGTCGATGTAGCGGTTGCCTTCAACATCCCAAAGTTCAGAGTTCTCGGCCATTTGTGCAAAGACCGGTGTTGCAGACGCGACGCCCCGGGCAACCGCAGCCTCCCGGCGGGCGAGCAGTGCGGCGTTGGTTGTGCGGGAGGGCGCGCTTGGGACGGTGCCCATTTCAACGGGTGTGGGCAGGGTCTCTGGTGGTGAGACGACAGCCTCTGTTTTCCTTGGTGAAGCGCGCCGAGCGCGCGGTGCTTTCGTCTTTTTCTTCGTTTCTTTTGTGGTGGACATGGCAAAGCTCCTGAACAGCCAGTGTCGGGAATCGATCCCCCGCAAGCGGATGCGGGATGATCATTATATTTATCAATTGGCCATAATAATTGTCAATCACCGGCTTGTACGATCAATTTGAGGCGTAAAATTGCCACTTGACGCCCAGCATTCCTTGCGATCAAGTATTTTTATCAGGGATCAAGTGGGTACTTCATGGACATAGGAGGGCGTTTGAAAGAAGTGCGTGAGACACGTGGATTGTCGCAAAGAGATCTCGCGGCACGCGCTGGCCTGACCAGCGCGGCGATCTCACTGATCGAGCAAAACAAGTCCAGCCCCTCGGTCTCTTCGCTCAAAAGCCTGCTGGATGCATTTCCGATGCCTTTGTCCGAATTTTTTGCTCAGGTCGAAGAAGCTGGTGCGTCAAAGTACTTCTACGCGGCTGATGAGTTTACAGAGATTTCACCGCAAGAACTGGGGCTTGGGAATGGGGCTGCGCGGGTGTCGTTGCGCCAGTTGGGCAATGCCTCCAAACATGCGTTGCAGGTTTTGCACGAGACCTACCCACCCGGCGCCGACACAGGTCCCGACCTCATTGAGCATACCGGAGAGGAGGCAGGCGTCGTCATCGCTGGCGTGATTGAGATCACGGTGGGAGAACAAATTCGCGTCCTCAATCCGGGGGACGGATATCTGTTTGACAGTCGGATTCCTCACAGATTTCGCAACCTTGGCGAGCACCCTTGCGTGATCGTCAGCGCCTGCACGCCGCCAAGCTTTTAGCGTGCTGTCGACGCTCAAATCGCGGTTCAGAATCAGGCCCTTGCGCAGCAATCTGAATCAACTTGTTGAAATCACGTGGCAATTTGTTAACGTCAAGGAAATGGAAACAATGAAGAGAAAAAGGGAGAAACCATGACTACTTTCACAAAGCTGACAATTGCAGCGACGTTCTCGCTGTGCTCGGCCACAGCACTTGCCGCGCAAGAACGGTTTATCACAATTGGGACGGGTGGGCAGACCGGTGTCTATTACGTGGTTGGACAATCCATTTGCCGTCTTGTTAACCGCGGCTCGTCAGAGCACAACCTAAAGTGCACAGCGCCTTCTACGGGCGGGTCTATTGCCAATATCAATGCCATCGCGGCGGGCGACATGGACATGGGCGTGGCCCAATCAGACTGGCAGTATCACGCGTTCAACGGCACTTCTGAGTTTGAGGGCAAGCAGGTCGAGGATCTGCGCGCCGTCTTCTCGGTGCACGGTGAGCCCTTTACAGTCGTGGCCCGCACCGACAGCGGCGCGAGCGACTTTGACAGCCTGTTCGGCAAGCGCGTGAACGTGGGCAACCCTGGTTCTGGTCAACGCGGCACGATGGAAGTCGTTCTAGGCGCAATGGGCAAAAGCATGGATGACTTTTCGCTCGCCTCCGAGCTCAAGTCAGCCGAACAATCCGCTGCTTTGGGCGACAACAAGGTCGATGCAATTGTCTTCACTGCGGGTCACCCGAACGGATCCATTCAAGAAGCGACCACCACAACCGATGCCAAGCTGATCCCGGTGGTGGGCGACGCGATCGACAAGCTCGTGGCGGATAACCCCTACTACGCCAAAGCGACCATTCCTGGCGGTATGTACAAAGGCAATGACGCTGATATTCCGACATTCGGTGTAAAAGCCACCTTTGTCACAAAAGCAACTGTGCCGGATGATGTTGTCTACACGGTCGTGAAAGCCGTCTTTGACAACTTCAACCGCTTTAAGGGCCTGCATCCTGCGTTTGCCAATCTGACCGAAGAAGAGATGATCGCAGGCGGTTTGAGTGCGCCGCTGCATCCCGGTGCAGAGAAGTATTACAAGGAGCGCGGCTGGATCAACTGAGCTCAGTCCAACAAGGCTGGACAGCCCGCGTTATGCCGGGCTGTCCAACGGCTCGGCTGACCGCCCCAAAAGTGTCAGCCACAAGAAGACATCGGGGGACGCGCAATGTCGAACAAGGATCAGACCCAAGCGGCGGCGATTGAAAACGAGGCGGCCGGGAAAGGCGGGCTGAGCCAGACGGAGCTTGATGAGCTTGTCGCCTCCTCTGACACCGGCGGACGCAGTCCGTCCCTCGCCATCGCCCGCTTCATCACGATTGTGGCGATCATCTGGTCCTTGTTCCAGCTTTGGATCGCTTCGCCCCTGCCCTTTATGTTCGGCTTTGGCGTTTTTAACGACACGGAAGCGCGATCGTTCCACCTCGCCTTTGCGCTGTTCCTTGCCTATGCGGCCTATCCTGCCGCGCGCACACCCTTCCAACTCGTGCTGGGCATCGGTGTGCCCATTTTATTGGCGTTTTTGTTTGTGACCGGGATTGGCGGTGTCGCGCAGGGCTGGTGGATTGTCTTGGTGGCGGCCCTCATTGTTGCAGCCATCCTGCTCGGCTCGCCCAAAGAACGCGTGCCGCCTTGGGAATGGGCTTTGGGCATCGCTGGGGCCATCACGTCTCTTTACATCTTTTTTGCCTATGATCAGATCGCCACCCGGGTCGGCGCTCCGATCACTCAAGACTTGGTGATCAGCGTCATCGGCTTGATGCTTTTGCTCGAAGCTACACGCCGCGCGCTTGGCCCCGCATTGACGATCGTCGCATCGGTGTTTCTGGCCTACACATTTCTCGGCCCCAGCATGCCCAGCATCATCGCGCACAGCGCGAAATCACTCGGCGTTGTGGCGAACCACCAGTGGATCACAACCGAAGGCGTCTTTGGCATCGCCTTGGGGGTCTCGACATCTTTTGTGTTTCTCTTCGTGCTGTTCGGCTCGCTCCTCGATAAAGCGGGGGCGGGCAACTACTTCATCCAGGTCGCCTTTAGCTTGATGGGCCACATGCGCGGGGGTCCTGCTAAGGCGGCTGTGGTCTCTTCGGCAATGACAGGGCTGATCTCGGGCTCGTCGATTGCCAATGTTGTGACCACCGGCACTTTCACGATCCCGCTGATGAAACGGGTCGGTTTTTCGTCAGAGAAAGGCGGTGCGGTCGAAGTGGCAAGTTCTGTGAACGGTCAGATCATGCCGCCTGTCATGGGCGCGGCGGCCTTCTTGATGGTGGAATATGTGGGCATTCCCTATTTCGACGTGGTCAAACATGCGTTCTTGCCCGCGGTGATCTCCTACATCGCGCTGGTCTACATCGTGCACTTGGAAGCCATGAAGGCAAACATGCAGGGGCTGCCGCGCGCGGTTGAGCCAAAGCCGCTGGTCGCCTGGCTGATCAGCCTGGCCTTTACCATTGCGGTTATTTGCGGGCTGTCCTTTGCCGTCTACTACACCATGGGTTGGATCCGCCCGACCTTTGGCGCTGCGGCACCTTGGATCGTCTTTGGTGGGCTCACCCTTGTTTATGTGGCCCTGCTTTTTGTCTCGTCCAAACAGCCACGGCTGAAGCTGGAAAACCCCAATGCACCGGTCTCCAAACTGCCACCGCCCGGGCCGACCATTCGTGCGGGGCTTCACTTTCTCTTGCCCGTTGTGGTTCTGGTCTGGGCCTTGATGGTGGACCGTAAATCGCCAGGGCTTTCCGCCTTCTGGGCCGCCTCTTTCATGATCTTCATTCTTGTCACGCAGCGCCCAATCGAGGCGATCTTCCGCGGCGAGGGCGATTTTGGCGGCGCAGTCGCCCGCGGGTTCCGCGAACTGCTTGAAGGGCTTGAAGCAGGTGCCCGTAATATGATCGGCATCGGCATCGCGACAGCGACCGCCGGAATCATCGTCGGCGCAGTCAGCCAAACCGGTGTTGGCTCCGCCCTCGCAGACGTCGTAGAAGTCCTCTCAGGCGGCAATCTGCTGCTCATCCTTTTGCTGACGGCGGTCCTGTCGTTGATCCTGGGAATGGGCCTGCCGACAACGGCCAACTACATCGTCGTCTCGGCACTACTGGCGCCGGTGATTGTGACCCTTGGCCAGCAGAACGGCCTCATCGTGCCATTGATCGCGGTGCACCTCTTCGTCTTTTACTTCGGGATCATGGCAGATGTGACGCCGCCCGTTGGCCTCGCTTCCTTTGCGGCGGCCGCCGTATCGGGCGGCGATCCCATCCGTACAGGGGTCGTGGCGTTTTTCTACAGCTTGCGCACCGCCGCCCTGCCTTTCCTCTTCATCTTCAATACGGAACTCCTGCTGATAGACGTGACCTGGGCACAGGGCATATTCGTGTTTCTTGTCGCGACAATCGCGATGCTCCTCTTTGCGGCGGCGACGCAAGGCTGGTTCATCACGCGCAACCGCATTTACGAATCCCTGCTTCTCTTGCTGATCGCCTTTACCCTTTTCCGGCCTGGGTTCTGGATGGACATGGTGGCACCGCCTTTCACCGAGGTGCCCCCGGCCCAGATCGAACAGGCGTTGGAAAACGCCGCCGTCGGCCAAGACCTGCGCCTCACCGTCAACGGGCTCAATTCTGTCGGCGATCCGGTGACTTTCACGGCGCTTTTGCCGGTGAGTGAAGGGGCAACGGGTGCGGATCGATTGCTCAACGCAGGTGTCGAATACATCGACAACGGGGGCCAAATCCTGATCGACAACGTCACTTTTGACAGCCCCGCAGCAAAGGCGGGGCTCGACTGGGATCAGGAGATCACGCAAGTCCTGGCACCTGCAAGCCAACCCTCGAAGTACTTTATGTTTGTCCCGGCGTTTTTACTGTTGGGACTGATCGTTGCCATGCAACGCCGCCGCGCGACGCCACAACCCGCCATCGCCTAGGAGGATCTTTGATGTTCAAAAAAATCCTCTTGCCAATTGACGTTGAGCACAGCGGGTCGTGGGACAAAGCGCTTCCGATGGCGATGCAGATTGCCGATGAGGGCGGTGAGATACACCTGCTCGGGATCGTGCATGATCTGGGCTCCGCCATGATCGCTTCTTTCTTGCCCGATGGTGCCGAAAAGAAAGCGATGGAGAAACTGAAACACGCTCTGCAGACCTTTGCTGAAACAAATGCGCCTGCATCCGGCCACGTGGAAGTGCACGTGGCCCATGGACATGTGCCAGAGGCTATTCTGCGGACTGCGGAAAACCTCGGCGCGGATTTGATTGTCATTGCGTCTCATCCACCAGACGACTTGACAAGCCGCTTGGTGGGCTCGAACGCGGGCAAAGTGGTTCACCATTCACCGCGGCCGGTTTTGGTCGTGCGGTGATGGCAGGGCAGACTTTCAACGAGAACGATACACCGGCGCGTAAAACCCGTGAACTACAAAATGGACAACAGGATTTGTCTGATCGAGCGGAGACCAAAACCCGATGACCCCTTTTGCAATTGCAGGCGTGCAGATGCACGTCTCAGCCGTCCATTCCAATGTCGAAGGCATGCGCCAGCGCATCGACGTGCTCATGGCGCGCTTCCCTTGGACGCAGATGATCCTGTTTTCTGAGCTTGCGCCCTTTGGCCCGCTCGGTACCTATGCGCAACCTTTCCCAAATGACACGCTCAACCAGTTCCAAGAGGATGCGCGGCGTCACGGAGTTTGGCTCATCCCGGGCTCCATGTTCGAAAAGCACGCCGATGGGAAAATCACCAACACCTCCGTGGTGATCAATCCGCAGGGCGAGATTGTCGCGAAATACTCAAAGATGTTTCCCTTCCGCCCGTATGAGGCGGGCATCGCGGCCGGAACGGAATTCTGCGTCTTTGACATACCCGAGGTGGGTCGCTTTGGCCTTTCGATCTGCTATGACATCTGGTTTCCGGAAACCACGCGCCAACTCACGAGCCAAGGGGTAGAAGTGCTGCTTCACCCTGTGCTGACGGGGACAACAGACCGGGATGCGGAAGTTGCGATTGCCCGCGCGACGGCCGCGCAGTTCCAGTGCTATGTCTTTGATGTGAACGGTCTGGGCTCTGGCGGCGTCGGCCGTTCACTGGTCGTCGATCCCTCCGCGACCGTGCTACACCAATGCGCTGGACAAGAAGACATGTTCCCCATTGAGGTGGATCTTGATCTTGTGCGGCGTCAGCGGGAAACCGGCATGCGCGGTTTGGGGCAAGTGCTGAAAAGCTTCCGCGACCGGGAGGCCGACTTTACAGTCTATGACCGGAACAGCGGAACAGATGCATATCTGCAGACCTTGGGGCCGCTTGAGACACCGCGCCAGGGCTCTGCCAGCGGATTGCGCGGTGCTGATCCTCGCACGGCGCTGGAGTCCGAAAAGCCGCCTGGGAATCAAGCACCTGACTTTACCGTACTTCACGGGAAGACCGGATCCGTTTAACCAGCGTCGCGAGATCTTGGCGCAAGAAAGCAAGCAAGGGAGCAAGGCATGAACTTGCAAACGCAGCAAAGCAAACTGCCATCGATCAACGACTACTATAGCGCCACGCAACTGCGCGCGGATCGTTGGTCCGCTCTGCGCGAGGCGGCTGAAGGGCTCCATCGTCACGGGGCGGAGGGGCGGCTTGCCAAGAAACAAATGGCCGCGCTTGAGACCTTATTTGAGGCGCTCGAGCCCATTGAGCGCTATTGGGCGTTTCCGGGCAAACACGGCTTTGATTATCTGCGCAAGTTACTGCAGCAAGGCAATCTGGAGGATCTCGCAACCTCGGCCCGGCGGGTGACGCGCGCGCTGGCGTCCGGCGCGTATCGTCGCCGGTCCATCCCGCTTGTCGCAGATGATGTCGATACCGAGGATTTTGAAGAAGAGGCCGCCCTTTCGCCAGAGGCGCGCGCCTTGGGGCGTCCCTACTTTGAAGTGATGATTGTGGACGACGCCACGGATCAACACGCACGCTTCCTGCGTCAAAGCCTGCAGCGGATGCGCCGCCCCGAAGACGCGTTTGTCTACGAGCCGGTGGTTGTCCCATCCCTAGAAGACGCGCTGATCGGGATCCTCTTTAATCACAACGTGCAAGCCGTCGTTGTGCGGCCGGGTCTGTCGCTCAAGTCTCAAATCAAACTGCCGATCCTGCAGCATTTTCTGACGTCGCTGCGTGACGATCAAGAAGTCGACAACATTGAGCCCTATGAATATGGACCGGCCGCCTGCAGGCTCATCGCGACGATTAGGCCCGAGCTTGATGCCTATCTGATCACCGACCGGTCAGCAGAAGACATCGCCGGTCTCGATCTTGGCCGCTGCCGACGGGTGTTCTACAACCAAGAAGATTTTCTGGAGCTGCATCTGAATATCTTGCGGGGCGTGCACCGCCGCTACAAAACACCGTTTTTCACCGCGCTCACCGAATACTCCAAACAGCCAACGGGTGTCTTTCACGCGATGCCGATCAGCCGCGGGAAATCGATCAGCCGGTCGCACTGGATCCAGGATATGGGTGCATTTTATGGCCCCAACATCTTTCTTGCCGAGACCTCTGCGACGTCCGGCGGCCTGGACAGCCTGCTTGAGCCCAGAGGCCCCATCAAAGAAGCCCAAGAACTTGCGGCCCGCGCCTTTGGCTAAAAACACACCTTCTTTGCCACCAATGGGACATCGACCTGCAACAAGATCGTCGTGCAATCGGTGGTGCGGCCCGGGGACATCGTTCTTGTGGATCGCGACTGTCACAAATCGCACCACTACGGCATGGTCTTGGCAGGGGCGAGCGTCGTCTACATGGACAGCTATCCGCTGCATGAGTATTCGATGTACGGGGCGGTACCGACCCACGAAATTAAGCACCAACTTTTGAAATTGAAGGCGGCGGGAAAGCTCGATCAGGTCCGCATGGTTCTGCTGACCAACTGCACCTTTGACGGCCTTGTCTACAACGTGCAGCGGGTGATGGAAGAATGCCTGGCCATCAAGAAGGACCTGATCTTTCTGTGGGATGAGGCTTGGTTTGGGTTTGCCCGGTTCAGCCCGACCTACCGCCAGCGCACCGCAATGGGTGTCGCCAACCAACTGCGCGAGACACTGCGCACCCCGGAAGCCAAGGCCGCCTGGGAAGCACAGCAAAAAAGGCTGAAGGATGCTGACGACAAGAAGCTGTTGAAAACAAGGCTCGTGCCGCCCCCGGACGCGCGCGTACGGGTGTATTCAACGCAATCCACGCACAAGACGCTCACGTCTTTGCGGCAGGGCTCCATGATCCACGTCAACGACCAAGATTTCAAAGGCGAAGTGGAACAGGCGTTCCACGAAGCCTACATAACGCATACGTCGACCTCGCCGAATTATCAGATCATTGCCTCGCTCGATGTGGGCCGTCGGCAGGTGGAATTGGAAGGCTTTGAATTTGTTCAGCGGCAGGTTGAAAGTGCGATGGCGATCCGGCGGGCTGTGGCCACGCACCCTAAGTTGAAGAAATACTTCAAGGTTCTCACGATTTCTCACATGATCCCCGAGGCTTACCGTAAAAGCGGCGTGGAAGCCTACTACCAAAAAGACGAGGGATGGCTTGATGATTGGTCGATGTGGTCGGACGATGAGTTTGTCCTCGACCCCACCCGCATCACGCTCGCCGTTGGCGGCACGGGCTGGGACGGCGATACGTTCAAGACCAAGATCTTAATGGATAAATACGGCATCCAGATCAACAAAACGTCGCGCAACACTATCCTGTTTATGACCAATATCGGCACCACGCGCTCTTCAGTGGCCTATCTCATTGAAGTGCTGGTGGAGATCGCCAATGATCTGGATGAGCTTCTTGATGACGCTTCCCAGATGGAGCGGCGTTCCTTTGAAAACCGTGTCACGGGCCTGGTGGAGCAAGTGCCACCTCTGCCAGACTTCAGCCGTTTTCACGATGTTTTCCGTGCCAGCACAGAAACGCCAGAAGGCGACATTCGAAGCGCATTCTTTCTTGCCTATGATGAGAACAACTGTGACTACGTGGCGCTCGGCGATGTGACGCAGCGGCTGAAGGCGGGCGAAGAACTTGTGTCATCGAGCTTCATCATTCCTTATCCGCCCGGCTTTCCAATTCTTGTGCCGGGCCAAGTGATCAGCCAAGAGATCATGGCTTTTATGCAAGCGCTGGACGTCAGTGAAATTCACGGCTTCCGGCCAGATCTTGGCCTGCGGGTGTTTACGCCAGACGCGCTCAAAACCTTCGCCCTACCGACTTCCAAGACTGCAAAATGAAAGATGTGACAGCATGCCCAAAAAGACCCTGAAAAACATCTCGGAGATCAGACGCTTCTTTCACACCAACCAAGATCCGATCTATTTCGTCTCGGCAACGAACTTCAATCTGCTGGGCATCGATGAGTGGGCGAAGAACTTCAAATACATCTGCTACATGGATTGTTTTGACGGGCGTCACCCGAATGTGCTGGTGCCCTCGGAACTGCCTCATGATGAGTTTCAGTCGATTGAGGACATCAACAACTACCTTTTGAGCCACAAGGAAGTCATCGACTACGTCAAATCGCGCGGCGGCAAGCCAAAGTTTGTCTTTCTCATGTTTGACGAAAAGACCGAAAAGCTGGCCAAGGAGCTGGGCGGAGAGGTCTGGTTTCCCAAGGCCAAGCTGCGCCAATCCATGGACAACAAAATCGAAACCGTGCGGGTGGGCAACAAGGCGGGCGTGCCATCGGTCCCCAATGCCCTAAGCGAGATCAAAGACTACGAGCACCTCACAAAAGTGTCCAAGGACGCCGGGATCGGCACGGATCTGGTGTTGCAATCCGCGTTTGGCGATAGCGGACACACCACCTTTTTCATCAAGTCCGAGGCCGATTTCCGCAAGCATGAGCATGAGATCGTCGGCGAAGGGGAAATCAAGGTGATGAAGCGCATCGATTGTCGCGGATCCGCAATTGAGGCCTGCGCGACCTCACAGGGCACCATCGTTGGTCCTTTGATGACCGAACTCGTCGGCTTCAAAGAGCTTACGCCCTACCGCGGCGGCTGGTGTGGGAATGAGATTTTCTCAACCGCCTTTTCGCCCAAACAGCGCAATAAGGCGCGGGAGTTGACGTTCAAATTTGGGGAGCAATTGCGCAAAGAGGGCTATCGCGGCTACTTCGAGTTGGACTTTCTGATCGACAAGAAAAACGATGATATCTGGCTTGGCGAACTCAACCCGCGCATCACTGGTGCGTCTTCGATGACCAACCATGCCGCCTTTGCCCATGCGGATGCGCCGCTCTTTTTGTTCCATTTGCTGGAGTTCTCGAAAAAGCCGTTCAAGCTCGACGTTGATGAGTTGAACGCCCGCTGGGCGGACCCTGACATGATCGACAGTTGGTCGCAGATGGTGATCAAACACACCGAAGACAGCGTTGACATCATCACCCATGCGCCGCAATCGGGGATCTATAAGATGCGTTCTGATGGCACAGTTGTGTTCGACCGCTTCGATTATCACCGCCGCGCCGTCGAGAATGAGGATGAAGCCTTCTTTTTGCGCATCTCCAACGTCGGTGACTACCGCTATGAAGGAGCCGATCTCGGCATTCTTGTCACGCGTGGACGCTCCATGACGAAGAGCTTCCAACTGACGAAAAAGTCCAAAGACTGGATCAACGGGATCAAAGCGGCATATTCGGCGCGACCCTTGCCCTCTCCGCAGACGTATGAGGATCCTGCTTTCAAGATCATGTAGGATAAACACACCGGCCAGTCTTATGAAGCGGCCGGTCCGTCTGTGCGAGTAGCCTATGGAGCAAGAAAACCAGACCATTGTAGAACAGGAAGTGGAAGAGGTGGCCTCGCAAGTCACCGAATATGCGCTCCTGATCTATCAATGGCTCCGTGAGAGCGTTTTCACTTTTGAAAGCGCCTACGAACTCGCCGTTATCTTCGGCACGCTTTTCATCGCGGTGCTTTTCCGTGCGCGCGTCGCACGCTTTTTTCAGAACCTGAGCAAGCAGCGCGAACTGGGTGTCGCTTTGCAGCGGCTCATTCGCACCGTGTCTTCGATCTCCATGCCAGTGACGTGGTCGATCCTCTTGTCCCTCTCCATTGCTGCGTTTGAGGGGTACGGTCTCACCATTGGCTTTATGCGCCTGGTGATTTCGCTCCTCGTGGCGTTCATCGTCATACGCATCGTCTCGATTTTCATCCCTTCAGCCTATTGGAGCAAGGTCTTCTCCTGGGTGGCCTGGACCGCTGCGGCGCTCAATGCTGTGGGCGTCCTCGACATGGTGATCGAGTTCCTGCAAGACACGGGCCTCACGGTCGGTCCCGTCAACATCACGCTTTGGGCGCTGCTGAAGGGCATCATGCTGGTCGCCATTCTGATCTGGGGTGGCACGCTGCTCACCGGGCTCGTCGAACGGCGTCTGCAAACCATGGAGCGGATGAGCTCCGCGCTGAGGCTGCTCATCGTGCGGATCCTGCGCATGGTGTTGGCGATCCTTGCGGTCGTCATCGCGCTTGCCGCCATTGGGATCGATCTGACGGTCTTTGCCGTCTTTTCCGGAGCGCTTGGCATCGGCATCGGGCTTGGCCTACAGCGCACGGTCGCCAATATGTTTGCGAGCTACACGCTGCTCGCCGATCAGTCGGTGAAACCGGGGGATGTGATCGAGGTGGATACCGCCTACGGCCCCACCTACGGCCAGGTCAAAAAGATGACGACACGCTATGTCTCTGTGCTGAGCCGCGACGGGACGGAGACACTGATCCCCAATGAGGTGCTGATCGCCAATCCCGTTACGAATTGGTCCCATTCAGACAAGGTGACGCGGCGCCGGATGCCAGTGGGCATTGCCTATGACGCGGATGTGGATCTTGCGCTGCAGCTTTGCATCGAGGCAGCAGGCGAGGTTGAGCGCGTCTTGTCTGTGCCCAAGCCCAACTGCCTCATGCGGGAATTTGGCGATAGCTCCATCAACATTGAGCTGCGGTTTTGGATTAACGATCCTGAAAACGGCGTCGCCAATGTGACGAGCGACGTCATGCGCAAAGTGTGGCGTAAGTTCAAAGAGAACGGCATCGAGGTGCCCTTTCCGCAGCGCGATCTCAATGTTAAGGGCGCGGTGCGTCTCGACACGCGCCGCGCAGATTCGGCAAGCGACGCTTCGTAATCTCTTTTCGCTTTGGCCCGATTTGGAGTATCACCCACCGCATGCCGCTTGAGTTCCATGCCATTAGCGAAAACAGACCTGGCCCGAAATGGGCGGCACGTTTTAAGAGCTACTGGCCCTCATATGCAAAATGGTGGTCCCGCGAAGGGCTTTCCAGCAGGCCTACCTATCACGCCTCGCGGCAAGCGGTCGCCAACCACATGCCTGAGATCTTGGCGCTTTACGACGATCTGAGCGAGTTGGTGGGCGGCAGCGATCTTAAAGCGCGGTTTCTCAGCTTTTACTGCCCGCCGCGGTATCTTGCCGGGTGTTCGCAGGCCATCTGGACCGGGGATGAGCCGTTGCTGGTGCGCAATTACGACTACGATCCGCATGCCTTTGATGCGGTTGTGCTGAACACCAAATGGCAGGGGCGCAAAGTCATCGGGACCAGCGATGGGCTTTTTGGTTTGGTCGACGGCATGAATGACGCGGGGCTTGCTGTCTCGCTCACCTTCGGGGGTCGGCAGGCGGTCGGTGAAGGTTTTGGCGTGCCGTTGATCTTGCGATACATCCTTCAAGTCTGCGACACGGTGAAGGAGGCGGAAGCTGTTCTCAAACGCGTCCCCTGCCACATGAGCTACAATGTCACCGTGCTCGACGCCAAGCGCCGTTACTTCACCGCTTATCTCGCCCCTGACCGCGCGCCGGTCATTACCCATGCTGCGGTCGCAACAAATCATCAAGAAAAGGTCGAGTGGCGCAGCCACGCCCGTTTCACCGCAACCGTGGAACGCGAGCGCTTCTTGCTGCAAAAGCTCACGCTGCACCCCGGGCCTGCTGACAAGTTCATTGGGGCATTCCTCAGACCACCAATCTATTCGCTGGCCTTTGATCAAGGGTTTGGCACCCTCTACACCGCAGCCTATCGACCTCGCCTGGGAGAGCTTTCATTGCATTGGCCAGACCGGACCTGG
This sequence comes from Pseudomonadota bacterium, assembly GCA_039208585.1. Classification (GTDB taxonomy): domain Bacteria; phylum Pseudomonadota; class Alphaproteobacteria; order Rhodobacterales; family Rhodobacteraceae; genus Sulfitobacter. Next base: position 464 of record JBCCQX010000028.1, on the reverse strand, counting down.
AACAAGAGCTTTGCGCGTTTTGACGAGGGTGCCGTCTCAATCTCCTATCCGGAAGTCCAGCGGGCCGGTCGCTTTCAGTAGGCGCAGGACCACCGTGAGACCGGCATGCGCGCTGGTGTTGGAACGCAGCGGTCTGCAAGCCTCGCTTGGAGCGTTTGGGGAGCTCGCAAACACAGCGCACCCCATCACGCGGTTGAAGAATGTGACGTCACGCGGCAATGCGAGAACCGTCTTTATCGATGCCGCATTTGAGTGAAGTTTTAGATTTAAAGCGTTCGGCCAAAAACCTGAATCGCGGGATTCCCTTTGATGCTGATCTGTGATTCATCCTTCTTGGGAGGATGGATCATGTCAGCACCTTTGCCGGATGCGCTGCGGGCGCGGTTTAAGAAACTGGTTGAAGAAGGGTTAAGCGGGCGTGCGGCGGCGTTGCGCTTGAAGCTTTCACCGGCCACCGGAGCGCG
>JBCCQX010000027.1:0-28444 GCA_039208585.1 Pseudomonadota bacterium | reverse complement strand
GGAGGAGAGGGACATTCTAAAAAAGGCAACAGCGTTCTTCGCGAGCCAAAAGCCATGAGGTTTAGGTTCATCGAAGAGCATGGCCACGAATTCCCGACCAGCCGTCTTTGCAAGGTTTTAGATGTCAGCGAACGAGGCCTGCGTGCCTGTCGCAGCCGACCTGCCAGCCAAAGGCAGCGGACGGACATGGTTGTCTTGGCCCATATCAAGGAACAATCCCGTCTCAGCTTGGGTAGCTACCGCCGTCCACGCATGACCGAAGAATTGAAAGAGCTGGGTCTGCGTTGGTCATCGCCGTGTTGGCAGATTGATGCGCGAGAATGGCATCCGCGTTGAGCGGTCGAAGAAGTACAAGGTCACAACGGATAGCAATCACGCCTTCAATATCGCGCCCAATCTGCTGAACCTGGACTTCCACGCGGAGTTGCCAAACCAAAAATGGGCGGGTGACATAAGCTATATTTGGACGCGCGAAGGATGGTTGTACCTTGCCGTCATCCTCGATCTGCATTCTCGACGGGTGATCGGATGGGCCGTGAGCAATCGCATGAAACGGGACTTGGCGATCCGGGCGTTGAAGATGGCGATTGCATTGCGTGAACCACCCAAAGGCTGCATTCATCATACGGATCGAGGCAGCCAATACTGCTCACACGATTACCAGAAGATACTGCGCCAACATGGCTTCCAGGGATCAATGTCCGGCAAAGGAAATTGCTATGACAACTCCGCCCCCTCTCGGCAGCATGCTTTGCATGCGCCTGCCGGGCAATGGTCGAGACATTCTTCAAAACGATCAAAGCAGAACTGATTTGGCGGCGTTCTTGGCAAACCCGACGGCAGACTGAAGCAGCCAATTTCCAGTACATCAACGGCTTCTACAATCCACGACGACGGCACTCAGCATTGGGCTGGAAAAGCCCCGTCGCATTCGAACGAAAAGTCGCCTAAACAAGCACTTGGAACGGCACCAAAACGCGACAGGTCCACTATCAGGTCGTGCCGCAAGCAATAAGGCGGATATTTGAGGGACAGAAAATAAAACGCAGGCCGTAGCCTGCGTTTTGATGTGGTGCAATCGAATGCTTGTTAACGACTCGACCGCGAATTTTGAACACTTACAGTCTGCAGCAAATACATGTTCGCGGTCAAGTCATGTTCGAAATCCACGGGACAATCGCGACCGACTATTGTCTCGTTATTGAAAAACAGTGAGCGCCTTTCCTAATCGTGGACAGAGTTCTGGACCCTATCTCGCCACAGTAGTAGGTTCTCTGACCCAGTCGACGAGGCACCTGATTACCGCGGATTTTGGTATGGGCTCAAGTATTAATCTCAACCGCATCTGCTAACTATAAGTTGCATTATAGCTGGTCATAAGTAATGTAAAGGGACCCACTATAAGCGTTGTCTAAAGGCCTGCTGATGTTTGAAAATTACAGACTGGGCCTTGATCTCGGCACCAATAGCATAGGCTGGTGGCTCTACGAACTTAAAGGCGGCCAGGTACATTCGGTGGTAGATGGCGGGGTGCGCATCTTCTCGGACGGGCGGGATCCACAGTCGGGTGCATCGCTGGCGATAGACCGGCGGGCGGCAAGGGCGCAACGGCGCAGGCGTGACCGGTTCCTCAGGCGCAAAGCTGCACTGATGAAGCGGATGGCTGAAGTAGGTCTGATGCCATCTGATCCGGCGGAAGCGAAAGAGCTTGAGCAGCTCGATCCATACGCATTGCGGGCAGGTGGTCTGGACGAGTCTCTACCGCTCAACCATTTCGGGCGCGCTTTATTCCACCTCAATCAGAGGCGTGGGTTTAAGTCGAACCGCAAGACAGATCGCGGCGACAACGAGAGCGGCAAGATCAAAGATGCAACAGCGCGGCTGGATCAAGCCATGATGGCCAAAGGTGCGCGGACCTATGGCGAGTTTTTGCACATGCGCCGCGCCACAGCGCCTGATCCCAAACAGATCCCGCATGTCCGTACGCGTCTATCCATTGCGCGGCGGGACAATGCAGAGAGGGAGGAAGCTGGCTATGACTTTTATCCCGACCGCAGGCATTTGGCGGAGGAGTTTGAGAAACTTTGGGCAGCGCAGGCAAAACACTACCCAAACGTCCTGACCGAGGATCTGCGCGATGAGATCCGCCTGATCATGTTCCATCAGAGACTTTTGAAAGCGCCAGCAGTGGGGCTCTGCCTGTTTACGGATGAGAAGCGCATACCGAGCGCACATCCACTGAACCAGCGACGCATTCTTTTTGAGACGGTGAATGCTCTGCGCGTTGCAGAGCGGGGCGCGCCCTCACGACCTTTGACGCGGGATGAGCGTGATCAGATCATTCACACGCTCGACAATAAGAAACACACCAAGTCATTGGCGGGCATGGCCCTGAAGCTAAAGGCGCTTGGCAAGGTCATTAAGCTGAGACCGGAGCAATCCTTTACGCTGGAAACAGCTAATCGCGATGCCATCAAATGCGATCCGGTCCGCTCAAGTCTGTCGCACCCCGACCGGTTTGGCCCACGGTGGTCAACCCTGAAAGATGATGCGCAATGGGAGGTCATTCAACGTATCCGAGCCGTGCAAAGCGATGCTGACTTTGCAGAATTGGTCGCATGGTTGAGGGATGCCTACGCGCTGGATCAAGTGCATGCCGAGGCGACGGCAAAAGCACCTTTGCCCGAAGGGTACGGCCGCTTGGGGCTGACGGCGACAACGCGTATCCTGGGTGCACTTCAGGCGGAGGTTATGCCCTACAGTGCGGCTGTAGCCGCCTGCGGCTGGCATCATTCAGATGATCGGACTGGGGAGGTGCTGGAGCAACTTCCGTATTACGGCGAGGTCTTAGACCGCCATGTGATCCCTGGCACCTATGACGAAGGGGATGACGACATCACGCGGTTCGGACGCATCACCAATCCAACGGTGCACATCGGGCTGAACCAATTGCGACGGCTGGTGAACAGGATCATCACGGTCTACGGAAAGCCAGATCAAATCGTTGTAGAAGTGTCGCGGGATTTGAAACTCTCCGAGGATCAAAAACGCGAGGTACAACGAGAGATCAAGAAAAACACGGATGCTGCGATTGCACGCGGCCAGAAGCTGGAGCATATGGGGGTGCCAAATACGGGCGCCAATCGCATGGTGTTACGCTTGTGGGAGGCGCTAGGCAACGACGCAGTAGCGAGGAGATGCCCCTACACAGGCAAACAGATCAGCGCCGGTATGCTCTTTGACGGATCTTGTGATGTTGACCACATCCTGCCCTATTCGCGCACGCTCGACGATAGTTTCGCCAACAAGACTTTGTGCCTGAAAGAGGCAAACCGGAAGAAGACCAACAAGACCCCTTGGGAGACTTGGGGGGATACACCCCAGTGGGACGTGATTTCAGCGAACATTAAGAACTTGCCGCCCAACAAGGCTTGGCGGTTTGCACCGGATGCCATGCAACGATTTGAGGGCGAGAATGATTTCCAGGCCCGCGCCCTGAAAGACACGCAATATCTGTCGCGCATCGCACGCACCTATCTGGATGCGCTCTATGATGGCAACGACCGGAAGTCTCATGTCTGGGCTGTTCCCGGGCGCCTCACCGAAATGCTGCGTCGCCATTGGGGCCTCAACGGACTGACAGAGCTCACGGACAGTGCCAAGCACGCGGTGAAACTTAAGAACCGCACCGATCATCGGCATCACGCGATTGACGCTGCGGTGGTTGCGGCGACGGACCGCAGCCTGATCCAGAAAATTGCCACAATTGCCAAGACCGACGAATTGGCCGGTGTGGAGGAGGTGGCGCGTTCTGTGCCGCCCCCGTGGGAGGGGTTCCGCGCAGATGTTGGCGCGCAGATCGCGCAGATCATCGTGAGCCACAGAGCTGATCATGGGCGCATTGACCCCAGCTTGCGAAGGCAGGGGCGCGACAGCACAGCGGGGCAGCTTCATAACGCCTCCGCTTATGGTATCGTAGACGATGAGACCGTCGTCAGTCGCAAACCGCTGTTGTCGCTGAAACCGAATGATATCGCGATCACGACACGCGGCGCGAACATCCGCGATGCCGACCTGCAAAGACATCTGGAACGCGTCACGCGCGATCTTGACGGTAAAGCGTTCGAAAAAGCACTGTCGGACTTCGCAACAGCCGAAAAACTACCAGATGGTTCGCCAAATCCTTACCAGGGCCTGCGCAGAGTGAGACTGGAAGAAAGTCTGCAAGCAAGCGCGAGAATTGAGATCTCGGACAGTGCCGGCAAACCTTTCAAGGCCTACAAAGGTGACAGCAATCATTCCTACGAGATTTGGCACTTGCCCGACGGCAAAATCAAAGCGCAGGTCTTAACGACCTTCGAGGCGCACCAAGCGCAGGTCCAGAAGAAACCCCATCCTGGGGCGCGGCGGATCCTGCGGATCTTCAAGCGGGATATGATCAGGCTAGAGCGGGATGGTGAGACCGTGACCGGCTATGTACAGAAACTCGACCCCGCGAATGGTCTGTTCATCGCCCCTCATACGGAGGCAAACGCCGATGCGCGCCATCGCGACAAGGCAGACAGCTTCAAGTTCATTCAGATGAGCGCCGGTTCGCTTGTGAAAGCGAACGCGCGTCGCATTTACGTCGACGACATGGGGCGTGTGCGCGACCCCGGTCCGCCCAAACAGCGCTGAATTTTGAGCAATGTGGAATTCACGGTAAGCTAGAGTGTTTATCGATTCGACTATCGTGAGTTTCTTTGGATCAAATCATTGATATCGCTACCGACGGGCGGCACTTGTCGCGTGATCGCGGCTTTCTAAAGGTTTCCTCCGACGGGCAGGAAATTGGCCGAACGCCTTTGGATCAAATTGCGGGCGTGATTGTGCATGCTCACGGAACGACCTGGTCCACATCCCTGCTCACAGAACTGGCGGAACGGGGTGCACCGGTGGTGCTCTGCGCAGCGAACCATGCGCCGAAGTCCGTGTTGCTGCCCATTGAAGGTCACCATGTTCAAGGCGCGCGGATGCGAGCGCAGTGGCAAGCAAAGGCGCCGTTTTTGAAACGGGCTTGGCAACAGGTCGTGACGGCAAAAGTGTTGATGCAGGCTGCGGCCCTTGACGCGATTGGCGAGGTCTCCGCGCCCCTCAACATGATGGCGCGCAAGGTTACATCCGGCGATAGCGGCAATATCGAAGCGCAGGCAGCCCGATACTATTGGCCCAGGATGATGGGGTCCGACTTTCGGCGCGACACTGGGGCAGGCGATGAAAATGCCCTGCTGAACTACGGCTACACCGTGCTGAGGGCGGCAACCGCTCGCGCGGTTGTGGCGGCCGGGCTGCATCCTACCATCGGGTTGTTTCACTCGAACCGAGGCAACGCCTTTGCCCTTGCCGACGACCTGATGGAGCCGTTTCGGCCCCTGGTCGATTGCACGGTTCGGACTTTGGTCGCGTCGCAAAGCGGACAGGTGGACACCCATGCGAAACAGGCCCTCGCGCGTCTGATCGCGATCGACCTTCCTTTGGGCGACACTCTCTCACCTGTGTCGGTTGCCTGCATGAAACTGGCGACCTCATTGGGCCAGAGCTTCGAGGCAGGCAGGCTCGATCTGGCGCTACCGCGCCCGCCAGATCCTTTGACCCTTGCAGGGCTAGGGTCGTGAGCACTGCAATAACCTATTTATCGGGGTATCGTTTGATGTGGATTCTTGTGATGTTCGACCTCCCAACTGACACCAAGCCGCAGCGTAAAGCGGCGACGCGTTTCCGCAATTTTCTGCTGGATGAAGGCTTTGAGCGGAGCCAATTTTCCGTCTATGCCCGCTTTGTCAACGGGAAGGAGGCGTTTGTCACCCGCGTCAATCGCATTGAACGCAACCTGCCCCAGGCAGGCGACGTACAGATACTGAACTTCACCGACCGCCAATACCGTGATATTGTGCATTTCTCAGATCAAGGTCGCAAACGTGCCCGCAAAAACCCCGAACAACTGGTGATGTTTTGATGCAATTTGCTTGGAAAAGTGAAGTAGCTCCTCAGCTAAAGGCTCGTTTAAAGAATGAGTTAGCCGAGGAGCTATTGTAGCAGTTCAAAATTCGCGGTCCAGCCGCAACTTCGTTGATCTGCATGCCCATGTCCGCGTTATTGTAGCAGTTCAAAATTCGCGGTCCAGCCGCAACAAGCTGATTGAAAGGGTCTATGCGCTGGAAATTGTAGCAGTTCAAAATTCGCGGTCCAGCCGCAACTGTTCTTCGGAGCCGCTTTCGCCTGAGCGATTGTAGCAGTTCAAAATTCGCGGTCCAGCCGCAACAACCCCCTGAGGCGGCTAGAGGCGATCCTAATTGTAGCAGTTCAAAATTCGCGGTCCAGCCGCAACAAAAGCGCCAATTGTTGAGATCTCGCCTGAATTGTAGCAGTTCAAAATTCGCGGTCCAGCCGCAACCTACATTGCCGTACGTCACTTTGTTTTTGCATTGTAGCAGTTCAAAATTCGCGGTCCAGCCGCAACATCCTCACCGCCAGTTTCTTTTGTTGCGATATTGTAGCAGTTCAATATTCGCGGTCCAGCCGCAACTATGTGAAGCCCGATCAACTCTACAATACGATTGTAGCAGTTCAAAATTCGCGGTCCAGCCGCAACCAACGGTATAACCAAGCGCCTTAGCCAAGGATTGTAGCAGTTCAAAATTCGCGGTCCAGCCGCAACAGCAGATTAGTCTCACCAGCGCCGGGCGAATTGTAGCAGTTCAAAATTCGCGGTCCAGCCGCAACAGGCGGTGCATGTGTGGGACGGCAACGGCCTTTGTAGCAGTTCAAAATTCGCGGTCCAGCCGCAACCTCAGAAGAAAATGGTTGAGCTGCTGGCTCATTGTAGCAGTTCAAAATTCGCGGTCCAGCCGCAACAGACCTGTGGCGCAAAAAGCTACGGGACGCATTGTAGCAGTTCAAAATTCGCGGTCCAGCCGCAACACCCAACAAAATCTTTCCCAAGCCGTTGCGATTGTAGCAGTTCAAAATTCGCGGTCCAGCCGCAACTTCGTCCAGTACTTTCAGGAACGTATCGATATTGTAGCAGTTCAAAATTCGCGGTCCAGCCGCAACACTGTTTTCTCGCTAGTCGTTGGAGCGGTAATTGTAGCAGTTCAAAATTCGCGGTCCAGCCGCCACCAGCGCTACAAATGCTAGATCTCCGACACCTTCGACATGTTATAGGTTTATATGATAAGTTGTTAGGATTTTGGTGCCCCCACACGGACTCGAACCGCGGACCTACTGATTACAAATCAGTTGCTCTACCAGCTGAGCTATAGGGGCTAAATAACCAACAACAGAGGCATCTTCGCCTCAGTCTTGCTCTCTAGTAGATCATGTTTTGGGATGCAAGCATCAAGCAATCACTCCGACAGGATAAATGGTCTTTGCACGCAACATGAGGCTGCGCTTTCAGGTTTTACACCGCGTGCTGCAAGCGGTATCTCACCCTGAACTCTATGAATAGCGAGCGCGTGTCATGAAGTTGGCCTTGCAAACCGGCGTGCATTACACAGAACAAGAGCGGCTGATCAAATCCTTGCTGCGCAACAAAAGTGTTTTGAGCCAGCATGGTATCGCTGTGCCTGGGCCGGGCCGATACCGCAAGCTTGTCCGCGATACGTTGAACGCGATGTTCAGCAAACGGCCCGCCGAGAACGCGCGCGCCGTGCTGTTGGACGAGATGCTGGAGGATGCGCAAGCACAACGGCTGATTTTGTCGGATGCAAATTTTTTCCGTAGCGCCGGTACAGCGGTGCAAAAGGGCGCTCTGTACCCTCAAGCAGCGACGCGGATGAAACGTTTTGCCCAGCTTTTCCCCGAGGATGAGTTGGAGATCTTCATGTGCATTCGCAACCCGGCCACGCTTGTCCCGATCTTATTCAACAACGCGGTTGACCCGTCACCTGATGGATTTTGGGGGACGCGTGCACCGGCGGACATGCGTTGGTCTGAACTGGTTCATCAGATACGCTCTGCTGTGCCGCATATCCCCGTCACCATTTGGTGCGCTGAGGATTTGCCGGTGATCTGGGAGACTGTCATGCGGGCACTTGCGGCGATTGATGAGGATATTTCGCTGAGCGGGGGTCAGGAAATGCTGGAAGCGCGGATGACCCCAGCGGGCCTTGCACAATACCAAACGTACCTTGCACGCTTTCCCGGCATGACGACCTCGCAGAAGCACCGTGTGACCGCCGCATTTTTGGAGAGGTTCGCGCGCGAGCCGGAGGAGGGGGATGCTGTCCCGGCACTGTCCGGCTGGACGCCAGAATTGGTAGAGGACCTGACTGAAATCTATGACGAGGATATTTTCGCCTTGCAAAGCCTGCCTGGCGTGACCGTGATCGAACCGTAGTCAGTCTTGTTTGGCGCATCGCCAAGACATTTGGACAGGCGCGACGGTGACATGTGATCGTCGCTTGCTATGCCGTCTCGATCATTTCTCCGATCTCGCAGATGACCTCATACGCCATGTCGATGTCTTCTTTGCTGCAGGTCCAAGCCCCCGCCTGAAATCTGATAACCAACGCTCCGTCAACGCGCGTTTGCGTCAGATATATGCGGCCGTCATCGTTGATTTTATTCACCAGATCCTGGTTGACTCTGTCCGCGTCTTGCCCCGGTTTTGGTTGCTTTTTAAAGGTGAAAAGCGACAGCATCGGCGGCGTCACAAGCTCAAAGCCAGGCGTGTCGGCGATCCGTTGCGCCAGCCTCTCAGACCAGTCCACGTGATCGCGGATCATGCGGCGCAGACCTTCAAGACCGTGCGCACGTAGGAGAAACCAGAGTTTGAGCGCGCGAAAACGACGGCCCAGGGGAATGCTCCATTCCGAATAATTGACGACCCCATCGGCAGCATGGGTCTTTAGATATTCTGGCTGGATGGCAAGCGTTTTCACGAGCGTTTCGGGGTCACGTAAGAAATGCGTGGTGCAATCGAATTGCGCGCCAAGCCATTTGTGCGGGTTCAACACGACGCTGTCAGCCTGTTCCACACCCGACCAAAGTGGTTGAAATTCGGGGCAGATCATGGCGGCCCCAGCCCAGGCGGCGTCTACATGGGTGTAAAGGTTGTCCGCCCGCGCGACCTTTATGACAGTTTCGATGTCATCGGTGCCCCCTGCCGAGGTGCCGCCGATACAGGCGATGATGCCTGCAGGCAGATAGCCTGCCGCGCGGTCCTGGGTGATGGCCTGCTGCAGCATATCAGGATCCATCGCGCGCTGCTGCCCAACCGCGGGGATGCGTACCAGGTTGTCTTCGCCGATCCCAGCGATCCAGATGGCCCTGTCGATTGAGGAATGCGCCTCTTGCGAGGTATAGACGCGCAAGCGCGGCTGATGTGAAAGACCGTGCTTATTGCCCGCCCAGTTCAGCGCCCGTTCGCGCATGCTCAGCACCGCGCACAGCGTTGCCGTGCTGGCGCTGTCCTGAATGACACCGCGAAAGCCGTTCGGCAGTCCCACCGCATGGCGCATCCAGTCGCAGACACGGGTTTCAAGTTCTGTTGCGGCAGGCGAGGTCTGCCAAAGCATGCATTGCGCGGCGATCGTATTCACGTAGATTTCTGCGAGGGCCGACACGGGTGCGGCGTTGGCGGGAAAATAGGCGAAAAACCGTGGGTGTTGCCAATGGGTTATTCCGGGCATGATTTTGCGATCAAGATCGGCCAGGATCTCATCCAGGTCCTCTGCCTGCTCTGGCGCTGTTTGCGGCAACTGCGCTAACAGCGCGCCAGGGCGGGTTTGCGCGCGGACGGGTCTTTCTCGCAGCCCCGCATGATAATCTGCCGCCCAATGCGCTGCCGCAGCGCCACGTTCACGAAAAGCCTCCCAGTTCATGGGCGAAAAAGGGCGTTGGGTCTGTGATGTCGTTTCATCGCGCGCGCCTTTCGTTCTGCGTGCTCCGGGGTTTGCTTGCAGAACTGGATATCGCGTGATCCGGTTCAGATCCAGCGCCGACGTTGCTGATCAGGGTAGGATTGGAGACCAGGTACATGCGTGCTGGTCTAAGCTAAAGCATCCTGCTGTAAACTTGATACAAACCGTTCCCTATCGCCCTACCGCCCAACAGCTTCTGTTGCGCAGCCCCACGGACCGGCGCGGGCGGTTTGGGCAAGGCGTATCAGGCTGAAGGTCGGATGCTTTAGCGCGGCCACACAGATACATGGCAATCCGGTGCCTTGCATCTGCCTTAAACCGCGCTGTCCGCGTCCAGGCCTCTTTCAAAGCCGATACGCCGCAACAACAAACCCATCCTCAACGCCCGAAAGTGACGCGTTTCCCAGCTTGCCACCCCATTCGTGCACAGACCCAGCAATATTTCCAGGCACGCAGAGCCTTTCGCATTCTGCTTAGCGTCCTTTCAGGCCGTTATACACGGTGCTTAACCCCGCCAGCGTCATCAGTTCTTTCTGAGCAAGGGTTGCTTGCGCCCCCTGCGCGCGCAGCGCTCTTTGATAAATCTGTGCTTGTTCCTCAGTGCCAATAATCGCGATTTGAGTGCCAAGCCAATAGGGGCGCGCCGCCGCCAGTTCTGCCCCGATCAACGCTGCCGATAGCTTTGACCGCGCCGTTCCTTTGGGTGCGTTCTCTAACATGTCGGCCGCGTGTATCGAAAAGAGCCTCGCCGCAAGCTTTTCAGGGTTGCTGAGCAAATCCTGAAGGGCCTCATCAAAAGCAGCGTCGCTCCAATCTGCGCCAACAATTGACTGCATCAGCACGGATCTTTCTGTCAGAAGCGCGTATATTTCGCCCGTCATATACGTCTGAAAGCTCACCACCTCGCCCGCGCTGACCTGTACCCACCTGGTGTGCGCGCCCGGCAGGCATAGCACCCCGTCCCAGTCAGTGTTCGCGGCCAAAAAGCCAGCGATCCGCGTTTCCTCACCGTACATAACGTCGCAAGGTTCGGCCTGACGCAAACCGGGTATCCACACAAGCGCCCTCTCTCGGAGGGGGACATCGATCAGTTCAGGGCCTAACGGCGTGCAGGGTACCCGTCGATACGTGAGCATCGCATTGGCTTGGCCGGGTTTCATGATGCCACAGCCGATCACCGGTGTCTCGGGGTCGATCCGCCAGGGGTCCAACAAGCTTTTCAGGATGTGCTCCAGCGTGAACCCTATCGGGCGCTCCGGCGCCACCTCTGTCTCACGCCGCGCGAGTATCTGATTGTCTCTCATCGCCCAAACGCGCAGGCGCTCTGTGCGGCTCTCCAACGCAACCCACTCAGGAAAGATCTGTTCGCTCATCGCGCGCCCTTTCGCAAAACCAGTTTCAGCGTCTCCTCTAGCAGCGTTGCTTTGCGCCAGACCAGACAGCCTGGCAGAAATCGCGTTCAAGCGTCTGAATGTGCACCAGCAGGATATCTGCACCGCAAGGTTTGTTTTTCACATGCGACATGGGGTTTTTCCCTGCGCGCGTTATCTTGGCAATCACGAAGATGGAGAATGCCCATGAATAAAGTGCTCAGAAAAGATCGCTTCAACCTGCCTGAGGGCGTGATTTATCTCGACGGTAATTCACTCGGGCCCATGCCCAAAGACATCCCCGCTCATTTGGACCGCGTGCTGAATGAGGAATGGTCGCATTTGTTGATCCGCGGTTGGAACAAAGCGGGGTGGATGGGACAGCCCTCGGCGATCGGTGACCGGGTAGGGCGCTTAATCGGGGCGCCGCCTGGCAGCGTCGTGATGGGTGATACGCTGTCGGTAAAGGTCTATCAGGCGCTCGCAGCGGGCTTGAAGATGCGCCCGGATCGCAAAGTCATCCTCAGCGATACAGGCAATTTTCCTAGCGATCTCTACATGGCCGAGGGGCTCATTGATCTGCTTGGCCGGGAGTACACGCTCAAGACCGTCGCTCCCGAACACGTCGCCCAGGCGATCACACCCGATGTCGCAGTGGTCATGCTGACCGAGGTCGATTATAGAACGGGCCGCAAACACGACATGGTCGATATCACCCGCCGCACCCATGCTGCTGGCGCGATCAGCCTTTGGGATCTCGCGCATTCGGCGGGGGCGATCCCGGTAAATCTGTCGGCCGCGCGATGCGAATTTGCCGTGGGATGCACCTACAAATATCTAAACGGGGGCCCCGGGGCGCCTGCCTTCATCTACGTGCGTAATGATCTGGCCGACTGCGCAGCGCCAGCGCTCAGCGGCTGGCTGGGCCACGACCGCCCTTTCGATTTCGATCTCGCGTATCGCCCTGCTGCAGGCATTGAGCGCATGCGCGTTGGGACACCTCCAGTGTTGCAGATGGCCGCACTCGCCGCCGCCATGGACCTGTGGGAAGGGCTCGACATGGAGGATGTGCGCGAAGCCTCCATCGCGCTTCAAGAACAGTTTATTCGCGAAGTGGAAAGCGCGGTCCCACAGCTAAAGTTGGCAAGCCCGCGCGATCCCAGGGGCCGCGGCTCTCAAGTCTCATTTCATTTCGACCACGGATACGCCGCGATGCAGGCCTTGATCGCCCAGGGCGTGATCGGTGATTTTCGCGCGCCCGATATCATGCGGTTTGGCTTCACCCCGCTCTATCTTGACAGCGATGACATCACCGCAGCGACGCAGATCATCCAAAAGGTCATGCGCGATGAGCTTTGGGCCGCTCCTCAATACCAAACCCGCGCTTTGGTAACCTAAACACCCCGGCGCGCATCACGCTCTTAGGGCATGTGTGAGGTACGCAGCCTCAGGCTCCAGGCGGCATGCTGGTGCCGATGGCTCTGCGCGCCTCTACGCCTTTCATCTTGCCTGTAAACTCCGGGGGAATCGCCGAATGGCGATGGGGGCTGGCCCCCGTCACACGTCAAAAAACACGGTTTCTCTCGGGCCCTGCAAATGAACGTCAAAACCGTAGCGCCCCAGGCCAATGCGCTGCGCGATAAGCGTTTGTCGACGCGCCTCACCGATCTGCTTGAGCACGGGATCGATCTTATTTTCCGGTGCATCAGCAAAATAAACCCGCGTATGGAGCGCCAAATTGATCCCCCGCGCAGTGATCCACAGCGTGATATGCGGCGCTTGAGTCCCGCCCCCCGGCCAGGGCACAGGACCGGGGCGCAGCGTGTCGAAGGAAAAAACCCCGCCGACCGGGTCGCAGGCGCAGCGACCGAAGCCCGTGAAATGCGGATCAGCGCCTGCCTGATGCGGGTAGCGGCCCGCCGCATCCGCTTGCCAAGCTTCCACCAGCGCATCGCAAAGCGGGGCGCCTTCACCGTCATAGATGCAGCCGCTCAACGTGATCCGCGCGCCTTGTGCATCGCCGGTGATCATTCTTTGCCCCAGATCGGCGTGGTAAACGCCGTCGACCCCGGCAGCGTTGGGCACGCATCCGATGTGCACGTAGGGGCCGGCGGTCTGGCTGGCGGTCTCTGGTCTTGGGCGCATTACATTCCCTCGGCTGCGTTCTCAAAGGGGGTTTGACGGCGTCCGCGCAGCGTGATGTCAAAGCGATAGGCCAAGGCATCCATAGGCAGGGTGCGCGCCATATCCAGGGGGGCGATCAGGCGCGTCACGGCATCGGCGTCAGGAATGGCGCCCACGATGGGACATTGCCAAATCAACGGGTCGCCTTGAAAATACATTTGCGTGATCAACCGCTGCACAAACCCGCTGCCAAAAAGGCTGAAATGGATGTGAGCGGGCCGCCACGCATTCGGAGAATTTGGCCAGGGATAAGCCCCCGGCATTACTGTGCGAAAGCAATAGTGGCCATCTTCATCCGTGATGACCCGGCCGCACCCGCCAAAGTTTGGGTCAAGCGGCGCGATATAGCCTTCATTCTTGTGACGGTATCGACCGCCGGCATTCGCCTGCCAGATTTCCAGCAAGGCGGCTTTTACCGGGCGGTCAAATTGATCTCGGACTCGCCCATGAACGATGATGCGCGGGCCGATGGCTGTCTGATCTTGTGGCCCGAAATTCTGCAAGAGATCGGCATCGCGCGCGCCAAGAAGATCGTGCCCAAACATGGGTCCACTTTCTTCGCTCAGCGTTGCGGGGAACCGGATCGGTGCCTGTTGCGGGCTGCGGTAGACCGAGGTTTTGTAGTCTGGATGCAGCGCTTTAGGGTGATCGGCTGCGGCACGCGGCAGATAGGCCCCCTGCGGTTTGGCGGCAGACCGGGTCAATAGGGTAATCCGACATAATTTTCCGCCATCACCCGCTGTGCTGCTTCGTTATCCTTTAGAAACGCAAGCTCTGCGTCCTGCATCCGAAGGTCGAAATCGCTTTGCTCGGGAAAGTGATGCATCAATGTGGTGAACCACCAACTGAAACGAACGGCTTTCCACACCCTAGCCAAAGCGCGTTGCGAATACCGTTCGAGCAGGCCGTCGTCGGCATCTAGGTACCATGCGCGCAGCCCTTCGAAAAGGTAGTGCACGTCAGAAGCGGCAGTGTTCAAACCTTTTGCCCCAGTGGGTGGCACGATATGGGCGGCATCACCGCATAGAAACAGCCGGCCCCACTGCATCGGCTCGACAACAAAAGACCGCAGCGGCGCGATAGATTTCTCGACCGAGGGCCCCATGACGAGGCGCTGGGCAACCTCCTGGGGCAGCCGGTTTTGCAGCGCTGTCCAAAACCGCGCATCCGACCAATCCTCGACCGCGTCCCCCACCGGGCATTGCACATAGTATCGGCTCAGATTGGCATTGCGCATCGAACACAGCGCGAAGCCTTTTGAGGATCGCGCATAGATCAATTCCTCTTCAACCGGTGGGGTGCGCGACAGGATACCAAGCCAGCCGAAAGGATAGGTTTTTGTATATTCAACGCGGTGATCGGACGGGATCGTTCGCCGGCTCACGCCGTGGAAGCCGTCGCAGCCCACAACGAAATCCCCGTCGATCGCATGCGTTTTCCCGTCTGCGGTGAAAGACACCCGAGGTGCCTTTGTGTCCGCGCCGGTGATGCGCACCTCAGAGACTTCAAAATATGTGGTTGCCGCTGATGCCGCGCGCGCCTCATATAGGTCGCGTGTGACCTCTGTTTGCCCATAGACCATCACGCTGCGACCGACGTGTTTTTGAAAATCGATGCGGAACATGCCGGTTTCATCAGCAATCAGCGTGCCGTCATGCGAGATCGCGTCCTGCGCGAGCCGCGCGCCAACGCCCGCTTGGCCCAGCAAATCGACAGTCCCTCGTTCAAGAACGCCCGCGCGTATCCGCGAGAGGACATGCGCGCGCGATCTGCGTTCCAGCATCACCGTTTCAACGCCGCAGCCATGAAGCAATTGACCCAGTAAAAGCCCCGAAGGACCGCCCCCGATGATCACAACTTGCGTTCGCATGCGCGCCTCTCCCCCAACGAGGTTAGCAATCTTTTGGACGGGTGCAAATTTATCCGTGCGGAAAAGAACGTGGCACTTGCCAGGTTATTTCCCCAGCCTCAGATCAGAGCGGTGGTAGCGATGGCGGCCGTCTTCCGAGGGGCGTGCGCGTTTCAGCGCCCAGAAATGACGGACGTCTTTCATGCCCATCTGGGGGTTATCGGCCAGAAAGTCTCGCGTATATTGGTTGAACTGGTTGTGATCGGCGATCTGGCTTTGATGTTTCGGGTCGGCGCGGCGGGCGGCGAGGCGCTGATACTCTGCAACCGCGTCAGCGAGTGTTTTTCCGCTGTTATCCCTCATCCAGGCCATGAAAGGACTGTTGAATTTAAAACTCTCGCCGATCTGAGACTTAAAGAAGCGTCGTACATTCTGCGTGTTCTTGTAACTGTCGGTGATCGGGGTGCTTGGGCTGAGATCCGCGCTGTGCCAGTCAAATGACGAAGTGGGTTTTCTGCTCTTATCCTCCGGCATGCTCCGTTGCCCTGTATCGAGAAAGTGCGCGATGCGGTCGAGGAGCACGAATTTCCCGCCCGACATTTTGAGGTTTTTTCGACGACACTCCACCAGTAACTCGTCTTTTGTCCAATACCAGCGGCGAAGTTCTGCACTGGTTTGGATGCCCTCGATCCTTGGTCTTATCTCGTCTGATGAAGTCATTTTATGGGGCGGTTCCGCGCTGCTGTGTGCTTTGAGACGCGATCAGCGTGTCAGGAATTGCTTGATCAGTTTGGGGATCTGCTTTCGGAAGGGAAAGAACCCTTTGGTGGCCAATGGCCATGCCGCCTCGTCCAAAGATCTGCGCAGAAAGCTGACCGGTGTCGCGTCATTGCGTCGGGCAAATTCGTCAAGACAGTGTTGAACCTGTCCAACCGGCGCGTAAGGTGTGACGATTTGATCCAGGCTTTCCTTCGTTGCCCACGCAGCGATGTCCTTCGCGGAAGACAAAAGGGTAGGATCCTGCGAGAGGTCTGCGCAGGCGGCCTTTGCGGCATCGGTCCTGAAGCTCGTGACATGCGTTGAGGTCGACCAAGGACTTTGCGCTGCTGTCGCGTCGAGGAAGGCAACCGCAGAGGGACGCGGTGCTTTCTGCTGAATGAACTCCAGATCGACATCGTCACTGTGCAGCAAGATGCCATATCGCTCGGGCAGGGGAAGACGGCGGGCTTCGGGCAGCATACCTGCGCTGGGGTTTGGCGCAGCCTCGCGCGGGATCGCGACCGGAGACAGCCCTCGCACATTCGCAAATCGCCCATTCGTAAATTTTGCGATATTTTCCGAGGTGGCAAGATAGGTTTTGCCTTGCGTTTGAATGCCAGCCACCCAACGCCAGCTAAGCGTATTTACCGCTGCATCCCCATCCAGCAGGTGCCGCAGGAAAAAATCCGCGCCGAGCTGCCAGGGTAAATTGAGTGTGAACACCCAGATGGAGGCAAACCACATGCGTGCATGGTTGTGCATGTAGCCAGTCTCAACCAGTTCTCGCGCCCAGGCATCGAAGGGGTCGATGCCAGTTTGACCATTGCAGGCTGCCGTCCAATCGGCATGCAGCGCGGGATCATGTTTAAGATCATCAGACAAGCAATTGATATCATTTCGATACATCAACCAAACAGAGGGGCGTAGCTCCATCCATCCCTTCCAATAGGTGCGCCAGAATACTTCTGTGATGAACTTATCAGCATCCTGCGCGCTGTGGTGCTGCAGGACGGCGCGCGTGATGCCGATCTCATCCAGCAGCCGCATGCGGACATAGGGCGACAGGCTCGACACACCGTCATGACGGCCGGGCCCCAGATCAAAATTACGGCGCTGTGCATATTGGCGACCCGCACGCGGGACAAAGGCAGCGAGCCGCTGCTCTGCAGCCTCTCTGGTGGGCGGAAAATCAGTCGTGATTACATTCATGGGCGGCAGATAGACCGAGACATCGCTGCGGCAACCGCACCCTCTTGAAGCTCCCATGAGCGCCGATTAGTGTTTGAGGAAGAGCTTTGCGGGTATGGTCCCGTGAAGAGGTGACAGGCGCTTATCATGAATGATCCAATCGATACGTATATGAACAATCTGGTCCCCATGGTGGTCGAGCAAACCAGCCGTGGCGAACGGGCTTATGACATTTTTTCAAGGCTGCTGAAGGAGCGGATTATTTTTCTCTCCGGGCCCGTTCATGACGGCATGTCCTCCCTGATCGTCGCGCAATTGCTGCATCTGGAAGCGGAGAATCCGAAAAAAGAGATTTCGATGTATATCAACAGCCCGGGCGGCGTTGTGACATCTGGCCTATCGATTTACGATACCATGCAGTACATCCGTCCCAAAGTGTCGACATTGGTGGTGGGGCAGGCAGCGTCGATGGGCTCGCTTTTGCTGCAGGCGGGTGAGAAGGGCATGCGTTTCTCGCTCCCCAATTCTCGCGTCATGGTGCATCAGCCCTCGGGCGGGTATCAGGGACAGGCCACCGACATCATGATCCACGCCCAAGAAACGCAAAAATTGAAGACGCGGTTGAATGAAATTTACGTCAAGCACACGGGTCAAACGCTGGAAAGCGTCGAGGCAGCACTTGAGCGTGATAATTTCATGTCACCGGATGAGGCGAAAGATTGGGGATTGATAGACGAGATTGTTGAGAGCCGCGGCAAGGCGGATGATACTGACGCGTCAGAGACATCAAAAGACGACAAATAAGCGTGAAGGCATCGCGACGATTTTGCAATTGTAGCTCACTGGGCAGTCGCCTAGGATGCGGTGATTAGGGTCTCGTGTGACAGCATCGAAAGCGGCCAGAAAGAGGTCAAATGGCGAATAACTCAAGCGGCGACAGCAAAAACACCCTCTACTGCAGCTTTTGTGGCAAAAGCCAGCACGAGGTGCGCAAGCTGATTGCCGGCCCCACCGTGTTCATCTGTGACGAATGCGTTGAATTGTGCATGGACATCATCCGGGAAGAGACGAAGGCGAGCGGCCTAAAGTCCACGGATGGAGTGCCCACGCCCAAGGACATTTGCGGCGTGCTAGATGACTACGTGATCGGGCAAGCGATGGCAAAGCGCGTGCTGTCTGTGGCGGTGCACAATCACTACAAACGTCTGAACCACGCCCAAAAGGGCGATGATATCGAGTTGGCGAAGTCCAACATCCTGCTGATCGGACCGACCGGATGCGGCAAGACCCTGTTGGCGCAGACCTTGGCGCGTATTCTTGACGTCCCCTTCACCATGGCGGACGCGACCACGCTGACAGAGGCGGGGTATGTCGGTGAGGACGTTGAGAACATCATTCTAAAATTGCTGCAGGCGTCCGAATACAATGTGGAGCGGGCACAGCGGGGCATCGTCTACATCGACGAGGTAGATAAGATCACCCGCAAGTCTGAAAATCCATCGATCACGCGCGACGTGTCTGGCGAAGGCGTGCAGCAAGCTTTGCTGAAGCTGATGGAAGGGACCGTTGCTTCGGTCCCCCCGCAAGGCGGGCGTAAACATCCCCAACAAGAATTCTTGCAGGTTGATACGACCAACATCCTGTTTATCTGCGGCGGCGCTTTTGCCGGTTTGGATAAAATCATCGCTGCGCGCGGGAAAGGCTCTGCGATGGGGTTCGGGGCGGACGTTCGGGACAATGATGATCGCGGCATAGGTGAAATTTTCACCGATCTTGAGCCCGAGGATCTGCTGAAGTTCGGTTTGATCCCCGAATTTGTGGGTCGCCTGCCCGTGTTGGCCACTCTGGAGGATCTGGACGAGGACGCGCTTGTCACCATTCTGACAAAACCAAAGAACGCGCTGGTAAAGCAGTATCAACGTTTGTTTGATCTGGAAGATGCGCAGCTCACGTTCACCGAGGATGCGCTTTCCGCGATCGCGAAGCGTGCCATTGAACGCAAGACCGGGGCACGTGGCCTAAGATCGATTTTGGAAGACATCCTTCTTGATACGATGTTTGAATTGCCCGATCTGGATTCTGTGAACGAAGTGGTGGTGAATGAAGAGGCGGTGCTGTCGGATACCGCACCGCTCATGATCCACAGCGAAGCAGAGAAAGAACCCGCCAGCGCGGGATGATACCTGTCGGTGCTGGCTAAATCCTTGCGATGGGCGACTTACTGTAATGATCTCGCGCTGAGGCTGGCAGACCTCAGCACATCTCTTGTGGTCAATGGGTTTAGCGGGAGCCGCGCATGAAACGCATCTCCTCTGATGGTCCGTTTGAAGCAGTGGTTGGGTATGCGCGCGCGGTGGTGGCCGGGGGCTTTGTGCATGTTTCCGGCACCGTCGGGGATGGCAAAGACGTCGTCGCGCAATGCCAGGACGCGTTGAACAGGATCAGCGCAGCTTTGGATGAGGCGGGATGCGGATTTTCCGACGTGGTACGCGTGACGTATATGTTGCCAAACCGCGCTGATTTCGAAGCGTGCTGGCCGATTTTGCGCGCGACCTTTGGCCGTCATCCACCCGCCGCGACGATGATCGAATGCGGCTTGATCAACCCAAAGTATCTGATCGAAATTGAGCTGACCGCGCGCCTGCCAGCACCCTGAACGGAACCCCCCATGACGAGGACAATGACAAGGGTCATTGCTACGCCCCGTGACAAAACACTGTCATAAGGCCCCATGACAAGGCGGTGGACCCTTTCATGACCCTGGGGCATAAGTGCAATGACCAGTGATGGAGTGATCATGGGCCCTTTGACGCGCCTTTCAGCCCTTTTCCGGTGCATCGTCTTTTTTGCTTGCTGCGCTGCGCTGCCTTCGACCGCGCAAGACGTGAGCAATGGCACCGGTGGGATTTTGCGCGTGCTGGATAAAACGGCAAGCACGACGGTGGATCTCTCATTGGCGGTGGGCCAGACACAGCAGGTCGGCGCAATTGCGGTCGCCTTGAAAGAATGTCGCTACCCGGCGGATAACCCAACGGGCGATGCGTTTGCCTTTCTTGAAGTCAGCGAAGACCGTCTTTCTCAGGTATTATTCTCCGGTTGGATGATCGCCTCTGCGCCGGCGCTTTCGGCTTTGGAGCATCACCGCTACGACGTTTGGGTCATCCGCTGTACCACGTCTTGAAGGCTGTCTGTCCCCGGCGTGAGAAAGTGCGCCTGATACCGCAAAGCGTCGCTGAGCTTTGCATGATACGCCGCTCGCGAGATTTCAATTGCCCCGAGCGACGCAAGATGCGCGGTCAAAAATTGCGTATCAAAAAGAGCGAAACCCGCGCGTTTGAGGCGATCAACCACCGCGGCAAGCGCCATCTTTGAGGCATTCGTGCGACGTGAAAACATGCTTTCGCCAAAAAAGGCGGCGCCCAGCGTTACGCCGTAGACACCGCCGACAAGCATGTCTTCATCCCAGACTTCAACAGAATGCGCATGGCCTTGGCGGTGCAATGCGCTGTAGACAGCTGCAATTTCGGCATTGATCCAGGTTTCCGCCCGCTCTGCACAGGCACTTACGACGCCGTCAAAATCTGCATTTACGCGCAGCGTAAAGGGCGTGCGTCGCATCGCCCTGACCAAAGATCGCGACAGGTGAAAACCCTCCAGCGGAAAAACCCCTCGCTGTCGGGGGTCAACCCAAAACACCTCTGGATCTTCCCGGCTTTCCGCCATGGGAAACACCCCCGACGCATAGCCATCCAGCAAAAGCTCGGGTGTCAGTTTTGCCATCACGCATCACGCATTCGGCAGTGCATTTTCCAGCCAGCCCTCGAGCCAGTGAATGTTGTACGCCCCGTTGTGAATGTCTTTTTCCTGCAGCAAGGCGTGAAAAAGCGGCACCGTCGTGTCAACGCCATCGACAATCAATTCTCCCAATGCGCGATTGAGCCGTGCAAGCGCCTCGGTCCGATCACGACCATGTACGATCAGCTTGCCGATCAGACTGTCATAGTAAGGCGGGATGACATATCCATCATAGAGCGCGGAATCCATCCGCACCCCCAAGCCGCCTGGCGCGTGATACTGCGTAATGCGACCGGGGCAGGGCCGAAAATCAGGCAGCATCTCGGCGTTGATGCGCACCTCAATTGCGTGACCATTGATTGTTAAATCGTCTTGCTGGAATGACATCTCAAGACCCGCGGCAACGCGAATTTGCTCGCGCACCAGATCCACGCCAAAAATCCCTTCTGTCACTGGATGTTCAACCTGAAGACGCGTGTTCATTTCAATGAAGTAAAACGCGCCCTTCTCATACAGAAATTCGATGGTGCCTGCGCCTATGTATTTGATATCAGCCATCGCGTCAGCGCAGACTTTGCCAATCTGCGCGCGTTCCGCTGCGGTGATGCTGGGCCCCGGTGCTTCCTCAAACACTTTTTGATGGCGTCTTTGAAGCGAACAATCTCGTTCTCCTAGGTGCACGGCCTTGCCTTTGCCGTCGCCAAACACCTGTATTTCGATGTGCCGCGGCGTGGTCAGATATTTTTCGATGTAGACCTCATCATTGCCAAAATTGGCTTTGCCCTCGGCCCGCGCGGTCATGAATGCCTTTTCCATGTCTTGCGCGGTTTGGGCAACTTTCATGCCCTTGCCGCCGCCGCCTGCTGTGGCCTTGATGATAACAGGGTATCCAATCTCTTCGCCCAGCGCCAAGGCATCTTCAAGCGACGCAACACCACCGTCCGATCCCGGCACACAGGGCACGCCAAGTTTTCTCATGGTTTCCTTGGCGGTGATTTTGTCTCCCATCACGCGGATATGTTCCGCCGTGGGCCCGATGAAACTGAGACCGTGATCTTGGATGATCTGAACGAAGCTCGCGTTCTCGGACAAAAACCCATAGCCGGGATGCACCGCCTCTGCGCCGGTAATCTCGCAGGCGGCGATGATCGCGGGGATTGACAGATAGGACTGCGGTGAGGGCGGGGGGCCGATGCAGACGGATTCATCCGCCATGCGCACATGCATCGCATCGCTGTCTGCGGTCGAGTGAACAGCGACCGATTGAATGCCCATCTCGCGGGCAGCGCGGATGACGCGCAGGGCGATTTCGCCGCGGTTTGCCACCAGGATCTTGTTGAACATCGCAGCGCCCTTATTCAAGGATGACCAAAGGCGCACCGAATTCAACAGCGTCCCCATCCCCAACCAAGATGCGCTTGACCTTGCCAGCGCGCGGGGCGGGGATGTGGTTCATCGTCTTCATGGCTTCCACGATCAGCAAGGTATCGCCCTCGGCCACGGTCGCGCCCAGGGTGATGAAGGCAGCGGCACCCGGTTCAGGCTGCATGTAAACGGTGCCCACCATCGGAGAGGTCACAGCACCCGGATCGCTTGCAGGATCACTTCCCGAGTTGGCCTGCGATGCCTCTTCAACCGCGGGGGGCGGCGCGCCTGCGGGGGCAGCGACAGGGTGCACAGCGGCAAATGTGGGCGCCTGGGCCGGTGTCACTAGCGGGGCTGCGCCTTGACGGCTTACACGCACGTTTAAACTGTCGTCCTCGGCGTAGTCGCGTTTCACTTCGAGTTCGGTTAGATCATTGTCGTTCAAAAGCTCGGCCAGGGCTTTGATGAATGCGACATCGGCCTCACGCGTGTTTTTCGTCATAGTATCCTCGGGGTTTATGTCCGGCGCACCCCTCTGACCGCGACATTTTTCCCGCTTATAGGTGATGCGCCTGCCCATGAAAAGCAGGCAGTTGCTTAGGCGCTTGGTCTTTGGCACGGTACCGGCGGGGGGATCTCAGATGAACTTAGCGCTTTGGCTCACCCGCAGTGCAGCGGCTTATCCAGACCGACCGGCGCTTTTTCCATGGCAAACGCCTGATTGCCGACTACGCTGCGTTTGATCTGCAGGCGCGGCGCGTGGCGGCTTGGCTTGTTGCACATCACCTGCGCCCGGGCGACCGGGTGGAGATCTTCATGCGCAACGACCCCGCCTATCTTATCCTCCTCAATGGTATTTGGTATGCGGGGGGTGTTGCGGTACCGATCAACGCAAAGCTGCATTCCAAAGAAGCTGCATTCATCATTGCAGATTCTGGCAGCACTCTGGTGTTTGCCGCCGCATCCTTAGCGCTTGAACTGGAAAGACAGGAAGGTTTGCCGCCCGTCATTCGCGTCCCCGGACCTGATTTTGACGCGATAACCACCGCCGCTCCTGAATTGAATGTGGTCCCGCGCCAGGCTGAGGATATGGCCTGGCTCTTTTATACCTCGGGGACGACGGGACGACCAAAGGGCGTCATCATTACCCACGGCATGTTGATGTCGATGGCGCTGTGTTACGAGACTGACGTGGACCGTGTTCAGCCGCAAGATGCCACGCTCTACGCGGCGCCTCTGAGCCATGGCGCGGGGCTTTACAACCTCATGCATGTGCGGCGCGCTGCGCGGCATGTCATTCCCGCTTCAGGAGGATTTGACCCGGCGGAGATCTTTGATCTTGCCGCGCATTTTAGAGAGATCCACATGTTCGCCGCCCCCACGATGGTGAAGCGGTTGACCGAATACGGTCGGGCGCATGATCAGCGCGGTACCGGTTTGCGCAGCGTCACTTATGCGGGCGGTCCGATGTATACCGCAGACATCCTTGCGGCGGTTTGCTGGTTCGGACAGATTTTCGTCCAGATCTACGGGCAGGGGGAATGCCCGATGGGGATCACCGCTTCTTCAAAAAGGCGTGTCTATGCGAGAGGTGTGGTCCTATTTCGGTTGGCTGTGACGCATCTCAGCGACAAAACGGGCGAACCCCTCGGCACTGATATCACGTCATTTATATGCTTTGGCGCAGTTAGAGCGCCGTCCACTTAACCTGCAACCTTCATTCCAAAACGCTTAGGGGAGTGCCTGACCGCGGGCGTCGCGCTGCACGCGCCTGCCGTCAAACCAAAGGTTTGCCTTCGGCAAAACGGGGCGGTCGGGCGCTGCCCGATGGTACCACCGGGCGGGACGGGGGACGAAGGGTGTTTCAGATGTCCTGGATGATGCTCTAAGCATAGATCCATCCTCACCAGAGCGCCCCAACGTAACTCTTTTGATATCCGCGCGCGCCACGCAGGACGAGTGGGTCCAGACCTCAAGGTGGCAATGTTTGGGCGTGTCGCAAAGCAAACGGTGGTGGCTAACGGCGCCTTATGCGTGGATCGCCAAACCGTGCGCCAGTTTTGCACCCCCTAGCCAGAACGCGCGTGACGTCAAACGCGGTTACGATATCCGTTGCCAACTGTCGAGGTGGGTTTGCCTTAGATCGCCAGATATTCCGCACGCAGTGCTTCGTTTTCCAGCACCTCTTGCGCGGAGCCGTCAAAGACAATGCCGCCGGTGTCCAAGATCACCGCCCGATCGGCAAGCTGTAGCGCGCGCACCGCGTTCTGTTCGACCAGAATTGTCGTGATGCCCTGATCTTTGATCACCGCGAGGGTCTTTTCAATCTCATCCACGATAACTGGTGCCAGACCTTCGTAGGGTTCATCCAGCAGCAGCACCTTGATGTCACGGGCTAGGGCGCGCGCGATCGCAAGCATCTGCTGCTCACCGCCCGACAGGGTGGTGCCGTCTTGGCTTTTGCGTTCTCCCAAACGGGGGAACAGCCCGTAGATGCGTTCAAGTGACCAACCGACAGGCGGCGCGATCTGCGCCAGCTTGAGATTTTCTTCGACGGTGAGGCCGGGAATGATCCGCCGATCCTCGGGCACCAGACCCAGCCCCGCCTGGGAAGCTTCATGAGAGGACATTTTGTGCAGCGGTTGGTGATCCAACCAAATTTCGCCGTGGCGCACTTCCGGTTCAGCAAGGCGGGCGATGGCACGCAGGGTTGAGGTTTTGCCCGCGCCGTTGCGGCCGAGCAGGGCGAGAATTTCACCTTCATGGACGTTAAAGCTGATCCCTTGAACGATGTAACTTTCGCCGTAATATGCTTCTAGATCCCAAACCGAGAGAAAGGCAGGGGCCGTTGCGGCGTGGTTGGCGTTGCGGTGGAGCGTTTGCGTGTTCATCTGTCATCTCCCGTCCCGGACCTGATCCGGGACCTCTTGACTGGCGTGGAGGCCCCGGATCATGTCCGGGGCCGGTTGCGGTGCATCGCTGCTTATGCCGCGTCCTGTGTTTCGCCCAGATAGGCTTCGCGCACTTTCGGGTGCCCTTTGATCTTGTCGGGCGTATCTTCAACCAGCGGTGTTCCCTGGGCCAGCACCGTGATGCGTTCGGCGAGCGAAAAGACCACGTGCATATCGTGTTCAATGATCGCAATCGTGATATCGCGTTCTTCCTTGATCTGTTTGAGCAGATCGATCGTATTGTTGGTATCCGCTCGCGCCATCCCGGCGGTTGGCTCATCCAGTAACAGCAAGCGCGGATCCTGTGCCAGGCACATGGCGATTTCCAGCCGGCGTTTGTCACCGCGTGACATGGCGGCGGCGTGCATCTCTCTCTTATCGGCGAGGTTCATCTCTTCTAGCATGTGCTCTGCTTTGCTGACGATGTCTTTTTCATGGGTCATCCCTTCGATGGCATGCATGCGAAACGCACCGTCGCGTTTTGCGAAGCAGGGGATCATCATGTTCTCCATCACCGTCAAATCGCCAAAGATCTCGGGCGTTTGAAATACACGGCTGATGCCCATTTGATTAATCTCAAACGGTTTGCGGCCCAGCACGGATTGTCCGTCAAACATGACCGAGCCGGTATCGGGGATCAATTTTCCCACCAGACAATTCAGCAGGGTCGACTTTCCCGCGCCATTCGGTCCGATGATCGCATGCACGGAGTTTTCGGCGACGCTCAGGTTCACATTGCCTAGGGCCTGCAAACCGCCGAAGCGCTTATTGACGTTTTTGACTTCAAGAATAGCCATCTTTTTGCTCCTACTCTGCAGGTGTTTTCGAGCCATCAGGCGTGCTGTCTGTCGCTTTCTTGCCGCGGAACAGCCGCGCGAGACGCTGACCGCCCTCGACAAGACCGCCCGGCAGGAAAATCACAACGAGCATGAACATGATGCCCAGCGTCAGGTGCCAGCCCTTCCCGATGAACGGATAGACAAGCGCGACCATGACATCTTCAATGCCGTCCGGCATGAAGGCAAACCACTGTTCCAGGATGCTCTTGTTGATCTTGGAGACGATGTTTTCCATGTATTTGATGAAACCTGCGCCCAGCACGGGACCGATCAGCGTGCCAGCGCCGCCTAAAATGGCCATCAGCACCACCTCACCCGAGGCTGTCCAGAACATCCGTTCGGCGCCGACCTGCGTGTCCATCGCGACCAGCAAACCGCCCGCCAGCCCGGCGTACATGCCAGAGATGACAAAAGCCGCCAGCGTGTAGGGTTTGGAGTTGAGGCCGGTGTAGTTCATTCGCTGCTGATTGGATTTAACCGCGCGCAGCATCATCCCAAAAGGAGAGCGGAAGATGCGGATCGACAGGTAGAAGGCGACCAGCATCACAATCGCCGCGATGTAATAGCCCGCATTGAAGGTGAACACCCAATTCCCCGCCGTCAGCTCAAACCCGTCGCCCATTTCCAACCCGAAAAGATTGGCGCGCGGCGTAGCCCCCTCGGCCAGGTCAGCGTCAAGGATCCTCGGATCGTTCAGTTTGGGTTGCAAGCCCGTTTCCCCGCCCGTGATCGGCGTCAGTACCGAATAGGCGAGCGAATATGACATCTGAGCAAAGGCCAGCGTCAGGATGGAAAAATAGATGCCAGAGCGACGCAGTGAGATCCAACCGACCACAAGAGAAAAGAGACCCGCCACCAAGACGGAGATGAAGATCGCGGGGATGACGTTCATCGTCAGCAATTTCATCATCCAGATCGCGGCATATGAGCCCACACCGAGAAATGCCGCGTGACCAAAGGACAGATACCCGGTGAGGCCAAACAGGATGTTAAAGCCGATAGCGAAGATCCCAAAGATCACGAGGCGCTGCATCAGATCTGGGTAGCCCGCGTTGAATTGCGCCATCGCGGACCCTTCTGGAAAGGGATTGAGGATGAAGGGGGCAGCCAGTGCCAACACAACGACAATGGCAAACAGGCCGAAGTCTTTTTTGTTTAATCCAAGCATGACTTATTCCTCCATGACGCCCTTGCGGCCCATTAGGCCACGCGGACGGGTCAATAGAATGATGATGGCGACAAGGTAGATGATGATCTGGTTGATGCCCGGCAGCAGTTCGAGCACTTGAGCCATAGACGCAAAGCTCTCAAGCACGCCCAGCAAAAAGCCAGCCAGCACAGCACCGGGAAGCGAGCCCATGCCGCCCACCACGACGACCACGAAGCTGAGCACAAGAAAATCCATGCCCATGTGATAGTTTGGCGAGTTTATCGGCGCATACATCACACCGGCGAGCCCCGCGACCGCCGCTGCGATCCCAAACATGATGGTAAACCGTTTGTCGATGTTGATGCCCAAAAGGCCCACGGTTTCTCGATCCGCCATTCCGGCGCGCACGACCATGCCGAATGTCGTGAATTGCAAGAAGGCAAAGACTGCGCCGATGATCACTGCGGCAAAGGCGAAATAAACGAGCCGCCAGTAGGGATAAATGATCGTATTCGGGTCAAAGCCAAGTGCCGCGCCAAAATCAAAGGATCCGGCAAAGGCGGCAGGCGCTGGCGTTGGGATGGGGTTTGCGCCGTAGAAGTATTTGATGATTTCTTGCAGTACGATGGCGAGGCCGAACGTGACGAGGATCTGATCTGCATGCGGGCGCTTGTAGAAGTGTTTGATCAGCCCGCGCTCCATGATGTAGCCAATGCCGATCATGACCGGAATGGAAAACAGGATCGACAAAGGCACCGCCCAGTCGATGATCGCGTCGCCGGTTGCTTGACCGAAAATATTGTACAGATAGGGCGTATCAATTTTCGCGGGGTTGCCCAAAAAGTCTGTTCTGGTTTCGTCGATCACCACGTAGCTGATGGTCAGCAACTTGCTGAAGGTCACAGCACAGAAGGCCCCGATCATAAACAGCGCACCGTGAGCAAAGTTAACCACGCCGAGCGTGCCAAAAATCAGTGTCAGACCCAAAGCGATCAGCGCGTAGGCTGACCCTTTATCAAGACCATTGAGTATCTGAAGGATAATTGCATCCATGGCTGTCCACCTCCAAGCGCAGCAAATCTGTCAGGG
>JBCCQX010000026.1:0-32400 GCA_039208585.1 Pseudomonadota bacterium | reverse complement strand
TCGCAATATGAAGGCGATTTGTGAGCGCCTCAACGGCACGCCCAGAAAGTGTCTCGGCTGGCGAACCCCAACGGAGGCATTCAGGGAAGAAATGATGAAAATGAGATAGAGGAAACCGTCGCAACGACCCTTGAGAGTCCAAACGCCGCTTGGGTTCAGCAACGCGCCGATTGAGCGCGACTGGCCTCGCCGCCTTTCACAAGCCCCTGATATCTTGCGGCTTTGGTTCAGATGGCGTGACATGAACGGGTCCGCACCCTAGACAGTTTAAGCCGCTTTGCGGTATGACGTTGCGACAGTGTGCGAGTTACCGATGTCTTCTATCTTGATCCTGAATGGCCCCAACCTCAACCTGCTTGGAACGCGGCAGCCTGAGGTCTACGGTAAGACGACCCTCGAAGACATCGAGAACCTTAGTCGGCACGCGGCGCAGCGCCTCGGCCTTAACGTCACCTTTGCTCAAAGCAATCATGAAGGCAGTCTCGTTGATCACATCCATGCAGCGAAAGGCGTGCACGACGGTGTGGTGCTAAACGCAGGCGCCTATACCCATACCTCAATTGCATTGATGGATGCCATCGGGTCCGTCGCATTGCCTGTTGTCGAAGTGCATCTCAGCAACATCCACGCGCGTGAGACCTTTCGCCACCGCTCCTACATTGCCCCTGTTGCGCTTGGTCAAATCTGCGGGCTCGGCTCAATTGGCTACGTTCTTGCCCTAGAGGCACTTGCAGAACGCCTCGCAGCCTCATGAATTTACGAGATTATCTCCAAACGGTTGCGCGTTGCCCAAGCATTGAGGCGCTTTGGGAAGTGCATACGCAGAAAATGGCGGGTTACGGGTTCGACAGGTTGATCTACGGCTTCACGCGCTACCGGACCGAGACGTCTTTGGGCGATCCTGAGGACTTTGTCATCCTGACCAATCACAGCAAAGAGTACACAGACGAGTTCATCGGCAAGCGCCTCTACCTTAATGCACCGATGGTGCGTTGGGCGCTTGAAAACGACGGTGCGCAGAGCTGGGCAGTGCTTCATGAGATGATGGACGAGATGTCTCCTGAAACGCGCCGGGTCCTGGAGTTCAATCAGCGGATGCAGGTGCGCGCCGGGTATACCGTGAGCTTTCGGTCGATATCTGCGCGGTCAAAGGGAGCCATCGCTCTTACCGCCCGCGCTGACATGCGGCAAACAGATGTGGACGCGATTTGGGCTGAGCATGGCGATGATATCAAGCTCATGAACGATATCGCGCATCTCAAGATCCTCACCCTGCCCTACAGCGCACCTGGGCGCGCCTTGACCAAACGCCAGCGCGAGGCATTGGAATGGGTGGGAGATGGCAAGACGATGCAGGACATTGCCCTTCTTATGGGGCTCACAGCCGCGACAGTTGAAAAACATCTGCGGCTTGCGCGGGAGTCGCTCGCGGTTGAGACAACGGCACAGGCGGTGCTCAAGGCGGCATTTGCCAATCAGATCTTTGTCTTAGATGCTTGAGGCCCGTGAGGTGTTACGCCTGCGTCTATGTTGGGCGCGGGGTGCCGCGTCGCTCTTGAGCGCTGATCAGCGCCTTGATGCAATGACTCAATGATGCAAAACGACGCTTTTTTGAGCGGGGTAAGGAATCCCTGACTGTCAGTCCTTGCTCTTTTGACGCACGGTCACCTTGTTCTCAACGATCGGTTAAACCACGGGAACAACGGCTCACAAATCTCTGATATTGCAGAGCTCTTTGCGGGTCCTGGGGTGGACCCTTGGTGTATTGATCCGCTAGGCCAGTCTAGAAAAAGACGGGGCAAGAGTATTCCCTTGGCCTCCGAGCGGACCGTGCGATTGTACGGTCCGCTTTGTTTTTGGTCAGCGCGAGGGCTGCGCCTGAGCGCAGCACCTGGAGCGGTTTTGGTTTAGCCTTGGGCTGCTTTGGCGACTTCGGCGGCAAAGTCTTCTTTGACCACCTCAATCCCCTCACCGACTTCAAGGCGTGCAAATGAAGTGATAGTCGCGCCCGCATCCTTCGCGGCTTGGCCCACCGTCAAATCGGGGTTCACGACAAACTGCTGATTGAGAAGCGTAATTTCGGCCATGAACTTTTTCATTCGACCGATGATCATCTTTTCAATCACTTGCTCAGGTTTGCCGCTCTCCCGCGCGATGTCCATCTGGACTTGCTTTTCTTTCTCAACCACCGCTGGGTCGAGGTCGTCTTCGGAGAGGGAGGCAGGGTTTGTTGCCGCAATGTGCATTGCGATCTGCTTGCCAAAAGCCTCGTCGCCGCCCTGCATCGCGACAAGAACCCCAATGTTGCCCATGCCAGGTGCCGCTGCATTGTGCACGTATGAGACGACTTGATCACCTTCGACCGCCGACATGCGGCGCACAGACATGTTTTCCCCAATTGTCGCAATGGCGTCGGTGATGACCGTCTCAACGGGTTTGCCATTCATGTCGGCGGCTTTGAGTGCTTCCACGTCGGTCACTGTAAGCGCAACATCGGTGATGCCGGAAACCATGCTTTGGAAATCTGCGTTTTTGGCGACGAAGTCGGTTTCTGAGTTCACCTCAACGGCAACACCTTTGCCCCCCTCGACTTTTACCGCGACCAGACCCTCGGCAGCCGTGCGTCCAGACTTTTTCGCAGCTTTCGCAAGGCCTTTCGTGCGCAGCCAATCGACTGCCGCCTCCATGTCACCGTTTGACTCCGTCAGTGCCTTTTTGGCGTCCATCATGCCGGCACCGGTGCTGTCACGCAGCTCTTTCACCATAGATGCTGTGATCGCCATCTTTTGGTTCTCCTTTGTCTTCAGATCATTGGGGGCCTACCCTGCCCCGTTTTTGTTCGGTGGGTCTGCTCAGGACGCAGGTGCCGCCTCAGCCGCCGGGGCCTCCTCGGCAAGGACCTCTTCTTCAAGGCCCTGCTCCATCTCACCCAGATCAACACCAGCGGCACCCAATTGGGCTGACATGCCATCAAGCGCGGCGCGCGCCGCTAGATCGGTGTAAAGCGAGATCGCACGGGCCGCGTCGTCGTTCCCCGGGATGATGAAGTCGATGCCATCGGGTGAACAATTTGTATCCACAACCGCAACAACGGGAATGCCGAGCTTGTTGGCCTCGGCCACCGCAAGCGCTTCTTTGCGCACGTCGATCACGAAAAGCAGATCGGGACGACCGCCCATTTCGCGGATGCCGCCGAGCGACGCCTGCAATTTGCCCTGGTCACGCTCCATGCCCAAACGCTCTTTCTTGGTCAGTCCGCCGAACCCCTGCTCGGCCTGCTCATCAATAGCCTTGAGGCGCTGGATGGACTTTGACACCGTCTGCCAATTGGTCAGCGTGCCGCCAAGCCAGCGGTGGTTCATGTAGTATTGCGCGCATTTCTCCGCCGCCTCTGCGATCGGCTGTGCCGCCTGACGCTTGGTGCCGACAAAAAGGATCGTTCCGCCTTTGGCCACTGTGTCGCGGATCACTTGGAGCGCCTGGTCAAGCATCGGGACCGTCTGGGTCAGGTCCATGATGTGGATGCCATTGCGCGCGCCGTAGATGTAGGCACCCATACGGGGGTTCCAACGCTGCGTTTGGTGACCAAAATGAACGCCAGCTTCTAGCAATTGGCGCATGGAAAACTCTGGAAGAGCCATGTATCGTTTCCTTTCCGGTTTTGCCTCGTCGGGGGTATGACAGGTTCTGCCAACCGGTGGACGGTATGGGATGTCTCCCCAAAGCGCCCCACCCCGACTGCGGGATTTGATGCGCCCGTCTAGCTAAGTGGTGGCGTGGGCGCAAGGCCCAAATTCGTGCGTAAGCCCAGATTTTCAATGAATTTCATTGGACAGACGCGCGCGGTTTAGCGCAGGGTGACAAGGCTATCGACCATCAAGGAAGTCCCATGTTTTTTCGCGCCGCTCTCCTGACCACCCTGTTGCATGCTGTGCCTGTCGCTGCCGAGCCTCTGCAACTCGCTCCTGCCGATCCGCAACCTGATGCCGCGGCGCTTAGCCCAGGCCTTGCCGTTAGTTACGCCTACCCGGGTGAAGTGCGCACGTTGGAAGACGCAGCGGCAGCGCTGAGCAAGGGGCGCGCCGGTCCGCCCCTGCGCGGGCTGTCCTATGAAGATAACAACGAAGGTGATTTGACCCTCACCTCAAAAAAGGACCAAAAAGTCGCCGCGCAGATCTCTGGCTTTATTCGGTTTGAGGTTCCCGGCAGCTATACTTTGAATGTCTTCAGCAACGATGGCATCACGATGATTTTGGGTGAGCAGCAAGTGGCCTTCTACGATGGGGTCCATGCTTGTGAGCCTGCGGGCGAGCAAGAAGTACTGGTGCCTCAGGCAGGTTGGTATGCGCTTGAAGCGACTTATTTTCAGCGTAAGGGGACCGCATGTCTCATCATGGATTGGGTCGCAGGCTCCTCCGATGACGCCGATATGGTGCCGGTGCCGGACACTGCCTTTAGCTACAGCGAATGATCTGCTGACCCTCGCGGCCGCGCATCGCGGGTAAAGCTCGCGTGCCCGGTGCGGACACGCGCCTCGCTTGCCTGGGCAAGCTCTTTGCGATTGGCACAGGCACCGATGGTGAGGGGCGGATGCAGTTGGACATCTACCGACCCATGGCGATCTGCCCCCAGGATCTTGAGCAGATGGGGGCCAAAGGGCATGTCTCCCCACCACCCGTAAAACCGTGGATCTTTGCCTTTTGGGGCATGATAGGCGACGGACATCGGCTGCAGTGCGAGTGTCTCACGTTCAGGGCTCGTGACAAGGGACTGAAATAGCGTCGTTTTGAACGCTAAAACCTGCAACCCGTCGGTGCTTGTGCCCTCGGGGAAAAAGAGCAACTGCGTCCCCTTGTGGAGGTGGTCCTGAAAAAGAGCGTTCTGTGTCACGGCTTGGCGGGGGTCGCGGTCTATGAAGACGGTCCCGGTGGCCTTTGCCAACCAGCCAATGCCTGGCCAACTGCCCACCTCAGACTTTGAAACAAACGTCACCGGTGCCGCAGCGTTGAGCACAAAGATGTCTAGCCATGAACTGTGATTGGCGACCATCACGCCCTTTCCTGTCATAGCCTTGCCGTGCCGACGCACCCGCAAACCCATGAGACGCAGCGCGATGCGACAGACGATTTGCACCGTTTTCCGGGAGCCCGCGGGATGGGCGCCGCGAAAGACATTCTCGAAAAGGCGCAGACTGAACAGGCAGAACAGCCCCGCCAAAATCACGAGTATGACCGCCCCACCGCGGCAAAGTATACGCAAGGCGGCAGCGAGACCTATTTGGGTCTCGTCGGGTGGCGCGTCGCTGTACCAGGTCTGGCTCACAAAGCTCTGTCAAGCGCAAGACGCATCCGCCGCTCAACCAAACGCTTGGTATCCATAATGAGGCAGACATCTGTTGTGTTGAAATCGTGATCCACAAAGGCACCTTTGCCAACATACCCGCCGAGGCGTAGATAAGCCTTGATCAAGCTTGGCACCGCGAGGATACCGGCCTTTCGATCGAGGTTCCCTTCAGAAATCAGATCCATCGACTGATAGTGATCTTTATGCGCCTTCACCCGCAGATGCGGCGGCGCAAGATACCTGTGATGCAGCAATGAAAGCGGGTTGGCCAAGTCATGCACATTGGTCCCGTGAAAGCTTGCAACGCCGAAAAGCAGGTCAATTCGGTGCTTTGCCACGTAGCGGGCAAGGGCATGCCAAAGGTGCTGCATCGCCGTTCCGCCGCGGTAGGCGGGATGCAGGCACGAGCGCCCAAGCTCTAACAGCCGCCGCCCCGTTTGATGCAGCGGGGTCAAATCGTACTCGCTTGCCGAGTAGTAGCCCCCAGCTGCCGTTGCCATTTCGGGCCGTAGGAGTCGGTAGACGCCGATTACGTTGTCTCCTGCGCGGTCAAAGAGCAGAAGATGGTCCATGAACGGATCAAAGGCGTCCTGCTCCAACCGTGCGGCATGATCCACCATCGGTCCGCCGCCGCCCAGTTCATCTACAAACACGTCGTAGCGCAGTCGCTGGGCTGCGCGCACCTCCGCCTTGGATGAGGCCAATTTAACCTGAAAGTCAGGCGGTGCCTGATGGTGCATAAGCGGATTAGGCCTCGTATATTCGGCTCTGCGGACATAATCAATATGCCGCAAGGCTGCAATCCTGCTGCAAATGCAAGATTTATTCTCTCTTAGGTTGTATTTCCGTCCCCGCAATACACATAATGCTTGTACGCGCTAGGATGCGTTGTCAAACACGGGGATCAGCCCAATCCGGAAGCTATCGATGACCACTTTCCCTTCATCCCTAAAGTTCACGGTGACCCGGCCGCCGATGTTGCTTTGTACCTGTCCCACGCCCCAGGCTGGTCTGTCTGGGTGCCGCACCAGCATGCCCGGTGTCATCATCGCGTTGAGATCGTCCATTTCACGCCCCCGCAACAAAAAGGTTCATTATGGCTGACACACATACGGCGCTTGCCGCGCTTATCGGCAGCCGCATCTGCCACGATTTGATATCGCCCATTGGCGCAATCAACAATGGCCTCGAACTGCTGAGCATGTCTGGCGACGCCTCAGGACCAGAGATTGGTTTGATCGGGGAAAGCGTGGGCAACGCTGCCGCGCGGATCCGCTTTTTCCGCATCGCCTTTGGTGCAGCAGGAGATCAGATGGTCGGCACGGCAGAGGTGCAGTCGATCTTGCGCGATCTTTATGAGACCGGCCGGTTGCAAGTGACCTGGGGCATTGGTGAACCGGTGCAGCGCGCTGACGTGCGGATGGCATTCCTCGCGCTGATGTGCGCCGAGGCCGCCTTTCCCTACGGTGGAAAACTCAATCTGACACATGTTGAGAACACCTGGCACCTCTTCGGCAAGGCAGACCGCATCAATCTGGATCCTGAGCTTTGGCGAATGCTGAGCACTGGGTCGACGGGTGAAAACGTGCCGCCATCGCAGGTGCAATTCGCGCTGCTTCCACTTTTTGCGGGGGAGCGCGGCCGCACGATCAAGGTGAAGTCCGACACGACCTCTTTGGACATGTCCTATTAAAGCGTTTTGGGATTCACCAGACGCATGACATATCCCCAGTGTCACGAGAGCGCGAAGCGCGGCAGTGTATTGGCGATTCAAGTGAATGCCGAAGCGCTCTAGGTTCGTGTCCAAAAGTGAACGGATCGGCTCGGCCGGCTTTGCGTCCGGGTGAGACCTCTTAGGCGCGGATGGTGCCATCTCCGCTCACCAGATACTTAAAGCTGGTCAGCTGTGCCGCCCCCACGGGGCCGCGGGCATGCATCTTACCAGTTGCGATCCCGATCTCTGCCCCCATCCCAAACTCGCCGCCGTCGGCAAACTGGGTAGATGCATTGTGCATTAAGATTGCGGAGTAGAGGCCGTTCATAAAATCGTTCACTGAGGCAGCGTCTTCCGACAGAATGCAATCGGTGTGATCTGATCCGTGGGTTCTGATGTGCTCGATCGCCTCTTGGGTGTTCTGGACCACGCGCGCGGCGATGATCATGTCGAGATACTCGCATCCCCAATCAGCCTCAGTTGTCGGCGTCACCCCTTCAATCTGCTGCAGATGGGCATCGCCGCGCACCTCTACCCCCGCGCCCATCAGCGCTTTGAGGATGTCCTTGCCCAATGTGTCTGCGATGTCTTTGTGGATCAGCAGACATTCGGCGGCACCGCAGATGCCCGTGCGGCGGGTCTTTGCATTCATCACAACGCGCTGCGCCTTTTCTGGATCCGCGCTCGCGTCAAGATAGATATGCACGATCCCCTCAAGATGGGCAAATACCGGCACCCTGGCTTCGCGCTGAATGAGCCCAACGAGCCCCTTGCCGCCCCGAGGCACGATGACATCGATGCACTCGGTCATGGTGATCATGGCCTGCACTGCGGCGCGGTCTCGCGTGGGCACAAGCTGCACCGCGTCCTCTGGCAGGGCGGCATCGCGCAGTCCCTCTTGCAAACAGGCGTGGATGGCGCGGGAAGTGTGAAAGCTCTCGGAACCACCGCGCAAGATCACGGCGTTTCCGGCCTTCAGGCACAGCGCACCAGCATCAGCGGTGACATTGGGTCGGCTCTCATAGATCACGCCGATCACACCAAGCGGCGTGCGCACGCGTTTGATGTGCAATCCTGAGGGTTGATCCCATGCGGCGATCACTTCGCCCACGGGATCGCGTTGCTCCGCCACGCTGCGCAAACCGTCCACCATGGCCTGAATCCGCATCTCATCGAGCATCAGGCGGTCCATCATCGCAGGAGAGATTTCTTTTTCGCGCCCATACGCGAGATCTTTGCCGTTGGCGGCAAGAATGTCCGCCCGGTTCTGCCAGAGCGCCTCCGCGGCGCTGATCAGCGCGGCATGCTTGCGCTCTGCACTGGCGCTGGCCAAGACGATTGAGGCCGCCTTTGCCCGTGCGCCGATATCCTGCATCACTGCGTCGATGGTGTCGGTGTCTTTCATCCTGCTCTGCCCCTCGTGTCCAATGTACCCGCTCTACATCACCATGTCGTCGCGATGGATCAATGCCGCGCGCCCAGGATACCCCAAAAGCGCCTCGATCTCAGCACTTTGATGGCCCTTGATCCGTGTCGCCTCCTCAGAGGCGTAGCGGCTCAACCCGTGGCCAATCACATGCCCCTGTGGATTGAGCATTGCAACGCTATCGCCACGGTCAAAGGCACCGGCTACCTGGGTCACCCCCGCGGGCAGGAGCGATTTGCCGCGCCCCAAAGCCGCGACGGCCCCGCCGTCCAAAGTGACGGCCCCGCGCGGCTTGATGGCCGCGATCCAGCCTTTGCGGGCTGCCTGCGGGTCGGTTTGCGCGGCAAACCATGTTGCAGCTGCGCCTTCTTTCAACGCCAACAAGGGCCGCTGCGTGGCCCCAAGCGTAATCGCCATCGCACAGCCTGCAGCGGTTGCGGTCTTGGCTGCCATCAGTTTGGTCTTCATCCCGCCCTTGCTCAATCCGGAGCCCGCGTCGCCTGCCATTGCATCGATCTCAGGCGTGATGCGGTCGATTTTGTCAAACCGCCGCGCGTGCAGATCATCTGTTGGGTTGGCTGAATAAAACCCGTCCACATCTGAGAGCAGCACGAGTTGGTCCGCGCCCACGATCACTGCGATCTGCGCGGCGAGTCGGTCATTGTCGCCAAATCGGATCTCATCGGTGGCCACTGTGTCGTTTTCGTTGACAATCGGCACCACCCCAAGGCTCAGCAGCTGTTGTAGCGTGGCGCGGCTGTTGAGGTAGCGGCGGCGATTTGCAGAATCCTCAAGGGTGACAAGGACCTGCGCGGTTTTGATGCCAAAAGGGGCCAAGACTTCTTCGTAAGCACGCGCGAGCCGGATCTGACCGACCGCCGCCGCTGCCTGTGACTGCTCAAGCGGCAAAGGGGTATCTGGCAGACCCAGCGCACGGCGGCCGAGGGCGATGGAGCCAGAGGAAACCAGCACGACATCCGCACTGAGCCCTTTGAGCCACCGGACATCTTCAGCAAGACCAGCCAGCCAATTCTGCGCGAGGGTGCCGGTTTCACGGTCAACAAGCAATGCGGAGCCGATCTTGATGACAATCCGCCGCGTCGCGGTTAGGGATGCCATGGTATCGCCTCTTTGGCAGGCGCGCGCTCTTCTCGATCCGCTTCGATCTGCGACCGCAACGTGCGCAAGACCAGGGTGACCCCCTCGCGCGTCACACCTGACATGGGAAGCACGGGCGCACCCGAGGCCTCTTCGAGCGCTTTCAGCCTCTCATCGGTGTGCACGGCGTCGAGCGCATCCGTTTTGTTCAGAACTGTCAAGCGCGGCCTGTCAGCGAGCACACCGCCATAGGCTCCGAGTTCTTCAATGATTGTCGCGTAATCCGCAGTGACATCCTCAGCCGTGCCGTCAACCAGATGCAACAGCACCGCGCACCGCTCTACATGGCCGAGGAACCGGTCACCGATGCCGCGTCCTTCGGACGCTCCTTTGATGAGCCCGGGGATATCGGCCACCACAAACTCAGCACTGTCGACGGCGACCACGCCGAGGTTGGGGTGCAATGTCGTGAAGGGGTAATCCGCAATCTTTGGCCGGGCGTTCGACGTGGCGGCCAGAAATGTGGATTTGCCCGCATTGGGCAACCCCAAGAGGCCTACGTCCGCGATGAGCTTCAACCGCAGCCAAAGGGTGCGTTCCACGCCGTCTTGGCCCGGGTTTGACCGCCGCGGGGCCTGGTTGGTCGCTGATTTGAAGTGCAGATTGCCCCACCCGCCATTGCCGCCGCGTGCAAGTTCGACCCGCTGACCGACGTCAATCATATCCGCGATCACAGTTTCTTGGTCCTCATCGAGGATTTCGGTGCCCACGGGCACCCGCAGCAGAACATCCTCACCGTCTTTGCCGGTGCGCTGCTTGCCTTTGCCCGGTTGCCCGTTCTTGGCAAAAAAGTGCTGCTGGAAGCGAAAATCGATCAGCGTGTTGAGCCCGTCTACAGCCTCTGCCCAGACCGAACCACCCGTCCCGCCGTCGCCGCCATCCGGTCCGCCGTATTCGATGTACTTCTCTCGCCGGAAGGAGATGCACCCTCCTCCGCCCGCGCCGGAGCGAATGTAGACTTTGGCGAGGTCGAGAAACTTCACGGACGTTGGTGCTTTCTCAGCAGGTCAGAGCGTACGGCTATATGTCCAGGTGGGTACGGCAGACTTTCGAGCCAGGCAATAGCTCTCCGCATCGCCCAAATAGACAAATCCCGCGTTGGTGAGCACTTTGGCGGATGCGGGGTTGTCGTGAAAGACGGCCGCGAAAAGGGCCGCATGGCCCAGCGGGTTCGCCGCGACCAAGGCGTGCACAGCATCTGACGCCAGATGCGTGTTCCAAAAAGCGGGCGCAACCCAATAGCCGATCTCGGCCTGATTGCGGTCAAGCCGCGAAAGGGAGATCAACCCCATGACCTCAGGCCAACCGGATTTCATTCCGTCCATGACCCAGACTTCTTCATCCCGGGGCTCTGCCATGGCGCGCGCAATAAAGGCGGCAATCGTGCCGGGCGGCAGAGGGTGGGGAATTGTGGTGGTTGTCAGTGCCACCCTGGCATCACCAGCATACATTTCAACAAGCCCCTGATCAGAGCGGCGCAAAGGCCTGAGATCAAAGCGGGCTGTCTCAATGCTCGGCTGTGTTACGATGGTTTCTTGCATCATACGTCTGTCCCTCCTCCGAACAGTACGAAAAGCACAGAGGCGACGGTCAACGCCGCCAAGGTCCACATAAGATAGGGTTCTACGCGCGTTCCTGCGACGCTGCGTGCGATCCAGTCTCCTGCCAGTGTCCACAAGGGATGCAGCACGATCTGACAGGCAAACAGCACCGCCGCGATGGTTGCCGTAGCGACCAAAGGTGGCGTTTCTGGGGCAACAAACCCGGTGAAACCGCCAACAATCATGGCCCAGGCTTTGGGGTTGAGGGGGTGCACGATTAGGCCTGCGACGAACCCTGGCGATTTGCCTGTGCTGGCCCCCTGCCCCAATCGGAGGTTTGCAACCTTCCAAGCCAACCAGATAATGTAGGCTGCAGAGAGATACTTGAGCGCGGTAAAGATCAACGGTGCCGCGGCGGCGAGTTCCATGAGGCCAAAGCCAATCGGCCAGATTATGAGCTGCTTGCCCAGGGCCACGCCGGCGACAAAGGGGAGCGCGGCGCGAAAGCCAAAGCGCGCACCCGTGGCCATGAGGGCCATGTTCGCGGGCCCCGGTGTGCCCACCTGAGAGGCTGCAAAAATGGTGAGGGGGACGACGGCGATGCTCATGCCGCCTGCTCCCATCGATCTTTTTTCAGCAGCAGATCGTGCCGGATGACTTCCTTTGCAAGTGCTTTTGAAAAGACCTTGGACTGGCCGTTTGGAACGAACCCAAGTTTGGCGTGGACCCGTTGCGAGGCCACGTTGCCGTCGTGAAAGCCGGACTGCACTTCTTCGGCACCGCCGCGAAAGTGGTCGGTAAGGAGGGCGCGGGCGGCTTCGGTGATGAGCCCCCTATTCCACAGAGGTTTGGTCAGCCAGAAGCCCAGCATCCGTCCGACCGCTATGGATCCTGCCAGATGTCCCTCATGCTCAAGCGCGTAAGGGGCTGCTTTTTCGCCCACGACCGCATCCAGAAAGGTATCCGCATCTTGGCGCGTGTAGGGATGCGGCATCGGGCTGATCCAGCGCGCGATATCAATATCGTTGAGCAATTCAGCCAGTCGTGCGGCGTCCGACCGCATAAAGCGGCGAAAGACGAGACGTTCTGTCTGCAATGCATGGGTCATGAACGACGCTCTCTTTGCTGTCGGTGCAAATGGCGAAAGGGACCGGCTTCTCAGCCGATCCCCAAAATTCTCTTAGCGTTCTGGGTGCGGCTATTCTGCGGCTTTTGCAGCTGGCATGACGGAGATGAACGTGCGTTTTTTTAGGCCCTTGTGGAATTGGACCGCGCCGTCGACGGTTGCAAAGATCGTGTGGTCCTTGCCCATGCCAACGCCCTCGCCCGGCCAGAACTTAGTGCCGCGCTGACGCACGATGATGTTGCCGGGAATGACAGCTTCGCCGCCATACTTTTTCACTCCAAGACGCCGACCGGCAGAGTCTCGGCCGTTGCGTGATGAGCCACCCGCTTTTTTATGTGCCATATGCGGTCTCCTTACCCTTCAGCCTTGGCTTTCGCCTGTTCAATCCATCCTTCGCGCTCAATGCGGCCTTTGAACGATAGTTTCTCGTCCATAGCGGCAACATCTTCCGGCGTCCACGCTGCGATCTGCGCAAAAGTCGTGACACCTGCAGCGTGCAGCTTCTTCTCAAGCGCCGGGCCAACGCCGCTGAGCTCTTTGAGGTTGTCCGCAGCGCCGGGTTTTGCGGCCTCAGGAGCTTTTGGTTCAGCGACAGCCTCTGGCTCGGGTGCGCTTTCTTTGCTTGCGGCCTTTGCCACTTTGGGTGCGGCCTCCGCCGTTTTTGACGCAGTCTCCTTTTCAGCCGCTGCGCCCGTTAGTGCAGCGACCGTTGCGGCTGATACAGATCCGGTACCAATGGCAGCCATAACAGAGGATGCGCTGGCACCGGAGGACAAGATATCAGTCACCTTCACCAACGTGAGGTGCTGACGGTGTCCTTTGGTGCGCTTGGACGAATGCTTGCGCCGACGCTTGACGAAGTTGATGACCTTCTCGCCTTTGATTTGGTCCACGACCTCGGCTTGCACCGCGGCATCCTCGATCATTGGCGTTCCAACCGTGGGGCTGTCACCACCGATCATCAGCACGTCATTGAATTGAACCTTTTCGCCAGCGCTTGCTGCAATCCGCTCCACGCGCAGTGTGTCGCCCGCTGCGACCTTGTACTGCTTTCCGCCGGTCTTGATGACTGCGAACATGTCTATTCCTTGTCTGTTCCGCGTCTTACGGCCCCCAACGGGTGTTTTGGACGAACCGTCCGCCTCCGACAGCGTGCCTTTTCGGCAGTGTTTCGCTGATTTCACAATCAGAGGGCGCTCTATGGTATGGTCGCCAAAAGTTGTCAAGTCTCATGGCCATTCCCCTTCACAGCCCTTTAATTTATGCTGGAAACGCAAACTGCCTGAACATGCGGCACCTGCATTGGTGCGACTTCGGAAACAGATTGTTTGTTCAATTCGTTCTCGGCATGCGGGTTTTTCTCTGCTATGCAGAATGTGACAAAACTTGGGCTAAAAGTGCGTCTTTCTGTGAGGCGCTTTGTTTGAACTGGATTTATTATGATGAAACTCAATGGTATAGGATGCGGTGCTGCACTTGGAGCGGTCCTAACAGCCGGTGCCGCGTCAGCCGTCACGGTGGACCCCGCTGATTTTGATTCGGTTTTCACGGAAGGGCTGCGCACTGCAACAACCAGCGGTGAGGCTGCAGTCGGAAGCGAGGCCGTACCAGGCAATGGAGATATCGATACTTTCGACATTCCCGGGCTGGCCGGCGACACACTTCTTGTCGGTCGTGTTGAAGATGCGACAGATACATACACGTCCGGGTCGGTCACGGGGTTTGCGACAATTACTGTGCTGAACTATGCGCAGGCGGTTCGCGATGGCATCTCGCCGTTCAGCGCGGTCTTCAGTGTGTTCGCTGGGTCAACTGAG
Organism: Pseudomonadota bacterium; assembly: GCA_039208585.1. GTDB lineage: Bacteria > Pseudomonadota > Alphaproteobacteria > Rhodobacterales > Rhodobacteraceae > Sulfitobacter. The sequence goes on along the minus strand of JBCCQX010000026.1, from coordinate 18,275 downwards.
GTCGGTTCAGGCACATTCGGCAGCGCTGGCCCAACCAGCGGTGTTGTTGCTGCTAGCCAGTTTAACGGCGATCCTTTCCGCCTGGTGGTCGATGGACAGTCTGGTGCGGCCGATTACGACGTCAGCATCAGCATCGCGTCCGTGCCCTTGCCTGCCGCGGGTCTGATGTTGATCGGCGCGCTTGGCGGGCTCGGCATGATGCGCCGCCGCAAATAAGCCCCGTCTCATTACAGTCTAAAGCGGCCCCGTTTCCGGGGCCGTGTCTATTTTGTGGGCAGATTACTCCCGCAGTGCAGTGCGTTAAAGGGCATCCGCGGTGATGTTGAGCGCTACGACGCGACCAAGCGCGTAAGAGATGTCTTCGTATGCTGCCCCAAAGCCCGAGAACAGCGCAGTGTTTAGCCTCTGGCCAGCTTTCGTTTCCGAAAACGTAACATAGCTGAACAACTCGTCGTCGCTCAGAGGATGATAGGCCAGCAACATATAGCCGCTGAGCCATTCGGTCGTGTCTGTCGTGATCGCATCGGCATCTTGTGCGACATCGGCCAGCATCTCCGCTTCGGTCATCTCAATGGCCTTGCCATCTGCTAAGCCGCGCAAGAACTGGTAATCTGCATTGATCGCACTGGACAGATTGAAGTTGATCATGTCTCCGCTGTCGATAAGCGCGGTGACAAGGTCGAGGCGAGGATCGTCGGTCTCAGCAAGTTCGCGAAACCGATTGCGTGCCGCATCCTCAACGGCGCTGTCTTGGATCGCCCGCCGTGCTGCCGTTTCGAGGTTGATGATCTCAACGCCTAGGGGACTTGCATAAAAGGCAATGACTTCTTCCAACAGATCGCCCGACAAAGCGTCTGCGAGCGCCGCGCGAACGTGTTCTGCCATCCGATCTGGCGCGTAAATGCGCGAAACCTGAGCGGCCCAGCTCGCGCCGCCGCGGCCCTCCATCATTTCTTCGTTGAGGCTCTGAGACTGCGCGACCCCCTCTTCTGCAAGAAGTTCGGTCACTTCGCGCAGTTTCAACACGTCAACCAGCACCGAGATTCGCGCATCTGCCCAACTGAACGTCGCGGTGAGACAGACAATCGCCCCTGCGCCAAAAGTTGCAGAAGCCCTCACAGATCTTGGCTCGGCCGCATCTCACTCAAACGATCTGCCACCTCTTCGAAACGATTTGCCATGATTTCATACTGGACCGCATTCATCAGCTCATAGACCCGCTGCATTTTCGGGTGCTCAAGTGCTTCAGTGTAGGCGATGACTTCGTCGTTGGAAAAGGCCTGATAGGTGTAGGCGGCGTTGGCCAGCGCATTGGTCTTGATGTTCGCGCGTAACTCCGGCTCTTGCGTGCGGATTGCCTCGCGCAAGTCATCGCCCTCAAGCTGCAGCTCAATCACGCCCGCAGCTGCCGCAGCTGTCAGGAACCGGACCTGAATTTCTTGAATAGCCGCAATTGAATGGTTCTCGACATCGCTGGCGGCGGTCAGACGGTTGAGCAAAGCAACTCGCGGCGACCCGATTTGCACCAGGCCCGCCACAATGGCTCTGCCGCTTTCTGATTTCAGATCGTCATCTTCGACCATATGGGATGCATTCTCCGCAACAACCAATCGCTGGCCCAACTCAGAAGCGTAGAATTCTGCGGCATGGATGAGAAGGTCGTCGTTCAGCGTGCCCCCGAGAATTTCGGTCGCCATCCCGTGCATAAGTTCAGTGTCGAACACCTCCTCGACAAGCCGGGTCCATTCTGAGCCAAAGGCATCTGCTTGTATCCCGAGCATGGCCGGGGCGCTACCAGCGGACAGCCGAATGCTCTCCAACGCCACATCAAAACCGGTCACTTGCAAAAACGCCTCAAGCCGCGCGGGATCAGCGGCGCGGGCCGCGGTGACCTGCAGGGCCAGAACGACGACCATAAGACATCCCAGCGTTATCTGCATGGCGCGTTGCGTGACAGACTTCATGCGCAGCCCTTTCTCAGTCACTTTGACCGTCTCTCAACTTTTTGCATCTCTCTCAATTTTATGTAGGCGAAAGCCTACGCGATCCAAGCCAAAGCGTCAGCAATTTCATCCCCTGCGTCCGTCTTTACGCACTATTGCGGCCATTTGGGGGCTAGATGAAGATAAGCGAGTAGCTTGCGATCAGGCCCATTGAGTCCGTCATGAAGCCCCGCGCCTGCATGATCATGCTGAAATGTCCCAAAGTCGCGCGCGTACAAACCGGTTGCGATTGACCCGCTGCGACCTTAAAAAATGCAGGCTGGGAGAGGTGCCGGAGTGGTCGAACGGGGCGGTCTCGAAAACCGTTGTGGGTGCAAGCCTACCCAGGGTTCGAATCCCTGTCTCTCCGCCACGTTCACCTACGTTAAAAGCGCACGCCACGCTTATGACGTTGAGCGGAGTTGATTACGAAGCGCGGACACCTGTCTCCTCTTTCACATGATTGACATGGCCAAGAAGCGGCCGCTCCGCCGTTGGCACCCGTGAATAAGGACCAATGGGGGCGCTCTGCGACAGAAAATTACAACTTTTTCCAAATTTGCCACAAAACGCCCTGATTGTTGCCCCGATCCTCCAAGACAACCGACTCATCGTGGAAAAATACCACTTCGAGTTGAGCATGTAACAAAGAAGGGCAATCAGTTGACCAATCTTATTGAAACGACGCAGATCAAAGGCAGCCTCTTTGCAGCCTTGATGATGGGGACTGTGATCCCCACTCTTGCCGCAGCGGACGATGTCGTCCTGAAATCTGCTGATGGATCGATCAATCTGTCCGGCGAGTTGGTCGAATTCACCGACCAATTCTACGTCCTGCGCACGACGCTGGGCGATTTGCGCGTCTCCGCGGAGCGGGTGCGCTGTGAAGGCGACGGATGTCCCGCGCTTGAAGAGATCGATGCTGACATCGTGCTGGCGGGCTCTGACACGCTTGGGCAGGGTCTCATGCCTCTGCTCATGCAAGGATATGCCGCACAGATCGATGCAGAAGCCACCGTGACGGCAACAGCAAATGCGAGCGAAGTCACAGCAGCCTTCGTCGGTGACAGCGGCTACGGCGAAGACATCGGCACCTACCTGTTGTCCTCTACGGGGTCCAACGATGCGTTTATCAAACTTGAAGATGGCAGCGCGCAGATCGGCATGTCATCACGCCGGATCACGCCGGATGAGGCGCGCGCGCTGAAAAAGTCAGGCTCCGGCAATATGATCTCACCTTCGCAAGAGCATATCATCGCCGTCGACGGTCTCGTCATGATCGTGCACCCGTCCAACCCACTTAAGTCGCTGACCACCGATCAGGTGCAAAAGATCTATACGGGTCAGATCACCAACTGGTCTGAGATCGGTGGGCCAAATCTTGCGGTACAGCCTGTGTCGCGCGGCTTGGGGTCTGCGACACGCCAAGTCTTCGAAGAGCGCATGCTGCCAGACAGCGTGAGCGGCAACATGACCATCGCGGGCGACAACAACGAAGTGGCGGCCTTGGTCAATGCGCAAACCGGTGCCGTAGGCTACGTCGGTTTTGCATTCCGCCGCGGTGCCAAAGCTATGCCGCTGGTGAACGAATGCGGTATCACCACTGCGCCTGACAGCTTTTCGGCTAAAACAGAAGAATACGCGCTCCAGCGGCGCATGTATCTCTACAACCGCGCTGACGTGTCAAATCCGATGCTCTCTGGCCTCTTGGACTTTGCCAAATCCTCGTCGGCCGACGGTGTGATCCGCAAAGCGGGCTTTATTGATCTCGGCATCGAACTGCGCGCGCAAGATACGGCAAGCGTTCGGGCCGTGAACTTAAACGCCCAAAACCCCAATAGCTATGAGGGGAAGTTCGCCAAAGAGATGTTGGAGATGATGGGCGATTACGCGCGTCTTTCGACAACCTTCCGCTTCCGCACCGGCTCACTCAAGCTTGATGAGCGCGGCAAGCTCGACATGGAGCGTCTTGCGACCTTCGTAGACGCTCAGCCTGAGGGCACCAAGATCATGATGGTGGGTTTCACCGATGATGTTGGGGCATTTGACGCCAATCTTGCGCTTTCAAAAGAGCGGGCCGAAGCGGTCGCGGATCAGTTTACGGCAAAGTACCCCGCGCTTGCCGAGCGGATCTCAATTGAAGCAACTGGCTACGGCGAAGTTGCGCCGGTGGCCTGCAACGTCTCGGACGCTGGTCGCGCAATCAATCGCCGGGTCGAAATCTGGTTGCAAACCACCCCTGGCCTCTCTGGTTAAGACACAAACTTTGACGGGGCTGCCCGGCCCCTTCACGACGAGCGGTGCGATTTGACCGTTTCGACAAATGACTTTGCCCATCAGTTAGGAATAGATCATGATAAATCAAACAGATAACTACAGAAAACCGAAGCAGCCCTCATCCTGGCTTGTGTCGCTCATCTGTGCGGGTTTTATGGCGGCGCTTGCCTCCCCCCTCGTCGCGCAGAATGTGCAAAAAGTATCGGCCAGCGTCACCACCAACATTTGGAAGGACATTGGCGCGAGTGAACGCATTGACCTTTCTGGCAGGCTTCACATGCTGTCACAACGTATCGCGGCGTCGACATGTTCGTTGGAGGCCGGGGTCGACGCTGACATCTCAAAGGGCATTATGGCCGGATCCGCGGCTGAAATGGACCGCATCATGGATGCGCTTACCAACGGGAACCCGTTGATGAAGATCATCGGCGCGGAAGATGATCCGCGCGTCATGGCATCCATCAATCGAGTCAATGACAATTGGCAACCGGTCCGTGCCGTTTTGGCGGATTTGCACGCCAACGGCACCAGCGCGGAGGGTTTGTCGGCCGTACGGGACTGGAATGTGCCTTACTTCGAGTTTGCGCAACTGCTGGTGAGTGAGATTGCCGCTGAATATGCCAACCCGGCAGACCTGTTGCAGCGCGACGCAATCCTCGTGGATCTTGCCGGGCGGCAGCGGATGCGCACGCAGAAGATGCTCAAGCAAGCCTGCGAAACGCTATTGGGCCGCACGAAAGCCGATGAGTTGACTCAAACAGTGGGCGTCTTTGAAAGAACGCTTGACGCGCTTCTTAATGGCGCGCCGCAGGTGGGGATTTCCAAAGCGCCAACGCCGGGCTTGGACGCGTCTTTGCGTGCCATCGATGCGGATTGGCAACAGATCAAGCCTGTCATGGTGACCATCACCCAGGGCGGCACGCTAACCTCAGGCAGTCAAACCGCGCTTATGCTTAGGCTCAACGAGTTGTTGATCAAAAGCAACGGCGTTGTGACGATGTACACAAAGCACGCAAAGAACGCTTACTAGGCCACCCGTCCTACAAGTTTTCGAGGCACGCGCATCCCACGAGGCGCGTGCCTTGTCATTGCTGATCGTGGCCCTGGTGCGAAAACGAATTGTTTCTGAGATGATAACAGGTCTCTAACAGGCTGCTTTTATTTAATTTAATCCGGCTCTGTTGAAGCGCCTTCTGCCCTGTATCGCAATTCCTTTGAAGGGCGCCATATCGGCGCAGCCTTGCCACATTGCCTGCGCATGCTGCGATCTCACATGAGAGGCTGCCAATGACCCAACATACCAAGATCAAGGCGGATCGCCGGGCGCAGATCTTTGCGCTTCTACGCAATAACTCGGACGAGGCCCCTGAAGCCCTGCGCCCGAGATATGTGGATGACGCGACAACGCGCCTGATGTTGGGGCGCGCTCAGCAATCGTTTCGCGCGCCTCCAGTTGCTTTGTCCGTTCCATCAAAAGCCCAGAAGGCCGCACCCATCCCGGATGCCAAATCCCTGAGCTTGCGCGCTACGTAAACGCGGCAGGCACCACTGGCAGAGAGAGGGAACGTGAAAAGCGCGCGCCACCTCAAACGCGCGGGTTCACCATGGCTCACGCAATTGGTGTGCCAAACGAAAGCGACAGGCACCCCGCTCCATCAGCCGCCTCAATCCAAGCAGCCACCGCCAAGATCACCGCATAATTTGTGACTTAGAATCATCGGCGATGGCGCAAGCTCAAGATCAAAGGATCCGCGTAAAGACAGTCCTCAGAAAAAGGCGCTTGCGTTCAAGCCAACCGTGATTGCGCCAACGACATCGCCAGTCGCCGGGTCCGTGATGGCAAAGGACACCTGCCCTTGGTAGGCTTGCGTGCTCTCGTCCAGCTCGACTTCATCCACAAAGACGCTGCCGGGGCCTTTGCCAAACGTCTCAGTGAACTTTGCCTCGTCGCCCTGCCAATAGTCCGACGTCACACCGCTTGACGCCACGTTCAACCCTTGGCCATCCATCACAAAAACTTCAAGTATTCGCCCACCGGACCCTTCCATCTGGCTTTTGAGCATGCTTGAGAGATCGGCGTTGAGAACATTGTCGATAAGGGGCGCAGTCGCGGCACCGACCTGTGCCCGCCATTCCAGATCCTTAGCCAGGATATCGTCGGAAGACAGGCCCCCTGTCACATTATTTTGCTCATTGATGGCGGTCACAATTGCCGGATCATTGACCCAGCCTTTGAGGACATTGTTGATGTAATCGGTCATCGCTGGGGGCACATCAGCGGCTTGGGCGGTGCTGGCGACAAACAAAAACAGAGCGGAAACAGTCGATCTGAGCATAAGGCTCCTCCGAAACAAAACACAACGCGCAGCGCCAGCGGATGTGGCGTGCGCGAGGAGGCTATGAAATGCACCTTAATGCTGGGTGAACCTGTGCCGTCTTTTAGCTGGAAGCCCGAAATCCCGTTGCGACGACAAATTTTTCTGAGCTGTCTGAACGGCTTGCGGGAGGTTTGATGTTCGCGACTTTTGTAAATTTCTGTTTGAGCAGTTTTTGTAATTCCCCTTCTGCACCGCCCGCCAGAACCTTTGCGACAAAGGTGCCGCCTTGATCGAGTGTTTCGAACGCGAAATAGGCGGCGGCTTCGCACAGGGCGATAATCCTCAGGTGATCAGTTTGCTTATGACCTGACGACGCTGCAGCCATATCGGACATAACAACATCCGCCTGCCCGCCGAGCCAGGCTTTTGCTTGCGCGTCCGCCCCTTCCCCCATGAAATCGAGTTGGCGCAGATCGCAGCCTGCGATGGGCTCCATTTCCTGCATGTCGATGCCCAGTATCGTCCCCTTTGGTTTGCCGGGCCTCTCCCCCAGAACATTGCAGCGCTGCACCGCAACTTGGCACCAGCCGCCTGGGGCCGCGCCGAGGTCGACCACCCGCGCGCCGGGCACCAAAAAGCGAAACTTGTCGTCCAGTTCAATGATCTTGTAGGCGGCGCGACCGCGATAGCCTTCGGCTTGGGCGCGTTTGACGTAAGGGTCATTCAACTGGCGTTGCAACCAGCGGGTTGAGCTGAGTTTGCGGCCCCGGGCCGTCTTTACCTTAACCTTGAGGTCGCGCTGTCCCCGCCCAGAGGTGTTCTTGCCCGTCGGTGTTTTCGCCATCGCCGTGACCCCTTGTTCAGACTAGGCAAGCTCCGGGAGCGGCTTCTCCTCCCGCGCGTCCTGCCCGAGTTGCCTGTGCTATTTCACGCGCCCTTCGGTGAGGACGCCGTCGGCGCTCATCTGCGCATACAAAAGCCCCTCACGCAGCCCGCGGTCCGCAACACTCAACCGGTCTGTGGGCCAGACCCGCATGAGCGCTTGCAGAATGGCCGCGCCTGACATGATGAGCGCGGCCCTGTCCGTGCCGATTCTGGGATCCGCCCGCCGCCCGAGAGGTCCCATCGCGAGGTAGGAATGGATGACCTTGTCGATTTGCGCACTTGTCATGCGCAACCCGTCAATTTTCGTGCGGTCATAGCGTTTGAGCCCCAAGTGGCTCGCCGCGACAGTCGTCACCGTCCCTGAGGTCCCAATGATCTGAAACCGCTCTTGCGGCTGTGCTGATTGATAGGGTTTGAACTCCTGCAAGTTCTCTTCAAAAAACCAGGACATCAGCGCGAAACGGGCTGCGTCGTCTTCGACGTCGTTGAACTGATCCCGCAGGGTCGCAACGCCTAGAGGCACTGAGATCCAATCAATCACCTTAGCCGCGGGTTTTCCGCCTTTGCGTGTTTCAAAGCCAGAATGCAACTGCATGATGGCCCGAGGCCGATCGCGTTTTGGCACGTTCGACAGATCGATCCAAACCAGCTCGGTCGAGCCGCCGCCGATATCGACAACCAGTAGGTTTTCGGTCTTGGGACTGACCAAAGGCGCGCAGGATATGACAGCGAGCTGCGCCTCTTCCTGCGGCTTGATGAGCTCTAGGCTGAGCCCCGTCTCCCGCGTGATGCGCTGCATAAAGGCGTCACCGTTCAAAGCACGGCGGCATGCCTCAGTGGCGACAAGACGCATGCTGCGCACGTTATTGCGGTTCAGCTTTTGCTGACAAATGCGCAAAGCCTGGACTGTCCGCGCCATAGAGGTGCGCGACAACCGCCCAGTTTTTTCAAGTCCCGCGCCAAGCTGCACGGACTTTGAAAAACTGTCTACCACATGAAACCCATCGCCATTTGGCTGGGCAATCAACATGCGGCAGCTGTTTGTGCCCAAATCAAGCGCTGCATAAAGGCCACTTGACCCAGGCGGGACTGGCGCGGGGCTCAGAGCCGTCTGTTTTTCGAGCGCGCCCGCACCTTTGGGACGCTGTGGCGCCATCTGATGCGCCTTTCATATCGAGTTGCGCTTGAGACTAATCGCTTCGCAGGCGCAGTTCAAGGCATTTGCCAAGATGGGAGGCGATGGTTTTATGGCTTGTAAACAGAAGCTTATGGCGTGCCAGCCAGAGCGGAACCCAGAACGTTTTGGTCGCGCTTTGCGCACCGTGGCCTCTGCGAGAAAAGTTGCGTAACATTGAGGTTAGAGAGCCGCCCGAGGACAGCCTGTGCGCAGTGCGTCGCGGATTGTTGTTGCGAAGTCGAAAACCGGCACCGTCTTTGTGCCCGCGGCGTGTACACCGCGAGAAAGTGAGGAGGAATCAGAGCATGCCCGATGTGACCTTGGTCTATTGGCGCGACATCCCGGCTCAAGTCATCGTTGGCAAGGGGCGGCGGGGTGCCAAACGGCAGCTGCCTGAGCGTTTCGAGCAGGCCATCGACCGAGCAGCGATGAAAGTTGGTGCCGCCGAAACGGATGCCTATCTTGCGGAATGGCGCAAAGCAGCCCCCTATGTGATTGAAGGGGAACCTGACGCCGTCGCGGATCAAGAAGCCGCAAGGTTGGATGCGGAGTATGACCGTGAGCGCATCAAAGCGCTCATTGCAAACGATGGCTGGGCTTAGAACCGGCACTTTATGTTAAAGGAGAGGCTGATGTCCTTGCTGAAGTTTCGTCGCAAAGACGCACCACAGGCAGAGGTGCCGGGCGCGGAGGTTGAGGCGCTGCTGAATGGCTACTCAATTGAGGTGATGCCGCGCACGGCCGCCAAGGTGGAGGACTTCAAGTCGCTCCTGCCCCGTGGCACGCGCGTCTACATCGCCCATATCGAAGGCACGCCGATCGAGGATATGGTCGCCACGGCAAAGCGCCTCAACACGGATGGCTACCCCGTGATGCCGCATTTTCCAGCGCGGATCATCAAAGACAACGCGACCCTCTCCGACTGGATCGCGCGGTACCAGGGAGAGGCGGACGTCCGTCAGGCGCTTTTGCTCGCCGGTGGCGTTGCAAGCCCGGTAGGCGATTTCAGCGACAGCATGCAACTCATGGAAACGGGGCTCTTTGATGCGGCCGGATTTGAACGTCTGCATGTGGCCGGGCACCCAGAAGGCAACGGTGACATCGATCCGAAAGGCGGCACTGCGAACGTTGAAGCGGCCCTGCGCTGGAAAAACGATTTTCAGACGCGCACCGATGCCCAGATGGCGTTGGCCACGCAGTTCTCTTTTGATGCGGCACCGATCATCGACTGGGCGGACGGATTGAAACAAGCCGGGATCACCCTGCCCATCCACATTGGGATCGCAGGCCCGGCAAAATTGCAGACACTGATAAGGTTTGCCATCGCCTGCGGTGTGGGTCCCTCTCTGAAAGTTCTGCAGAAGCGCGCCATGGACGTGACAAAACTGCTCTTGCCTTATGAGCCGACCGATGTGATCACAGCCCTGGCGCAACACAAAGCGGCGCACCCTGACTTTAATGTCAGCCAGGTGCACTTTTTCCCGCTTGGCGGTATCAAGACGAATGCCAATTGGGCCATCGAGAATGCCGGGGCTTCCGGCACACCTGCAAACGCCGCTTGAAGGACCCCACGATGACCCGCACTGTGATCGAATCTAAGACCCAAACAGCTGTGATCGGCTTTGATGAGCCGTTCTGCGTGATCGGGGAGCGGATCAACCCAACGGGTCGGAAAATTCTTTCAGAAGAGCTTGAGCGCGGGGACTACTCGCGTGTTGAGGCAGACGCCGTGGCCCAAGCGAACGCTGGCGCAACGGTGTTGGACGTGAATTCTGGCGCGGTCTTCTCCAATAAGATGGCAGAAGACCCACGCTACGCCGATAACAATTTTGTTGAGCCTTTTCTGATGCCTGAGCTCATCAAGCGGGTGCAAGCCGTGACAGAGGTGCCGATCTGCATCGACAGTTCCGTGCCCGGTGCGCTTGAAGCGGGGCTGGAGGCCTGTGAAGGCCGCCCCCTCCTCAACTCCGTGACCGGCGAAGAAGAGCGGCTTGAGACGGTTCTGCCCCTCGTGAAGAAGTACAACGTGCCGGTGGTGGCGATTTCGAACGATGATACTGGGATTTCAGAGGACCCGGATGTGCGTTTTGCTGTGGCCAAACTGATTGTCGAGCGGGCTGCCGATCACGGCATCCCCGCCCATGACATCGTGGTCGACCCTCTTGTGATGCCCATAGGAGCGATGGCAACGGCAGGTCACCAGGTTTTCACCCTCGTCCGGCGCTTGCGCGAAGAACTCGGCGTTAACACGACCTGTGGTGCGTCCAACATTTCCTTTGGCCTGCCCAACAGGCACGGCATCAACAATGCATTCCTGCCGATGGCGATGGGTGCCGGCATGACCAGTGCCATCATGAACCCTGTCGCCCTGCCGGTGACGCAAAAAAGGATTGCCGAGAAAAAGTCGGAACTCGCGGCACTTGGCGTGATGTTGCCCGAAGGCATGGATGACGAGAGCTTTGTCGCGCTTTTTGGCATGGGATCGACAAAGCCGCGCGCGGGCAAAGAGATGGAGGCAATTCGCGCCGCCAACTTCCTCTTTGATCGGGACCCGCATGGCGGCGAATGGATCAAATTCAATAAACAGCCAGCAAAGGCTGGGGAAGAAGGTCGAGGACGTGGCGGTCGCCGTGCTGGGCGTCGCCGCGCGTAGCGCCGCCCTCTCAAAGTCATCCTTGAACATTGCTTCTTTTAGGGCGAACATCGCCACTATGCGGGCACGATTATGATCTTTCGCTCTTCTCCTTAAATCCGGTAACGCGGTTTTAACATCCCGCCTCGTAGAACGCATGCCATCAACAGATGTGGAGCGTTCTATGACCCCTTATCCCCATGTTAGCATGGCGCGCGCGAATGGCTGAGGTCGTTGCGCTTGAGGGCAAGCTTGATCTTGCCGCTGTCGGTCCTTTGCACGCGGCGCTTTCGAAACATGCGGGGAAGGATGTGGTGCTGGATCTTGAAAAGGTGACCCACATTGGTGCCCTTTGTGTGCAAACATGCATCGCCGCAGCGCGACAGGCCAAATCCTCTGGCACCATGTTCGACATTCAGAACGCCTCAGATCACCTGTTGGTTCAGCTCAATTGGATGGGCCTCACCCCAGAAGATATTGAGGAGGGCGTACAATGACACTTGAGATCCTCGCGGTCGATGACAGCCGCACAATGCGCGACATGATCCGGCTCGCTCTGATGCCAAACGGTTTTACTGTGCACACCGCTGACGATGGCGTTCACGGTATTGAAGTGCTCGATGGCATTGAGCCTGACGCAATCATCACCGACATCAATATGCCGCGCATGGATGGTTTCGGCTTTATCGACGCGGTGCGCGAGCAGGACAAACACCGATCCACCCCGATTTTGGTCCTCACCACGGAAGCCGCACCGGAGCTGAAAAAGCGCGCGCGAGATGCCGGGGCCACGGGCTGGATCGTCAAACCGTTTGACCCTGAAAAACTCGTAAAAGCCCTACAAATGGTCGCCGGATAGGGAGCCGAGAATGAGCACCGACAACGATCCAATGGCGGAAATCCGCGCTTCTTTCTTCATTGAATGCGAGGAGCTTCTAGAGGCGCTGCAGGATGGTCTGCAGATGATGGACGAAGGCGCAGATGATTCGGAGACGATCAACATCGTCTTCCGCGCGGTTCACTCGATAAAGGGTGGTGCGGGCGCTTTTGGGTTGGAGGCGCTCGTGCGCTTTGCCCACCGGTACGAGACTGTGCTTGATGAAGTGCGCGCTGGCCGTCTTGAAGTCAGTGCAGAAGCGATGAAGGTGTTCTTTCAGGCGGCGGATCATCTGTCCGACCTCGTGCGCTGCTGTCGCGATGGCGACACGCTTCCCGAAGAGGAGACGAAACGTCTTCTCGTAGATCTTGATGCATTTTTGGGCGATGCAGCACCTGGTGAAGATGAGCCGGAAGAAGAAATTGAGTTCCAGCCCGCCACGCTTTCGCTTGATCTGGACTTTGGCGACGACGGCGACGGCGAAGACGTGCCTTTTGATATAGATAATCTGCCACCGGCACCCGACTTCGGTGGGAGTGGCGATGACGCCTACACGATCGTGTTCACACCATTCGCGGAGCTTTTTGATACCGGTAATGAACCGGCGATGCTCCTGCGCAACCTGGAGGCGCTTGGCGAGGCGAAAACCACCTGTGAGCTGGTCGAATTGCCAGAACTGACCAAACTCACACCAGAAGTGCCGCATTTAAGCTGGACCGTATCTTTGTTGAGCGATGTCGAAGAAAATGAGATCGCATCCATTTTTGAGTTTGTAGAAGGCCTTTGTGACCTAACCATCACGCGTTCAGGTCAGACAAGTGAGCCAAAAACAAACGCTGCGCCTTCGCAGGAAGAGAAGGAGCTCGAGCCGGAACCTGAGCCTGAGCCGGCACCTGTTGCCACACAGCTTGAAAGCACGGCTCCCGAAACTGCGGCGCTATCTCCCGCACAGCCAGAACACAAGGTGGCTGCCCCGAAGGATGCTGAGCCCGACACAAAAGTCGCGCCGAAAGCTGCGGCGGAGAAACCGGGCGAGGACAAGCCGAGTAAAGCGACGCCAGCCGCGCCGCCAAAGTCTGTGGTCAGGGTCGACCTTGACCGCATTGAGCGCTTAGTGAATCTGGTGGGGGAGTTGGTGATCAATCAAGCCATGCTCAGCCAAAGTTTGGAACAATCGGGCCTGTCACCCCATTCTGACGCGATGAGCGGCCTTGAAGAGTTTCAGCGCCTGACGCGTGACATCCAAGACTCTGTCATGATGATCCGCGCGCAACCGGTTAAGTCCTTGTTCCAGCGAATGTCCCGGATTGTACGGGAAGCTTCTGCCGCTGTTGGGAAAGACGTGCGTCTCCACACCTTCGGGGAAGCAACTGAAGTGGATAAAACGGTCATCGAACGGCTCGCTGACCCGCTCACCCATATGATACGCAATGCGGTAGATCACGGTCTGGAAAGTAAGGAAGATCGCGTTGCTGCCGGAAAGAACCCACAAGGCAGGGTGAACCTCACCGCGGCGCATCGTTCGGGTCGCGTTGTAATCGAAATTTCAGACGACGGCGCAGGCATCAACCGGCCAAAGGTCTTTCAATTGGCAATCGATAAAGGTTTGATTCCGGCTGATGCAAATCTGAGCGACACGGAGATAGATAACCTGCTGTTTTTGCCAGGTTTCTCGACTGCCAATGTCGTATCTGATTTGTCTGGCCGCGGCGTCGGTATGGACGTGGTGCGCACAGCGATCCAGGCTTTGGGTGGGCGGATCACGACAACCTCACAGCCTGGTGAGGGAACAACCTTTTCAATTTCGCTCCCGCTCACCCTCGCCGTGCTCGACGGCATGGTGATTGAGGTTGCTCAAGAAACACTAGTTCTGCCGCTGAACCTCGTCGTCGAGACGCTCACCCTTTCGCACGAAGACGTGCAAATGGTGAAACCCGGAAACCACGTCATCCAGGTCAGAAGCGGCTTCGTCCCTCTTTTCGATCTGGGCGACGCGCTAGGGTACCGTCCCCCGCTCGAGAATTTCGATGGCGCGGTTGTGCTCTTGATCGCACATGAGGACGAGAGCCAGGCGGCATTTGTGATCGATAACATCTTGGATCAGCGCCAGGTCGTGATCAAAGGGCTTGATGAGAGTTTTTACCGCGCGCCAGGCATCGCAGCGGCAACAATTCTCGGTGACGGGCAGATTGCTCTGATCCTTGATCCTGCCGATCTCATTTCTGGCAGTGGTCAGATGCCAAACATGCCATCCGCGCAAGAACCACAGGGGCTTTCCGCATGAACACCAAGACACCGACATCCAGCAGTGAATTGCTGACTTTTCGTCTGGCAGATCAGGAGTATGCGCTTGACATCATGTCTGTACGCGAGATTCGAGGTTGGACCCGGGCAACGCCGCTTCCGCATGCACCTCATTACATGAAGGGCGTCATCAACTTGCGCGGCACAGTCCTTCCAGTAATGGACCTCGCACTTCGCCTTGGGCTGCCTCAACGTGAGCAGAATGAGCGGAACGTCATCATCGTGGTGAATTATGAGGATACCATGACCGGTCTTCTCGTTGATGCCGTATCTGATATCGTTGCCTTGACCAGTGACGACTTGCAGCCGCCGCCGGAGCTTTCGTCGGGCGCGAGCCAAGGGGTCGTGAGCGCGCTGAGCCTCATTGACGACCGCATGATCCGGGTGCTTGATCTTGCGTCAACGGTTAGTGGTCTGGAGAACATGGCCGCATGAGCGCCTCTGTCGGACATGGCATAACTTTAGACCCCACGTCCTTCCGTGCGATTGCGGATCTTGCGTACCGCGAAAGTGGACTCACTCTCGTCGAAGAAAAGAGTTCCATGATCCAGTCGCGGCTCAGGCACCGCCTACGTGATCTTGGCCTGCCGTCTTTTGAGGCCTATTGCGCGCTTGTGACATCTGAGGCCGGTGCCGGAGAGCGGCGACACCTCATTTCTGCGCTGACAACGAACGTTTCGCATTTTTTCCGCGAGAGCCATCATTTCGATACGTTGAAAGAGATGCTCAATCAGAAATTGCCGTATCTCCGGCAAGGCGGTGAAATGCGCGTTTGGTCGGCTGGCAGTTCGAACGGGCAAGAAGCGCTTTCGATGGCCATGACGGCGCTTGAACATGTTCCGGACATTGAGAAGCTAGACTTCCGTATTCTCGGAACAGACATTGATCCAGAAGTGGTCTCTTTTGCGCGTGCAGCGGTTTATCCCGAAAGACTGATGGGCGGGGTCCCACCTGCTTTGCGGCAGTCATACTTCCAAATGGCCACGGGATCAGATGGGGAAGCCTGCTATCAGGCAAAAGCAAACGTACGCCGCTTGATCACTTTCAACGAGTTAAACCTTCTCGCCGACTGGCCGATGCGAAGGCACTTCGACGTAATTTTCTGCAGAAATGTCGTGATCTATTTTGATCAGGAAACCCAAATGAAACTATGGCCGCGGTATCACAAAGCACTGACGTCACGCGGCGTTCTGTTGTTAGGACATTCTGAGCGGATCGCTGACCCACCTGCTTTCGGTTTTGAATGCACCGGACCGACAACTTACCACCGGCTGAACTGAGTGCCTCAGACAGTCAAAACGTACAATAATGAACTGAGGAAGTCTTAACATGGCCCTGCGCGATCAAATTCGGATCATGGTTGTTGACGACATGTCCACCAGCAGGGGGTTGATCACCCAAGCACTGGATGCATTCGGCGTGCGCAACGTGGCGACTGCAGAAAACGGTAAACAAGCATTGCAGACCCTCGCATCAAAACCTGCCCACCTCGTTATATCTGACTACAACATGCCAGAAATGGACGGTCTCCAACTCCTGCACCACCTCAGAGCAACGCCAAAGACAAAAGGGGTAGGTTTTGTTTTGATCACTGGCCGTGCCGAACAACAGATCATTGATCATGGAAAAAAGTTGGGCATGAACAACTACTTAAAAAAACCATTTGAGCCCAACGACTTGCGCAACTGCATTGAGGCTGTCGTTGGAAAACTGTAGTGCAGCTTTCGAACCCATTGAATACGGCAGATGCAATGCGCCGGATATCTGCGCACTTGGATGGTTTGGCTGCGGAGGCGCATGCGCTGGAACAGATCGTGGGCAGCGGCCTTGGGCCCGAGTTGTCAACTGAAACCCAGAGCATAACACAGTTGCAGCGCCTCGATTTCTTGAGGCAATCCTTAGAAGACGTCGCTCTATTGTGCTTGCTCCTCTCTGACGATTGCGCTGGCATCGTCAATCAGGAGACGGTCCAGAGAGTTCGTTTAGAGAGCACGCGCGCTCTTTTACTCGGTACCAGCACGAAGGCGATCGCCATCACGGCACCGATCAACTCGGGCGATTTAGATCTTTTTTAGAGGCTTCTCAGAGTGCTCTGCCTTGGGTCTGGTTTTCCGTCGCTAAGACATCATTATATTTTAAAAACAGAATCTTAATTCCTGCAAGCGGGAGTATTTTTTGGTAGTGGGTCACTTTGAAATTTAATCCGTCGCGCCCGCGCGAACCTTTGATTTGCACCAGATCGCATCTGGCCCCATATTTAGGGCATGACCTACAAGTCCAAAAGACCCAGAGACGCGAACCAGCTTGCCAAGTTCATTGTGGACACGGCAACGGGAGATGAGCCTGAATACAAGCCTGACACGTCAGGGCAGCGGAAGGGTGGTCTTAAGGGTGGAAAGGCAAGAGCTAGAAACCTTAGCGCAGCAGAGCGGAGCGCGATTGCAAAAAAGGCAGGGGTGTCTAAATCGCAAACAGTTCCCCCTGCTCCGGAGACGAAAGAGCGCTCATAGCGTTTTCTGGGATTATTTTTGCTTCTATGCCTTTCATCAGAACGTAAGGCTGCATTGCTGGTTCAGTGAAGCGAAACCTAAAGCTCCTGTCAGTTCCTTTCTGTTGCAGTATCTTGCCTCTTTTTTCATCCGCGAAATCTTTCAGATTTGAATTGAAGTGCTCAATCGTGCGTCGCTCCTTCATTATGCCACTGAAAGGTTCTTCAACATCCTTGGGGGTGAACCAACCACTTGGGTCTGTCTTAGTTAACGCACAAGCAGTTAAAAGCTGTTTGAACGTTGCCCGAGCCTGATTACTATTTGTTGCCTCCTCGTAAGCGCTCTTGAGGGTATGTTGTGAGCTTTCTATTGCGCTAAGAATCCCAGAATCTACGTCCTGCTCTTCCACGTTTACGCTCTGGCGCGAAATCGCTGAATAAACAGAGGCTTTGCCAAGCGCATGTGCAAAAGAATGAAGCCCTTTTGACAAGCCTGTGATCTTCCATTTTGCGTCGCCCTCAAGGGTCATTCCAAGCTGAGTTATGCGTTGCAAGAGAAGTTGCTGAATTTCATCAATTCGCATCCGTGGCATGATGACTTCTTCTGAGCACCGAATGATAGACCCATGACCTCTTACCAAGTCATCTACATTGTCTCCAACGCCCACAACGATAATGGTCGCTGGTATTCCCTCATCGGAAACGGACTTGACGGTTTCGGACATGAGCCGAGCCGCCTCTTCATTCGTCAGCTGTTGAAATTCGTCAATGACGATAATCGGAATCACTGCCTCACCAAAGTATCCAAGTTCACGAACCACATCTGATGGAGTGATACTGTCAACATAAACATCCGATACCGTATATTCTTGGTAGATTCCATCGCGCTGAGCTTGAAATTGGATGCTCCTGAAGATGTTCTCCCAGATCGAAGTGAAGTTGTCCGTACTGACTACGGCCTTGCGAATGTACTGAACCTTTTTCTGTCCACGAGGGATAAATTACTGGAGCAACTTGGCCATTGAGGTTTTGCCAACCCCAGGCTCGCCAAACATAATTGCGTGCCGTCCACGCTCGGCGACTGCCTCAGCGAGCTTATCGATTTGTATGGTCCGCCCGGCGAAAAGCTCAGTTGTTGAAACTGGACTAGATGGCGTAAAGAGCTCGGCAGCTTCAAATCTCAAGGTTCGCCAATTGAACCGCCCCGGTTTTGCCGGAGACTGTTGAGTTCGTATTTCAAGCTGCGATTTTCTCTGACTTCAAGGCTTCTTCATATTTCTCCTCCGCTTCGATTGGCGTGATGTAACCGAGCGGCTCGAGCAGGCGTTCCCTGTT
>JBCCQX010000025.1:0-33548 GCA_039208585.1 Pseudomonadota bacterium | reverse complement strand
CCCGGAACCAAGGGCGCGATCACCGCCCATTGTCTGTCGGTCAAAGTTCGCCTGCTCAAAATCGCCTCCCGTTTTTGATCTTGAATCAAACGAAAGGCGATTTGAGAAGCCCCTAAATGCAGAAGCCGCCTAATGCGCTGCGTCTTTTGGAGTGTTTTGAAGGCAGAAAATGCGCCTCGCTAGAGGGGAGCCGTCGACCGGGGTATTTGGCCTTACACCCAAAATATGTTGCCCAATCAAACTTGGCGCCGCCTTGCAGGGGCCGAACGGCACGGCCCGACAGGGCCTGTTAAGCGGTTGAGGCCAAAGGACGGGCGGTATCACAGGTTTAAGCGAAGCTGCTTTAACGTTTCAAAGCTTCTAGAAACTGACCAAGCGCGCGATCACCAAGCTCATCCACCTCGGCGACGCGGCTGCGCCAAAGCGTCGCCTCGGATCGCAATATCACCCCATCACTGAGAACTTTCAAATGATTGGCCCGCAGCGTTTCCCCGCTTGATGTGATATCTGCGATTGCTTCCGCCGTCTCATTTTGTACCGTGCCTTCAGTCGCGCCTTGACTGTCGACCAGCGCGTAATCTGCGACCCCTTTTGCGCGCAGAAATTCCCGGACAAGGCGATGATACTTGGTCGCAATCCGCAGCCTCATCCCATGCTGGGCGCGGAAGGCCGCTGCAACTGCATCAAAATCGTCAATCGTTTCGACGTCGATCCAAGCCTGCGGCACCGCCAGTATCAGATCCGCGTGACCAAAACCCAAAGGCATGATCAGCGTCACCAAGCGTTCCGACAGCGCCAACCGCTCTCGCACCAGATCAGCGCCGGTAACACCCAAATGAATGCGACCTGCGGCAAGCTCTTGGGGTATTTCACCTGCCGACAGCAGCACCAACGCCACGTTATCTACACCGGAAACAATGCCTGTATATTCACGCTCGGATCCCGTGCGCGCAACGGTGATCCCTCGCGCCGCAAACCACTCAAAGGTCTTCTCCATCAACCGACCTTTAGAGGGCAGTCCCAAGCGCAGTGTCATCAACCCGTCTCCAACGCCAGCAAAATGCCGGGGCGGATAACCCCGCCGACCGCAGGAATTTCCCTGCCCTGACCAAGTTGCTTGGTTAACGCATCGTAACGACCGCCGCTGGCAAGGATCGGCACCTCGGGATGCTCTGTCGATCTGAAACCGAAAACGAAACCGTCGTAATATTCTAGCGTTGTTCGACCATAGCTCGCCTCAAAGACCAGTGTTTCCGTTGCGATCCCACGGGCGCTCAATGCGTGTTCTCGTGCTTGCAACCGATCCACAGCCTGTGACAGCGTCGGCATCTGGGACGCAAGATCGCGCAATTGGCGAAGTGCCTGTGGCAACGTGCCATGCACGTTCAGCAGAGCCTCAATTAAAGCCACCTGTTCGTCAGAAATGGGATCGGTATGCGCATCCGCGCGCAACGCGGCAATGCGTGCTTGCACCTCTGCAACTGTCCGTCGACCAATGATAGGTGCCGTAATCTGCGTGGCTCCGGCGAGGAGCGCTTGTCGCTCCCGTGTGGCGATACCGCGCCTGGCAAAAAGTTCGAGCAGACGTCGAAACCGTTGAGGGCGCCAAATGTGACGCAGTAAAGCAGCTTTGCGTGCGGCACTTGTGTGCAGATCCTTTACTGCCGCCACCAGAATACCGATGTCGCCGGTTATGGCGCCCACGCGGACATCTGCTAATGCGTCGGAAATCAGCGCAAAAACCTCTGCATCTGCAAAAGCTGGATCGCCTCGATCAAAGACTTCGTAGCCGACTTGGACGTATTCATTGGCCCGCTGCGGGTCCTCCTCCTGACGTCGAAAAACCTCTCCGGCATAGGTGTATCGGGCGGCATCCGCACCGCTTTCCATGTGCATCTGTACCACGGGCACCGTGAAATCGGGACGCAGCATTTGCTCGCCACGAAGCGCATCGGACGTGACATAGGCCCTTGCGCGAATATCCTCTCCGTAAAGGTCCAAGAGCGTTGCTGCAGGTTGCAATATCGGTGGCTCAACCAAAGCCGCACCTGACCGTTCAAAAGCTGCACGCAGAGCAGCCGCACGCAGATTTGTCTCAGCGCGGGTGGGCATCAACGGTGCAGATCCAAAAGCTCTTTGACTTTCACAACCAGATCTGACCGAGCCACCTGGTATTGGCTCGGACGATCTTGCCACTCGGCCAAGGTGGCGTTCTTGGCAAGTTGAGCGCCCAAGATCAGATCCTTTATCTGCACGATCCCCCGCGCCTGTTCCTCGGCCCCTTCGATCACGGCGATGGGGCTGTGCCTTTTGTCTGCGTATTTGAGTTGATTGCCAAAATTCTTGGGATTGCCCAAATAAACCTCGGCCCGGATACCCGCCTGCCTGAGTTCAGCCACCATGCTCTGATAATCTGCGATGCGTTCACGGTCCATCACCGTTACGATAACGGGACCTACTGCAACTGTTGCCAGACGATTTTGCGCACGTAAAGCGGCGAGCAGACGATCTACTCCGATCGATACGCCGGTTGCCGGCACTTCTTGCCCGGTGAAACGTTTTACCAGATCGTCATAGCGTCCACCCCCCGCTACCGATCCAAAATTGCGCGCTCGGCCTTTTTCATCGGTAATCTCAAAGGTCAACTCCGCCTCGAAAACCGGTCCGGTGTAGTATCCCAACCCGCGTACCACGCTGGGATCAATCTCCACCTGCTCCGCGCCATAACCACCAGCCGTCATCAACGTGGCAATTGCATCCAATTCATCAACGCCTTCTAGCCCGATCGCTGAACCAGCAACCAAGTCTCGTAACTCGGCCAAAGTAGCAGCATCCGTGTTCCCTTTGGCGCGCATAAAAGCCATGACGATGTCTGCTTGTGCCTCAGACAGACCTGCACCTTCAGTAAAATCGCCTGAGGTATCCTCGCGTCCAGCCCCCAACAAGGCGCGCACGCCGTCGAAGCCAAGCCGATCTAGCTTGTCAATCGCGCGTAAAACGATGCCGCGCTGCATCTGCTGATCAGCTGCAGCCAGTCCCACCACCTCCAACACACCGTTCAGTACCTTGCGGTTGTTTACCCTGACGATGTACTCTCCGCGCGCAATGCCTACCGCATCAAGACAATCAGCCAGCAGCGCGCAAATCTCTGCATCGGCCGCGACACTAGGCGCCCCGACAGTATCTGCATCACATTGATAAAACTGACGAAAACGACCAGGTCCAGGCTTCTCATTGCGCCAAACAGGACCCATGGCATATCGCCGATAAGGCAAAGGCAGGTCATTACGATGTTGCGCATACACGCGCGCAAGCGGGGCCGTTAAATCATAGCGAAGCGCCAGCCAGTCACCCGGCCGATCGGTATCAACATCTTCTTGCCAGGCAAAAACACCCTCATTGGGGCGGTCCACATCGGGAAGAAACTTGCCAAGCGCTTCAACGGTTTCGACTGCGGCGCTCTCCAACGCGTCAAAACCATAGCGGTGGTAAACCGATGCGATCTGTGACAACATTGCAGTTCTTTGGGCGACATCGACCCCAAAGTAGTCACGAAACCCTTTCGGTGTTTCGGCCCGGGGTCTGGGTGTCTTCTTTGCCTTCGCCATGATGCTCAATTTTGCCTAAGACTGTTGCCCCGGCTCTAGCCTACGCCCTGCACAAGAGCAAGAAGCCCAGTGCCACGACGACCGCAAATGAGGTTCACCTCCTTGTCGGCATGCATGGCCTGTCAGAGAGCAGGACGTCGCACCACGACTTGGAAATTACCGCACGATCCGGTAAGCGCGAGAGAGCATTAAAGCGAGCGACAGCCATGGAAAAGCTAGAAGAGCACATCGCCCATCTCACCCGCATGATGGAAGATCTTTCAGATGTGATCGCCCATCAGCAAACTGAGATTGCGACGTTGAACAGGCGCGTGGAAATGCTGATGCAGCGTGAGGGGGAGCGTGAGATGGCCGAGGGTTCCGCTGTCGTTCTAGGGAACAAGCGCCCGCCACACTACTGAAGTGCCGCTGGTTAGCTTGCCGCTCGAATTGTCTGCGCAAACTTCTCAAATATCGACCCGTTTGCACAGATCACGGCACCGTCGGTCAAAACGTTGCCAGAGGGTTCAAGCGGCTCAACCAAGCCACCCGCCTCTTTCACGATCAAGGTGCCCGCCGCGAGATCCCACGCATTCAATCCACGTTCCCAAAAGCCATCGTATCGCCCGGCCGCCACATAGGCCAAATCAAGTGCCGCGGCACCCCAACGACGCACGCCAGCACACACAGGCATCAGATGGGCCAGCTCTTTGAGCGTTGCGGGCAAATCGGGGCGGCCGCCAAAAGGCACGCCGGTGGCAAAGATACTTTCCTGAAGTCGGGAGCGCGCAGAGACGCGCAGGCGGCTTTCATTCATCCAAGCACCCTCCCCCTTCTCAGCGAAGAAAAGTTCATCTTTCGATGGGTCGTAAACAACGCCCGCCACAATCTGACCTTTGTGTTCAAGTGCGATTGATATCGCCCAATGCGGCAAACCATGAAGAAAGTTGGTGGTTCCGTCGAGCGGATCTACGATCCAGCGGCGGGTTGGATCTTGCCCGGCTTCCTCTCCGCCCTCCTCCGCAAGCCAGCCATAGGTGGGCCGCGCCTCCATCAATGCGTCTTTGATAAGCTTTTCAGCTTGAAGATCCGCCCGGCTTACAAAATCACCAGCACCTTTCACCGACACCTGAAGATTCTCAACCTCCTGAAAATCTTTGGTCAATGCGCGCCCTGCCTTGCGCGCCGTTTTGATCATGATGTTGAGATTTGCGCTGCCGATCATGCGAACCCCCAGATTACGGACGGCTTCCCATAGGCCGTGGTCTTTGGTTTGCCAAGGGCTGACTCAAAGTGACGTGGGATCGTGCTTGCGCTTTGGCTGCGGGCTGTCAGGGTTGCGCTGTCTTTGCCGATTACGCGAATGGAGAAAATATGACGTCCCAGATGCAACAGATCGTTTTGGCCAGTCGCCCCGATGGTGCGCCAAAACAAGAGAACTTTCGCCTTGAAACAGCACCTATCCCAACGATCCGCGACGGGGAGATATTGGTTGAGGTGCAGTATATGTCGCTTGATCCCTACATGCGCGGACGCATGGATGACGCAAAATCCTACGCCGCGCCCGTACCCATCGGCGGAAAAATGGAAGGAGGAAGCGTGGGCAAGGTGCTTGCGTCGACCGTAGATGGTTTTGCTGAAGGGGATGTCGCGTTTGGCCCCTTTGGTTGGTCAACGCATGCGGCGGCACCCGCACAAATGTGTCGCAAGCTAGATCCAAACATTGCACCAATCACCACGTCTTTGGGCGTATTGGGCATGCCCGGCTTAACCGGGTGGCACGGTTTGATGGAATACGGTCGTCCCCAAGCGGGGGAGACACTCGTCGTTGCCGCGGCCACCGGGCCCGTCGGGTCCATCGTTGGTCAACTTGCAAAATCACTCGGGCTGCGCGTGATCGGCGTTGCTGGAGGGGCAGACAAATGCGCCATGGCGGTAGATCACTTCGGATTTGATCTGTGTCTTGATCACCGGGCTCACGCGGATGCGCGCAGTTTGCGCGAGGCACTGAAAGGCGCCTGCCCTAAGGGCATAGACATCTATTTTGAGAATGTGGGGGGCAAGGTTCTTGAGGCGGTGATCCCACTGATGCGTCCGTTCGGTCGGATCCCGATTTGTGGCATGATTGCCTGGTACAACGCCGGCGGTCTTGGAGAGAATGCCGGAGGTGCAGGGCTGACCGCGCCAAAGTTGTGGCGGACCATCTTGGTGAATTTCTTATCCGTAAACGGATTTATCATTTCAAACCACTGGAACCGCTTTCCAGAGTTTCTGGCGGAGGTGGCCCCCAAAGTCGCCAGCGGAGAAATTGCGGTCAAGGAAGACATCACAGAGGGCCTGGAAAACGCACCGCAGGCTTTCATGGATCTTTTAACGGGCGGCAACATCGGTAAGGCCATCGTCAAAGTGGCGTGACCTTTCTCTTCGGGGTGTATTTATGCACATTTAAGGACGATTTATTTAACGATGGCGATGATAAGCAAGGTTATCCTCAGGTCGGCGACCATATTCGTTCGTATCTCTAGATAATCGAGAAGACTGCGCGGGGTTTACTGGAAAGGCCATAAGAAACGCAGCCGTCTTGGATCACCCATGAATCGTTTTAAAACAGAAGCTTTCGGGGCGCTTTAAGATCGATATATGAGAGCTTTCTGCCCCAATGGCCGTTACGAAGGGAAGGGTATGGAACAGCGAGGAAGCGACATTCAATTCATTGTGGAAAGTGCAGCCAGTCGATAGGCTTTCGCGAAAGCGTGAACAATGATCAGCAGCACATTGTGTTTGAGCATTCTGCTAAATTTCAGTGAAAATCTCGGCTGGGGAAAAGCCGCTTCGCCTGCTCGCGCGGGTGCATCGCGCGAGGGGATTGGCGACGTAGACGTGGGGTATCATCCGCTTGCGGCAGCGTTTCACCGATAACCTCATCCATAGGATGGCCCAGTTCCGTCAGCCGGTGAGAAAGATCTTCGATCAGATGCGCAATCAAATGCACAGCGATACCCTCACGCTGGATCATACCTGTGACCCGCAACAGACGACCGCCCATCACGATACGGCGAAATTTTTCATATACCTTTGGCCATACTACCACATTGCAGACGCCTGTTTCATCCTCAAGCGTCAGAAAAATCACGCCAGACGCCGTTCCGGGCCGCTGGCGGGTAATCACCAAACCGCAGACTGTTTTACGGCTGATGGGCGCGTGCAGCAGCTCTGCATTTGGGATAAGTCCCGGCTTCGACGGGCGCAGCAATTCCATCGGATGCGCACGCAAGGAAAGTCGCATGGCAACGTAATCTTCCACCACCTCTTCCCCCAGGTGCATTGTCGGTAGATTTACAGCAGGCTCACGCAATCCTTCCCCTTCGATGGTATCATTAAACAATGGCAATGGTTTTTGTCCCCGGATCGCTTTGACCTGCCAAAGGGCGGCGCGCCTGGTCAAACGCATGTCAGAAAAAGCGTCCGCCTCTGCCAATCTTTCCAAAGCTGCGGGCCAAATGCCAGCACGCAACCAAACAGCTTCTGGGTCGGGATACCCGTTGCCACGGGCCGCGACGATCCAATCTGCGTCTTCCTCTTTAAAGCCTTTGATCTGCCGAAACCCCAGCCGCAGGGCAAGCGCACCGCTTGCGCAGCGTTCAAGCGTATTGTCCCAAGCGCTGTGATTCACGCAAATGGGGCGCACTTCAACACCGTGTGCGCGGGCATCACCAATAATCTGCGCGGGCGCATAAAACCCCATGGGCTGTGAATTAAGCAAGGCGCAGGCAAAAACTGCTGGGTGATGGCATTTTAGCCAAGCCGAGACATACACCAAAAGCGCGAAAGCCGCTGCATGACTTTCAGGAAAGCCATAATCAGCAAAACCTTCAATCTGAGAAAAGCAGCGCTCTGCAAACTCGGCCTCGTACCCTTTGTTCAGCATGCCTGCGATGAATTTTTCCCGAAAAGCACCAATCGTTCCCATGCGTCGAAACGATGCGAGAGAACGGCGCAAGCGATCTGCTTCCTCTGCACTGAAGTCTGCAGCGACAATGGCGATTTGCATCGCTTGTTCCTGAAACAGCGGCACACCCAGCGTTTTTTCAAGGACCTCTTCAAGCTCTTTAGAAGGATATGTCACCTTCTCATGACCCTGCCGTCGCTTGATATACGGCTGGACCATCCCGCCCTGGATCGGGCCGGGGCGGACAATGGCAACTTCGATCACCAAATCATAAAATATCTTGGGGCGCATGCGAGGCAGGAAATTCATCTGCGCCCGGCTTTCTACCTGGAACACCCCCACTGCATCGGCAGCGCATAACATGTCATAGACTTTGGCATCATCTTGTTCGACTGTGGCAAGCGTCAAATCCTTGCCTTCATGTTGCTTCATTAATTCAAATGCTTTTTTCACGCAGGTAAGCATGCCAAGGCCCAGCACATCGACTTTCAGAATGCCCAGCGCGTCAATATCGTCTTTGTCCCATTCAATGACTGTGCGGTCTTCCATCGCCGCGTTCTCAATCGGGCAAAGCTCATCCAATCGACCCTTGGTAATGACGAAGCCGCCGACATGTTGGCTTAGGTGTCGCGGGAAACCGATGATTTGGCCAATCAAGTCAATTGTCTGGGCCAAGCGGCGATCGGTTGGATCAAGCCCTAACTCTTTGATCCGGTCAGGGTCTGCGCCACCGTTTGACATCCCCCAGATCTGCCCCGAAAGGTTTGAGGTGATGTCATCTGACAACCCCATTACCTTACCCACCTCCCGGATTGCCGCCCGCGACCGGAAGTGGATCACTGTTGAGCAAAGCCCCGCTCGATGCCTGCCATATTTTTCATAAATGTGCTGGATCACTTCCTCACGACGCTGATGCTCGAAATCGACGTCAATATCCGGCGGCTCCCCTCTGTGTTCAGAAACAAAACGTTCCACAACCATAGTGATCATCGCAGGGCTGACATCTGTGATATTCAGCAAATAGCACAGAATCGAGTTCGCTGCCGACCCGCGACCTTGGCACAGAATACCCTCTGAGCGTGCAAACTGCATGATGTCATAAACGGTCAGAAAATAGGCGGGATATTTCAGCTTTTCGACAAGCTTTAGCTCTTTATCCACAAGCTTATGGACACGATCAGGCGCTCCATCAGGATATCGATTTTTTATCCCCTCATGCGCCAAACGCTTGAGCCGCTCCTGTGGCGCTTCGCCATCAGCAACTTCATCTGGATACTCATAGGATAATTCGCTCAAGCGAAAGTGACACCGTGCGGCAATCTCAAGCGTGCGTTTGAGCGCGCTGGGATGATTGCGGTAAAGCCGGGCCATGTCTGTATATCCTTTCAGACGCCGTTCGGCATTTGGTAGAGCGCGCGTGCCAATCTGATCGATTGTGATGTGTTCGCGCATGCAGGTCAGCACATCCGCCAACTGGCGCCGCGCACCACGGTGCATCAGCACATCACCCATCGCCACCATTGGGCTGGCCAGACGCTGTGCCAACTGCGCACAAGCGTCGAAATAAGACTGATCACTGCCGTCATAACGCGGAACGGCCCCCAGAAATACAGCCCCCGGATAGCATCGTCGCAACGCCTTAATGTGCTCAGCCTCAGGGTTGCCCAAGGTTGCGGGCAAGGCGATTAGGATCATACCGGTGCAGTTTTCCAATAGATCACGATGGTACAATGTGCATTTGCCCTTTTCTGCACGCCGCTTGCCTTTGGTAAGTAACCGGGTCAGACGCGCGTAAGCAGGCCGATCTTGTGGAAGCGCGACCCAGTCGACAGGGCTATCTTCCAACACCAGCCGAACCCCGACGATCAGCTTGGGCAAGCGTGGTGCATCAGGCCGCGGGATTGGCTTCGTCTCTCCGATCTGCTGACGTGAACAACTGTCTACCAAGTGCTGCGACCGGATGGGAACGTCGTTGAGTTCTGCCTCGGTGATTTCGCGCTGCAGCTCTTTAAGAGCAGAATGGGCCCGTACCACACCCGCTAAAGAATTGCGGTCTGTAATCGCCAACGCTTCCAACCCTAATTCAGCGGCGCGTGTAACCATCTCTTCAGGATGCGAAGCTCCTGTAAGAAAAGTAAAGTTCGTCGTCACGCACAGTTCAGCATAGCCAAGGCTACTGACCGAAAGCGGGGCTTGACCCGTCATGCAAATTCTCCCTGAACGAACCAACCGGGAGCCTGCGGGGTGTAAAACAACCAAAGTCGACGCCCCTGTTGCGTGTCGACCTTCCAATAGTCTCTCAGTCCGGTGTGCCAGTTCTCATCAACCCACCACCATTCTGGCGCAATGCGCTCTGGCCCTTTGGCCCGCACAACCGTCAGTGCCATGCGCCGCCAGCGCAGATGACGTGGCGGGCGCATGCCACCGCCGGGGACTGCTTCTGGTGGGAACAACTGTAAAGGCCGTTCGCGCGCAACGCTCCACCCTCCTGCAGGTATTGAAAAGGCGGCGGGCGCAACGATGAAGCTGCGTTCCGGAATGTGACTGTCTGCAGGCAGAAACCGCTGTATGTTTTCTAATCCGATCCGGTTGCCAATACGCGAAATCAGATCATCCAGCTGATCGCAGGCGCTTGCCTGACGATGGGTGATTTGCTGCGCAGGCAAAGGCTCTACCCGAGTGGCGCAAAGCCGAAGCTGATCAATGCCGAACCCCGCGTCGACAGCATCTATTCCACGCTCAAAAAGTGGTAAAATCCGGTGTGGGTCACGCATTGCAGCAGCCAGGCGAAGCTCAACCTGCTGCTCTTCCTGATCTACGCGGCGCAGTGTCAGCGCCAATACGCGCGCACCCATCTCTTGCGCTTTTAACCGGTCGCATAGCTGCGTCAGCAACCGCTCTGCCCCGGCCATCACATCACTGGTCAGGCCAATGGGCTCTGGCAAAGTCAGTCGCACCCGATAGCGCGGCGGCTCTGCCAAAGGAGAAATCTCTTCAGCTTGCCGCCCAAGCGCTTGATCCAGCCGCATGAGCACTTCCGGCCCAAAACGTCGGGTCACTGTTGGCCGAGGCAAAGAGTTCAATGCCTCGATATTGCGTATACCTAGCCGTTGAAGCGGGATCGTCACCTTCTCTGGCAAGCGTAAAGCTGCTATTGGGAGCGCGGAAATCGCAGCAAAAGACTGCCCTGGTGCGGCGCATCCTTCCCCATGATGCGCCAATGCCCAAGCCGCACCACGGGTATCCGCCAAGCCAATGCACACAGACAGCCCGGCACGCAGAAACCGGACACGCATGTCCTGTAACATTGCCGTCTCGCCCCCAAACAGATGCGACGATCCTGTGATGTCTAAGACCAGACCATCCCGTCCCTCAATCCCGACCCAAGGGCAGTATCGACCTGTCCAGCGTGCCAACGCATACAGAAAGCGTTCTTCGGCCACTGGGTTCGCCACGGCGCTTTGAACATCAGGGCAAAAGGCACGCGCGTCCGAGGACCCCATACCGGGGTAAAGCCCCTGCTGTGTCGCTGCATGGTTCAAGCAAAAGATGCGATCAGCATTGTTCTCACGTGCCGTTAAAATGAACGGACCCGCAGTCGGGTGCAGGCGAAGCCAGCGGTCGCTCGCCAGTCTCGGAAACCACAGTGATACGATGCGTTTTGGCATCCCAGCGCACATTCCAGCTTTTCAATGTTCCTGATTTGTTCTTAATAAGTTCCCAACGCTGCAGAGTCGAGTCTTGCGGATCAAAAATCGGCGTGCACCGCCAGCGTGTCTCTGCTGCGTTGCTACCCATACCTTCTTGGATCAAACACAGACCTGTAGCTTCTCCCGTCTGTGCGGCCAATTGCAGACGGCGCCCAGCCGTCAGACCGATCTGCTTGCTCAAGACCAGCACCGTCAGCACCACGGCACCTGATCGCAAAGCCTCTTCCGCCGTGGCCAAAACGTCAATTTGACTGTCACATCGCGCCAACAACAGACGTGATGGATCAAGATATGGCGAAAACCCCACAGGATTGATCTGTTCTGTCAGCCAGTTTTCTTGCACCCACAGCACCGCACCCTGCATCCGACCAGCCAATGTCATCGCAAAACTAACCGCTGAAGCACCACAGGCTTCATGTGTGCGCCCCGCGCGCAAGTGGAAAAAATTATGAGCGTCTAGAACCATATACATAAATTGACTTTAAGAACAAAAAGAGAGCGATCAATGTGGCAAATCTGCCCTTCTGTCTCTTGCGACGATCAGAAATCCACTTTTGACTGGCAATGCAGACCCTCTAAGACGCCCGCAATTTAAACGCCTCCGTGCCCGCCAACGACAGCAAATGATCGACAAAAGGCTTTTGTAAATCGGCGTCTCGCACTGCTGCGTACAACCGCCGGGTCACACCCTGCGCTGTTAAAGGGCGTGTGATATAATCTGAATTGTACTTCACCTCTCGCACCACCCAGTCGGGCAACACCGCCACCCCGCGGTCGGAAGCGACCAAAAACAGGATCACGGCTGTAAGCTCCACCTGGCGGACCGCTGCAGGCTCCACTTTTGCGGGCATCAACAATTGGCTAAAGACATCCAGCCGGGCGCGTTCCACAGGATAGGTAATCAGCGTTTCCTGTCGAAAATCAGCGGCTTCCACAAATGCTTTGCGCACCAACGGATGTTGACGCGCCGCCACAAACACTGCTTCGTAATCAAAAAGTTCGATAAACCGAATACCCAGCAAGTCCTCGGGATCAGAGGAGACGACCAAATCCACCTCCTCTCGCATCAATGCTGGCATGGCGTCAAATGCGAGCCCCGGGCGGATATCAACGTCGACCTCAGACCATTGTCGGCGAAACTTCTCCAAAACCGGAAAAAGCCATTCAAAACACGCATGACATTCGATCGCGATGTGCATACGCCCCGCATGCCCCGATTGCAAACCAGCAAATTCAGCCTGCAATGCATCAACCTGCGGCAACACCTGTCGAGCAAGTTTCAATAACCGCAACCCCGCAGGGGACAAACGCAAAGGTTTTGAACGGCGCACAAAAAGAGCCACCCCAGCTTGATCTTCCAACCCTTTGATCTGGTGGCTTAACGCCGATTGCGTGATGTTCATCTGCTCTGCCGCCCGAGAAAGCCCACCCGCTTCATGGATGGCCTGGATGCTGCGCAAATGACGAAACTCAATGTGCATCAAAAAAACAGCCTCATGTTTTTCTTCGGTATCATGTATCTTTCTCATTCTTCACAATGATCCGGCGCATCGCCAACATTCTGGTCGCTGCCTGGATCCTTCATACCGCTGCATTTTCACATGAACCAGGCCCAAGAAAAACTCCTTAACCTTTGTCGAACGCATGCCTATCTCCTCAGCATCCTAACATCGGACGCGGCGTCACATGTTGCCCTCAAAGCAGCCACTTCCATTGTATATTCAAAAAGGAGAAAGCTATGCCGCGTCTTGCACAAAACCCAGCCGAGTTACTCTCTCAGGCGGAAGCTTTGAAACTTTCTGGGCTCGAGTTCATGCAAACCATCCGCGATGGCATCAATCCCGGTCCCCCCATCGCTGCGACCATGGGCTACACGCTTCACTCGGTTGAAGAGGGCCACGTTGTTTTTCGAGGGGCGCCCGCGTTTAACGTGACCAATCCGATGGGCACAGTGCATGGAGGCTGGTACGGCACATTGCTCGACTCCGCCATGGCCTGCGCAGTAATGACCAAGTTGCCTCGCGGGAGCACCTACACAACACTGGAATATAAAATCAACATTCTGCGCGGTATCCCTTTGAATATGATGATCGACTGCACCGGCACCATCGACCATGTCGGCCGGTCTACCGGCGTAGCGCATGGAGAGATACGCGGTGTTGAAAACGGCAAACTCTACGCGACAGGCTCGACCACCTGCATTGTGATGACGATCACCGACCGGTCTTAAATAAACGCGATACCCAACTCTGGTCAATCAAACCACAACGCTCTTCATCTTGCCATATAAACTCCGGGGGGATCGCCGTAGGCGATGGGGGCTGGCCCCCAAGACACGCGCCTCTCGAGCAACCCGACGGCTGTCACAAAGCCCACCGGGCAGATCGGCGCCCAAGTGACGCCTCTCGCTCAGAAACCGCAGCCTATAACCCCGCCAAAGGGAGCGCTACCAGCGGTTTGATACCCCCACCGATGACCCGTGACAACATCCCGCTTAAGAGGCCATTCGACCACGACCACAAAGCCGCGCCCAGGATCTTTGCTCAACCCGCCTATTCAGCTGCAAGGGGGTGCGCATGCAGCATTTCCCAAACGCGTTGCGGGGTAAACGGCATATCGGCGCGCCGTACCCCCCTGTCCCAAAGCGCATCTTGGACAGCATTTGCCACCGCAGCCATGGCGCCGACCGTGCCTGCCTCGCCACATCCTTTCATGCCCATGGCATTCGCCGTCGACGGAACAGGGACAGAGGTAAAGGAAATATTGGGGAGATCAGCAGCGCGCGGCAGCGCATAATCCATGAAGGTTGCTGTCAATAATTGGCCGTCCTCATCATAGACCACATGTTCTTGCACGGCCTGGCCAATTCCTTGGGCGACGCCGCCGTGCACCTGACCTTCGGCAAGCATCGGATTGATGAGGTTGCCGAAATCGTCCACCACCGTGTAGCGCTCTATCGTCACCTGACCGGTTTCCGGGTCGATCACAACCTCCGCGACATGCGCACCGTTTGGGAAACTTCTCGCGGGCAAAGTCGCCCTTTGGTGATGGCTCAGCAGATCTTCTCGACCCTTGTCGCGCGCCCATGCCGCCATTTCCAGCATACTCGGGGCGATGTTGGATCCCTCAATGCGAAAACGTTCATCGTCAAAGCGGACGTCGGCAATGGACACGCCTTGCTCTTCCGCCAGGAAGTCGGCGAAAGCTGCCGTCATCTTGCTCACGGTCGCTAGCGTCGCATTGTTTTGGGTCGTGACCGATCGTGACCCACCTGTTCCACCACCTTGCTTGATTAAGTCTGAATCGCCTTGAACGACCTGAATGACCTCTGCGGGAATTCCCGTCTGGTCCGACAGAAATTGCGCATAGACCGTCTCATGTCCTTGGCCATTTGACTGCGTCCCAACATAGATGGTCACGCCGCCATCGGCCTCAAAATCAACTTTCGCGCCTTCAGAAGGATCACCTAGAATGCTCTCGATGTAGTAACACAAACCCTGCCCCCGCAGTTTGCCCCGTGCAGCGTCAGCAGCTTTACGCGCAGCGAAGCCCTCTCGATCCGCTTCAACAGCAACGCGCTCAAGGAGCCGTTGGAAATCACCGACGTCATAGACTTCACCCGTCGCAGCGGGATAGGGGAATTGATCCGCTTTGATGAAGTTGATCCGTCGCAGCTCCCACGGATCTACCCCCAACTCACGCGCCGCACGGTCTATCAGACGTTCAAGCACATAGATGGCCTCGGGACGACCTGCGCCGCGATAGGCATCCACAGGTACCGTGTTGGTGTAAATTCCGTCCACCTGAAGCCAGGTCGTCTGAACGTCATAGACGCCCGCAAGAACACGACTAAACAATTGCGTCTGAATAAACTGCGCGAATTGCGAATTATATGCGCCGAGGTTGCATTTGCTGCGCACGCGATACGCAACGATCTTGTAAGTGTCATCAAAGGCAAATTCGGCGGTCGACGTTAGATCACGCCCTGCATTGTCGCTCAGCATCGCCTCGGTTCGTTCAGACATCCATCGCACAGGCCGGTCCAGCACCCGCGCTGCTTGCGCGACGCAAAAGTATTCATTGTAGGTCATCGCCTTCATGCCGAACCCACCGCCCGTATCAGGATTTGTCACACGCACCTGCGTGTCCTCCAGGCCAAAGGCGCGCTGCAAATGCCCTTTGTGCGCCCAAACGCCTTGCCCGTTGTTGGCCACATGCAAACGCCCATTGTCCCATTCCGCATAGCATCCGCGCGGCTCAAGAGAGTTCACGATCACCCGGTTATCATCTACCGACAGCGTGACGATGTGGGCAGCATCCGCAAAAGCAGCTTGTGTCGCCGCCTCATCCCCCATCGCCCAATCAAACGCCTTGTTGTCTTGGGCTTCGGCGTGCAGCATCTCACCCCCTTCAGCCAAATCAAGCTTTGCGGGCAATTCATCCAAGTCAAACAGGATGAGCTCTGCGGCATCGCGCGCTGCGGCCAAGGTTTCCGCGACGATGACGGCGACAGGCTCTCCAACATAGCGGACGCGATCTTTCGCCAAGATGGGGCGCATTGGGGCGGCGCCCTTGGTCCCATCGCGGTTGTCCACGACAGCGCCCGCCATGGCAATGTTCATCCCAGCCGCCTCCAAATCAGCACAAGTCAAAACTGTACATACGCCGGGGGCGGCAGCCGCCTCTGACACGTCAAGTTCAGCGATCTCTCCATGCGCCACAGGCGAGCGAAAAAAGAACGCATGCAACGCATCAGCGGGCGCGATGTCATCAACATAACGCCCCGCGCCAGTGAGAAAGCGGAGATCTTCACGACGTTTGATCGGTTGGCTTTTGCCGAATTTATCCATGGCGAACATTCCTGGCTGATTTTGCTAGAGATCTAATAGGTAAAGGTGCAGGGGCCTTTGTCCAGCGCGCCGGGTCACGTCCCGGTCGGCTTTCACGGCATATGACCCAGTCAACGCGCGCCGCCCGACCCGCATTTCATCGTCGCTCTTTTCCTTTCGCGCTCGCTCCATTAGATCGACGAAAAATTGACGTGAGGATCGCGGTCATGCATTTGGATAAAACATTCAACGCCCGAGAAGCAGAAGAACGCCTTAACACCGCCTGGGAAGAGGCCGGCGCCTTCAAAGCGGGTGCCAACAGCGTTGAGGGGGCAAAGACCTTCTCCATCATGATCCCGCCGCCCAATGTCACGGGCGTGCTCCACATGGGCCACGCGTTCAACAACACGCTCCAAGACATCCTGACCCGCTGGCACCGGATGCGCGGTTTTGACACGCTCTGGCAACCCGGCCAAGACCATGCAGGCATCGCCACCCAGATGGTCGTCGAACGCGAACTCGCCAAAACCCAACAACCAAGCCGCCGCGAGCTGAGACGTGAGGCTTTCCTCGAAAAAGTCTGGCAGTGGAAAGCCCAATCCGGCGGCACCATTATCGAGCAACTCAAACGCCTCGGCGCCTCCTGCGACTGGTCCCGCAACGCCTTTACCATGTCCGGTGCCCCCAATGCCCCCGAGGGTGAAGAGGGCAATTTCCACGACGCCGTGATCAAGGTCTTTGTCGACATGTACAACAAGGGCTTGATTTATCGCGGCAAACGCCTCGTGAACTGGGACCCGCATTTCGAAACCGCCATCTCTGACCTCGAGGTCGAAAACATCGAAGTCGACGGCCACATGTGGCACTTCAAATATCCACTCGCGGGCGGGGCCACCTACACCTACGTCGAAAAAGACGAAGACGGCAACGTCACCCTGGAGGAAGAACGCGACTACATCTCCATCGCCACCACCCGGCCTGAGACCATGCTGGGCGATGGCGCGGTCGCGGTCCACCCCTCAGATGAGCGCTATGCGCCCATCGTGGGCCAGCTCTGCGAAATCCCCGTCGGCCCCAAAGAGCACCGCCGCCTGATCCCCATCATCACCGACGACTACCCCGACCCCACCTTCGGCTCGGGCGCGGTGAAAATCACCGGCGCGCATGACTTCAACGATTACGAAGTCGCCAAACGCGGCAACATCCCGATGTACAACCTGATGGATACCAAGGGTGCCATGCGCGCCGATGGCCGTGGCTATGCCGAAGAAGCCGCCACCGCCCAGCGCATCGCGGAAGGCAAGGAAGACTTTGATGAGGCCAAAATCGCCGCCATGAACCTCGTCCCCGATGCTTATCGCGGCCTCGACCGGTTTGAGGCGCGCAAACAGGTTGTGGCCGACATCACCGCCGAGGGCCTCGCCGTGATGACCACATCCGACGACCCACGCCTGGGCCGCAAGACCGCGAAGAAGGGTGAGGAGATCGCAATCGAACCCACCCCGCTGGTCGAAGCCAAAAAGATCATGCAACCCTTCGGCGACCGCTCAAAGGTCGTCATCGAACCAATGCTCACCGACCAATGGTTCGTGGACACCGCCAAAATCGTCGGCCCCGCCATTGATGCGGTGCGCAACGGCGACACCGAAATCCTGCCAGAGCAGGACAAAAAGGTCTATTTCCACTGGCTCGAAAACATCGAACCCTGGTGCATCTCCCGCCAACTCTGGTGGGGACATCAGATTCCCGTTTGGTACGGACCGGAATTTGAGGACCAAAAGAGGTTCGAAATCGGTAAAATGAATGCGTTTTGTGCCGCGAACGAAGAACAAGTAATCAAAGACGCTCAAAAGTACTACGGTCCCGGCTTCAAAATTGAGGTCGACGATAGTGAGCCAGATACAGATAAATTCTCCGATGAAGTTTCGCGTTGCTTGCTCGCCTTCGCTCACAAAGTCAGCATCCCCAAACTACAACAGATTGGCATCAAGCCGGTCGCTCAGTCGAAGAAAATTCGTAAACGCATAGACTCTGGCGAAGCGGGAACAGTGATCTTGCGCCGCGACCCCGACGTCCTCGACACCTGGTTCTCCTCCGGCCTGTGGCCCATCGGCACGCTGGGCTGGCCGGAACAGACAGAGGCGCTGAAAAAATACTTCCCCACCTCCGTCCTGATCACGGGCTTCGACATCATCTTCTTCTGGGTCGCCCGGATGATGATGATGCAATACGCGGTTGTGGGTGACAAACCCTTCTCCACCGTCTACGTCCACGCCCTTGTGCGCGATGAGAAGGGCAAGAAAATGTCGAAGAGCCTCGGCAACGTCCTCGACCCGCTGGAGCTGGTCGATGAATACGGCGCCGATGCCGTGCGTTTCACGCTCACCTCCATGGCCGCGATGGGCCGCGACCTGAAACTCTCCACCGCGCGGATCGCAGGCTACCGCAACTTCGGCACCAAGCTTTGGAACGCCCACCGCTTCGCCGAAATGAACGGCGTCTTCACCGGCACCCCACACGCAATGCCCACACCGCAGGCCACACTGAACAAATGGATCATCGGTGAAACCGCTCGCGTCCGCGAAGAGGTTGATACAGCCCTCACAAACTACCGCTTCAATGACGCGGCCAGCACGCTTTATGCATTCGTCTGGGGCAAGGTCTGCGACTGGTATGTAGAACTCTCCAAACCCCTACTGCAAGACGGCGCCGCAGAGGCCGACGAAACCCGCCAAACCCTCGGCTGGGTGCTCGATCAATGCCTGATCTTGCTCCACCCGATCATGCCCTTCATCACCGAAGAACTGTGGCAGACCACTGCGGCCCGCCCCAAAATGCTGGTCCACGCCGACTGGCCGACCTACCAGGCAGCCGACCTGCTAAATGCCGACGCCGACCAAGAGTTGGACTGGGTCATCACGCTGATCGAAAACATCCGCTCCGCCCGTGCGCAGATGCGCGTCCCTGCGGGCCTCTATGTCCCCATGATCGTGACCGTGATAGATGACGCAGCCCAGGCAGCCTGGGACCGGAACGAAATCATGATCAAACGCCTCGCCCGCATTGAAAGCTTGGAGCAAGCCAAAGATTTCCCCCGAGGCACCGTCTCCATCGCCGCCCCCGGCGCTACGTTCGGCCTACCTTTGACGGGGATCATCGACATCGCCGAAGAGAAGGCCCGCCTCGAAAAATCCATGGCGAAACTTCATAAGGAAATTGGCGGCCTGCGCGGGCGTTTGAACAACCCCAAATTTGCCGCCTCTGCCCCAGAAGAGATCGTGGCCGAAGCCAGGGAAAACCTCACCGCGCGACAGGCGGAAGCCGATCAACTCCAAATCGCTCTCAACCGCCTGGAAGAGATGGCGTAACCCCCGCTCTTTTCATCTTGCCCGGTAAACTCTCGGAGGGGGTCTGGGGGAGGCAGACAGCCTCCCCCGGCCGGTCTGCTGAGGCAGCAGCCCTCGTGTCTGGCATCAATACGCGCGGCAGGTATCGGCATTTCAGTCCGTTATGGCAAAGGCTTTAGCTAAAAACCGCCTTGCGCTTTCCGATCTCCGCCGCGATCACTTCCAGCTGATGCGGCTTGCCGACCAAATCTGATTGTTCGCGCGACTCCGCATCCAACACCGTCTGAGCATTGGCCGTCTCCGCGAGCCTAATCAATCGCTTGGCGGCCCGTATCGCCGATGGGCTCTTACCTGCGATGACACCGGCCAACTCCGTTGCGGCGCTCAAGGGATCATCGGCGATTTCTGTCACCAACCCCCAACGCTCTGCCTGCGAAGCTTCCACGGGTTGCGCGGTATACGTCAGTCGCCGTAGCACATCGGAACGGACCAGTTTTGGCAACAGCACCATGCCCCCCATGTCCGGCACGATCCCCCATTTCATTTCCATCACCGCAAGTTTGGTCTCCGGTGAGGCGATCCGAATATCAGCGCCCAGCGCCAATTGAAGACCCGCGCCAAAGCACACACCGTGCAATGCCGCAATCACCGGAATGTCGAGACGCGCCCAAACCATCGCGAATTCCTGCCATTGATTGGTGGTGCCTGCTCCATGCGTGCGCGGCATCAACTGCGCGGCCGGGTCTTTGGAAGCCATGCCAGAAAGCCCGCTGATGTCGATGCCGGCGCAAAATGCCTTGCCATCGCCCGAGATGACCGCCACCCGTGCGTCAGAGGCGGCGACCTCTTCCCCCGCAGCGATGACAGCGTCGATCATCTCTTGATCTACGGCGTTCATCTTATCGGCGCGGGTCAGGCGCACAAAAGCAATGTGGTCTTCGTAATTTATCGTGACACGGGGCATAAACTCCTCCCTTTCTGCGTCATAATTACAGCCCAAGAATGCCGCTTTGACCAGGTGGACGCCGCGGCACAGGGCTGCTTTTCACATTCGGAGCGACGTATCTTTCCGAAGCCTTGCCGCGAATGCAGGGCTTGCCTATCAAAGGGGCATGACAGACCTTCGTTTGACACCGATCGCAACATCGCTTCCCGAAACCGTACCTTTCGTCGGACCGGAAACTCAAGAACGCGCAAGGGGGCACCCTTTTTCGGCGCGTCTGGGCGCCAATGAGAGCGTTTTTGGTCCCTCACCCAAAGCTCTTGCGGCGATGGCCTCTGAGCAACATTGGATGTACGGCGATCCAGAGAACTTTGCGCTGCGCGATGCTCTGGCCCGGCATCACAACACCACCGCAGATCATATCGTTGTCGGCGAAGGGATCGACGGTTTGCTGGGTTATCTTGTGCGCCTTTTTGTGACAAGCGGCGATCATGTTGTAACCTCCGATGGGGCCTATCCGACCTTCAACTATCACGTAGCCGGTTACGGCGGCACATTACACAAGGTGCCTTATGATAAAGATCATGAGGATCCTGAAGCACTATTTGCTAAGGCAAACGAGGTGGATGCCAAGCTGGTCTATCTGGCAAATCCTGATAATCCGATGGGCACATGGCATTCTGGCGAACACCTTGCCTCAGCGCTGGCGGCAACGCCCATGCGCTCTTTGCTGGTCCTGGATGAGGCCTATATCGACACGGCTCCTGACGGCACAGCATTACCCCTTGCGTTCAGTGACCCGCGCGTGATCCGCATGCGCACCTTTTCAAAAGCATACGGTTTGGCGGGTGCGCGCGTCGGATACGCGATCGGGCACCCGAAATTGATCGCGGCCTTTCACAAAGTCCGAAACCACTTTGGTATGAACCGGGCTTCCCAGGCGGGTGCTCTTGCCGCGCTGGGCGATGCGGCATGGCTTGAGAGCGTATGCGAACAAATTGCCCGCTCTCGCTCACGTATTACTCAAATTGCTCGGGAAAACGGCCTTGCGGCGCTACCCTCTGCGACTAACTTTGTGACGATTGACTGCGGCAGAGACGGTGCGTTTGCTAAGGCCGTCCTCGAAAAGTTAATCGCGCTTGGGATTTTTGTACGCATGCCCTTTGTCGCACCACAAAATCGCTGCATTCGCGTGAGCTGCGGGACGCAGGAAGATCTCGAACACTTTGCAAGAGCCCTTCCAGAAGCTATCTCTCATGCGAAAATGGCATAGGTGTTTTGGCACGACATACGCTTAGAAAGTGATCGATAGGAAACGAATTTTAGATGCGAGACAGCAACGATAGAACACCCGCGCCAAACTACACTCAGGCTTGCATCGTGATGTTTGGCGTCAATTTGGCCTGGGTTTTGATGGTCATTTGGGCCGTCTGGGGGTTGTTGGCTGCCGCATTTCTGGGCTGGCTTGTCAACAAACTGATAAATAGGATCGCCGCGGCGCGGGGTTGACCCCATCAGGCTTGCGCGATCACCGCCGCTGCGGCGTCTAATGCCCCTGCCCCATGCTCAATC
Organism: Pseudomonadota bacterium; assembly: GCA_039208585.1. GTDB lineage: Bacteria > Pseudomonadota > Alphaproteobacteria > Rhodobacterales > Rhodobacteraceae > Sulfitobacter. The sequence goes on along the minus strand of JBCCQX010000025.1, from coordinate 11,611 downwards.
TGCAACGCGCACAAGCCCGCTTCGACGCCGCCGATCAACGCCATGATCATTTGGCCGTTGACGTATCCCATGTGACCGAAACGGAAAAAACCGTGCCATGCTAGATCATCCAGCGGTGCCATCCCGAGGCCGATGCCCAAAGTCAGGCCCAAATTATCAGCTACCCAATTGCGTAACTCAGTGGCGTGTGGCGCTTGCAGTCGGCAAGACGTTACCGCCCAACTGCGATGCGCACGATCGGCAACGTTCAGCGAAAAGCTGCCGCTTGCAGACCACGCCTCAGAAGCCGCCCAAATCGCCTGGGCCAAGACGTGATGGCGCCGCCATACCGCTTCGATCCCTTCAGCGTGCAGCATGTCAAGTGCCGCCCGCATGCCATAGATATGATGTGTAGGGGCGGTGCCGCAAAAGTACTGAAAGAACAGATCTGGCTCACTACGAGGGTGCCAATCCCAGTATTGAGACACCCGCTCCATGCTCGCGCGGGCCTTTTGTGCCCTGTCATTGAAGAAGACAAAGGCCGTTCCAGGCGGCATCATCAACCCCTTTTGACAGGCAGCGACCATGACATCGACACCCCAGGCGTCCATTTCAAACACGTCGCAGCCAAGTGAGGCAATGCAGTCCACCATGAGCAACGCGGGGTGCCCAACATCATCCAATGCCGCGCGCAATTCAGCAATGTCATTCTTCAAAGATGTGGAGGTATCAACATGTACGGCTAAGACGGCTTTGATCCGATGTGAACTGTCGGCCTTGAGCACCTCCGCCACGCGCGCGACATCTATGGGTGAGGTCTGGCCAAAATCAATTGTTTGTACCTTGACGCCAAGTGCGCGCGCCATTTCTGCCCAACCCGCGCAGAAATGACCTGTCAAAGGCACCAAGACCTCATCACCAGGTGCGACGACGTTGCTTAAGCTTGCTTCCCATACGGCGTGACCATTCCCGATGTAGATCGCAACCTGATGAGCGGTACGCGCAACGCGCTTTAGATCACGCACGAGCGCTGGCATCATATCAACCAATTCACCGCTGTAGATGTTTGGGGACGGCCGGTGCATCGCACGAAGAACAGCGTCGGGTACGACTGAAGGACCTGGTATTGCGAGATAGGGCTGGCCCTGTGCCAAATTGGGTGGCGCGATCATTTTTGCTGCTCCTGAAAGTCTCTGCGAAGCTAAGGCACGCTAGGGGGAGGTCAACAAGTGGATCCGCAGCTTGCTCTGAAACCTTGCGTTGCGTAGACCGGACCACGATCCAACCCGGCGATTTGAGAGATGACCGAGCAAAATTACACCTCAGGCGATCTTCTGCGTTGGCTTTGGCGCGACTATCTCAAACAGCATTTGCCGATGATGTCGCTCGCCGTGCTTTTCATGATCATAGAGGGCAGTACCCTGGGGGCTTTGGCCAAGCTGATGGAACCGATGTTCGATCAGGTTTTCGTCGCCGGTGATCGAAATGCGCTGGTTTGGGTCGGTCTTGTGCTGATTGGCATTTTTGTTCTGCGGGCAATCGCCGGTGTCAGTCAAAAAGTGCTGCTGACACGGATTGCGCAACGTACTGCAGCCGATATGCGCATCGATCTGCTGACCCGCATGATGCAACAAGACGGCGCGTTTCATCAATCGCATCCACCCGGTTTCCTGATCCAGCGTGTCCAATCTGACGTGACGGCTGTGGGCGATGTTTGGCGCGCCGTCATTACCGGTGCTGGGCGCGATTTCATCGGTCTGTTGGTGCTATTGGGTGTTGCGATATCCATTGATCCGGTTTGGGCGCTCCTCGCCTGCGTGGGCATCCCTCTCATGGTGCTGCCCGCTGCGGCGGCACAGAAATTTGTAAGGCGTCGCGCAAGGGAGGCACGCGACCTTGGCGCAGATCTTGCCACCCGACTGGATGAAGTCTTCCACGGCATTGTTCAAGTGAAACTAAACGCTTTAGAAGCCTATCAAACGCGGCAATATCGCGATTTGACCGGCAAGTTCATCGACACAGAAGTACGTGCTGCTTTCGGCAATTCCGCCATCCCCGGGATGGTCGATATTATCTCGGGCATAGGGTTTATGGCGGTGATCCTCTACGGCGGGTCAGAGATCATTTCAGGTGACAAAACCATCGGTCAATTCATGACTTTCTTTACCGCGATGGGGTTCACGTTTAGCCCCTTGCGGCGCTTGGGCGGCATCAGCGGACTGTGGCAAATTGCTGCCGCAGCTTTGGAGCGCATTCGCGTGCTGCTTGAGGCACCCGTGCACCTGAGCGATCCGACAGACCCAAAACCACCACCGCAGGGTATCCCCGACATTCAGATCAAAGACGTACATCTGTCATACGGCGATACCAAAGTGCTAAACGGCCTAAACCTGGTTGCTGCTGCTGGGCAGACGACTGCGCTGGTCGGTGCCTCTGGATCGGGTAAGTCCACTGTTTTTAACCTGTTAACCCGCCTGATCGATCCACAGCAGGGTCGCGTTGAAATCGGCGGTGTCGCAACGGGTGACATGACCATTGCGGAACTGCGCAGCCTTTTTTCCGTTGTCACTCAAGAAGCGCTGCTTTTCGACGCCACACTGCGCGAAAACATCTTGCTGGGTCGGACGGATATTGCCGAGGCAGAGCTCCGACAGGTCCTGGAAGACGCTCATGTCGCAGATTTCCTACCAAACCTCGACCGGGGAATAGAAACGGTGGTCGGGCCGCGCGGGTCCGCTTTGTCAGGAGGCCAGCGTCAACGCGTGGTGATCGCGCGCGCATTGCTGAGAAACACGCCGATCCTGTTGTTGGATGAAGCAACGAGCGCATTAGACGCGCAATCAGAACAAGTCGTGCAGCAAGCGCTCAATCGTCTTTCGACAGGACGCACGACAATCGTCATTGCGCATCGCCTCTCCACGATACGTGACGCGGATAAGATCGTTGTGATCGACCGGGGAAAAGTAGCCGAGGTTGGCACTCATGAAACATTGCTGGCAGGTGGTGGCCTCTACTCTGATCTGCACCAATTGCAGTCTCAAGAACAGCGAGATGCCGTTGAGCGTGACGCGACGCCCCCGGAACCAAACCAGCCAAACACTGCGAGCGCACTCAGCTTTGGGGCCCGGATTGCGCAGTGGTTTTGGGGAAGAAAGACCAAGGCGTCCGAAAATGCCTGACGGGTTCAACGCGAACATAATGCCCGCGTCTCGATGAAAAAAGTGACAGAAAACGGCTGTTGCACGCGTGGCTCACCCATAAATCACCCGGCATAAAACCTCAGACACCTTGCCCGAACCGACTTAGCGCCGCCCCATCGGGGCGGGGCGGTGATAGGGAATGCGGTGTATCAGGTCCAAGGCCACAGTTTTAGCGCCGATACTCCCTTTCAAGCGAGGCCACATCGCGCCCCGCCAAATATCCCATCAATGTCCATAGATTTCGTGCCCCACGACGCAGCCATCCCTGCGATCGATATTTTGCGGCACTTGTCACCGCTGTAACGCGCAAACCAATCAAGCTTCCGCGCAGCTTCCGGACCAAGGCAACATCTTCCATTAACGGGACATCCGCATAGCCACCGATGGCAAGATAGGTCCTGCGCGGTATCAGCAAACCTTGATCACCGTAGGGCAGATGCCAAAAACCGCTGCGGATATTCGCCCATTGAGCGACGAGCCAAGCAGCAATGCCCGCCTGATCAAACCTGAGATAGAACCAAGCGGGGCGGTCTGACTGTCGGATATGCGCTTGAACCGCTTTGGGCCAGCCCGGTTCAAGCTGCGTGTCGGCATGCAACACTAGCAGCCAATCACCCTTTGCGACAGCACACCCACGGCGCAACTGTCCACCGCGCGACGCAGCCCCGTGAACCACGCGCGCCCCCCAAGCCTGGGCAACCGCGCCTGTGGTGTCCGAGGACCCTCCATCGCTGACAATCAACTCTCGGATCAATCCAAATTCCAACCCTTCCATCAGAGAGTTGAGACAGTCCGGCAGGGTGTTTTCACAATTTAGAGTGGGAATAACGACTGAGATAGGCGCGCGCATGCTTTCCTCTTTTGTCCAGCACGAAAACTCTTATATTTTTCGGCACATTATCAAAGGACCGTGTCATGACCAATCGTCGTATTTTGCGCATCTGTGGACCTGATGCCGCAGAATTTCTACAAGGTTTGGTCACAAGCGATGTCAGCAAGTTATCAGATGGGCCGATTTACACGGCAATTCTCACCCCGCAAGGAAAGTATCTGGCCGATTTCTTTGTGTTACGTGCTGGGGAAACCATTTTAATAGACGTCGCTGACACGCTGAGCGAGATGTTAACTCAACGGCTCATGATGTATCGGTTACGCGCCAAGGTTGAGATAACGCCGACCCCTTTGCATGCGCATCGTGGGATCGGCGAGAAACCGACCGACGGCTACCAGGACCCGCGGCACCCTGGCCTGGGCTGGCGCGCCTATCGCGAAACCCCGCAAACAGATGACGACCACGATTGGGACGCGCTACGTGTCATGCACGTTGTGCCAGAAACGGGGATCGAACTCACTGCGGATACATTCATTCTTGAGGCCGGATTTGAGCGGTTAAATGGCGTCGATTTTAAAAAGGGGTGCTACGTGGGCCAAGAAGTGACGGCCCGCATGAAGCATAAAGCAGAGCTACGCAAAGGATTGGCGAAAGTCACCATCGATGGCGCTGCACCTGTGGGAACGCCGCTTCTTGCGCAAGGAAAAGCAGCCGGGACGTTATTCACCCAGTCAAATGGAGCCGCCTTGGCCCATCTGCGCTTTGATCGCGCCAAAGGGCAAATGAAGGCAGAAGACGCAACAGTCACTTGGCATGCTTAGAAAGCGATCAGCGTCCTCTTAAGCGCGTTCAACATATTCCATCGTTTCTGTACTCACCACGATCTTCTCGTCCTGCGCCACAAAAGGCGGCACCGTTACTTTCAATCCATTGTCCAAAATCGCAGGTTTGAACGAATTCGCTGCCGTCTGGCCTTTCACGACGGGCTCAGTCTCGACCACCGTGCAAACGACCTTTTGAGGAAGAGAAGCATTGAGCGCTTCATCTTCGTAGTATTCTACAACGATCATCATACCGTCTTGCAGGAACGGACGTCGCTCGCCCAGTAACTCAGCCGAAAGCTGAACCTGATCGTATGTTTCAGTATCCATGAGAACCAACATCCCAGCATCCTCATACAGAAACTGCTGGTCTTTCTGCTCAAGACGGACGCGTTCCACTTTGTCGGCCGAGCGAAAACGCTCGTTCAGTTTCGATCCATTGCGCAAATTCCGCAGTTCCACCTGCGCGAAAGCGCCGCCCTTTCCGGGTTTCACATGATCTACCTTTACTGCCGCCCAAAGTCCGCTGTTGTGTTCTAAAACGTTACCGGGACGAATTTCGTTACCGTTTATCTTTGGCATGTCACAAAACCGAAATGTTAAGGTTGATAAGGTGTTAACCGCGTCTATATCCCTCTGGGGAGTGATCCACAAGCGGATCGCGCCGATGCTGAAACTGCGGCACACATGCGTATAGCGCATATGTGATATGCAATTTCGTGGTATCCGAATCAAATAAATGTCGTCATAACGAGCGTTGCGCCGAGATGACAAGAGCAAGAATAATGGAGAGGACGACGAATGAAAGACTTCGTTGATGGCACTGCCTTTAACAATGAACAAGGGAACCGCGCGCGCAAACTTTTCGCAGCAGTGGTGCTTGCCGCGCTCGATGATGCGATTGCGGATGATAAGAAATACGGAAATGGCCCCGAACAGATTGCTCGCTGGGCGCGGTCTCGTGACGGTCGCGAGGTTCTAAGTTGCGCGGGCATCGATCCAAATGAGCGTGTGGTCGAGGGGCTAATGGACTTTGTCGGTAAAGGTGTACGCACGTCTGTCGCGCTTTCCCGCGAAGAGTCTGAGCGCCGCAATGCAGCGCAGCAGGCTGAAGCTGCTTAACACCTATTTATCCAAATGACCAAATTACCGGAGCGCAGCCTGTTGGGGCTGCGTTTTTTCGTTCAGAAGATGAACAACCAAACGCGCGCTACCATCAACTGTAGAACAACCAACGCTCCGATAACGGTGGTCAAAAGCCAACCCGGGTTAAGTCTCCACAGCGATATTGCGCTGACCAAGGATAGCAAAACCTCTAGAGGCGCAATCCAAACCGCACCGCGCTGCACGTCCCAATAGCTGATTGGACTTTCGAAAACCCAACTGCTCACCGGCCAAAAATGCGGGCGCCCATCATCATGGTGCAAGGGAAAATCAAACAATAGGTGCAAGAGAGCCGCACCTGTAAAGGCTATACCCCAGGCGGCACCGCGCCACCAGGCAAGCAACAAAAGGGCGAACCAAACAAAAACTGAGTTATCGATAGCAAAAACTGTTTGCCACGCATCCGAAAAATAAAGCTCGTTGAAAACAACTTCTGGTGCAATGCGCAGCACAAAAAGTGCGACACCGGCCATGACATAGAGCGACGCGTCGGGCGCGAATGCACCTAGAAACGCCAACCAGATTAAAAGGCGAGGTCCACGCCGAGCCATCACCGCAGCACCCAACAGCAGATGTGCGGGCGTGTTCATCGCTTTCCCTTCCTCTCCAATTCCCTTAACCCAACACTGCGTAAAGTAAACGAGGCATGCCAGATGGCAAAAGCCATCATGATTCAAGGAACCGGCAGCAATGTGGGTAAATCCATGATTGTTGCGGGCATTTTGCGCGGATGTCAGCGTCGTGGCCTTCGTGGTCGGCCGTTTAAACCGCAGAACATGTCGAACAATGCCGCGGTAACTGAGGATGGGGGCGAGATTGGACGCGCACAAGCGCTGCAAGCCCGCGCGGCGGGAGTTCCACCTCACACAGACATGAACCCAGTTCTTTTGAAACCGCAGTCATCGACGGGGGCACAGACCATTCTGCAAGGCCGCATCGCCGGGCATCAAGAGGCCGCAGAGTTTGGCAAAAACAAGGCGTCCTTGATGCCGACGGTGTTGGACTCTTTTTACCGATTGGCGCGCACCTGTGATCTCATCGTCGTCGAAGGCGCAGGCAGCCCTGCAGAAACCAACCTGCGCGCCGGCGACATCGCCAACATGGGGTTTGCGACAGCGGCAAACGTGCCCGTGATCCTGATAGGCGACATTGATCGCGGCGGCGTCATAGCGCAGATCGTCGGCACCAAAGCCGTGCTTGATGACGCAGATGTCGAAAGGATTAAGGGCTTTGCCGTCAATAAGTTTCGTGGCAATCGAAACCTTTTCGACGCGGGGCGTGATGACATTATCCGTCGCACAGGTTGGCCAAGCCTGGGGGTGGTCCCATGGTTTGATCTGGCGCATTATCTGCCGGCCGAAGATATTATGGATCTCCCGACCAAGACGCAAAAACGCGGCAAGGGATGCCTAATCGCGGTTCCCCGATTGCCCCGGATTGCAAACTTCGACGATCTGGACCCGCTCGCAGCCGAACCCGGGGTTGATCTGCATCTGGTCACGGCGGGAAATCCGTTGCCAAGCGATGCAGACCTTGTCTTGATGGTCGGCAGCAAAGCGACCATTGCCGATCTCGATGCATTCCGCGCCCAGGGGTGGGACATTGATCTTGCGGCGCATATCCGACGCGGTGGTCACGTTTTGGGCCTATGCGGTGGCTACCAGATGCTGGGCAAAGCCATCCATGACCCGCACGGGATCGAAGGACCAAAGGGCAGCGTTGAGGGCCTGGGGCACCTGGATGTGGAAACCACGATGGCGTCGCAAAAACACCTTTCGGTAAAAACTGGCACACATTTGCCAAGCGGCACAACGGTTAGCGGATATGAGATACACATTGGCAACACCACAGGGCCAGATCGCGACAGAGCATGGCTCCGTTTTGATGGCGAAACCGAGGGTGCAATCAGCAGGAGCGGCTTGGTTACAGGCTGCTACATGCACGGCCTCTTTGCGTCGGACAGTTTCCGCAGCGCTTTTCTGCGATCTTTATCCGTTCGCGCCGAGGTTCAATTCGAAGAGACCATTGAGAACGCACTGGATGCGCTTGCCGATCACGTGGAGGCGTTCTTCGACATCGACTTGTTGCTAGAACTCGCAGCACCGATCGAACCGGGCTAACACGTAAAGCTTGCAGCCTTAAATTTGATGCACACCACTCCGCTCAACAGATCCTGTCGGACCACACCCTCCAAACCCTTGGGGAGGCGCTACAGCTTTTCGAGTTTAATTTGAGCCATCATTTATCACTTTTCGCGTTCGACCGCAGGGAGAGGCAGCGAACAAGTGATCCAGGTTTAACTCGAAATGCTTTAGATCGGTGTGGAAGGCCCAAGGCTTTAAGGTCTAGACTTATTGATCCTGCATGCTCACATCGCCTGTCTTTCTGCCCAAAAGGAAACACCTATACAGGAATAGTGTTTCTTCATCCAACGAGAAGTGTCGCATCTCAGTAGGTCAACCAAACGGATCTGCGGGACACCGAAGTTACGTCAGTTCAATGTCCTTAAGCACTTCCGGATAGAACCACAGTGATATGCGCCAGCGATTTGACCCTTTATGATAGCAGCGCTGGAGATGCGAAATAATGGTACCCGACCCTAGCTATCATCACGCTTTGTGGCGGCATCCATCCCAAGCAACAGCCTAATCTCGCGGCGGATCATATCGCGCAGATTGCGGGTGATGCGCTCCCCGATAGCGCCTTGAAGTTCTTGACGCAAAATCTCGGTTATCATCTCACGCAAAGCGGCTTCGTCAATCACCTCTTCTTCCAGGTAATCGTCCTCGTCACGCTTATCCTGGACTGATGCGGCGTCTTTAGGCGATCCCAGCCCATCTAATGCACTTTCAAAGGCATCAATCTTTGCCGCAACATCCTGGGCCGTTGTCTGCGGCGCAGATGCGCGGGATGCGTCGTCAGCGCTGATATTCGTCGATGGTTGAGGCACTTCCACCCTCTCTGCGGGACCCTGCGCAGCGACTGACGCTTGGCTCCCTGCACTATCCGTTCCCCCGTTTAAGAAAGAATGAAGGTCATCGAAAAGCACCTCGTCAGATACCGGCCCCTCGACGATAGGCTCTGGCTGAGACAAACGGGTCTCGACACGCAAAGCAGAGGTTAAGACCAATGGATCAGCTGCTGCTGCATCTTCGTCGTTCAGGTGTATCTCAACCGCGTTCGCTTGAACCGGCTCTTTTTTATTGGACACCAATCGCCTGACAGATGATAGCACGTCATCTGTTTCAGATCCCTTAGCTGGTTGCGACATGGTTCACTGAAGCCTTCTCTTCTGCGTGCGGGCAAGCACAAACCTATCACTACCCTCTCTGGGCGTCGCTCAAGCCTAAGGGTTATAACGCTTTAGGATGCGATCAAGCTTTACACCCGCGGCGGACCGTTTCGCGGGACCGTCTTTTACCAACTCGTAGTATTCCGTCGGGTCGTAAATCTGAACGGGCAACTGCAAATCCCGTGCCGTCAACCGCCCGGTTGACACCAAAACGTTGTAAGCAGCGACATACAAGTTCACGCGAGCGGAAAGCTGCAACGATTGCGCGTCCAGCAGTGATTGTTCGGCATCCAACACATCTAGGGTCGTCCGCGCACCCAGTGCAGCTTCCTCTCTGATGCCGCGAAAGGCGATGCGCGCGGCACGTACTTGTCGCTCAGACGCTTCTAACTGCGCTTGAACCGATTTCAGACTAGCGTAGGCGTTGCCGACGTTCTGCTGAACATTGTGACGTACCACGTGCAAATTGCCGCGTTGCGCTTCACGCCGCGCAAAGGCTTGTCGTTCCGCGGCCGATAAAGCCCCCCCTTGGTAAATGGTCTGCCCCGCTTCGATCCCGATGGTGCCCACACGGTTGAAGTTTGTGCCCGCCAGGTTTTCTTGGAGCGAGAGCTGACCGGTCAAGCGCACGCTGGGCATCATATCAGCGCCCGTCGCCCGGGCAAAAAGATCAGCCGCTTTCACTTGATGCTGCGCGGCGCGTATCGATGGATGCGTGCGCACAGCTAGGGCCTTGGCGGCGTCCACATCGTTGCCTACCGCCGGCAAACTTGGCGGTGTCGTCAAGGCGCCGGGTGTTCGCCCGACCACGTTCCGATACTCTTCCACTGCGCGCACCAAATCGCCTTGCGCACCGGCAAGACCACTGCGCGCTTGTGCCAACTGCGCCTCGGCCAGGGCCACATCTGTGCGCGTAATCTCTCCCACTTCGAAACGATCTCGCGCGGCGCGCAGTTCCTCTGTCAGCAGACGCACGTTATTATTGCGCAGCGCAACGAATTCTGACGCCTCGACCACGCCCATGTAGGCAGCGACAGCTCTAAACAGGATTTGCTGCTCGATATCGATCAACGCCTGGCGCGTGGCCAACACAGTTTCTTTTGCAGCTTCGACCCGAAACTGACGCGCGCCAAAATCATACAGCAACAGCTCGCCGATCAACGCGAGCGACAGCGTCAGATCATCGCTTTCGGTCGTGATGTTCGATGCGCCCACCCGCACGCGGCCAAAGTTCTGAACAACGCTCGACGACCATCGTAGAACAGGTTTCAGCGCTGCACTGGCCGTGACCACATCTTCGTCCGCAGCCCGCAGCAGCGCCCGGTTCTGCTCAAGCAGCCCTGAGTGCGTGTAAGCACCCACGAGCGCGTCGGCCAGCGTCTCCGCACGCCCTTCGCGCGACATCAAGGCGAATGCACTGATGGACAGGCCCAAAAGCAGACAACGTAAACCACGAGACATAATCCCAAAGTGCATCGCAACGGGCCTTTCTCAAAGAGGGCGCCCCTCTTCATCTGAGTGTTTTAGCAGCGTAGGTCGACCCGCGGGGAATCACCTTTTCTTCATTAAAGCGATATTTGCGCGCAATTCCACCGCAATGCCCGAGGGGTGAAATTCAGCGCCGGGCTGCATCTAATTTGCATCTCCCATCACAGCAGATGCCCTGCGCTTTCGGAGATTGGCTCAAACACCTTGCGAGACGCTAACCGAACCGCTAATCACGCGGGGCATCACGTGAGGCGAGTTGGCGGAGTGGTGACGCAGCGGATTGCAAATCCGTGTACACCGGTTCGATTCCGGTACTCGCCTCCACCATATTTTTATGATAATTTCGTATTTATCAGTTGAGTAGCAAGGGGAATTCTACTCAGCGTTCTACCCATTCTTGTTCTGTTCTGTTCGCGTTCCGCCCCGCACCTTTCAGCACCGTGCGGGTGACGCACCACCTATCCGCCTTCACGTGGCCAGTGCATACCTCTCTTATTTTGGCTCCTTTGTGTGGGACTTCCACTTTTCAACAATTGAATCGTGTTGGTAGTCCAACAAGATAGGCGACATGCAGTTCTTGAGAAAAACCCACGAGCCGCGAGGTGAATTGCGTCCCTTGGATATCTGGATCGCAACAACGTCGCGCCACCTAAAGGCAGTGCCTTCCAACTCGCAAAAATCACCCATGGGCTAACCCTCCTTTGATGGGATCACTTTGCACAAGGATGGGGCGGCTGTGCATCTACCCTCTGGAATCCAACGAACCGAACGTATCAGCCCGCGCCAGATGTTAGGTCCCGCCGTCTCCTGATGCTTTCGACGGCCCACGTCTTTT
>JBCCQX010000024.1:0-40375 GCA_039208585.1 Pseudomonadota bacterium | reverse complement strand
TGCATCACGCATCGACGGTCACATCCTCTTCAAAAATGTAGAACGTGGCTGGATTGCCTGTTTTGCTGGCAAAGGTGCCCACTTCGATCTGGGAGCAGCCGTTGTCTTCAATGTCACTGTCAAAGTTGTCACCAAGTATCAGATGCACCTGATCAAGGCTAAGCTGGTTGTCTGTATTTGCCAGATCATTCCACTTTGCAATTGCGGCGGCGGATTGTTCTGCGGTGAAGGTGTAGCTTGTCATCTTTTCTCTCCTGAGTATGCAGCGGTCTGTCCGTCTGCTAATGAGATATATATAGTTCCAATATCGGAACCTGTCAACAAGTTTGTTGAAAATTCCGACAACAATTTGAGGGAGCCGTAACTGCGCACCCTGATGCGAAAATTACTTCCCAATTAGAACGGCCCCATACAGGGGCCGTTTTTCATTATGTAACTGATATTATTCGGCAATCTCTGTTCTGGGAAAAGCTAGACCTTTTGGGAAGCGCTTTTCCCAGTTCAGAGACATGAACTTCTCTTATAATGCCCGGTATATTCACTCTGAAAATGCTCAATAACCCCTCTTTAAAGGGGTTTTGAGCGTCATTTGATAGTTTGAAAGAATAGGTGTCCGCAGATCCGCGATGGGCCTCACAGAGGCCGTTTGACAGCCGTTTGAAGGACAATGTCTGCGCATTGACAATCAGTCCATGATGGCACGGAAATCCCTTGTTTTATTGTTGCTATCCGGGTTCTTCCCGCTTCACCCGAGATCTTCCGGTTACTGCAATTATTAATGTCTCACTACAGGCGGGACAGAGGTTTCTGCAGTAAACGCGCTGCGGTTCAGCATCGAACGCAAGTGTTCGGTCACGATGGAGTGTCTTGGCATGGGCGCGCCCTTAAAATAATGTTGGAAGGTTTTGGGCAGCGCATAGGATAGGGGCGTATAATGAGATGCATACGCACGCTAGAACTCCTGGTAATTGGGAGCGCGATAAGCAATCGGTCTGAAACCCAATACATCTTGACCAGGCCGGCTTAGCGCCGCCCCGCAGTAGCAGGACGGGGCGGCCCAAAGATCATCAATTTGGTGTGCCCTTGTCGCAAGCTCTTGCCCGCTCGGCAAAGCTGTCGCAGGCTGGAGGGGATGGACCGCTCTCTTGCCTCTTTGATGACGCGCGCACCGCGTGTGTTTGATCCAGCGCGCGCCGCCGATGCTGCGAGTTTCTGTGCAGACTTGCCCGCAGAGCTTCGCGAGGTGGTATTGGCATCGGTTTCAGCTGCGCCCTATCTCATGCGGCTTTTGGAGCGGGAACATCATTGGTTTTCGCGGGCCGCGATCCATCCCAAAAACGCATTGGATGAGATCTGTGCAAATCTGGGCGCTGCGCCACATACCGATCTTTCCTCGACGCTGCGCCAAGCCAAACGCAAGGTTGCCCTGATGACGGCGATTGCCGATCTGGGCGGTGCCTGGGATCTGGAAGAAGTGACGAATGCATTGAGCACTTTTGCGGACGCGGCCTGCGATGCAGCGCTGCGGGCCGCCTTGGCGCCGATAATCGGTCAAGGCAAATTCGGCCAGGTTTTCGGGTCAGACCAAACGGGTACGGCAGGCATGGTCGTGCTCGCCATGGGAAAGATGGGCGCGCGAGAACTGAACTACTCTTCCGACATCGACCTGATCTGCCTTTTTGACGACAGCCAGTTCGGCCCCGAGGATCTTCTCGCCGTCCGCGGTGCATTTGTCAAAGCCGTCCGAAAGATGACGGCGATATTAAGCGACATCACCGAGGAGGGGTATGTTTTTCGCACCGACCTGAGGCTGCGACCCGATCCGGCGGTGACACCGGTCTGCCTTTCGATGTCCGCAGCGGAGCGGTATTATGAAGCCCTTGGGCGAACTTGGGAGCGCGCCGCCTACATCAAGGCGCGTCCAGCTGCGGGTGATTTGTCAGCGGGTGAACGCTTTCTCTCCGGCCTGGGGCCCTTTATCTGGCGACGACATTTAGACTTTGCTGCAATTCAAGATGCTCATGACATGCGGTTGGCGATCCGCGCGCATAAGGGGCTTGCCGGGCCGATCACCTTGCCAGGTCACAACATGAAGTTGGGGCGGGGCGGCATTCGCGAGATTGAGTTTTTTACGCAGACGCGCCAACTCATTGCGGGGGGTCGTGATCCAACGTTAAGGGCAAAAGGCACGGTGGAGGGGCTTAACGCGCTTTCTGCCGCTGGTTGGATACCTGACAGCACGGCGCAAACGCTTGCAGATCACTACCGTGCGCATCGCGTGGTTGAACACCGCCTTCAGATGGTGCGCGATGCGCAAACCCACACATTGCCCAAAACAGACATCGAATTTGAGCGTTTGGCTGCTCTGATGGACCGGGATCTCATTCCGCTTCAGACAGAGCTTCAAGAAAGACTACGCCAGGTGCATGAGTTGACCGAGGCGTTCTTTATTACCGATCCCCCCGTTGCGAAAGCATCGCGCGCGCTGCCCGAACACGCGTTCGATGCCAAGATCATCGCCGGATGGCGGCACTATCCTGCATTGCGCAGTCCGCGCGCTATCACTCTGTTTGATCAGCTAAAGCCCGAGCTTTTGCAGCGATTGTCCGCCGCGGCTCGACCGGATGAGGCGCTCTTGGCCTTCGATGGGTTTCTAAGCGGGCTACCAGCGGGGGTTCAGTTTTTTTCTCTTTTGCAGGCAAATCCGTCACTGACCGATTTAGTGATCGACGTTGTGACCACGTCTCCGGCGTTGGCGCGGTATCTCTCGCGGAATGCGGGTGTGTTTGACGCGGTGATCGGGGGCGATTTTTTCAGTGACTGGCCCGGTAAAGAGACGCTCGCAGTGCAGTTGCACTGCGCCTTGGCTGCAGAGCAAGACTATGAGGCACAGCTAGACGCCACACGTCGTTGGGCGAAGGAATGGCATTTTCGCATTGGTGTTCACCTGCTGCTTGGCGTGATCAAGCCGTCAGATGCAGGCCGCCAGTACGCTGATTTGGCGCAGGCGGTTCTGATGACCCTTTGGCCCCTTGTCATCGCGCAATTTGCAGAGCGCCACGGCGCACCACCGGGAGAAGGGGCCGTGATCGTTGGCATGGGGTCATTGGGCGCAGGCCAGATGACAGCCACGTCCGATCTGGATTTACTCGTGATCTACGATGCGGCGGGGCAAGAAACCTCTAATGGGCCAAGACCTTTATCGACACGACAATATTACGCGCGATTAACGCAGGCGATGATTACCGCCATGACGGCACCGATGGCGCAGGGCAAGCTCTACGACATCGACATGCGGTTGCGGCCTTCTGGCAATCAAGGCCCGGTTGCCACCAGCCTGGTCAGCTTTGAGCAGTATCAACAGAAAGAGGCTTGGGTGTGGGAACATCTGGCCCTGACGCGCGCACATGTCATCGCCGGACCTCACTCGTTGGTCCAGAGGGTGACGGAAGTGATCTCAGACATTCTCGCGCGCACCTCAGACATGATCCATGTGTGCGATCAGGTAGCCGACATGCGGCGGCGTATAGCAGCGGCGAAAGCGCCGGAAGGACCGTTTGACGCCAAAATTGGTCCGGGCCGTTTGCAGGAAATTGAGTTGATCGCTCAGGCGGGGGCGCTGCTGGCTGGTCATGTGTCACACCACGCCCCCGATGGTTTGCGACATGCAGCGCAAATAGGCTTGCTGAATAGCGAGACGGCGACCACCCTGACGCGCGCTTATGAGATGTGTTGGTCGCTGCAATGTGCGGCAAGGCTTCTGTCGACGACTGCTGTCCAACCCACGGCGTTGGGGCAGGCCGGCATTCAATTTCTTACCCGCGCGGCCGGGGTGGCGGATCTTGACACGCTGGCCGCGAAGATGCTTCAGATTTATGCTGCTTCCGAACGGGTGATTGATGCGGCATTGACCACCAAGGGCACGCAGACGGAGAGGGCGAAAATATGAAGGGCAGCCCGGAGGATCCAAAAGGTCTGATTTTCGAATCCTATCGCATGGCGGGGATCAGCAAAGCAGAATGTCGGACCATCTTCCTCGACTGGGCGCTCAGCTTGCCAATCGAAAAAGACACCAGCGACACCATTCGTCTATTGTTGTTGCTGTACGAGGGTGATTTTCCCGCGCACCCAATGACGGAGGTACTCAAGGAAGGTCATACCACCATGTTAACCCCCCGGCGTCGTGGGGGGTGGCGCAGCCGCCCAAGAAACTAAAGCTTGCGGCTTTAGACCCGATACACCTTGGCCCGCCCGTTTTAGCGCCACCCCCCGGGAGCGGAACGGCCCGGCCCAACAGGGTCTGTTGGGCAAGACGGTGAGAGGGAACCGGGGTATCAGGTTTAGGGCCGCGAGCTTGAAGGTCGGGACGCCGAAACGCGGGGCTTTTATGCCAGCCGCCCAGACGATACATGCACGCCATGAACTCAAGTAATGCTGTTTCAGAAAGTCGACCCACCGTTCGGTTGATGCCAAAAGCGAACGCAAGAGCGCTGCGGCACGGGTTCCCCTGGGTCTACGCAAACGAACTCGTGCTGGACCGGCGCACAAAGAAGTTGGGCCCCGGCACGCTCGCGCAGCTTGAAGATGCCAA
Organism: Pseudomonadota bacterium; assembly: GCA_039208585.1. Lineage (GTDB taxonomy): Bacteria > Pseudomonadota > Alphaproteobacteria > Rhodobacterales > Rhodobacteraceae > Sulfitobacter. The sequence goes on along the minus strand of JBCCQX010000024.1, from coordinate 35,784 downwards.
CCGTCTCCCTTTGGGTTTGGTTGCCGTCAATCCGCAGTCTAAAATCGCTGCCCGCATGCTTGACACTGACGCGACTGCTCAGATTGATCAGGATTGGTTTGAACAGCGTATTGCCCGCGCCTTGGTGCTGCGCGCGCAGATGTTTGATCGTCCATTTTACCGGTTGGTTTATGCTGAGGCCGATGGTTTGCCAGGCGTGGTGATCGATCGTTTTGGTGACACCTGTGTGCTTCAACCGAATGCGGCCTGGGCTGAACGGCTGTTGACACCGCTTTGCGCAGCCCTTGTGGCGGTAACGGGCGTCAGCACCGTTTTGAAAAACGCCAGCGGACGCACACGCGCGCTGGAAGGATTGGATAGTCTTTCCACTGCGTTGGTCGGGACTGCGCCAGAGGAACCTGTGAGTGTGTTGATGAACGGCGCTACCTATCTGGCCGACCTCACGAGCGGACAGAAAACGGGCATTTTCTATGATCAGCGTCCCAACCATGCCTTCGCGGCCACGCTTTCTCAAGGGGCGCGCGTGTTGGACGTTTTCGCGCATGTCGGTGGTTTCTCGCTCGCAGCTTTGGCGGCGGGCGCGGAACAGGCTTTGGCTGTCGATGGTTCAGCCGCCGCGCTGCATTTGGCGTCAGAGGCGGCGCGTCAAATGGGCAAACAAGCGCAGTTCAAAACCCGGCAAGGCGATGCATTCGATGTTCTAACGGCATTGGCAAAAGAAGAGACGTCTTTTGACCTGGTGATCTGCGATCCGCCCGCGTTTGCGCCCTCAAAAAGCGCCTTGTCCGCAGGTCTGCGCGCTTACGAACGCGTCGCGCGCCTTGCTGCACCCTTGGTCGCTGAAAACGGTGTGCTCGTGCTTTGCTCATGCTCTCATGCGGCGGATCTGCCGTCATTTCGTGCAGCATGCCTGCGCGGCATCGGGCGGGCAGGTCGACGCGGCATTCTACTGCGCACAGGGTTTGCTGGGCCGGATCATCCACAATTGCCACAACTCGTGGAAAGCGGCTATCTCAAGGCGCTGTTTTTTCGCCTGTGAGCGGGCAGCGCATATTGATTGATGCGTGCGTGCTCTATCCTTCGGTGATGCACCAGATGGTTTTGGCGACCGCGGCGCGCGGTTTGTTTGAACCCATCTGGTCGACGCGCATCTTGGAAGAATGGGCGCGTGCGGCGCAAAAGCTGGGACCTGTTGGAGAAGCTCAGGCGCGCGGTGAGATTGCGGTGCTCCGTGCCGAGTGGCCGCGCGCGGAGCGCGCCGCAGCACCCGGCACAGAGCGGCGTCTTTTCCTTCCCGACCCCAATGACGTCCATGTGCTTGCTGTCGCGATTGAGGCAGGGGCAGATGCCCTGATGACAATGAACGCCAAAGATTTTCCAAAGTCAGTTTTGACCCAGGAGGGCATCACGCGGGTTGACCCTGACAGCTATTTGCGTGGGCTTTGGGAGAAACACCCCGATGTGCTCGCCCAGGTGGCGCAGGACGTTCTGGCAAGGGCCGAACGCCTTTCGGGAAAAGAGTGGCTGTTGCGGAAACTCTTAAAAAAGGCGCGGCTACCAAAGCTCGCGAAGGCCCTGGGTGAGATCGGCAGACGATCGGATCATAGGGAGGTGCGGCATTGAGCAGTCAAAGCGTGTAATTCGCTGCATTAGGTCGTGCGTTCCCAATTAGCCTCCAACGTCTCAAGCGCTGCTATGCGCTCTTGCGTTTTTGGGTGGCTCAAAAGCCAGGCGGGAGCGAGCGCCATGCCACTTGATGTGAGCGCCTCAAGCTTGCGAAAAAGCGAGATCTGAGGTGCCACGCCGATCCCCGCCTTTGTGAGCAGGGCGGCTGCATAGGCGTCAGCCTCGTATTCATCCCCCCGCGACATGCGCGCGGCCAGCAAGGTGGTCAACATGTTGGCGATCCAGACCCCGACGAATGGGATGAAGCGAGACAGCACCATTGCAAGCGCGGTGCGTAGCGCGTTCTGCCCTGAAAAATCAATGATACGCCGACGCGAATGGCCCAGCGCCACGTGGCCCAATTCGTGGGCAATGACGCTAGCTATTTCTTCCGCTGTGACCTCTCCCAAACGGAATTTATTGTAAAAGCCGCGGGTGATAAAGATCCGACCGTCGGGCGCAGCCAAGCCGTTCACCGCGTCAATCTCGTAGATGTGGACATTGATCCGTGTCAGGTCGAGCGCGCGGGCCAAGCGGTCGCACACCGACGTCAGCTTGGGATCGGCGAGCAAAGTCGAGCGTCGATCAAGCTCTTGTTTGGTGCGCCACACAGAAAAACGATAGAGCACAAGACCGTAGCCGATGGCCAGTACGATGGGAAGAATTCGGATCATGTATAAGATATGGGGAATGAGGAACAAGAGGCAAGGGGTATGGGGCGCTGCCCCCGCCGCCGGTGGCGGCTCCCCCGGAGTTTTTTTGGCAAGATGAAAATGAGCGCGTTAGCGCGACAGCTGTTTGATACCGCGAGACAGCCCTTCGAGGGTCATGGGCACCATGACCTCTGCGCCGAATATGTCTTGGATCATCGTGATTGACTGGGTGTAGGACCAATATTTTTCGGGCACGGGATTGATCCAAAGAGTGCTGGCCCATTGGTCGCGTGCGCGTGCCAGCCAAACCGCGCCTGCCTCTGGGTTCCAATGCTCATTCGCCCCACCGGGATAGGCAATTTCATAGGGTGACATCGACGCATCGCCTACGAAGATGCATTTGTAATCCGGCCCGTAGGTGCGAAGGATTTCTTGCGTCGATATCTGTGCTTCCCAACGGCGGCGGTTGTCCCGCCAAACGCCTTCGTAGAGACAATTGTGAAAATAGAAATGCTCCAGGTGCTTGAATTCTGATTTGGCGGCCGAAAACAGTTCCTCTACCACTTTCACATGCGGATCCATCGATCCACCGACATCCAAGAAAAGCAGCACCTTCACTGCATTGCGCCGTTCCGGGCGGGTTTTCACATCGAGATAGCCGTGCTCTGCAGTCGCGCGAATGGTCCCGTTCAGATCCAATTCTTCCGCCGCACCGTCGCGCGCCCAGCGGCGCAAGCGTTTGAGCGCCACCTTGATGTTGCGCGTGCCGAGTTCAACCGTGTCATCCAGATTTCGAAACGCGCGCTTGTCCCACACCTTGGTGGCGCGGCGGTGGCGTGATTCCTGCTGTCCGATACGCACGCCCTCGGGGTTGTAGCCGTAGGCGCCGAAAGGCGAGGTGCCTGCGGTGCCAATCCACTTGCTGCCGCCTTGATGGCGTTTTTGTTGTTCTTGCAGGCGCTTTTTCAGCGTTTCCATCAGCTTGTCAAACCCGCCAAGCGCTTCGATCTCGGCTTTCTCTTTGTCGCTCAGATGCTTCTCGGCCATTTTTTCGAGCCAGTCGCCGGGAATTTCAACGGCCTCAAGAACTTCGTCGAGAGAAATGTTTTCCAAGCCTTTGAACGCAGCGGCAAAAGCCTGGTCAAATTTATCGAGATTGCGTTCGTCTTTCACCATCGCAGCGCGGGCGAGATAGTAGAAAGCCTCAACATCATAGGTGGCGAGACCCGCTGACATCCCCTCTAAAAATGCGAGAAACTCGCGGAGCGAAACCGGGACTCGATGCCGGCGCAGATGATCAAAAAAAGGAAGAAACATGACTAACCCATCAAGCTGCGATCAATGAAGATGGTGAGTATCAGGCCGATGAGGGCAAAGAAGATCGCATAGCTGGCCGCGTATTGGGCGATGTCCTTGCGGTTGCCGCGCCGGCGATAGGCTGTCATCCCGCCGATCAGCGCCCCAATGGTGCTTAGGGTGAGGTAGATCATCGCACTATCTTTGCGCACGTGCCATGAAGGCCAAGCGCTCAAACAGGTGCACGTCCTGTTCGTTTTTCAAAAGTGCGCCGTGCAGCTTGGGCAAGGCCGAGGTGCCATCCCCTTTTAAATCCGCAGCATCAATATCTTCCGCCAGCAAGAGTTTCAGCCAATCCAGCACCTCTGACGTTGAGGGTTTTTTCTTGAGACCTTGCTGATCGCGAATGTCGTAGAACTGCGTGAGCGCCGTAGTGAGCAAACTCTGCTTGATCCCTGGGTGATGCACTTCCACGATCTTTTTCAGCGTCTCAAGCTCTGGAAAGCGGATGTAATGAAAAAAGCATCGACGCAGAAACGCGTCGGGCAATTCTTTTTCATTGTTGGACGTGATGATGACAATAGGGCGATGCCGCGCTTTGATCGTCTCCCCGGTTTCATAGACAAAGAACTCCATTTTATCGAGTTCCTGCAGAAGGTCGTTCGGGAATTCAATGTCGGCTTTGTCAATTTCATCGATCAGCAGCACAACTTTGCTCTGCGCTTCGAATGCTTCCCACAATTTGCCTTTGCGGATGTAATTTTGGACGTCATGCACGCGTTCATCGCCTAGTTGACTGTCGCGCAATCGACTAACCGCATCGTATTCATAAAGCCCTTGCTGTGCTCTGGTGGTCGATTTGACGTTCCATTCGATCATTTGAACGCCGAGCGACTGTGAAACTTGCTTGGCGAGTTCCGTTTTGCCAGTTCCCGGCTCCCCTTTGACCAGGAGAGGTCTTTCAAGCGTTACCGCTGCGTTCACGGCAATTTTTAGGTCGTCCGTTGCGACATATTCTGCGGTGCCTTCAAATTTCATGCTTGTTTTCAAACCTCTGTGATGAGCGGTGCTTAGCTGTCCTTTAACCTTAAAAGCTGGGGATTGTGTAGTGACAATTCCAGAAGCCTCCGCTAAACCCCGCATCAGAGAGCGATCTCGGGGGAGAGTGGTCTCATATGCCAGATTTAGACATCGTTGAGGGACGCGATATGAAGCAGGAAGTTTTTCTGCCGGATGATTATTCACCGGCTGAGGACGAACCATTCATGAATGACAAGCAGTTAGAGTACTTTAGACGGAAATTACTGAACTGGAAGGCCGAGCTGATTGAGGGCAGTCGAGACACCATCGAGGGGCTTCAAGACGGCACGCGAAACATCCCTGACGTGGCCGATCGTGCCTCTGAAGAAACTGACCGCGCGCTAGAGCTTCGCACCCGTGATCGCGCGCGCAAGCTTGTGGGTAAAATTGACGCAGCGCTCAGGCGCATCGACGAGGGGGAGTTTGGTTACTGCCTGGTGACAGGTGACCCGATATCGCTGCGACGCTTAGATGCGCGGCCCATCGCGACCATGAGCCTGGAGGCGCAGGAAAAGCACGAGCGGCGCGAGAAAGTTCATCGCGACGATTGAATAGCGCCAAATATCATCAAATGCCGGGGCTACGCTCCGGCTTTTGTCTTTTTGGCGCGGTCCTGCGAGAGGAATGGGGCAATGCGTGAGGCGATCGTCATCGGCGGAGGGGTTGGCGGCCTAGCTGTTGCTACGCTCTTGGCACGCCAAGGGCTTGCTGTTGAATTGCTTGAACAGCACCCCGAAATTGCTGAGGTCGGCGCGGGTTTGCAGATCAGCCCGAACGGCCTAGCCGTGCTGCGTGCCATGGATTTGGAAAAACCGCTTTTGGCGCAAGGGGCTTGCCGCGCAAAATCTGTCGTTCTGAGAGACTTTCAGTCCGGCTTGGATGTTGCTCGGCTCCCGCTGGACCGCATGGCGGCTTCGCAGCGCTATTACTTTGTCCATCGCGCTGATTTGATCGCGATTCTACTCGCATCAGCGCGCGCAGCAGGGGTCGCCATCGAATTGAATGCACGTGTCAGCAAGGTATCTGAAGAAGGAGATGCCGCCCTGACAATGGTCTGTGGTGCGCAAAAGACTGCCGATGTGATCGTCGCGGCGGATGGTTTGCACTCCATCGCGCGGCCCGTGTTGAATGCGGCCGATGCTCCTTTTTTCACCGGCCAGGTGGCGTGGCGGGCGGTGGTGAAAAACCGGGTAGGGCATCCGGAAGAAGCACATGTCACCATGGGGCCCGGTCGGCATTTGGTAAGTTACCCGATACGCGGGGGCGATTTCGTGAACTTGGTCGCCGTGGAAGAGCGTGACGTCTGGGCAGCAGAAGGATGGCAGCACCCGGATGACCCTGCCGCTTTGCGCGCAGCTTTCGCGTCTTTTCAGGGTGTTGCTGCCGAGATGATCAAAGATGTGACAGATGTATCAGTGTGGGGGTTGCATCGGCATCCGGTCGCCACGCGTTGGACGGGGCAGGCATTAGCGCTTTTGGGCGATGCCGCGCATCCGACGCTGCCGTTTCTCGCTCAGGGGGCAAATATGGCGCTTGAGGATGCCTGGGTTCTTGCCGATGTGGTTCAGAAAGAAGGCGTCATTGGCATCAAATCTTATCAGCTTCGACGTGAGGCCCGCGTGCGCCGTGTCATTGCCACGGCAAACAAGAACGCCTGGCGCTATCACCTGCACCCTGGGATGTTTCGGACCTTTGCGCATGCGGGTTTGCGTATGGCCAGCCGGTTCGCACCGGGGCGGATGATCGGCGCATTCGACTGGCTTTACGGCTATGATGTGACGCGTGCTTAGCGTAGCCCTCGGCGCCCTCAAACCATCCCTAAGCGATCTCGCTTTTTTGCGCGTTCAAGCATGCCGAAAAGGTCACGTGGATCATCGGGGTCAGCCAGCATGTCGAGCGGCTCGAAAAAGCGGGTCTCGGCGATTTGATCGCGCACATAGCGCAGAGCGGAAAAATCTTCGATCGCAAATCCCACACTGTCAAACAGCGTGATCTGCCGGTCATCTGTGCGCCCTGCTGCGCGACCGGCGAGCACCTGCCAAACTTCCGTTACCGGGTGATGTGGCTCCAACTGTTGAATTTCCCCCTCCATACGGGTCTGCGGTGGATATTCAACAAAGATGTCGGATCGGTGCAGGATCGCAGGGGCGAGCTCTGTCTTGCCCGGGCAGTCCCCTCCGATCGCGTTGATGTGCACGCCCGCCCCGACCATGTTGTCGGTCAAAATCGTCGCGTATTGTTTGTCGGCGGTGCAGGTCGTGATAATTTGCGCGCCCAAGATGGCGTCTTGTGCGCTGGAACATTGAGTTAATTTCAGGCCATGCGGCGTCAGATTGGCTGCGCAGCGGGCCGTCGCCTTGGCGTCGATGTCATAAAGACGGACTTCTTTGATGCCTGCGATGGCTTTCATGGCGAGCGACTGAAACTCAGATTGTGCGCCATTGCCGATCATCGCCATCACCTGTGCGTCGCGCGGCGCCAATGCCCGGGCAACCATTGCGGACGTCGCCGCGGTGCGCAGCGCGGTCAGCAGCGTCATTTCGCTGAGCAAAACGGGATAGCCCGACGCAACATCCGCCAGCAACCCGAAAGCTGTTACAGTCTGAAGACCGACTTTCGTGTTTGACGGGTGGCCGTTGACGTATTTGAACCCGTAGACATCACCATCCGACGTCGGCATCAATTCGATCACGCCAGTTTGCGAATGGCTTGCGACGCGCGGCGTTTTATCAAAAACCTCCCATCGCTTGAAGTCGGCTTCGATGTAATCGGCCAAGCCGCACAACATGGGCTCAATGCCGATGTGGTGGATGAGGCGCATCATGTGATCGACGCTCACAAAGGGCACCAGCGCTTTTGAAGAGGGGGGCACGTGTCTTCCTTCTCTCAATACGCAGAGGTTTTTCGATCAAAGACGCGACGCCCAAATGCCGAGGCCGCGAGATCTACCATCAGCTGTGCCGTTCGACCGCGTTCGTCAAAGAATGGGTTGAGTTCAACCAGGTCTAAAGACGTCATCAACCCGCTATCATGGATCATTTCCATGACGAGATGCGCTTCACGCACGGTGGCGCCTCCTGGCACGGTGGTACCCACGCCGGGAGCGATAGAGGGGTCAAGAAAATCGACGTCAAGCGACACATGCAGCATGCCGTTCTCGCGCGCCACACGGTCGAGGAAGGTGCCAAGCGGACGCGAGATGCCCCCCTCATCAATCTGACGCATATCGATGCAGGTAATGGCGCTGCTTTCCAAACCTGCGCGCTCCAAAGGGTCAACAGATCGCAGGCCGATCATCGTCACGTGATCTTCGGCCACAGGCGCATCGACGATGGGAAACCCCTCAAAGCCCGCCCGCGCCGTCACATAGGCAACCGGTGTGCCATGCAGGTTGCCGCTTTGCGTGGTGCTGAGCGTGTGATAGTCGCTATGGGCGTCGAGCCACAGCACGAAAAGCGGTTTATTCACCCGCTTCGCGTGGCGGCTTGCCCCTAAGACCGTCCCCAATGAGATCGCGTGATCGCCACCCAGAAAAATCGGCAGACCAGCCTCACAGGCTGCTATCGACGCGGCGCTCAATGCTTTTGTCCAGGCGATCGTTTCCTGTACCGCGACGCATTTTGGATCTGGCTTTGGCGTGACGGCTTCAGGCTGAACATTGCCCCGATCACTGACACTGTGCCCAAGATCGCGGAGCACGTCCGCAAGCCCCGCAGTGCGATAAGCATCAGGTCCCATCAGGCAGCCTTTCGCGTCTTTGCCGCAGTCCAATCCCGCACCGACGAGAATGCAAGTTCGTGATGTCATTCTTCTCTCTCTATCCGATGTGCGAAGCATATTTATACGCTATGCGCATCGACAAGCGACCAATCTGATCATATTGCTCGATCTATATCCAAAACGGTAAGCTCCATGGATGATATTGATAACCGATTGATCGCTGCTCTACGCCAGAACGCCCGGGCGTCTTTGTCGGAACTGGCGCAGACACTCTCGCTGTCTCGGGCCACAATACGGGCGCGGTTGACACGCTTGATATCCAGGGGGGACATCGTTGGGTTCAGCGTGCTTACCAAAGCCGATGTGGCCCATGATCCTGTCCGAGGGTTGATGATGATCGGGATCGAGGGTCGGGGCGCCGAGCGGATTACACGTCAGCTTGGCAATTTGGCCGAGGTGCGCGCCGTCCACGCAACCAACGGACGGTGGGACGTCATCGCCGAGATTGGCACAATGACCTTAGAACAATTTGACGCGGTATTGGCGCGTGTACGGCGTTTTGAGGGTGTGGTGGCGAGTGAGACCAGCTTGTTGCTGAAGACTCATAAAGCCAATTTAAGCGCAGATCTGTCTTAGCCGGGCGCGCGGGACATCCGGGCGGCACTGATCCAAACACATGTGAGCCCTAGCGCGATAATCGCGTTCCAGCCCGCCATGGACACGCCCAGGAAAGACCACACCACTTCATCACACATCACCAGTGGGTCGGCAACCTCGAGCGATAAAAGCGCAGCGCCATCCATTTCACTCAACGCTTCACCGGCGCCAGAACATGATGCGGGGCCGGGCCACCAGCGCAACTCAACACCCGCGTGATAAAGACCAATGCCAGCGGTGGTCGCCGCCGAAAGCGCGCCGATCCAGGCCAAACTTGGCTGCGCCAAGACCACCGCCAGGCTTCCAATCAACACCGCAATGGCATGTGGCCAACGCTGCCAAAGACACATCTGACACGGCATGAGGCCGCCCAGATATTGAAATCCGAAGGCCGCAATCAGCATGGCCAGCGATCCCGCAGAAGCGGTGAAAATCAATTGGGTCTGGTTCATAGGTAACGCACGGCAAAGAACCCAGCAAACAGCAATAAAATGACCAACGTAAACATAATGCCGAGCCGTCGTTCGATAAAGTCCCTGATGGGTGCGCCAAATCGCCAAAGCAACGCGGCGATGATGAAGAACCTCAGACCGCGCGCTAAGATCGAGGTGAAGACAAAGGTGCCGATCGGCATCCCCGTCCAGCCCGACATGATGGTGATCACTTTGTAGGGGAAGGGGGTGATACCGGCGGTAAGGACGGCCCAAAAGCCAAAATCGTTGAAGCGGGTTGAAAATTCGGACATCGCATCGGCCTTCCCCTGTGCTGCGAGGATAGGTTGCCCAAGTGTTTCAAAAGCAAAGGCACCGATCACGTAGCCCAGCACACCGCCAAGCACCGATGCAACCAACGCAATTGTGGCGATAACAAAGGCGCGGTTGGGCTGCGCGATGATCATCGGGATCATCAGAATGTCTGGCGGGATCGGAAAAAACGATGACTCGATGAAGGCGATCATGGCCAGAGCCCACAAAGCGCGCGGGTGGTGTGCTAAATTGAGTGTCCAGTCGTAAAGATGCCGGATCATCTCATGCCCTCTCAGTTTCAAAGCGTCCACAGCACGGCTAGGCTGCAGCGTCAAGGGAATGAGATTGGGCTTGCCGGGGACAAAGATGCGGGTTAGACCGCTCGCGTGCCCGAGTGGTGGAATGGTAGACACGACGGATTCAAAATCCGTTGCCCTTGCGGGCGTGCCGGTTCAAGTCCGGCCTCGGGTACCAGGCAAGCGGTTGCCCATCCTTGCCCACGATTTTCAGGTTTAAAAGGGCATCTCGCCTGCGGCATCCTGTCATCATCTGTGATGGTTTACTGTTCAAAAGACCGACGTTGCTCTATTAAGTTGTACGCGATTTAAACTCTGGTGCACGATGATTTACGAACGGTGGAATGCAGCAACCGCGCAAGACCTCGCAGCGATTGCCGCTGAAAACTGGCGCACTCTGGATTCCGGCGCCTATCAGTTCTCGACAACAATCACCTATGAATTTGCCAATTCGGTGCCCAGCGGGCTGCTCTACCTCGTACCCCAGGGATTTGCCGCCGACTATCGACCACTTCAAAATGAACTTCAGGATTTTTTCCGTTTTCAAGCGGCATATGTGTCGAACATCACCAATCTCACACTGACGGAGGTCCCTTCTGTCAGAGACGCCGATTTCGCAGATATCGTCATCGGTCAACACGTCATGACTGCGGCAGGATATGCAGAATATCCTTGGTTGGGTTCGCAACTTTTGATGCTGGATACGTTTCAGCGCTACACTGAGTTCGGGGCGTTTTCGTCTGAACTGATGGTTCATGAATTGGGTCATGCCCTGGGGTTGGATCACCCCTTTGTGGGTGAGCCGGGTGAGCCTAATTATCAATCAAATGTGCCGGACGACCTGCAAGCGAATGCGTTTACAACCCTGGCCTACAGCGGTGTGTATCTTGATCTGCGTGGCAACGATGACATCGTCGGCTTTGCCACATTCTCTCCCATTGATGTCTATGCGCTGCAGATTTTGTACGGGACGGGCACAAATACTGAAGACCATACCTATCATTTCCTCTCCAACCCTGAGCTGATGCCCCGTTGGGAAGGGACCACGATGACATCGCCGCTCGACGCCCCCTTTACACTGGTAGATGTGGGAGGAACCGACTGGGTTGATCTTTCCGGGTATACGCCGGGTTACGCCACCGGGGATATGGTCTTTGACTTTAGCCTGGGGTTGACGGTTGCGACCGATGGTCAACTCTCCACCTCTGAGTGGGACGCGACACTGCGTGAATTTTCAGATTGGACGCCGCGCGACAGCGTTCGCATGTTGACCATTCAGCCAGGCACCTTAATCGAAAAACTCACAGCGACACATCGATCAGATACCGTGATCATGGCGGATGGCGATCAGGAGGTCATCGGGCTCAGTGGGAATGACACGGTGGTTTTCGGGTCTCAAAGCACGCAGATCACCGTCTCATTGAGCGCAGATGGCAGCATGACTGTGTTAGATCGTGATGGGCAAGGCGGTACAGACAGATTGGCCAATGACGTCGAGGTATTGCGCTTTGCTGACAGGTCGTTGGATACCAATGATTTTTCGGGCCTTTTGAATTTGAGCGCCGATGATTTTATCTCTTTGACAGAGGTTTACGTCGCCTACTTCAACCGCGCGGCAGATGCGGAAGGGCTGTATTTTTGGGCCGACGCGCTTGCTGAAGGGACCGATCTAGAAGGGATTGCGGAACTCTTCTTCGAACAGGTCGAGACGCGTGCACTTTACACGGACCCGAATGACACCAACGCTTTTGTCACGGCGGTGTATGACAATGTTCTAGGGCGCACGCCGGATCAGTCGGGCTTTGAATTCTGGCAAGGCGTGTTGGCACGCGGGGAGGTTAGCCAGGGCCGTTTCGTGCTTGAAGTCATCAAAGGCGCGAAGGCGGGTGATAACAGTTCTGACGTGGATTATCTTGCCACCAAAGCCAATCTTGGTCTTCGCTACGCAGCGATTGAAGGTCTGTCAGACGTTGCAGATGCACGCAATGTCATGGAACGCTTTGGCGATCAGCAAACCTTCGACACCATCTCCGCTCTTGCGGCTATTGACGGTCATGCGATTGATGCCGCGAATGCGACAAACAGCGGTTTGCTCATGCCGCTGATCGGCGTGGTGGACGATCCTTTCCCGTTTTTTTAGATCCGCAGGCGTCAGGGCTCAACTTCCCTGCGCCCGCCAGGCGGCCCACGCTTCCGGCGTGTCCAGATCCAAGAGCGCGCGATCATCTTCAAACGGTACATGGAGCACGTCGTTAGCATGCTGCGCGATCAGAGTTTGGGCGCCTCTATCCCCCTGCAATGCATACAGCTTTGGGAATAATGAGCAGTGAAAGACGATCGGATGCCCCCCTTTCCCGCTTGGTGTCGCACCCCGCCAGATCACGATGGGAGAGGACAGATCCACCGCTTCTGCGAGACGGCAAAGATCTGGTATCTCAAGCGCGGGCAAATCGGCCAGCAACACCATCGCGCAGGGGACGTCGCTTGGAAGGGCGGCGATGGCCGTGCGCAGACTGGCGGCGATACCCTCCTTTGCATCGGGCACAGACACAACCTCAACACCCAAACCTGAGACTGCTTCATAGCGTGCATGGGGCGCAGGCGGCAGCGTGACAATGACCTCGCCCCAGGTAGCGGCGCGGGCTTTCTGCGCTTGAGCGCGCAAACAGGGCATCCCGCCCACATCTTCAAGCAGTTTGTCGCGCCCACGCATGCGGCGCGACGCGCCAGCAGCAAGCAGAACGATTGGGAAGGAAAAACGCTGCATGGTTTTAGCGCAGACGCTGGCCTTCGGGGTCAAAAAGCGGTTCGGTGATGATGCGCGCCGGTCGCATGTGGCCTAGAATTTCGATCTCAACAGCCAAGCCGGGGCGGATGCGCGCGCGCGGAACAAAGCCTTGCGCGATCGATTTTTGGGCAAAATGCGCATACCCGCCAGAGGTACAGAACCCAACCACCGACCCGTCGAGCCAGATCGGTTCATACCCGTGCACATCGGCATCTTGTGCCTCTACGTCGAAAGCAACCAATTTGCGGGCGGGCGCGGTTTCACGCTCAACCTCTGCAACGGCGCGGCCGATAAAATCGACGTCTTTTTTGAAGCTGACGAAACGATCCATGCCGGTTTCCGCCGCCGTGTAATCTGGCGAAAATTCCGCCATCCAAGAGCCAAAGAAGCGGTCAAGCCGCAGCGACATCATGGCACGCATCCCGAAGGGGGTGATGCTGTAGGCTTGGCCCGCTTCCCAAAGCGTGTACCACAACTGGCGTTGATCGGTCAGCGCACAGTAGATTTCATAGCCGAGATCGCCGGTATAGCTCAGGCGTTGTACAGTGCAGTCGACTTGCCCAATTGTCATCCGCCGCACGTCCAAAAACTTCAGATCCACCTTATCAGAGGTGACAGCGCGCAAGAGAGCAGTGGCATTTGGTCCCGCGATCTGAAAGCCCGTGCGCAGATCCGAAACATTAACGATGTCCACACCTGGCGTGGCATGCTGGTCAAACCACCGCATGTGATAGGCTTGCGCGCCATAGGAAGCGGTCAAGATAAACTCATCTTCCTTCAGACAGCTGACAGTGAAATCACCGATCAGCTTGCCCTTTGGTGACAGCATCGGTGACAATGACACGCGTCCGGGCGGGGGAAGACGCCCTGCCAGGATCCTGTCAAGCCAGGGTCGTGCTTGTGCGCCTGTGACGCGGTATTTGCCAAAGTTATGCACCTCATTGATGCCCAGGGATGCGCGGACAGCGCGCACCTCGCGGCCTGTGGCTTCAAAAGCGTCGGACCGGCGGAACGAAGGTGTCTCAAAGCCCGGTTCTACGCCCTGAGCAAAGTAGTTCGCAACCTCAAGACCGTATTGATGCCCCCAGACTGCGCCCATCTGGCTGAAGATGTCATACATGGGGGTCGTCCGATGGGGCCGGGCGGCGGGCAATTCTTCGTTCGGGTAAGCGACGGAAAAGCGTTTCTGATAGTTTTCGATCACCTTGGGCAATGTGTAACCCGGTGTGATCCACGTCCCAAAGCGCGCAACATCCATCGCCATGACGTCGCGCTCCGGCTCGCCTTCGATCATCCATTGCGCGAGCGTTAGGCCCACGCCGCCGCCCTGACTGAACCCGGCCATGACGCCGCAGGCCGACCAGTAGTTTCGCATGCCCGGCACCGGCCCGACCAGCGGGTTTCCATCCGGCGCAAAGGTGAAAGGGCCGTGGATCACGCTCTTAACCCCTGCGCGTTCAAGGTCGGGGAAACGCCGATAGGCAAAGGCGATACTGTCTGCGATCTTGTCAAAGTCATCCGGCAGCAAGTCTTGGCCAAAATCCCAGCTGGTTCCTGCAACGGCCCAAGGGCGGCAGGTCTGTTCGTAAAATCCAATGCAGAGCCCGCGCCCTTCTTGGCGCAGATAGCTTTCGCCCGCGGGATCCATCACATGGGGATGTTCTTTGCCCTCTGCGATCATCTGGGCGATCATCGGAACCTCCTCGGTCACGAGATACTGATGCTCCATCGGATGCAGCGGGAAGTAGATGCCCGCCATAGCGCCGACTTCCCGCGCCCAGAGCCCGCCTGCATTGACAATGTGCTCTGCATGGATTGCCCCTTGATCGGTGATCACATCCCAGGTGCCATCCGTGCGCTGCGTTGTCTCGCGCACCATGCAATGCGTTTCAATCGTCGCGCCCCCCATGCGCGCCGCTTTGGCATAGGCATGGGTTGTGCCTGAAGGATCAAGATGCCCGTCAAGCGGATCGTAAAGCGCGCCGATGATGCCGTCGGTATTTGTGACAGGCGCGATCTGTTTGATCTCTTCGGGTCCAACGATCTCGGTCTCAAGCCCCATAAAACGGTGCTTTGCACGCTCAGCGCGCAGCATGTCAAAGCGGTCCTGGTTGTCAGCCAGCGTGACCCCACCCACGTGATGCAGACCGCAGGACATGCCAGTGATGCTTTCCAACTCTTTGTAGAGACGGATCGTGTATCCCTGCAGTGCCGCCATATTCGTATCGCCGTTCAGAGTGTGAAACCCGCCTGCGGCATGCCAGGTAGAGCCTGACGTGAGTTCGGACCGCTCGAGCAGCATCACGTCAGACCAACCAAGCTTGGTTAGATGGTACAGCACCGAGACGCCCACGACGCCACCGCCAATGACCAGAACGCGGGTGGTGGTTTTCACAATCCTCTCCTTTCCGCCTGATGGATACAGACGCAATGCCTTCTGTATCATGCGGGTTTCAGCATGACATGTCGATCTCAGCGAAGGCGGTTAGGCGGGGGAGGCTGTCTGCCTCCCCCGTGCCCCCTCCGAGAGTTTATTGGGCAAGATGAAAGAGGCAGAGGGTGATCTGGTTGCGACCAAATGTGTCGCAGTCGGGCAATCCCCTCAGTGATGAGGCCGTGAACATATAGGGGTGAGGTCGGAACGAGGGTATTGAGGATGCGCAGTCATGCTCAAGCGGTGGTGATTGGCGGCGGGGTGATTGGCTGCTCCATCCTCTATCATTTGACAAAGCTTGGCTGGAACGACGTCGTTCTACTGGAGCGGGACGAGTTGACCTCGGGTTCCACCTGGCACGCAGCCGCAAACATTCACGGTCTGCATGACAACAACACGATCACGCGCATTCAGAACTATACGATGGACCTTTACAGGTCTTTGGAGGCCGAGACCGGGCAATCTTGCGGCGTGTTTCAACCCGGCTCTCTGTATCTGGCGCAGACGGAGGCGCGGGAACATCAGTTACGGCTGCAAGCTGCGAAAGCCCGCTATTACGAGATGCCGTTTCGAGAAGTGAGCCGGGAAGAGGCAGAGATGCTTCATCCACTGGTGAACTACGATGGCGTTCGCTGCATCATGTTTGAAGAAAACGGCGGCAATGTCGATCCTTCCGGGGTCACGAACGCTTACGCGGTCGGCGCCCGCGCAAACGGTGCTGAGGTGATCCGGTTCTGCCCCGTTCTGAGCACAGAAGAGCAGCCGGATGGCGGCTGGATCGTGCGGACAGCGAAGGGTGATATTGCAACCCGATGGATCGTGAATGCCGCAGGTCTTTGGGGCCGTGAAGTTGCAGCTTTGGCCGGGATCATCCTCCCACTGCAACCCACAGAGCATCAGTATTTTGTGACCGAAACGATTGCCGATATTGCGCGCCTGGGGCGCCGATTGCCTTCTGTCTCAGACCGGGACGGAGAGTATTATCTTCGCCAAGAAGGGCAGGGGCTGCTCGTGGGGGCCTATGAAAAGGACCTGCGCTTCTGGGCGCAGGACGGCACGCCGCAGAACTTCGGGCATGAGCTGTTTGCCGATGATCTGGGCCGGATCGAAGACAACATGATGCGCGCGATTGCGCGTGTGCCAGCGCTCGGAGAGGCAGGGATCAAACGTGTGATCAACGGACCGATGATCTGGTCACCTGATGCGAATGTGCTTTTTGGCCCGGTGCCGGAACGGTCAAATTACTTTTGCTGCAACGGGATCATCCCGGGCTTCAGCCAATCGGGCGGCATGGGGCTGCTGGCTGCCGATTGGATTGTCAAAGGTGAAACTCGATACGACATGTTTGCCTGGGATGTCGCGCGCTTTGGTGCCTGGGCTGACGCTGCTTTCACGAAGGCGCGTGTGGGTGATCAATATGCAAACCGTTTCAAGATCCACTTCCCACAGGAAGAGCGCACCGAAGGTCGACCATTGCGCAAACGTCCGGTCTATCCGGCACAAAAGGCCATGGGAGCCGTATTCGGCCTCAGCTACGGGTGGGAGCATCCGCTTTATTTCGGCGCGGTACCCGGCACCGTAGATTTGACCGAAGGCTTCACGCGCCAGACTTGGTGGGACCAGGTTGGTTGGGAATGCCGTATGGTGCGCGATCGCGCGGGCATTATCGACATTTCCAACTTTGCCAAATACCGATGTACCGGGCCTGACGCGGAACATTGGCTGAATGCCGTTTTTGCCAACGATATGCCACGCGCCGTGGGCCGGTCCTGCCTCACCCCACTGATCGGTGTGAACGGCGGCATCGCTGGCGATTTCATTGTCACGCGCCCGAGGCCAGATGAGTTCTGGGTGATCGGATCTGGCCAGGCTGAACGGTATCACCAGCGCTTTTTCAAAGAGGTGCACCTGCCGAAGGGCACAACCTTTGAAAGCCACACCGATACCACGTGCGGCTTTAACGTCGCGGGGCCGCTGGCAAGGGCGTTGCTTCAACGATTGACGAACACATCCCTGGCCAACGAAGCCTTCCCGTTCATGCACTCACGTTGGATTGATCTTGCCGGCATCCGCGTCCTTGCGCTGCGCGTGAGCTTCACAGGGGATCTTGGCTGGGAACTGTACTGTGATGTCGCACATCAAGCCGCAGTTTACCAAGCGCTGATCGAAGCGGGTCGCGACTTTGAGGTGGGTCCGGTTGGCAGCCGTGCTCTAAGATCGTTGCGGATCGAGAAAGGATATGGCTCCTGGGGCCGCGAATATGGTCTTGAGTGCTGGCCTCAGGAGGTCGGCCTTGATCACCTATGCAAGATCAATAAGAACTTCTTGAACAGATCCAACGTGGCCGCAATCATCAAAAAGCCGATACGGGAGCGTCTGGTACTGCTCAGCGTGGATAAAGCTGAAACAGATGCTTCGAATGCCGATGCAAGTGGTGGCGAGCCGATCTTGAGAGACGGGAAGGGCGTCGGGTGGGTGACATCAGGCGCATACGGTTATTCGGTCGGTCAATCTCTTGCGATGGCCTTCGTTGCAGGCGCAGAGGAGGGAGAGATCCTCGACGTCATGATCCTGGGTCGGCCACACCGGGCGGTCGTGCTTGCAGAGCCACCGTTTGATCCGGATGGCGCAAGATTGCGCGCCTAAACCGCCGTCACTTCGGCTCTCTCTAAATGTCGAACGCGCCGCCAGGGGAAAACACTTCCTGACCGAACACTGCAAACCGAAACAATCCGCGCCGCTCTTTCATCTTGCAAAGTAAACTCCGGGGGGGTCGCGCTTGCGCGACGGGGGCTGGCCCCCACCACAACGACCGGGTCAAAGCGGACGTATTTTTAGCCGCGTGACCCGATTGCCCTCACGCGCTGTGACCTCAAAACGAAAGCTGTGAAAGCTGAACACTTGACCCACCGTGGGTATCATCTGCGCCTCGTGGATCACCAGCCCGGCCACGGTGTTGGCTTCTTCATCGGGCAAGGACCAATCGGTGGCCCGGTTAAGATCGCGGATTGTCATCGCGCCATCGACGTAGAAATGCCCGTCCTCGGAGGGGAGCAGAGGGCGATCACCGTCCGGATCGAACTCATCGGTGATTTCGCCAACGATCTCTTCCAGAATATCCTCGAGCGTGATCAGCCCCTGCAAAGAGCCATATTCGTCTACCACCAGGGCAAAATGCGTGTGCCGCCGCAAAAACTGACGCATCTGTTCGTCCAAGGTCGATGTCTCGGGAACAAAATACGGTTTCATGGCAACCGCGGCGACGTCGAAGTCTTTCAGCGCAGCCGCGTTCCCGTCGGGACCGCCGATTAATTTGTACATCGCACGCAGCAGATCCTTGGCGTGGATCACGCCGATAATATTCTCTTGATCGTCGCGAAAGACGGGAAGCCGCGTGTGGCTCGAATGAAGGCATTGTTCCAAAATCTCAGACGGATCGGCGTCAGCATCGATCATTTCGATCCCCGAGCGGTGCAGCATGATCTCTTCCACCGCGCGCTCTCCCAGGTCCAGCGCACCGAGAATACGGTCACGATCTTCTTTCTCAACCACGCCTTCGGAATGACCCAGTTGCAAGGCACCGGCGATTTCTTCACGCACCGCCAGGATGTTACTGTCGGGGTCAATGCGCACGCCAAAGATGCTCAGCACACCGCGCACAAAATAGCGGACCGCGCTCACCACCGGCGCGAAGACCAAAACCACCAGACTGATGGGCCTTGAGACAAGCGATGCTGCTTTCTCTGCATTGCTGATCGCATAGGTTTTCGGCAGCACTTCGGCAAATATGAGCACGAGCAGCGTCATGACCAACGTGGCCATTGCCACGCCACCTTCACCCAGCAGGCTGGTAAACAATGCAGTGGCAAGTGACGTTGCCAGGATATTGACCAGATTGTTGCCCAAAAGCACCGAACCGATCAGCCGTTCGTTGTCTTCGGTGATCTTTAACGCGCGGCTAGCCCCGCGTGAGCCTTTATCTGCCTGGGCACGCAGCTTACCGCGGGACGCTGCGGTCAAAGCGGTCTCGGACCCTGAAAAAAACCCTGAGAGGACCAAAAGGCACAAGATAATGCCGCCGCTGATCCAGATTGTTCCGTCAACCGCCATGAATGTATATCCGTATGCTACCCAGCTTCTCAGGTTATGGGGAGACCGCGGTCGTCATTCAAGAGCGTCCTGAAAGACATGAGATCCGCGACGGTGTCATGAGGATGTGGTCGCCACGCTCACGTGTCAGAATTTGGTCGACGCTTATTGGTTTTCGCCAGCGGATGATGGTTCAAGACAAGGTCCGCCAACCGCTCTTCCAGCACATGGGTATAGATTTCCGTTGTGGCGATATCGGCATGGCCCAGCATTGTTTGGATCGCCCGAAGATCTGCCCCATTCGCCAATAGATGTGTCGCAAAGGCATGGCGCAACGTATGCGGTGTGACCTTTGCAGGATCAACGCCTCCGGAGGCCGCAATCTCCTTGATCAGCAGATAGAAGCGGTGCCGCGTCAAATGGCCCGAGGCGCCTCTTGAGGGAAACAAGAACCGCGATGTCGGTTTTCGGGCAGCACGCCCAGCAGCGTCCTGCCGATCCCATACGCTCAGCCATGCGGCCAAAGCGGACCGTGCAGGTGGTGAAAGCGGGACCAAGCGTTCTTTGCCGCCCTTGCCCAGGACCATCAGTAAGCCCGGGTCGCCCCTGACGGCGCTTACCGGTAAGCTCACAAGCTCAGTCACCCGCATGCCGGTGGCGTAAAGCAACTCCATCAAGCACGTGTTGCGCATGCGATCCGCTGGGGTGCGCCCGGTGCTGCGCGCGGCCTGCAGCAGCCGCTCTACCTCAGCTTCGCTCAATAACTTCGGCAGTCTTTTGCTTTGGCCTGGTCCTGAGATTTGCAGTGCGGGGTTATCGGCACGCAACCCTTCTTCGAAAGCAAAGCGGTAGATCTGTTTGATCGCTGACAGACGTCTCGCTCGGGTGGATTTGGCCAGCCCCTGACCATCGCATTGAACCAGATATGCTTCGATATCGCTTTGCGTCGCAGTCTCAAAATCCAAGTTTCGCGCCGATAGAAATACGTCAAAATCCTTCAGGTCGCGACCATAGGCGAGTTGTGTGTTGGTCGCTGCCCCCAGTTCGGCGGCCTGTGCTTCGATAAAATTGGCAATCCAATGAAATGTCGCGGTTGGCACGGGGTTACAGCTCCAGGATCAGCACTTCAAGCGCGGCGCGGCGGGCAGCGTCTTCGAACCCCAGCGCGCGCAAGGTGGTCAGCGCATCGCGCAGAGCTACGGGGTCGCCTTCAGTGCCTTGCTGCAGCAGCTTGAGGATCTCTAAAATCGCCTCTCCCAATCTGTTTTGTTGAGCGGCAGCCAAAAGGTCCGGGCGCGGTGGGAGCCCGCGGAATGCTTGATAAACGGCAAGTGGCAAGCCGCCCTCGGGCCGATCTTGAGGCAATTCACCGCGCGCGATCTGCGTCACAAGTTGCCTGTCTAAAATCTGCGTTGCTGCAGCGGCATCAAACTCTGGCGAAAGCAGCGCGATCAACGCGGCACGCTCTTTTGCCGGTCCCTCCAGTGCGATGGGGCGCAGACGTTCTGCGAAAAGTGCGGCGAAGGGCACTTCGATGGCCGCCATCTCTGCCGCTTGCCATGCGGGCAGAAGTGTTTTGCTAACCGCTTCTGCGCTAGCGGTATTCAAAGCAGTATCAAAGCGTTGAAAGGCCGCCACGCGGTCCCAAACACCGCCTGAGGCCGCCGGACGACGCGATGTGAGATACCCCAGCAACTGGTTATGCGGCAGGGCGCCCGCACGGCTGAGCCTTTCGGCGGCTTCAAGCTGCGCTTTCCATCCGGCTACATCGCGCAAGTCGGCAACAGCATAGGCTCTGGGCAGCGGTCGCGTGGACAACGGTTCCCCAATGGTTTCAAACAACCGAAATGTTAGCGGGTCAATCTCGCGCGGGGACGGCACAGGCAAAGGCGGGGCATCCTCAAAACCCTCGGGGTGCAAGAAACGATCAAACAACATGAGCTTGGCATCGGGCATCAACTTCAACGCCTGTGCGGCACCAAATGTCAGCGACGCGTTCTCCCAATTGCCCGCGCGTGCGGCACAAAAGATCCGCACACCGTAGTCTCGCGTCAGATGTGGCGCCTGGCTTAGACGGGCGCAGGCACGATCCTCTGTGCCCAACAGAAGGCTGATTTGCATCCACAGATCAAAGTGATCGGGCGAGGTGCTGACACCCGCTTCTTCAATCAGCGACATAGCAGGATCCAAGGCGCCAAGAGACATGAGCTTCGTGGTACGGGCAAGGGCGAGCGCGTCTCCCGCAGGGGCGCTTTGACCTGGTGCCTGCGCATCCGCCAACAGCAACGTGTAAAGAAGCGACTGCGCTGCAGGGAGGCGCAGCTCGGGCAAGGAGGTGATGAGCTTTGTCAGCCGTGCAGGCTCGCTTCCCGACCACAGCGTTGCGGGCATGCCTGTCACTGTGCTGGGCACCAGGCCAATTTGCCGAGGCCGACCTTCCGTAAGCGGTTTCACCTGCACTTCTGGCACTGCACCTGTGGCGCTCACCGGAGGTTCGTCAAGCACCATTTCTGGCATTTTGGCGGTGGGCAAAAGGGTTTCTTGGGCCCCTAACCAATCGATGACTGACAAAGGTGCCCGTTGAGCAGGCGCTTCTTGCGCCACGGCATCACTTGCAAAAGCAACGGCAAAGCACGCCTTGAACACGGCCCGAGCGAATGGCATCATCCACCACATCATTCTAGTCCAATTCCAGCGTTATCGGCTGGCGTATGTCTTGCGGTTCAGGTGCAAAATTCACGCCAAAGTAGGGCGCGATATACGCATATCCCGTCAAACCAACAAAGCCGATCAACGCGAGAAAGAACAGTAGTTGTATCGCCCGTCCCATGAAAGCCTGCCCATATTTCTTAGGTGTTTCCGCATTCTATATATGGTCTTTTGACCAAGATCACGTCATTCACTGAAGAATGAGGCAGAGTGAGCAAAGCACAGCCGAACCAACCGCGCCCACGTCGCTGTATGAACTGAAAAAAACGGTCGTGATGGTTGGCATGATGGGCGCGGGCAAGACGGCCGTTGGTCGGGCGCTTGCAGCGAAGCTTCGCGTTCCGTTTATGGACAGCGATGCAGAAATTGAACGTGCTGCCGACCGGTCCATTCCAGAGATTTTTGATCGCGATGGAGAGGCATTTTTTCGCCAGCGCGAAGCTGAGGTCATTGAGCGGTTGCTGAAAAATAACAGCGGTGTTTTGTCAACGGGTGGCGGGGCTTTTCTGTTCGAGCGCAATCGCAAGACCATTTCCACCTATGGGGTATCGATCTGGCTGAACGCCGATCTTGAATTGCTTTGGCAAAGGGTGCGTCACCGCGATACGCGCCCGTTACTTCAAACACCGGATCCAAAGACAACGCTGACAGAGATCTTTCATGCCCGCGTCCCCATCTACCGAAAAACAGATCTATCAGTTCTCTGCCAACCGCAGTTAAGCGTTGAGGAAACGGCCGACCGGGTGATTGACACGCTCAAGACGCGAAAAGACGTGCTGAGGGTTTCCGATGCGTGAGGTTGTCCCGGTCAATCTTCCCGGTCGCAGTTACGAAGTCCGCATCGCACCCGGTTTGCTGTCAGAGGCTGCGAAAGAGATGGCAAGCCTCATGGTGCGACCAAAGACTTGGGTGATCACCGATCATCAGGTCGCCCGGCTGCATTTGCCAACCCTTTGTGTAGGCTTGCGCACCGCAGACATAGATGTGTCGACGCTGGAACTGCCCGTCGGAGAGACAACGAAAAGCTGGGATCATTTGATGCAGGTGGTCCATTGGCTGCTGGATGAAAAGGTTGAGCGGCGCGACGTGATCATCGCCTTGGGCGGGGGCGTTATCGGTGATCTGGTTGGGTTTGCTGCAGCGATCCTGCGCCGCGGTATCGCCTTTGTGCAGATGCCGACCTCTCTGCTGGCGCAAGTCGATAGCTCTGTCGGCGGCAAGACAGGCATCAACGTCGCGCAGGGAAAAAACTTGGTTGGCGCCTTTCATCAACCCGCGCTGGTGCTCGCCGATACTGAGGTTTTGGCCACGTTGACCGCCCGGGATTTCCTCGCAGGTTACGGGGAGGTCGTCAAATACGGCCTGCTCGGCGATGCTGATTTCTTTGCTTGGCTTGAAATGCAAGGTCCAGCATTGGCGGCGGGGGATATAGCGTCCCGCGTTGCTGCTGTGCGTCATTCCGTCCAGATGAAAGCCGATATTGTTGCGCGGGATGAGATAGAGCAGGGCGACCGCGCGCTTCTCAACCTTGGCCATACCTTCTGTCATGCGCTTGAGGCTGCAACGGGATACTCAGATCGCCTATTGCACGGGGAAGGGGTAGCCATTGGGTGCGCTTTGGCTTTTGATCTGTCCTCACGCCTGGGATTATGTGCCCAAGAGGCCCCGAGCCGCGTGCGGGCGCATCTCAAATCCATGGGGATGAAGACCGATTTGGCCGATATCCCAGGCCCGCTCCCAAACGCCACAGCGTTACTTTCGCTGATGGGGCAGGATAAAAAAGTTGTCGATGGTCGGCTGCGCTTTATTCTTGCCAAAGACGTCGGTGCTGCTTTCGTCACGTCAGAGGTGCCACAGGATGTTTTGCTGCAGCTTTTGTCAGAAGCGCTGAGCGATCGCTAAAGCATCTGCCCTCACACCTGACACACCCGTTCCCGATGGACGTCCCGCGCAACAGCTTCTACTGGGCCGCGCCGTTCCGCCGCGCACTCGGTTTGGGCAAGGTGGATCAGGTTAAGGCCGAGGATTTTAAGACCGGGAAGATCGCCAGAAAGATCGTCCTTTTTGAATGGCTGTGGCTGGCTCGAAGGGGTGTCAATCTGTCGAAAGGTGTTGGTGTTCGGGATCCTTTCGACGTAGCTGCCTTAGGCTGCAGCCAAGAACCTTACGATTGCGGGGTCGTAATTTGCGATGGTGTTAACATCGTAAACGCTGCCGCTGGCTTCATCGGCTAACTACGCGTCGTCTTCCTCTTCGCTGAAGAACCACCACCCGCTATCGTGCTCTTGGGAACGTCTTTCACGGTCATGAACCCAATCGGATAACCGTCCACCGTCATGTGATCCGTCGCGCTGCGTTCGCCATAGCCCGGCGCGCGTGACGTTATCTCCTTGTTTTCAGACGAAACGGATTTTGCATCAGAACGCTCGCGTCGAAGCGATTTTGAGCGGGTTAGAACGGGATCTCATCGTCCAAATCACGGGATGCGCCGCCGCCGATCGGCGCGGGACCGCTTTCGTATCCGCCACCGCCAAACTCGCCACCACCGCCGCTATATCCGCCACCACCACCGCCGTCGCGACCATCCAGCATTGTCATTGATCCGCTGTAACCCTGCAGAACAACCTCAGTGGTATATCGGTCCTGGCCGGATTGATCCTGCCATTTGCGGGTCTGTAACTGGCCTTCGAGATAGACTTTGGAGCCTTTGCGCAGATATTGCTCGGCGATGCGCACCAAGCCTTCTTGGAAGATCGCCACTGAATGCCACTCCGTTTTCTCTCGCCGCTCCCCGGTATTGCGATCCTTCCATGTCTCAGACGTGGCAATGCGCAGATTGCACACCTTGCCACCGTTCTGAAAGGACCGAACCTCAGGGTCCCGCCCCAAGTTCCCGACCAAAATCACCTTATTAACGGATCCAGCCATATGGCCCCCTCAATGTTGCCAGCCGCTGTCGAATCTGGCCCTGTTGCGTTGCGCTATGTATATCCCTCCACGCTGGGGTTAACAAAAGCTTTCCGAATTGACATGCGCACTTGGGGAAGTATGCCATAGCAAAGCGCTGCGCAACGCTGGGGCGGAGGAGACTATGGCAAAACATCGATCCTGGCGATCATGGATGACGATGATCGTGATCGGATTTGCAGTCGCATCGCCCGCTCCCGCGGATGTCTTTTCCTCCAAAAGCCGGCGCGATCTCTTTAAATCGCAAAAGCGCTTGCTCGATACACGCGCCGCGCAGCAGTATTCAGGGTCCGTTCGCCTACAACCCCCCAAGGTGATCACCCCGACAAAATGGGATCAGCAGACATATACCGGCGCCTACCAGGGAGAGTTTTTGGCGTTGGCCAAGCAGGCCGCCACCCAACACGACGTGCCTGTCGATCTCTTTTTGCGGTTAGTGCAGCAAGAAAGCGCGTGGAACCCCAAAGCGGTCTCGGAGAAAGGCGCGATTGGGCTGGCCCAATTGATGCCTCAAACAGCGAAGGCTTTAGGCGTGGACCCGCATGATCCCAAACAAAACCTCGAAGGTGGCGCGCGCTATTTGAAAGAACAGTATCGCACGTTTGGCAACTGGCGCTTAGCGCTCGCTGCCTACAACGCAGGGCCAGGCGCCGTGAAAGAACATGGCGGCATCCCGCCCTATGAAGAAACACAGCTCTACGTCAAAGCAATCCTGGGCAGCTAACACGTTCCCTCGTGCTCTTTTGGCTGAAAATACTTCGGGGGAGACGCCCGCAGGGCGGCGGGGGCAGCGCCCCCACCTCTACACCGGTTGCTCAATCACGCATGCTTTCCTCGCGCAGGCCATCCGCCAACAGATTGAGACCCAATACCAAGCTGAGCAGTGCCAGCGCCGGGGCGATTGCGGCATGCGGGTAAAGCGCAAGCAGACGCCGCCCCGCGTTGATCGTGCTGCCCCAATCAGGGCTTTCCGATTCCAGCCCAAGACCAAAAAAGCCCAGCGTTCCCAAGAGAATTGTCGTGTATCCGATCCGAAGGCAGAAATCGACGATCAGCGGCCCGCGCGCGTTTGGCAGGATTTCCCACAGCATGATGTACCAGGGTCCTTCCCCCCGCGTTTGTGCCGCCGCGACATAGTCTCGGGTTTTGATGTCCAACGCCAAGCCGCGCACAATGCGAAAAACGGTGGGCGAATTCACAAACACCACAGACACGAAGACCACTAGAATTTCCGGCGGCATCTCGATCCAATCGAGCATCGGGGGCAAGCCTGGAATGGTGATATCTCTATTTGATACCACCGTGCCATCGTTCGAGATCAAGGAAAGATAGGCCCACATCAACGCACCGATCACGACAATCAGCAGCGGTGTGCGGATCTGCGGCTGGGTGTGAAACCGCGAGTTCAGCAGGATCGCGAAGAAGATCACCGGAAAGATAAACAGCACCGACGCCATGTAGTTTGGGATGCCCGTTAGAACGATTTCAGGTGTCACCAGCAGGTAAAACAGCAGGATGACGGGGAAAGCCAAAATGAGGTTGGCCAAAAAACTTAGGAGCGTATCAAACCGCCCACCGTAATACCCTGCCGGCAGCCCCAGTGTAATCCCCACCATGAAAGCGAAAAGCGTGGCCAAAGGGGCAATCAGCACCACCACCCAGGCCCCTTTGAGCAATCGGCTGAACACGTCCCGCGCGAGGTTGTCGCCACCAAGCAAATACCAGGCAAAATCCGTCTCGCTCGCGCCGCGCAGAGGTTCGCCTGGCAATTTGTTCTTCATGCCAGAGACCTGGGAGAGGCTGTCATGGGTGACAAGGCCGTCAAAGACGCCTGCGAAAATGCCAGTGAATACCCAGAACATCACCAGGCCAAAGCCGATCATCCCGACAGTGCTGTTGAAAAGCTTGCCGTAAAGCCCCAGCCGCCCTTTGAAAGTGACGGACACGCCGAAAGTCACGATGAGCGCGATCCACACCGGTGTCATCTGCCGCGCCATGCCGCCGAAAATACCGGCGTTGGTGCCCATGAAGGTGCCCAGGATCAGGTAAACCAAGATCAAGACAAGCACGGCGTAAAGGGTCCAGTTTACCGCAAGGCTGGTGAGCCCCGTGACCAATGTGTTTGAGCCCAGCGTGCCGTCAGCATTGACCCCCCGCACGACCGTGGCGGGCAAAAAGGCAACGATGATCTGCACAACCACCGCCAGCATCAGCAGGCTAACGGCCACGTAGAAAGCGATGTTCAATCCGCTCAGGCTTCCTGTCCATGTCAAAGGTTCCATGTCGACCTCCTAGGTGATGCGAATGCGTGGATTAAGGTAGACATAGCCGATGTCAGAGATGAGCTGCGTCAAGAGCACCACAAAAACCGACACGACAGAGACCGCTAACAAAAGCTCGATGTCGTTATTTGATGCCGCCTGCACCAAAAGCCATCCGAACCCTTTGTAATTAAACAGCGTCTCTACAATCACCACGCCGTTTAACAGCCATGGGATCTGCAGCATGATGACAGTGAAAGGGGCGATCAACGCATTCCGCAACGCGTGTTTGAGCACGATGTCCGAGAATTTTACCCCCTTCAGCCGTGCGGTTCTGATGTACTGCGCGGTCATCACCTCGGTCATGGAGGCGCGGGTCATGCGTGCGATGTAGCCCATGCCATAGAGCGCGATGGTCAGCACCGGGAGGAAAAAATTCCAAAAAGTTGCATCTTCCATGGCCGATGTCGCGGATCCAAGGAAAAGCGTTCGACCGTCTATCCAACCCCACTGCGCCAACAGCGGTGAGATGCCAAACGTCGAAGATGCCAGCAAAGCGATGAAAATAACACCAGAGACATATTCCGGTGTGGCGGTGGTCGCAATTGAGAAGGTAGAGAGCGACCGATCCAATTTGGAGCCTTCCCGCATCCCAGCCAAAACACCAACCAGCAGCGCTGCGGGCACCATCAGCAACAAGACAAAAAGCATCAGTTTGCCCGTCAGTTCAAGGCGGGTGGCGACGATGGCGCCAACGTCATCTTTGAACACCGTGGATGTGCCCCAATCGCCCTGCAGCAAACCGCAGCGTGTCTGACGCTCATCCGGTGAGGTTTCCGCATCAAAGCAGCGGCCAATGACAGTGCCGTCATCCATCTCTGTCACCCAACCAGGCATGACACCCAACCATTGCCCATATTTAACGGTGATAGGCTGCAGATACCCACGATCTTCTAGGTAGGACGCGACGGCTTCGTCCGACATCCTGAAGTTGCCTTGGGTTTTGGCCAGCTTTTCAAGATTTGGATACAAATTGGTCAACCAGAACACGATGAAGGTGAGGCACAAGGCCGTCAGCAATATCACGCCCAGGCGGCGTAAGATGAAAATTCCCATTTTGATGCCCCGTTGGTGGCGTGGCAGTTTTTCTGCCGATTTTTCATTTTGTGAGGGGCGCCGATACGCGACAGTATTGCAGCGTCCGTCTTGATCGATCCACACCCCATTCGAAAACCCGCTGATCTGCGGGCCTTCGACCCTTTCATCCGTTCAACAGGACACAACTTGCGGGGAGAGGTCAACGTTATCTTAGGCCACCACCCGAAATTAATGACGCTCGTGTGGGTATGAAACGATCAGAACAATTCCTGCTGCGTCGCCCGAAGCCGGGTTGGGGGCTTTCCGGTGTGATGCTGGATAAAGCGAGTGAAATAGGCGGGGGATCCAAAACCAAGGTGCCGAGCGATGTTCTGCGCAGGTTGACTGGTATCCATGAGAAGACTGCGGGCCGCATGCAAAACCCGCTCAGTCAGCAGGTCTGCAGCAGACTTTCCTGTCGCTGCCTTAACCGCGCGTGTCAAATGGGTTGGCGTCACACCCAACCCTTCAGCGTAATCCGCCATCGGTGCACCACTGCGGTAATGCTCTACCAGCATGGCGCAAAAGCGCTGGCTCAACCGCCCCGCTGCGTTGCGCCGATCAGGGATATGTTCGTCAAGCAAAATCTGCCGACGCAGCCAAACAGACATGAGCGCGGCATGGGCTTCAAGCGCATCTTGGCGCAGCGGTTTGTCGCTTCGTTCTTCACGCTGGGCCGTTTCGATCAAGCCGCTCAACTCGTTTTGCACCAGTACATCGCGGATCCTGAGGTGACGCGGGATCTGCGGTAAACGCAGCGGCGTTGCCGCGGGTAAGATCACGGCTTGTCCCGTGGTTTGTCGGCCAAGATCCAACGAGAAAAGGCATCCAGCGGGCACCCAAAAAGCATTGTGAGCGCCAAATCCACGCCGTAGCCCGTCAAACAGGACCCGACCCTGCCCACGGGTGATCCAGATCAGAATGTGATAAGGGTTGTCATGAGCCAACGCGGTACGCCACTCTTCCCCGCGTGCCATCTGAGACAACGTAACAATTTGAATATCCGTGAACATCGATTTCGTCAAAAATGTTCCAATCCTGAAAGTCAAGCTGTAACTTCTAAGATCTTTTATCATCAGATAGTTGAATAATTTGAACCACACTCAAGCACTGGAATGCGCTAGACCGTAAAAGCATGCCATTTTGACATGTGGCTGCGCATCCATGTCCGCTGTCTTTTGGCAAGTCGGCGGGTTGCGATGATGGTCGCCTGGCGGGCATCATCTAAGCTCTGCTGCCCTCGGGTGTAGGCGATCAACTCAGGCCCGCCGATGGCGCGATGTGCAGGAAGGTTGGGGTCATAGACAGCGCTGACCTGACGGGCCTCTTCCAAGGCACCTTGCGCGAGCATCAGTTCAAAGCGCTGTGCGATCCGGGCATTCAACCAATCGCGCGGGGCATGGACCACCAAAGGAAAACATCGATCCAGGGGCAGGTCGGCGGGTGCCGTTTGACGTTGCCAGTATAGCAGTGACTTTCCCGTCGTCTGGTGCACCTCCCAAGCGCGCTGCACCCGCGCCCGATTGCACGTGTCGATCGCGGCGCATGTCTCGGCATCAAGCGCGGCTAAAAGCTGCGCCAATGACATCTTATTCGCGGCGCGCCGCGTGTGAGGAGGGGTGCTGGGTATATCGGCCAAACCTTCGGTGAGGGCTTTGAAGTAAAGCCCAGTTCCGCCCACGACGATCAATCGCGCCTTCGTCGACATCAGCGCCCGGATATCACGCAACCAATGACCAACCGAATACGCATGATCGGCGGGCACGTGGCCATAAAGCCGATGAGCGATCTGGCTCTCCTCCGCTTTCGTGGGGCGCGCGGTCAGCACACGCCAGCACGCATAAACTTGGCTGGCATCCGCGTTCACGATCACGCCACCTTGTGCTTTAGCGAGTGCCAGCGCGATTGCTGACTTGCCAGATGCTGTCGGCCCGGCAATCAAAACTGTCTGCGTGGCCGGCACCTGTGCGATGATCGCTTCGACAGTGGTGAACGTGCGTGGGGGCATCAGTGATCAAATGCGTCGCGTTGGATTGAACATCCCCGGTGTTTGCGACATTTTGTGAACCAAGAAAATCCCCTACCGCGAAAGGCGCTCTTATGCAGACTGACACTTCGAGCACTGCGTTCAAACGCGTGATGCTGAAAATCTCTGGTGAGGCGCTGATGGGGGATCAGGGTTTTGGCCTGCACCCGCCCACCGTAGAGCGCATAGCGCAAGAGATCCAAAGCGTGCATCAGATGGATGTGCAGGTGTGCATGGTGATCGGCGGCGGCAACATCTTCCGGGGGTTGCAAGGCAGCGCACAGGGGATGGAGCGTACGACAGCGGATTACATGGGCATGCTCGCGACCGTTATGAACGCGTTGGCGATGCAATCAGCTTTGGAGGGGTTAGGGATCCACACGCGGGTGATTTCAGCGATCACCATGAACGAGGTCGCAGAGCCGTACATCCGGCGGCGCGCGGTTCGACATCTTGAGAAAAAGCGTGTGTGCATTTTTGCGGCTGGCACGGGTAACCCCTATTTCACCACCGATACCGCGGCAACATTGCGCGCCAATGAGATGTCCTGCGAGGCGATTTTCAAAGGAACCAAGGTTGACGGTGTCTATGACAAAGATCCCAAGATTTTCGCAGACGCGCAGCGCTACAAGACCGTTAGCTATGACGATGTGTTGAGCAATCGCTTGGGGGTCATGGACGCTTCAGCCATCGCACTGGCGCGCGACAATAACCTGCCCATCATCGTCTTTTCCCTTGATGAGCCGGGCGGCTTTCGGGGGATCCTCGCGGGCAAGGGCACCTATACGCGGGTCCAGGGCTAAGCCCGATCCGAAAGTGCGCTGGCCTTTTGCGCGCAATGTGGCCTATACCGCTGCTGAGCAAAGAAGCGCAGCAGTGAGTGCAGGAGGGTTTGCCAATGGCGGATGAGTTTATGCTCGATACCGATGATTTGGAGCGTCGCATGAATGGTGCGATTTCCGCTCTGAGGTCTGAATTTTCTTCGTTGCGCACCGGTCGCGCCTCTGCTTCCATGCTTGAGCCTGTTATGGTTGATGCCTACGGCGCATTAACCCCCATCAATCAAGTGGGTACAGTCAATGTGCCTGAGCCACGCATGGTTACGATCAATGTTTGGGACAAAGCGCTTGTTGGCAAGGTTGAAAAGGCTGTCCGTGAAAGCGGCCTCGGGATCAATCCGCAGCTTAATGGCACCATCATCATGTTGCCCATTCCAGAATTAAATGAAGAGCGGCGGCGTGAGTTAACCAAGGTCGCGGGGCAGTATGCCGAAAGCGCACGCGTTTCTATCCGCAATATTCGCCGCGATGGAATGGATCAGATCAAAAAGGCGAAATCTGACGGGATGTCAGAGGATGACCAGAAATTCTGGGAAAGTGAGATGCAAGAGCTCACCAATAAATTCATCGGCTTGATCGACACTCAGCTAGAGACCAAGCAGGCGGAAATCATGCAGGTTTAAGTCGAATGCCGCGGCGCTCACACCGGGTTCACACTTTTCTGCTTTCCTTTTGCCGGGATCCTCTTGGTCAGACGGAGCTTTTGTTATGATGTCCGCCCCTCTCTCCACGTCAGAGCCGCCGCCTTGTGGGCCGCATCATGTGGCCATCATTATGGACGGTAACGGTCGTTGGGCCACGCAACGCGGCAGGCCAAGGCTTTTCGGCCATCACGCTGGCGCAAAACGTGTGCGAGAGGTGGTGCAATCTTGCCCTGAATACGGGGTGAAGTATTTGACAGTCTTCGCTTTCTCAACCGAGAATTGGAAACGTACGCAGGTCGAAGTTGCCGGTCTGATGAGCCTTTTTCGCCGCTACATTCTAAACGAGACACGTGCCCTGCGGGACGCGGGGGTGCGGGTGCGATTCATTGGGGATCGTCTGCGTTTAGATCCAAAGCTAATCCAGCTGATGAATGAGCTTGAAGCACAGACCGCCCAGAACAGCACCGTCAATTTGACGATCGCCATCAACTACGGCGGGCGCGATGAGGTGGCGCGCGCCACCCGGCGATTGGCTCAGGATGTCGCTGCGCAACGTCTAGACCCTGACAAGATAGATGAAGAAACCCTGCCAAGATACTTGGATACTTATGTTTTGCCAGATCCCGACCTGGTCATCCGAACGAGTGGTGAAGCCCGAATATCAAACTTTTTGCTGTGGCAATCGGCGTATTCTGAATACGAGTTTATCGACACGCTGTGGCCGGATTTCACCAAAGAAGAATTTGGCCTTCTCTGCGCTGCGTACACCGGACGGGAGAGGCGCTTTGGCGCGGCCCCACCCTCATGACATCTAATGCGTGAGAGATCGACAAACTGGGCAGACCTAGCTGCCCGGATGGGCTCGGGCGCGGCAATGGTCGCGATTGGCCTCGTTGGGATCGCTCTTGGCGGTCACACATTCCACGCGCTGGTGGCGTTTGTCTGCGGTTTGATGGTGTGGGAGCTCGTCGGGATGTTGCGACCGGGCGCGCGCTATGCGCAATTGCAACTCGGCGTGGTGACGGGGCTGGCGGTCTTCGTCGCGATATATTTGCCAGTTGGCTTCGCGCTACCGATCTTGCTCGCACCTGCATTGATTGGTTTCGGACAGTTGTCGCAGAACCGAACCCTTTTCATGAGCTTTACCGTCATGATTCTTTTGGCGGGCTACGGCATGATGCAAGTGCGCGACGACATGGGGTTCACTTGGCTGCTTTGGTTGGTGTTGGTTGTGGTCGTAACCGATGTCGTCGGCTATTTTGCGGGACGTACTTTTGGCGGGCCGAAGTTTTGGCCTGCGGTTAGCCCCAAGAAGACATGGTCGGGAACGGCAAGTGGGTGGGCAGGAGCAGCGATTGTCGGTTTGATTTTCGCAATCCCATCAGGGTTTGGGGCGCAGCTGATCGGCATTTCGGTCGCGGTCTCCATGGCGTCCCAGATCGGCGATATGGCTGAATCTGGAATGAAGCGGAAGATGGGTGTCAAAGACAGTTCGAACTTGATCCCGGGCCACGGAGGATTGATGGACCGTTTCGACGGAATGCTCGGCGCCTCATTGTTTTTGTTGGTTATCGGTCAGTTCGTTGGATTCCCACCCGATTTGGGCTGAGAAAGAGGCACTTTTGACGCTAACCGCCTCTTGATCAACTCTCTTGAGGAAGCCATCTCTAATTGTGCTGATCGCTCGGCACCCCGACAAATTTTAATAGGCGAGGCTGCCATAGACAATGTTCGACATTCTTCCTCAGTTCAGTGGCACGCTTTGGATCCTCGCGGCATTTCTCATCGCGATTTCGATCATCGTCGCAGTTCATGAATACGGACACTACATTGTGGGTCGCTGGTGCGGGATCCATGCCGACGTATTCAGCATCGGA
This sequence comes from Pseudomonadota bacterium, assembly GCA_039208585.1. GTDB lineage: Bacteria > Pseudomonadota > Alphaproteobacteria > Rhodobacterales > Rhodobacteraceae > Sulfitobacter. The sequence goes on along the minus strand of JBCCQX010000024.1, from coordinate 1,900 downwards.
TTTGGGCCGGTGCTCTTTGCGACGATCGATAAAAGAGGAACCCGATGGCAAATCGCGGCCTTGCCCATCGGTGGCTACGTGAAATTCGCGGGAGATGCGAACCCTGCCTCGGGGAAAGACGCGGTTGCGATGGCGGCGGTATCGAATGATCCCAGGGCGATGCGGCGGACAATGCACGGTGCACCGCTTTGGGCGCGGGCGATGACAGTTGCCGCTGGCCCGGTCTTTAACTTTGTGCTGTCCATCCTCATCTTCTTCGCTGTCGCTTACACGACCGGGGTCGCGCGTGATCCGCTGACAGTAGGGGAAATGCGCGCCTTACCACAGAGTTTCGGGGACGACGGGCTGCGAGAGGGGGATCAAATCGTCGCAATTAATGATGCCGCCGTCCCTTCGCTGAGCGCCCCAGGCAACACTTTTTTTTCTGATTTGCCCGATGCGTCGAGCTTAATCTATGACGTGGTCCGCGACGGCCGCAGGCTGAGTGTTTCGGGCCCGTTTATCCTCCCGCCCTTGGTGGATCAGGTTGTTCCTCGATCTGCCGCGATCGCTGCCGGTATCCGTGCGGGAGACGTTATTACGGCGATTGACGGCGTGCCCATCTTTGGCTTCGATGCCGTACGACAAGCCGTGGGAGGATCAGGCGGCGCAGCGCTTAGCCTCACGATTTGGCGCGCAGGCGACACGATCGAGGTGAGTTTGACCCCCGAGGCCGTGGACGAACCTCAACCCGATGGCACGTTCAAGCGTAGTCTGCGCATTGGGATCGTCGGCGGCATGGCCTTTACGCCGCAGACAGAGGCACCAGGTGTGGCAACGGCCTTGATCGGTGGGTTAGAAAATACCTGGCGCATCATCACCGGGTCACTCTCTGGCCTAAAGAATATCATTGTCGGCAACATCAGCACCTGCAACTTGTCCGGGCCGGTAGGCATCGCGCAAGCCTCGGGCGCGATGGCCAGCCAGGGTGCGCAATCCTTCATATATTTCATCGCGGTTTTGAGCACGGCAATCGGCTTTATCAATCTGTTTCCGATCCCGGCGTTGGACGGCGGACATCTTGTGTTTTACGCTTATGAGGCTGTTGCGGGGCGTCCGCCCAACGATGGTGCCATGCGGGTCCTCATGATGGTTGGGCTGACTTTGATATTGTCGCTGATGGTATTTTCACTGGCGAACGACCTTTTTTGCTAGCAATCGTCCTTGACGCGTCCCTGTCTGTGCCGCGCTGGCTGACGACGCATGGGCGTGCTGCTCAAAGTTGTCCACAGATTTATCCACAAGATGACGGTCTGTGATGATGGCGGACCGCTTCATGTAGTGTGTTCGCGCCCGGGGAGGTTTTGACAATCCACGGCAATCTGCTTACTCACTTCTTAACGACGGCGGACGAATTGGGTGCAATTCATGAGACGGAAGACGGGGGGCCGAATGGCCCAGCAGGGGGCATCTTTGCTTAGGTCTCTCAAGCCTTTTCACACGGCCTTAGTTTGGTTAATGTTGTCAGGGGTTTGGCTGTCATTCACGCCCCCTGCCGCAGCACAAGATTTTCGTTTTGACACCGTTGTGATCAACGGGAACGAGCGGATCGGAGATGCGGCGATCCTTCGACGCATGGGAATCAGCAGGGGCGAAGTGATCACGGGCGGTCGTTTGAACGACGGGGTCCAAAACCTTCAAAATTCCGGTCTTTTTGAAACTGTTGAGGTTGAGCCGCGTGGTGGAACGTTGGTGGTCACGGTTGTCGAATTGCCGACCCTCAACCGCATCCGCTTTGAAGGCAATCGCCGGATCGATGATGAAACCCTGTCCGCCGTTGTTCAACTGCAAGAACGGCGCGTCTTCAATCCCACATTGGCCGAAGAAGATGCCGCGGCAATCGCGCAAGCCTATGCCCACG
>JBCCQX010000023.1:0-51897 GCA_039208585.1 Pseudomonadota bacterium | reverse complement strand
CTCGTCGAATGTTTCTTCAACAGGATCAAACGCTTCCGCAGGATCGCCCTGCGGTGCGAGAAAACAATCAGCTCTTTTAAAGCCTTCGTAGACCTCGCATGCGCCATGGCGTGGATCAGTTAAATGCAGACGCCGCCTAAGACAATAGCTGATTATCAACTCAGCTGAGGCGGAACGGCCTGCACCGTGACGATCGGTTAAGAGATTGCCCAAAGGGAACGCGCGAGCCGTTTTACAAACTGCTGGTCACGCTCTTTTGCTTTCCCTGAAAAGTCCGCTCTGACATACTCCGAAGTAAATCAAACGAGCAAAAGCAGAGCCATGACAGATCTCCTTTCCGGCCAGGATCAGACTGATTATAACGCAACCTCTATCGAGGTATTGGAAGGTCTGGAACCTGTCAGAAAACGCCCCGGCATGTATATCGGTGGCACAGACGAACGCGCCCTGCACCACCTGGTAGCCGAGGTGCTTGATAACTCCATGGACGAGGCGGTGGCGGGGCATGCCACCCGGATCGAGGTGGAACTGCATGAAGATTATGCAATCACCATCCGCGACAATGGCCGCGGCATCCCGGTTGATCCGCACCCAAAATTTCCTGACAAATCAGCATTGGAGGTGATCCTGTGTACTTTGCATGCTGGTGGCAAATTTTCCGGGAAGGCCTATCAAACCTCGGGCGGCCTACATGGTGTGGGCGCCTCGGTGGTCAACGCGCTCTCAGATTCGATGGTTGTGCAGGTCGCGCGATACAAAGAGCTGTTTGAACAACGCTTCTCGCGCGGCGTGCCATTGGGCCCGGTTGAAAAAGTCGGTGCCGCCCCCAACCGCCGCGGCACCACCGTGACGTTCCACGCAGATCCCGAGATTTTTGGCTCTCACCGGTTCAAACCGGCGCGGCTGTTCAACTCAATCCGTTCCAAAGCCTACCTGTTCTCTGGCGTTGAAATTCGCTTGAAATCTGCAATCTATGACGGCGAAACACCGCAAGAGGCCACGTTCCACTTCCCCGGTGGACTTTCGGACTATCTAAACGAAACTCTCGGCGGCGCCACCACCTATGCAGACGCTGCCTTTGCAGGGACCGTTGATTTTCAGGATAAATTCGGCGCGCCGGGCAAGGTCGAATGGGCCATCAACTGGACCCCCGCGCGCGACGGTTTTATCCAATCCTATTGCAATACAGTCCCCACGCCCGAAGGCGGCACTCATGTCGCAGGCTTCTGGGCCGCGATCCTGAAAGGTATCAAAGCCTACGGCGAGCTTTCAAACAACAAGAAAGCCGCGCAAATCACGCGCGAAGATCTGATCTCCGGCGGATGCGCGCTGGTCTCATGTTTTATTGCCGACCCCGCCTTTGTCGGCCAAACGAAAGACCGCCTCTCGACTGAGGCCGCGCAGAAAATGACCGAGGGCGCGGTGCGAGATCACTTTGACAATTGGCTGGCTGCAGACACGAAATCGGCTGGCGCGATCCTCGACTTCCTCGTCCTACGCGCAGAAGAACGCCTGCGCCGCCGTCAGGAGAAGGAAACCGCCCGGAAATCGGCCACCAAAAAGCTGCGCCTGCCCGGCAAGCTGACCGACTGTACGTCTAAAACACGCAAGGGGACCGAGCTCTTCATTGTCGAAGGTGACAGCGCGGGCGGTTCTGGCAAAGGCGCGCGCAACAGAGAGACACAGGCGTTGCTCCCGCTGAAAGGGAAAATCCTAAACGTGCTGGGTGCGGCCTCGGGCAAGCTGAATACGAATGCAGAAATAAACGATCTGTGCGAAGCTTTAGGCGTCGGCATGGGGACTAAGTTCAACCTCGACGATCTACGCTACGACAAGATCATCATCATGACGGATGCGGATGTGGATGGCGCGCATATCGCGGCCCTTCTAATGACCTTTTTCTACACGCAAATGCGCCCGCTCATCGATAACGGCCATTTGTATCTAGCCTGCCCTCCCCTCTACCGCCTGACCCAGGGCGCGCGGCGGCTCTATGTGTCCGATGATGCGGAGAAGAACCATTATTTGGAGCAAGGTCTGGGCGGCAAAGGCAAGATCGAGGTGCAACGGTTCAAGGGCCTGGGTGAGATGGACGCCAAGGATTTGAAAGAGACAACAATGGACCCCGCGACGCGCAAACTGATCCGCGTGTCAGTTGACGAGGATGTGCCGGGCGAGACCGGCGATTTGGTGGAACGACTGATGGGCAAAAAGCCGGAGCTGCGATTTCAGTACATTCAAGAGAACGCGAAGTTCGTAGAGGAATTGGATGTCTGATAGGCCGGAGGATGGGTCTTGCAGCGCGATGCGCATCTCATAGTCTAATCACACAATGGTGAGGGGCTCCACATGACACCCGAAACTGCGCAGCAAATCTTGCAAGAGGCATTCGCCCCCTGGGTGCGGGCGCTGTCACCGACGATTACGGAAATCAACCAAAACCGCTGCGTCATGACCATCCCGCTGACGCCGGACGTTATGCGGATCGGCAACATCGTTTCTGGCCAAGCGCTGGCGGCTTTGGCGGACACAGCCATGGTATTCGCCTGTTTTGGCCACCTCGATGAAGTGGCCCCGTTCGGCACTGTCACCCTCGACACCCAGTTCCTCCGCCCCGGTACGGGAGATGCCATCCGCGCAGAGGCAGAAGTGACGCGAGCAGGCAAATCAATGATTTTTGCCCGCTCCACATTGATCGCAGAACCTTCAGAAAAGCCGGTGGCCCTCGCCACGGCAACCTTTGCACGATGAGAGTTATTCTCTTCCTGACGCTGATCATGCTTGCCGCTTGCGGGCGGCCCATGACGGACAAAGAACGCGCTTTCATCCAATCGATCCACGGCGATAGCATCAATATGGATCGGGTTCGCCTGATCGATGGTGCCCCCACCCGCGCGGTCACATTTCGGTTCAAACCGCGCCCGCGCACCACCTGCCGTGAACTGATCCTACCACCCGCAAAAGGCGAGGTGATCACCGCAAAACCGGCTGCCGTCGCGCTTTATAACACCGTATTGTTCGACAAGGACTGGTATCTTGACGACTATCTACCCGACTATCCTGACCGGATGAACCTGATTGCAGCGATGCTTTTTGCCCATGAACTGACCCACATATGGCAATGGCAAAATCGCGCGCGCACTGGCTATTCGCCTTTGCGCGCGGCCTCAGAGCATGGCGGCGGGCGCGATCCGTATCTGTTCGAAATCGACGCTGCACCGCGGTTTGGTGATTTCGGATATGAGCAACAGGGCGCCATCGTCGAAGAGTTTGTGTGCTGCCGCGCGCTGGCGCCACAAGCCCCGCGTACCAAGCGTCTGCACGCACTGATCGCGCAAGTGATGCCGGTAGCCCCACTTCCACAATCGCGTCATTCAAACGTTCAGTTGCCGTGGGACGGTGTTCAACTGAGAGGCATTTGCGGCTGACAACGACACTTGCCTGAGTCAGCGCAGCCGTCCATGCTGGGATTGAAACAGCAGGCGGTGGGGCATGGGACATTACGCAGTGATCATGTTGGTGGCAGGTGTCGGTGTACCAGTGCTTGCAGCCATGAATGCAGCACTTGGCCGGAGCATCGGCTCCCCCGCTGCTGCCGCAACAACGCTTTTTCTTGTGGCGGGGATCGCGTCGCTAAGTGTTGCCCTAATGCTCGGCCCACCGCAGATCCCGCGGCTATTGAGTGCACCAAAACACTTGTTCTTGGCGGGACTTTTGATCGCTTTCTACTTGCTTAGCATTACCTTCGTGGCCCCGCGTTTTGGCATCGGAAACGCAGTGTTTTTCGTGCTGCTGGGGCAATTGATATCGGCGGCAGCCATCGATCATTACGGCCTTTTCGGTGCCCAAGTATCACCGCTTAGCTTGCTTCGTGTCGCAGGGATTGCTCTGATGGCTGCGGGCGTTTGGTTGACGCAACAAGCATAGCGCTCGGCCATGCGTCAAGTCTGCTGTCAGTCTCGGCTAAGCTTCGATAATGTTTAAACGCGACGATTGAATGCGCAGCGTGACCAAAGTGATAGAATATCCGGCATTAAACCTGACACACTCCCGTTCCCTCTCACCGTCCCGCCCAGCAGATCCTGTTGGGCGGTGCATTTCCGCCCCCACGGGCGGCGCTAAATCGGTCTGCGCAAAGTGTCTTAGGTTTACAGCCAATGGCGTTAGCGCGCAGCAGAAAGCGCCTGAATATTGCGCCAAAGCCCATCATCTAACGTGATCGGATCTTCTGACACCGTGTTCTGCCCAGGCAAGCGCGCACCCGGATCCTGCGCGACAAAGTCACTGAGTGAGCGCAACCTGTCAAAAAAGCCCTGTGCATTGGCGGGATCAATCAAAAGATAATATTGACCCAGGTCATGCGGTGCACCTTCCGGCGCTTTTAAGGGCTGGATGTCTTTTGACAGCAAGCTCCCCGTGAGACCGGCAGACAGCACTTCCGCCATCAGGCCAAAGCCCCAACCCTTGTATCCTCCCGTCGAAACGAGAGAACCTTTGAGCGCCGCTTCAGGGTCGGTTGTGGGTCTACCGTCCGCGTCTAGTGCCCATCCCGCTGGGATTGCTTCCCCCGCTGCTTTGGCCATCGTAATTTTCCCAAGGGCAACCGTTGTGGTGGATTGATCAAATTGCATGGCGACACCACCATGCCCATCAGGAACCGAAAAGGCGATGGGATTGGTGCCGATCGCGCGCACCCGCCCACCAGGGGCTGCCACAATGGGAGACGCGTTGGTAAAACCGATCCCGACGCATCCATCTAGCGCTATCTGGCGGGTGAAATACCCCAGGGCCGTGCACGTGTGCGCGTGACAGACAGCAAGTGCCGCCACGCCAGCCTCACGTGCTGCAGCCAAGGCAGAGGGCAGCCCTTTGGTGAAAGCGGGTTGAGCAAAGCCAAACTGCGCATCTACGTTGACAATCGCCGTCTTTGGCTGGTTGACAACGGGGTTCACCCGGCCATTCACGCGCCCACTTCTAAGCTGTAGACAATAGCTTTCCAAGTAGTAGAGACCACAAATCTTATTCCCAACCGCCTCTGCCGCGGCAACGGCGCGCGCAACTTCCGTGGCGGGAAAGTCATCGGCGCCATGCGCGCGTAGTGCTTGAAACGTGACGCTTTCAATCTGCTTGAGTGACACTTGAACCATTCCCGCCCCTTTCAGCAAAGGTTGCCTTCAATTTGCAAAACACCCTGAGGATAGAACTTAGTAACGGTCAAGTAAGGTCTGATCTACTGCAACTAGCTTGCCGTCTTGCAGCCGAATTTGACGATCCATACGCGCGGCCAAAGTCAGGTTGTGCGTGGCAATCAGGGCTGACAGTCCGGTTGCACGCACAAGTCTGATCAGCCCTGCAAAGACAGCTTCAGAGGTAGCTGGATCAAGATTGCCTGTCGGTTCATCCGCTAAAAGCAGCATTGGATTGTTCGCAAGCGCGCGGCAAAAGGCAACCCGCTGCTGCTCTCCTCCGGACAAGGTCGCCGGACGATGCTCGGCCCGATCAAGCACGCCCACGGTATCCAACAAGTGCAAGGCATGTGCCTTTGCATCCGCGCGCGCGACCCCGTTTGCAAGCTGCGGCAAAACAATGTTTTCCAAGGCGCTGAATTCAGGCAGCAGGTGATGAAACTGATAGATAAATCCGACCTCCATGCGACGCACGCGGGTACGATCCGCATCAGGCCGATGTGTCATATCCGCCCCCAAGATTATGACGTGCCCGGCATCAGGCGTGTCAAGCAGCCCGCAGATATGCAAAAGCGTAGATTTACCCGCACCAGAGGGCGCGACCAACGCGACCATCTCTCCTGCGGGGATATCTAAATCTACACCATGCAATACACGCACCTGATTGGGTTGGCCCAGATTATATCCCTTGGTGATCCCGCGCAGGGCCAGCACCGGATCACTCATAGCGCAGCGCCTCGACCGGGTTGAGACGTGCCGCACGCCGCGCAGGAAAGATCGTCACGACGAAAGACAACCCAAGCGACAGCGCCACCGCTGAAAGCACATCGCCAAGCTGCAATTTCGCTGGCAAATAATAGATGCCGCGCACAGAAGCATCCCAGGCAGTGCCGCCCGATAGATAGTCGACAAACGCAAAGATGGGATCAACATAGAGCGCAAAGAGACACCCCAGAATAACGCCCGCCAACGTGCCGATAATCCCCGTAAATGCCCCGCAAATAAAGAAAACGCGCAGAATGCTCCCTTCAGAAACGCCCATCGTGCGCAGGATACCAATGTCACGCCCTTTATTTTTCACAAGCATGATCAAGCCAGAGACGATGTTCATCGATGCAATCAGCACCAAAACGCTGAGAATGACAAACATCACCCGATCTTCGATATCAAGCGCGTTCAGAAAGGAGCTCTGCGCATCCTGCCACGTCCAGACCTGAGCCGAGGGTCCGGCAGCGAGTAAAATCGGCATTGCGATATCCGTGACGCGCTCAGGCGTCTGCACCATGACCTCAAGTTCGTCGACTGCGCCCTCTTTGTTGAAAAAGCGCTGCGACTCGGCCAGCGGCAGATAGATGCGTGTGCGATCAATGTCGTAGCGGCCTGCGGTAAAGATATAAACCACTTCGTAGGCGTTGACCCGTGGACTTGTGCCAAGGGCGGTGCGCACCCCATTGGGAGAGATCAGACGCACACGGTCGCCTATCGTCACACCCAAATCGCGCGCGACGCCACTTCCCATCGCAAGCCCGTCCTCAAAACGCCGCATATCTCCAATGGCATCCGAGCTTTCTGCAATGCGCGGGATTGTCTGCAGATCCTGCGCGGTCATTCCAAACACCTCGACACCTGTATTGGCATCACGGTTGTTGGCCATCACCTGTTGGCGCACCAGCGGGGCAACGCGTGTGACGCCGGGCACTGCCGCGACGTTGTCAGCCCATGTTTGATACTCAGTGATGCGCCGATCAATGCGCCCGCTGGCGGTAACCGCGCCCAACTGATAGACGGTGACATGCGCATTCGCCCCAAGGATCGTATCAACAAACTCGGCCCGAAACCCTGCCCGAACGGACAACGTGGCGATCAATGCAAACACCGCCAGCGTAATCCCCAAAAGGCTGATCCAAGTCATGACGCTGATGCCGCCCTCTGCACGGCGCGCGCGCAGGTAACGCCAGGCGATCAACCACTCAAAGGCCGCGAAGGGGCGTGTTTTCTCTCTGTGTGTGAGCATAACGTGAAGCACCTATTCCTTTGGCAAACTGCGGGCTCGGAGGGGAAGGGTCAAGCAGCCTGTATTTTCAGTCCGGATGACCTGTTCACGAAACAGGATCGACAGATGGCCCCTGCAGTGCCGCAGCTTGAAACAGCAGATCACATGAGGCTTGCGTTTGCCCGGCGATACGAGCCTGACGGTGCATCCGCTGTCATCGCCCACAGCCGCTAAAGCCCCTGGACTTAAACCCAAAACGACTTACCGCCGCCCGGTAGGGGCAGAACGGCGCTGCCCAACAGAACCGGCTGTGCAGGATAGTGATAAGGAACGGGGTGTATCAGGTTGACGTCCAAAGGCTTTAAGATCAGCGACAGATATCCACAGCCTGCCGCATTTTATCTGCCGCATGCGCGTGTCAAAGCAAGGGACCCCAGGCTTGCATGCAAACACCATGGGCAGCAAACTCACTTGCTGACGGCGCGACCGTACACTCAAACACCGGCATAGATCTGAGCGAGCCGTTCCGCAGCTTTCTGAGGCGGCATCTCTTCACTCTGTCCCGTGCGTCTTGACGTGAGTTCCACAACCCCGTTCTTCAAGCCGCGTGGCCCAACCGTTATCCGCCATGGCAGGCCAATCAGGTCCATGGTCGCGAACTTTCCCCCCGCGCGTTCATTGCGATCATCATAAAGCGGCTCCAAACCCAGGCGCGTCAACGTTTGGTAAAGCTCCTGGCACGCCGCATCCACAGCCGCATCACCCTGTTTCAAATTCACGATCCCAGCGTGATACGGCGTCACTCCTTCTGGCCAGATAATGCCATTTTCGTCGTGATTGGCTTCGATGATCGCGCCCAGAAGGCGGCTTACCCCGATCCCGTGACTACCCATATGTACCGGTACCATCTTTCCATCAGGGCCTTGCACCGTCGCACCCATCGCCTCAGAATATTTTGTTCCGAAATAAAAGATCTGCCCCACTTCGATTCCCCGCGCGATGCGCTGCCGGTCCGCTGGCACCGCATCAAACAAAGACGCATCATGTGTCTCATCTGTGCGCGCGTATTTGGAGGTGAATTCCTCCATAATTGACGCACATTGTGCAACATCATCGTAATCGATCTCACGATCTCCAAAGGTTAGATCGGTGACGGCACTGTCGTAAAACACCTCTGATTCACCTGTATCCGCAAGCACGAGAAACTCATGCGTGTCATCGCCGCCGATGGGGCCGCTATCCGCCCGCATCGGTATCGCTTGCAGTCCCATGCGTTCATATGTGCGAAGATAGCTGACCAAATGGCGATTATAGGCATGCAGGGCATCCTCTTTGGTAAGGTCGAAATTGTATCCATCTTTCATCAGAAACTCACGTCCCCGCATGACACCAAACCGCGGGCGTATCTCGTCGCGAAACTTCCACTGGATCTGATACATCGTCAGCGGCAGATCTTTGTAAGAACTCACATGCGCTCGAAAGATATCTGTGATCAATTCCTCTGCTGTCGGCGTAAACAGCATGTCGCGCCCACCTCTGTCCGTGATGCGCAGCATTTCATTGCCATAAGCATCATACCGACCACTTTCGCGCCACAGATCGGCCGATTGTATCGTAGGCATCTGCATCGCCAGATGGCCTGCGCGCGCCTGCTCTTGATGCACAATATCCTCGATCTTGCGCAGCACCTTGAAGCCGAGCGGCAACCAAGAATAAATCCCAGCCGCCGATTGCTTTATCATCCCCGCCCGCAACATCAGCCGATGGCTCACAATCTGCGCCTCTGCGGGGTTTTCTTTGAGTACCGGCAGGAAATAACGGCTCAGTCGCATGATACACTCCTTGCAAAGTCGAGACCCTGGGTATGCCCATTCTGGCCGACAGATGCCATCCCAGATCGCGCATCTGTGCAAGACACCACAGCGTATTTCTAGCAACGCCCGAACCGATCAACACAAAAACCGAAGCGCCGCCGCAATCAAGGCCGCCATACCAAACACTTTAAGCCTTTTGGCTGAAAATACTTCGGGGTGTTTGAGGGGCAGCGCCCCTCATCTTCCAAAGATCGCATGCGCCCGGTACGGGCGCTCCTCATTTGAAACGGCGCGTCAGGAAGATTTTCAAAGCCAAGCCTTGAAACAAGCCCCCGCTTGCGCAATGTCGAGGAAAGATGCGACAGGAGAAACCGATGGCGTTGCCGATCCGCGCGCAAATAAAATACTGGGGTGCCGCCGCTGTCATACTGCTGACGCTGCTTTGGTCGCTTGGCAACGTCCTCTTGCCTTTCGTCCTGGGCGCGGCCATCGCTTATTTTTTGGATCCTGTCGCGGACCGATTAGAGCGATGGGGGCTCAGCCGGGTGTTGGCGACAGCGGTGATCACTGCGGCGCTTGTGCTTACCTTTGTGATCATGGCGCTGCTGGTCATTCCAACGTTGACCAATCAAGCCGCCAACTTGGTGCAGATCGCACCGCAGCTTGTCCGCGACTTAACAGAGGCTTTAACCCGCCGCTTTCCCGACCTCTTGAACGAAAGTTCGACCCTGCGCAGTTCGCTCACCACGATCGGAGCTGCGATCCAGGAACGCGGGGGACAGTTTCTGGAAACGGCACTTTCCTCTTTTGCCTCTCTGCTCAACCTGGTCATTCTTTTTGTCATTGTACCGGTTGTGGCCGTCTACATGCTGCTGGACTGGGATCGGATGGTTGCGCAAATTGACGCTCTCCTACCGCGCGATCACGCGCCGGTCCTGCGCCAACTCGCGGCAGAGATCGATCGCACTTTGGCCTCTTTCGTGCGCGGCATGGGTACTGTTTGCCTGATCCTCGGGACCTATTATGCAATTGCCCTCATCATCGTCGGGTTGCAGTTCGGATTGATCGTAGGCTTTATCGCGGGCCTTGTGACGTTCATCCCTTATCTCGGCGCTCTTTTGGGGGGCGCATTGGCGATCGGGCTCGCGCTGTTCCAATTCTGGGGCGACTGGCTGTCTATTGGCTTGGTGGCTGGCATATTCGTCTTAGGCCAAATCGCGGAAGGCAACGTGCTCACACCGAAGTTGGTGGGAAGCTCGGTGGGGCTGCATCCAGTTTGGTTGATTTTAGCACTGTCAGTCTTTGGATCGCTGTTTGGCTTTGTCGGCATGCTTGTCGCTGTGCCGCTTGCCGCTGCGATCGGCGTGATCGCCCGCTTTGCCGTTGATCGTTACCGGCAAAGCCTTCTTTACCGCGGATTGGACGGCGCCGCAGAGGATCGAGACTGACGCATGGGTCAGCTTCACCTGGACCTGCCGCAGCGAACGGCACTGGATCGCGCCGCCTTTTTCGTTGCCCCTTGCAACGCTGTTGCTTTGGGCATGATCGAGAATTGGCAAAGCTGGACGCAGCGCAAGCTGCTTTTGAACGGGCCTGAGGGCGCTGGTAAAACGCATCTTGCGCATGTTTGGGCACATATGGCCGGTGCGCGGGTACTCAATGCGCGGGACTTACATCAAGAAAAAGTGCCAGCGCTTGCCCAAACACCCCTTGCAGTGGAAGACATACCGCAGATCGCAGGTGATCTCGAAACCGAAGAAGCGCTTTTTCACCTGCACAATCTGATGTTGGCTGAAGGTCAAAGCCTTTTGCTTACCGGAACCGGGCCCGTATCTGCCTGGGGTCTGAGCCTGGCCGATCTTGTCAGCCGGATAGAGGGGACAATGAACGTGGCGGTGCAAGCGCCAGATGATCAACTTCTCGCAGCGCTTTTGGTAAAGCTCTTTGCCGATCGTCAGATGATACCAAAACCAACTCTGATCCCCTACCTCATCAAACGGATGGATCGTTCCTTTGCCGCAGCGATAAATACGGTGGAACGCCTCGATGCTGGCAGCCTGGCGCAAAAGCGGCCGATCACCCGTGCTTTGGCGGCTGAAATTCTAGGCTATGTTCAGTGAAGGGGTCGCATCTGTCGCATCTTAAGATATCGGTATTGCGGAGAAGGCGTGCAGGAGCATCCAAATGAACGGTGACTTTCTTAAATCACCTTTTCCACCGGCGGTCGCGATGCCCACGCTTGATCTGTCGGGCACGGCGCGCTTCTACAATCGTGAACTCAGTTGGCTTGGTTTTAACTGGCGCGTGCTGGAAGAAGCGCAAAACGATAAGGTCCCGTTGTTAGAACGCCTTCGTTTCCTCTCTATTTCAGCAGAAAATCTCGACGAGTTTTACACCGTGCGCGTGGCCGGTCTTCGCGAGCTTGCGCAAGCGGGAAATACCACACCCGCAGCAGACGGCTTGACACCCGCCGAACAGCTCGTCTTGATTAACGAAGACGCCCGTAAGCTGATGCTGCATCAGCAACACATCTTAGCTGAATTGCTCGCAGCCTTGAAATCAGAAGGCATCAAACTGGAGCGGATTGTCGATTTGACATCGGATGATCACGCCCATCTCGACGAGGTTTTCCTGAACGAAGTCTTCGCCGTTCTTTCACCGTTGGCCATTGATCCTGCACATCCGTTCCCGTTTATTCCTAACACGGGATACGCCCTCGCCCTGCAGTTGACGCGGTCCAAAGACAAACGCGCGCTGCAGGCCCTGTTGCCCGTGCCAGCAAAAATTGGCCGGTTTGTTTCACTTCCCGCACCAGACGGATCAAAGCGCCACCTGCCGCTGGAAGATCTGTTGGTCTTAAAAATACCGGAGCTTTTCCCCGGGTATCGGTTGCAGTCGCATTTTGAATTTCGCGTGTTGCGCGACAGCGATCTGGAAGTCGAGGAAGAGGCAGAAGACCTCGTACGCGAGTTCGAGGTTGCACTCAAACGCCGCCGTAGGGGAGAGGTGGTGCGCCTGACCCACTCGGCTGGGGCCCCCAAAGCATTGAAAACCGTGATCATGCGGGAATTAGGGGTTCAAACACGTGATGTGATTGAAATCCAGGGCATGATTGGCGTGAACGACTTGTCTGAATTGGTGACGGATGCGCGCCCAGATCTGCTTTGGCCACAGTTTACGCCACGCGTTCCTGAACGGATCAGCGACTTTGACGGCGACATGTTCGCAGCCATCCGACAAAAAGACATGCTGCTGCATCATCCTTATGAGAGCTTTGACATGGTCGTGCGCTTCCTGGCGCAAGCGGCGCGTGACCCAGATGTGGTGGCAATCAAGCAAACGCTCTACCGGACGTCACGCGACAGCCCGATTGTGGAGGCGCTGTGCGAAGCCGCAGAGGATGGCAAGACTGTCACCGCGTTGGTAGAATTAAAAGCGCGGTTTGATGAAGCCGCAAACATACGTCAGTCGCGCCGCTTGGAACGCGCGGGCGCACATGTGGTCTATGGGTTCATAGATCTCAAGACACACGCCAAGATATCGTCGGTGGTACGCCGTGAAGGCGATCAACTCGTCACCTACACGCATTATGGCACGGGCAACTATCACCCCATCACGGCGCGGATCTACACGGATCTCTCCTTTTTCACCTGTGACAAAAAACTTGGTCGCGATGCAATCAAGGTGTTTAATTTCCTTTCCGGCTACGCGCAGCCTGCGAAACTCGACAACCTCGCAATCTCGCCCACAACGCTTAAAACACGGCTGTTGGAAATGATTTCAGCCGAGACAGCGTACGCCGAGGCGGGCAAGCCGGCGGCGATCTGGGCAAAGATGAACTCCCTCATCGATGCAGAGATCATTGATGCGCTTTACGCGGCAAGCCAGTCCGGCGTGAAAATCAGTTTGGTTGTGCGCGGGATATGCGGCCTGCGCCCTGGGATTGAAGGGTTGTCTGAAAATATCCGGGTCAAATCGGTTGTCGGTCGTTTCTTAGAGCATTCGCGCATCCTGTGCTTCGGCAATGGTCACGAACTTCCTCACAAAAAAGCGCGGGTTTTCATTTCATCTGCTGACTGGATGGGACGTAATCTGAACCGCCGCGTGGAGACCCTGGTCGAAATTGAGAATGCAACGGTCAAAGCTCAGATCACCAGCCAGATCATGGCCGCAAATCTGGCCGATGTGGCGCAAAGCTGGATTATGGCTGCGGATGGTAAGTTTGCCAGGGCGCAGGTCGCCGAGGGTCAATTTCCGTTTAGCTGTCACCGGTTCTTTATGGAGAACCCGTCGCTTTCCGGTCGTGGGTCCGCAGGGGCGTCAGACGTGCCAAAACTGACCCACGCAGAGGATTGACCCGAAAGCGGTGCTAGCCCATTTTGCTGTCAGCAGATTGTTCGGCTAGGAGCGCTCATGTCTCAAAAGATCGCGACACCCGCCTTCCTTACCGTGCCCGAGACCGGGGTCGCCGATCTGGGGATGTTCGGCAAAGCGTTGTTCGAGGATCCCAGCGCACGCGCGCTTTCACGGGTTGGCGTGGTGGATGTTGGATCAAACTCTGTACGTTTGGTTGTCTTTGACGGTGCTGCCCGATCCCCCGCGTATTTTTACAACGAAAAAATCATGTGTGCATTGGGCGCTGGTTTAGCTGAAACTGGGCATTTATCTCCTGCGGGGCGCACAAGGGCAGTCGCGGCAATGCGGCGCTTCAAAATGTTAGCCGATAGCATGGAGCTATCTGAACTCACGGTGGTGGCCACAGCCGCTGTCCGAGAGGCCAGCGATGGGCGTGAGTTTTGCAATGAGGTAAGGCGCGAGACTGGGTTGCGGATCTGGGTGATGACAGGGGAAGAAGAGGCGCGGCTGTCAGCGCAAGGCGTGCTCCTCGGCTGGCCGGGTGCATACGGGCTGGTGTGCGACATCGGCGGTTCCTCTATGGAACTGGCTGAAATTGCAGGTGGACGCGTGGGCCGAAGGGTAAGCGCACAGTTGGGTCCGCTAAAGCTGCGCGATCTGAAGGGCGGACTAAAGGGCCGTGAGCTATATATTAAGGAAACAGTTCAAGCACTTAAGGCCCGGCTGGGGCCCCAACGCGACCGGCTCTTTCTCGTCGGTGGCTCTTGGCGGGCCATCGCGAAAATCGATATGTATCGGCGGGGATATCCGCTGCGTGTTCTTCATGAGTATCGGATGGATGCGAAGGCCGTACGCGCCACACGCGACCTGATCAAAAAAAGTGACCATGATGCGTTACGCCTTGCCAGCGACGTCTCCGCCAACCGCATGCCATTGGTGCCCCTCGCAATGGAGGTGCTGATCCGGCTTGTGAAGACGTTTAAGCCAAAGGACATTGCAATCTCAAGCTATGGTATTCGCGAGGGCATGCTGTACGAGCAAATGCCGCAACGATTGCGAGACCGTGATCCATTGATTGAAGCCTGCCGATTTGCTGAAGTCAAAGACGCCCGGCTTCCCGGGTTTGGAAAAACGCTCTACAGCTTCATCCTACCCCTGTATAAATCGACCTCCGCTCCACGAAAGCGCTTGGTAAAGGCAGCTTGCCTACTGCATGATGTTAGTTGGCGCGCACATCCGGACTATCGGGCAGAGGTGTGTTTTGATAATGCCACGCGTGCGAACCTGGGCGGTCTTAAACATTCTGAGCGCGTTTTTTTGGGTCTTGCTTTGCTCTATCGCTATTCAAACAAACGAGAGCATACGCGGTTTAAAGAGCTGTATGACATGATCGATGCTCAAACCCAAAAAGAGGCGGAGGTACTTGGAAAGGCGATGCGGTTTGGCGCTATGCTGTGGGTGGATCCTGCGGATCATGGTGCCGAGTTAAGATGGTTCCCCAAAAAGCAGCTTTTACAGCTGTGGCTCAGCCCGCAGATAACCCCGCTTTTTGGGGAAGTTGCCGAGGCGCGTTTCAAATCGCTCGCCAGCTCCCTGAATGCGAACACAGAAATCAAATCGCGCCGTAAAACAACATCTTGCGCTTAAAGCAACCGGCCTCAAACCCAGGCCACCTGGTCCAAACCGACGTAGCGCCGCCCCATTGAGGCGGAACGGCGCGGCACAACAGAAGCTGTTGAGCGAGTGGGTGATCGAAAACGGGTTGTATCAAGTTTGCGGCCGGATGCGATAGGTAGCGTGTTAAAGAGTATAGCCGCTAGCTGGATCGCTTTGGTCCGCAGCCTCAAATGTCAATTTGTGGTGTCCCGTCTTCGGAGAGCCCCTCATCTGGCAAAGAGCGATCCTGCTTGCGCCGAATGATGATGTCACCATTGGGCAAAAATTCCGGCGCTTCATATGCGCGCCAATCCTCCACGTTTTCTAGCAGAGAGCCGAGGTGCGAATTGATTTGATCAGAGAACTGCCGCATGGCCGGTGCAAGCTCTTCCGCCAAATCTGAAAATTCCTCAATCGCCGGTTCCATTTCCCGCATCATGCCCTGCATAAAAAGAAGCGCACCACGCTCCATCATCGACAGCCCGCCCTCTTGAGCCTCTTCGGCCGCAACGGGCGATGTGAAAGCAAGAACAGCAATAGCGCCAGCGAAGATCTTTTTCATGCTTATAACATAGGGAGCCCTTCGCGCGATTACGAGGGCGCGTCAAATTCAATTGTCACCGGGAAATGGTCTGATGCGGTCAAAAGCGCCTCTCGCAGACTTGGTTTGGTCCAACAAAAGGGATCCTCAAGAGGATGCCAGATCCGCCACACTGCACCCCGCGCATGAAAGTCTTCTGTTACCATGATGTAATCGAGCAATGCCTGAAGATACCGCCGTTCTGATCTGAGCCAAAAACGCGCCGTGGTAGGTGCCGCACCCAGTTTGTGACGCAATGCTTGTCTTGCATGAGGGTCGAACAACGCACCGGCTTGGTTATGGCCCATGACAATCTCGACCGAGGAACGGCCAAATAGGTTTTCGAACGCGTCAAGACCCGGACCGTCGTTCAGATCCCCCAGCACCATCAATGGCGTCTGAACGCGCAGATGTGAGTCAATCCGGCGACGCAACCAGATCGCCTGCGCCAGTTGCTTGCGCCGGTTTGCAATGCCAATGCTCAGCGCCTCATCAGATGATCGCGCACCATGCGGCGCTTTGGATTTCAGATGTGCGCCAATCATATGAAACACGAAACCGCCGCGCGTTGTGACCTTCAGCTCCAAAGGCGGTTTTGAAAACACGACGCGATCCTCGGTGGCGTCAATATCCAAATCAATCCGCAAAGCCCCGTCAAAACGCGGCGCACCCAAAGCACCCGCTGCCGCTGACGGCAAACCATGCGGGTCATGGTGAGCAGTCAACACATCAGGATCGAACAAAAGCGCAATCTCTTGCTGCGTATCGTTCGAAAAACCGACGACCGCTTCGTTGGTGCGCAGCCCGAAATGCGCGGCAAAATTGGTTAGCGCCCGAATGGTCGACCGGCTTTTGCTTTGGTCTGGGGCTTCGATCACCATTACTGCATCGGCGTCCATCGCGCGAAACACGGTGCCTAGGGCGTCGATCTGCGCGCCACGCGTGACGTGATAGCGCGACGACCATGACGCGTCTGGCTGCAACGCGTCGTTCTTGTCAAAAAGTTCTGAAAACCATTCAACATTGTAAGTGGCGATCCGCATCAGGCGGCGCGGCCTGACAAAATCTCCCACGCGCGATTTATGTCGATCATGCGCTTTTCAGCCAAGCGGATTGCCTCTTGCGGCAAACCCCGAGCAATCAAGGCATCCGGGTGATTGTCACGCACCAAGCGGCGCCACGCAGCGCGCGCTTCTGTAAGCGTCGCATCGGGCGCAATGCCCAGAACAACATGCGGTAGCGGCGTTGTGTTCGGGACAAACCGCGCCTTCAACGAAGCAAACCCGTTTTCTGACAGGCCAAAAATATGCGCTACGTCCTCTAAAAAAGCGTTTTCGTTGGGGTGGTAAGTGCCATCTGCAATCGCGATGTGAAACAAACCCTCCATCACGTCGTGAAGCATTTCAGCATGACCATCAAACATGACCGCGATGCGGCGGGCATATTCCTCAAATCCCGCAACATCTTGCCGGGCGAGATTGTAAACGCGTGCCGCGTTCTCCATGTCCTCCTCTGCGATCTGAAAGACTTCACGAAAGGCCGTCACCTCGTCGCGGGTCACAAGGCCGTCCGCCTTCGCCATCTTTGCGCCCAACGCGATAACAGCAATGGTAAACGCGACCGACCGCTCTGGCGGAGCTTTCAACCGCTCCAAAACAGCTGCAATCCCTTCCCCCGAGGCAAGGGCGGCCAAAGCTTCCGTAATACGGGTCCATATCGACATGGTCAAAGGATAGCCGACCAACAGCGCAAAGTCAGGTCAAGCCAAGCGTTTTCTGCATGAAAATCAGATCGAGCCACTGGCCTGACTTATATCCAACGTTGTAAAGATGACCGGTTTTTGCAAATCCCAACCGCTCGTGAAATTGCACAGCGTCAGGATTTGCGCTGCTGATTGCGGCAATCATCACATGCACACCCTGTTGATGTGCAGCCGTCATGAGGGCGTTCATAAGTCTTCTACCTTGCCCCAGGCCACGCGCCGCAGGATCCAACATCACGGTGTGTTCAACTGTCGTGGCATACCCTGGTCCTCCTCTAAAGGTGCCAAATGTGGCAAAACCAAGAACACTATTGCTGCCGGAGACAACAAAGAACGCGTCAGGACGAAGCGCGATCAAGTTGCCCATCTCTGAGGGCGTTTTTTCCTGCGTCGTGAACGTGACCAGGCTGTCGCGGATCAGCGCGTTCCAGATCGCAGCAACGGCGGCCGCATCCTCGACGACGGCAGAACGGAGGATCATGTCAGAATTCTTTGAACGCCGTTGATGTCGAAAGCGGCAATCAACTTGGCGGGCCCAGTCTCAAACCGAAGCCGGGCGTCCACGAAATGCGGTGCCAGCATGTCACGCAGCGTTGCAGCCTGAGGGTGGGAAACGGTAAGGGTTTTTAACCGCGCGTCCGAAGTCCGCAATCTTTGCGCGGGATGCGTGGCACCCTCCCACGCCATCAAAGCAGGCGCGCAATTGTCAAACGGCAGAATACCGTCTTCTGGCACAGCCATGCGCCACCTTAAGTCACCCCTCTTCAAGTCAACAGGCGTGCCGAAACCCTCTGGTAAAGAAGCGAGCGTTGCATCCAAATCGGTGCAGCGACAAATCCAATTACTCAATCGCGGGGCACCTTGGAACCGGTCGAGGTCGAACCACCGAGCGCGGCCCGGCGCAGGCGCGGCAGGATTGACGGCAATCGCTTCAAGATAGAGACCGTCAGCAAGCCCCAGGAGTGCATTGTGAGTGTGAAAAACGGCATGCTCCCCGCCTAATTCCAGCGGCAGGCCGAGAGCCTGTTCTGCATGTGCAGTCGCACCGTCCAAAGTCAGCCCCGCAACGGCAAGGTGATCAAGCTGCATAAAGCACATCCTCAGCGCTCTCGAGTAAGGCTCGGCAAAGTTCAAAAGCGGCCTAAACCGCTCCCTTTCTCACGATCTGGCCGCGCGAATGAGCTTTAGAATGTCCTGAGCAGCCTCAGGGATATTTGTCCCTGGTCCAAAGATCGCCTTCACACCCGCGTCATAGAGAAACTGATAGTCTTGTTGCGGGATAACACCGCCGCAAATCACAAGAATGTCCTCCGCCCCGGCCTCTTTCAACGCAGCGACCAGCTGCGGCGCGAGTGTTTTATGCCCCGCCGCTTGACTGCTGATGCCGATCACATGCACGTCGTTATCTACGGCATCTTGCGCTGCCTCTGCCGGTGTTTGGAACAGCGGACCGACATCCACATCAAACCCGATGTCCGCAAAAGCGGTCGCAATCACCTTGGCACCCCTGTCATGGCCGTCTTGACCCATCTTGACCACCAACATACGCGGGCGCCGACCCTCATCTTCTGCAAATTTCTCTACGGATTTTTGGATCGCAGCAAAGTCTGCATCACCGTCGTAAGCTGCGCCATAGACGCCAGCCAGCGTTTTGACCTCTGCCCGATGCCTGCCGAACACCTCTTCCATCGCACCGCTAATCTCACCAACTGATGCGCGGGCACGCGCCGCCTCTACCGCCGCTTCCAGTAAGTTGCCCCCCTCGCGCGCACGGCGCTTCATTTCATTCAACGCGGCTGTGCAGCCAGCTTCATCGCGTTCTGCGCGGATGCGTTCCAGACGCTTAATCTGGCTTTCGCGTACTGCAACATTGTCTACGTCAAGAATGTCGATCGGGTCTTCAGTATCGCGACGATACTTGTTGACGCCGACGATGACCTCGGTTCCTCGGTCGATATTTGCCTGCCGCGTGGCCGCCGCTTCCTCAATCCGCAGTTTGGGCATGCCAGAGGCAACGGCCTTTGTCATGCCGCCTAATTCCTCCACCTCTTCGATCAGCGCCCAGGCGGCCTCGGCCAAATCATGCGTGAGCTTTTCAACGTAGTATGAGCCGGCAAGAGGATCGACCACGTTGGTCACGCCCGTCTCCTCCTGCAAGATGAGTTGAGTATTCCGGGCAATCCGCGCAGAGAAATCTGTTGGGAGGGCAATCGCCTCATCCAATGCGTTTGTGTGCAGTGATTGCGTGCCCCCAAGCGCCGCAGCCATCGCCTCATAGGCGGTGCGCACCACATTGTTGTAAGGGTCTTGTTCCTGAAGGCTCACACCGGATGTTTGACAATGGGTCCGCAGCATCGATGATTTCGGGTTCTTGGGCGAAAACTCCGACATGATCCGATGCCACAACAGCCGTGCCGCGCGCAATTTGGCCGCTTCCATGAAAAAGTTCATGCCGATCGCAAAAAAGAAGCTCAAACGCCCTGCAAATTTATCAACATCCATCCCTCGGGCTATTGCAGCACGCACATACTCCCGCCCATCGGCAAGCGTAAACGCCAACTCTTGCACAAGGTTCGCCCCGGCTTCCTGCATGTGGTAGCCAGAAATCGAAATTGAGTTGAACTTTGGCATCTCTTGAGACGTGTATTCGATGATGTCGGCAATGATCCGCATCGAAGGTTCTGGCGGATAAATATATGTGTTGCGGACCATGAACTCTTTCAAAATGTCATTTTGAATGGTCCCGGCCAAAACGGCTTTGTTATGGCCCTGCTCTTCTCCCGCAACGATGAAGTTTGCAAGGATCGGTATGACCGCGCCGTTCATCGTCATCGACACACTCACCTTATCGAGTGGTATGCCATCGAAAAGCACCTTCATATCCTCGACACTGTCGATAGCAACGCCCGCTTTACCTACATCCCCCTCGACGCGGGGATGATCACTGTCGTACCCCCGATGCGTTGCCAAATCGAAAGCGACAGACACGCCTTGCTGTCCCGCAGCCAGCCCGCGACGATAGAATGCGTTTGATTCCTCCGCCGTTGAAAAGCCTGCGTACTGTCTAATCGTCCACGGGCGGCCCGCATACATGGTTGCTTTCACGCCGCGTGTAAAAGGCGCCTCGCCAGGAAGAGAACCCAAATGCTCTACTTCTTCTAAATCGTCCGCGGTGTAGATCGGTTGAACATCAATGCCTTCAAGCGTTCGCCAGGTTAAGTCACTCACACTGCGCCCGCGCAACTCTCCCTCGGCCATCGCGCGCCAAGTGTCTTTTGCGCTGTCCTTGGTCATAATCACTCACAGTCGTTGTTGCCTACCGGTCCCTGACTGACGCATGTAGACAGGTTTGTGAAGCCCATTCTCTTGCAACGTGGCAAGACCATCCGCACCAGCAGCCAACCACCGCAAGTCTTCGAGGTATGCGGCGCGCAGCAACGCTCTTTTCTTGTAAAGAAGGTGCGCGACCGAAGCAAAAGGTGCTTGCCCAAGCATGGGCTGTTTCCGATCGGAGGGAAGAGCAGCGTCGCTCAGCAGCTTGGTCGATGCGTTAAGCCACCGCTCTTGCCTATCAGGCGGCAAATCTATGCCCGTCGCCGCCCGCAATTTGGCGTGGGGCCTACCTGCAAATCTCTCAAAAGGCAGCACAATCAATTCCGCCTGAGGCGCGGCACGCGCAATATCTTCGATAACGTGCTGCCAACGGCGCACGCCAAGAGTAGCCTGCCCAAAGTTCGGTGTGCGCGTAGGTACGCGGCACTTACTCCATGTCAATGCAAAGGCGGAAGGCCACCACATATCTTGAGAACGGATCGACAGCACGATGCGGCTCAACCGTGCGCCAAAGACGCGGTCCAGACAGCGCATTCTTCGCCTAACCTGTGGATAAAGCTGACCGGTGCGCAGATTTTGAGCGCAGGTGCCCAAGAGATTTTCATCGCTAATCAACAAGCTTTTAAAACCTGATGCCGCCGCACTCTTGACCAGCAGATTGACCCGGCTCTCCGCCAGTGCCACCACATCGCGGTCAGAGACCGTCGCCCGGTTCTTGAACAAACCAGGAAACACGGCATTGCGCGTATGTTGGGGCCCCCAAAACCCAATGCGGTGACGCATCAGCTTGCATCGATGATCCCGCACATAGTGCTGAAATGAGGTGGTGGCGGTGCGATGCGCGCCGAGATGAAGAATGATGTCCATAGAAACCTGTGGCAAACCTTCGCCAAGATCTGCCTTGGTGCGCGGCAATCTCACTTTCCGCGCAGCGATACCGCAAAAGTACTTGCGTTCGGTTTAATCTTCAAAGCAGCGATTTTGGCATCGCATTTCAGAGGAATGTGACTATATCAGCGGTCAGAGGAGACGTCATGAAACGCTTTATCCCCTTTGTTTTCGCAGGTTTAATGAGCACCGTTGCAGCCGCTCAAGAAGGTGCTGCAACCCAGGGTAAATCATTGTTTTTGCCAGCAGATATGGAAGATTTAAGCGAATTTCGCTGGAAAAATCGGCCCGTGCTCGTCTTTGCTGACAGCGAGGATGACCCCGCGTTCATCGAACAATTGGAGTTGTTGAGCGAGGATGCGGCAGAACTGTCAGAGCGGGATGTGATCGTCCTGACAGATACAAACCCCGATGCGAGAAGCGCCTTGCGACTGAAAATGCGCCCGCGCGGGTTCATGCTGGTGTTAGTGGGGAAAGATGGCGGGATTAAACTGCGCAAACCCTTCCCTTGGAGCGTCAGAGAGATCAGTCGCAGCATCGATAAAATGCCGATGCGGCAGCGCGAAATCCGCGAGGCGAAGGAAGAGGCGCGCGGTAGCTAAGACTTACGTTAACGCTTAAGAGATGTTATGCGGCCGTGATGAGAAGGATGTGACATGGACAAAGACACTTACCTCCCCATACCGCTTACCGGTCGGACAGGTCCGCGCCCTGGCTACTAAGCCGTTGAGCTGCCCTTTGCGCGCCTAATGTGCTGCCTTCTGAGTAGGCACTGATCAATGCGTTGGCATATTGACCAAACGCCAGCAGTTGAATTTTCATGTCAATGTAATCCTCGTACATGGCTCTGCGACTGTCAGGCGGCATACTCGCAAAACGGTCTGATCGCATATCAAGTGCTAGTGCAGCGATGGATTTGACCTGGGCATAGTAAACCACGATTGGGTCAATCGTCTGCCGGGGCAAAATGTGGATTTCGCCGATGAACGCGTCAAAAACCGCGTCTTGCCGCTCAATCGGAATGAAAGGCACAAACGATGGATCACCGGCCATTCGCGCCAAAATCGCATCGCGATGGTTTTCCAAGCTCTCCACATCCCAGAGGTTGGCCAAATTTGCGCCGATTTCAGCGTATATTGCTCGATGATAATCGCGCAGCTTTTCTTTGCGGAGCCTTGCCGCGACGCGGCGATTCTGCCAGCCGTTCACGGCCCAACCTATCGCAACGATACCCCCAGCGATGACTGCTTGCCAAATGCCGGTGTCGACCTGTTGCAGCCAAGCTATGACAGAAGGGTCATTCACTCGAACTCGATGATGACGTCGTCGACCGCCAAGCTGTCACCCGCGCCGGCGTTGATCTTTGAAACCACGCCCTTCCGCTCCGCGCGTAAAATGTTCTCCATCTTCATGGCCTCAATGGTGCACAACGCTTGCCCCTCTTGGACCTCATCTCCCACAGCCACGTCCATTTTCACTACTAGCCCCGGCATGGGGCACAACAACATCTTTGACGTGTCCGGCGGCACTTTTTCCGGCATCAGCCGGGCCAAGGCCGCCTGACGCGGCGTGCGCACGTGCACGCGCAGGTCTGCGCCACGGGTGCGGATGTGAAATCCGCCGGATATTTTACCCACTTTGAGCACCAGTGGCCCGCCATCGACGGTCATCACCGCCAGCTTATCCCCCGGCGTCCAATTGCCCACAACGCGCATTTCGGTGCCGTCTTCGAAAGACACGGTCGCCCCCTCAGGATCAGCGGCTGTCACCACATCAAACGAATAGCTTTGAAGTGTAACATTCCAGTCGCTGCCCACCTTGCGTTCATGATTGTCCATCCGGCCAGACACACGCGCGCGGCGAATTTCTGCAACGCGGTGCATGGCTGCTGTCGCTGCCGCAACTCGGCGCAATTCGGCTTCCGGCAGATCGACACCTTCAAACCCTTCGGGATATTCCTCAGCAATGAAGGCCGTGGTCATATCGCCCGAGATGAACTTTGGATGATCCATCACCGCCGCGACAAACGGCAGGTTATGGCCAATCCCCTCCACTTCAAAACTGTCGAGCGCCACGCGCATCGCCTCAATGGCGGACGCACGATCCGGCCCCCAGGTGCAGAGCTTGGCGATCATGGGATCGTAGTACATCGAAATCTCGCCGCCTTCATAGACGCCCGTGTCATTGCGCACACCTGTCTCACCTGTGGGGGCGTCACCATGCCAGGTACCGTTTTCCAGCATCGGCCCGGCCGCAACTTCCTGCGGCGGGCGGTAGCGGGTCAAACGACCGATCGACGGCAAGAAGCCGCGATAGGGGTCTTCGGCATAAAGCCGGTTTTCGATCGCCCAGCCGGTTAGGGTGACATCATCCTGGGTGATCGTCAGCGCCTCACCATTGGCCACGCGGATCATCTGTTCCACCAGGTCCACACCCGTAATCAGTTCTGTCACCGGGTGTTCGACCTGCAAGCGGGTGTTCATTTCAAGGAAATAGAAATTCTTGTCGCCGTCCACGATGAATTCCACCGTGCCCGCGCTTGTGTACCCCACGGCCTGAGCTAAGGCCACGGCCTGCTCGCCCATCGCCTTGCGGGTCGCTTCATCCAAAAACGGGCTAGGCGCTTCTTCCACCACCTTCTGGTTCCGGCGCTGGATCGAACATTCCCGCTCGCCCAGATAGATCCCATTGCCATGCGCGTCACACAGGACCTGGATTTCGATATGGCGGGGTTGGGTCACAAATTTCTCGATGAAAATCCGATCATCGCCGAAGCTATTGGCCGCCTCGTTCTTAGACGACTGGAAGCCCTCTCGCGCTTCTTCGTTATTCCAAGCGATCCGCATCCCCTTGCCGCCGCCCCCGGCGGAGGCTTTGAGCATCACGGGGTAGCCGATTTCGGTCGAAATCTTCACCGCCTCATCGGCATCTTCAATCAGCCCCATATATCCGGGAACGGTAGAGACCCCTGCATCCTTCGCGATCTTCTTTGAGGTGATCTTATCCCCCATCTTCTCAATCGCACCCTTTGGCGGCCCGACAAAGGCCACGCCTGCCGCGTCCAAGGCTTCAGCGAATTTCGCGTTCTCAGACAGGAAGCCGTAGCCGGGATGCACCGCTTGCGCACCGGACGCCTTGATCGCCTGCATCACTTTCTCGATCACGATGTAGGATTGGTTCGCCGGGGGTGGCCCGATATGAATGGCTTCATCCGCCATCTGCACATGCAGCGCCTTGGCATCCGCATCCGAAAAGATGGCCACTGTTTGAATACCCATCTTGCGCGCGGTCTTGATGACGCGACAGGCGATTTCGCCCCGGTTGGCGATTAGGATTTTCTTGAACATGGTAGATCCTTCTGGGGTCTTGTGTGTCTGGGGGACGGGGGCATCAAAACTCCTGCGTCTCAAAAGCTTCGGGAAAGGCCGCGCGGGCGGCGGCCACGTCAATCACCAACAGTGCTTCATAGTCTGCGGGATCAAACGGGTCGCTGGCGGGCAACACCTCGCGGCCAAAAAGCCAAGACAAGCGCCCAGCATCCAGATTGCCACGCTCAAAGGGGTGCGGGCCAAAATGCTGCCACAGCGCTTGCATAAATGCGGCATCCGCACGCCTATCGGGCGCGCGCCGATCTGGGCGGCGTTCCCGGCGGGTGATGGGCGTGACGCCACGTGGGTTGGGGCGACGGATAACGAATTGAAAATCCGTCCCCGGCAAACGGCCCGGAAAACCGCGATGTTTGAGCATATAGGCGGGCATCAGCGCGGGCTCCTGTTCACAAGATGTGCACAGCCTTGCCCATATGAAGGTGCGTTGATATTTGACTGTGGCAGCACTAAAAATCCTCAAAGGTGCAGGTGTTGTCCACAATGCGGAATGCTTCGAAAAACTGTGTCGCGTCGGGGTCTGGCACGCCAAATTCTGTCGCGCGATCCGCGAGAGAGATCACGACCACCTCACCCGTCAACGCATATTCCGCCAGATAGGGCAGGGCGAGATCGGTGCACAGGAACGCGATGTCCTCAGCCGCAAGATCATAGGGGATGCTGCCCCCCTCCCGCGCGATCTGTGGTGCCAGAAACCGAAAGCGCAGCCAGGTTTCCGCGCCCACCTCATCAATCAGCACCTCTTGCAACGTCACCAACTGGCCGGAGGGCACATCGAGCGCCCAAAGCGGTGTCGCGGCAAGGGCCAGAGGAAGAAGCAGCGCTCTCACGGGGCCGCCTCCTCTTGCATGGTGAAGTCGGCGGGCGAGATAATTTCGATCAGCTCCATATCATCGGAATGCCGCACCTCGCGGTGTTTGATGCCGGGCGGTTGCAGCACGCAAGAGCCTGCGCGCAAGGTATGCTCCCCCTGCCCTTCGTAATCAAAGAACAGCCGCAGCCCGGCCCCTTTGAATTTGCCGTCATCGGCATGGGCGATGGTGAAGGCTTGGTTTTTCCAAATGGTCATAGCAACCACCCCTTAGGGCGAAACAGACCCACCACCCGGCGGCACCAGCTGGCGGCGCCAGCGCGACGCCCGCGGTCGGGCGCTGCCCTTGCGATTGGTGTTTCCACATATGTCATTACACTACAACGGAATATTATCGTGCTTCTTCCACGGCATCATTTTCTTCTTATTCCGCAGGGACGCGAATGCACGCGCGACCCGCTTCCGCGTTGAACGCGGCTGGATCACCTCGTCGATGAACCCACGCTCGGCGGCGACGAAGGGGTTGGCAAAGCGATCCTCGTATTCCTGCGTATGCGCCGCGATCTTGTCCGGATCGCCTTTGTCTGCGCGGTGGATGATCTCCACCGCCCCCTTGGCCCCCATCACGGCCACTTCCGCCGTGGGCCAGGCATAGTTGAAATCGGCCTGCAGGTGTTTGGAGGCCATCACGACATAGGCCCCGCCATAGGTCTTGCGCGTGGCCACGGTGACCATTGGCACCGTCGCCTCTCCATAAGCAAAAAGCAGTTTCGCGCCGTGTTTGATCACCCCGCCATATTCCTGGGACGTGCCGGGCAGGAAGCCGGGGACATCCACCAGCGTGAGGATCGGGATCTCAAACGCATCGCAGAAGCGCACAAACCGCGCGGCCTTGCGGGAGCTATCAATGTCCAGCACGCCCGCCAGCACCATCGGTTGGTTGGCGACAACGCCGACCGTGCGCCCCTCAAGTCGGATGAAGCCGGTGATGATGCTCTTGGCGAACTCCTCCTGAATTTCGTAGAAATCGCCTTCATCCGCCAGCTTGAGGATCAGCTCTTTCATATCGTAAGGCGTGTTGGGGTTCTCGGGCACCAGCGTGTCCAGCGATGCCTCAATCCGATTAGGGTCGTCAAAGAACGGACGCACGGGCGCGCCTTCACGGTTGTTGGCGGGCAGGAAATCGACCAGACGGCGCACCTCCGCCAATGCCTCCACATCGTTTTCAAACGCGGCATCGGCAACGGAGGATTTTTTCGTATGCGTGCTGGCCCCGCCCAATTCCTCTGCCGTGACCTGTTCATTGGTCACAGTTTTCACGACCTCCGGCCCAGTGACGAACATGTAAGAGCTGTCTTTGACCATGAAGATAAAGTCAGTCATCGCGGGGGAATAAACCGCCCCACCTGCGCAAGGCCCCATGATCACGCTGATCTGTGGCACCACACCAGAAGCTTCGATGTTGCGCTGGAAGACCTCACCATAGCCTGCAAGGCTGTCCACGCCTTCCTGAATGCGCGCGCCGCCGGAATCGTTGATGCCGATCACGGGCGCGCCATTCTGGACGGCCATATCCATGATCTTACAGATCTTTTTCGCATGAGTTTCCGATACAGAGCCGCCTAACACCGTGAAATCTTGGCTAAAAACATAGACCAAGCGACCATTGATCGTGCCCCATCCTGTGACCACGCCGTCCCCGGCAGGCTTTTGTTCATCCATCCCGAAATCAGTACAGCGGTGAGTGACAAACATGTCGAACTCTTCAAAGCTTCCCTCATCCAGCAGCAGATCCACCCGTTCGCGTGCGGTGAGCTTGCCGCGCCCGTGCTGCGCATCAATACGGTGTTGACCACCGCCCAGCCGGGCCGTTTCACGCCGCTGTTCAAGCTGTTCGAGAATATCTTTCATTGCATCCCTCTGCGTTTATTTCCGCATATACTATCGAATGCGAGCACCGAGAGAAAAGCACCATTCTTTGGTTTTGCGAAATATCTTGCGCTGTGGGGGAAGGCGCGCACGCACCAGGTTTTGCCGGTCGACAAATCGCTTGCGGAAAGCTAGCTCACTAAGATGGAAAACTCGCAAGCGTCCAGTCCGCGGATCATCTTCCTTAATCGCGCGACACCGCCTCATATCTCAACGCTGATCTTATTGGCCGGTCTATCGGCAATGGTGATGAACGTCTTTCTGCCGAGCCTGCCGCAGATGGCCGAGCATTTTCAGACGGACTACGCCGTTATTCAACTTTCGGTCCCACTATATCTCTCGTGCAGCGCGCTGATGCAGCTTTTCATCGGGCCACTGTCGGACAATCTTGGGCGACGCCGCGTCATGATCTGGGCGCTCGTGTTGTTTCTGCTCGCTACGTTGGGCTGCATCCTGGCCCAGAATGTGACGGTGTTTTTGCTGTTTCGCGTGCTTCAAGCCGTCATGGCTGCAGGCATCGTGCTGAGCCGCGCAGTTATTCGAGATCTGTACACCCAGGATCAATCCGCCTCGATGATCGGCTATGTGACCATGGGCATGGCGCTGGTGCCCATGCTTAGTCCAGGCATTGGAGGTGCCTTGGCGGAGGTCTTTGGTTGGACCTCAAACTTCTGGGCAATGTTCGCCGTGGGCGCGGTGGCTTTGATCATTGTTCTTTCAGACATGGGCGAGACCGCACGCGCCTCTGAGAAATCCATTCTTGCGCAGTTTCGCGAATATCCCGAACTTCTGCGCTCGCCACGCTTTTGGGGCTATGCCATGGCATCGGCGTTCTGTTCGGGCGCTTTCTTTGCTTATCTTGGCGGTGCACCCTATGTCGGCGCCACAGTCTTTGGCTTAAGCCCTTTTTGGCTGGGTCTTTACTTTGGCGCGCCCGCCATCGGGTATTTTGCGGGGAATTTCCTCACCGGCCTCTATGCAACGCGTTTTGGTGTCAACACCATGGTTATGTGGGGCTGTTTGGCAAATGCTGCGGGGGCGGGAATTTCCCTGCTGATTTTCCTGTCAGGACATGGCAGCGCAGAAAGCTTTTTTGGCATGATGACACTGGTGGGGATCGGCAACGGATTGTGCATCCCCAATGCCACTGCCGGAGCGCTTTCCGTACGGCCACATTTAGCGGGCACCGCATCTGGCCTCGCCGGGGCAATCATGATCGGAGGCGGCTCCATCCTCTCCGTCCTTGCGGGCGCGTTGCTCACACCTGAAACGGGAGCCTATCCATTGCTATGGTTGATGCTGTTTACCGCCCTCGCGGGCGTGGCCTCTATCCAGCTCGTGATCCGACGTGAGCGCCAATTGGGGTTACGCAATCCGCCTCGGACCTCCCAGTCTTAACGTTTGGCCGCGCGCCATCCGGAGGCACGCGCTTGCGCTTCAGAACAAAACCAGCGTTCCCCGTTTTGTAGATTGATGCTGGTGCGCGCATAAAATCGTTGACCCGGCATGTGATAAATGCGGGCGCCGTTCCTGCTGATG
Source organism: Pseudomonadota bacterium (assembly GCA_039208585.1). Classification (GTDB taxonomy): domain Bacteria; phylum Pseudomonadota; class Alphaproteobacteria; order Rhodobacterales; family Rhodobacteraceae; genus Sulfitobacter. The sequence goes on along the minus strand of JBCCQX010000023.1, from coordinate 22,664 downwards.
TTTCCTTTGATATGGCAATCGTCGGGCGGGCTACTTTTACCTGCTTTCTGTAAAACACGGTAGCGCGCAGGAGACTGCATCACAAAACTGTGGATCCCGCGATCCGCGATAAGGGCGGCCTTCTCTTGCAGGTCATAGCGCATCGAATACAGCCGGTAAGCGTAGGCAAGACCATCCGAGACCAGAACATCGCCCATGTCTTCGCCCGCAACCTCACAAATCGCCACGATGCGACCGTAGCGATCAGTATCTTGCGTGATGCAGCGCGCAAGCTGGCCGTCAAATCGGGTGCGGACCTGTTCTGTTACCCATTCACCGCAAGACCATGTCTGCCCGGAGAGGGTAACGCAGGGCTGGCCATGCTCAGGCGCGTCGATACCAAAAAGCCGGATCCGCTTGTTTGCAACTTCAATCGTATCGCCGTCTATGATGCGCAACTGCCCCGTCACCGGCTCTGCCGCCAACGGTTGGGCGATCAAGACGATCAGCAGACAACAGATAAACCTTAACATTTGGTTAAAATGTGGAGCACGTGCCCACACATCAACTCGGACGGTCTGTTTTCAACAAGATAGACCAAAGTGTTGCGAGCCAGACTCACCTCAGGCATCGCGCCTTTCAGATGCTTTCATCAGCTAAAGCATCGGGCCTTAAACCTTAAGCACCTTACCCAAACCGACTTAGCGCCGGTCTGAAGAGGTGGTGCGGTCGCGCTGCCCCATAGGTGCGGACCGGCGCGGCACAACAGAAGCTGTTGGGCGGGCGAGTGATGGGGAAAGGGGTGTATCCGGTTTTGGGCGGCATGCTTTAGAACGCTGCGCGTGGCACAGCGCCCTAAAGAGCATATCCCAATATTGCGACCCTGCCGGCAATAAGTTAGCGCTGCGCGACTGACCACTCTGGATGGACCCATGGCTGATCATTGACGCGGGGCAAAGGATCACGGCCCAATATGTGATCAGAGGCTTTTTCGCCTACCATGATCGAAGGACCGTTGAGGTTGCCGTTAGTGATGCGCGGAAAGATAGAACTGTCAGCCACGCGCAAGCCAGCCACACCAATGACACGCGTTTCAGGATCAACGACGGCTTCCGGATCGTCACGGCGCCCCATTCTACACGTCCCACACGGGTGATAGGCGCTTTCCGCATGTTCGGCGATCGCGGCATCAAGCTCGGCATCGGTCTGATGCGAAGCCCCTGGCTGAAGCTCTTGTTTAACAAAGGGTTTAAACGCGTCTTGGCCAAATATTTCGCGCGTCAGACGGATTGCTGTACGAAATTCATCCCAGTCATCAGGGTGGGACATGTAGTTGAAGCGGATAACGGGCGCCGCATCCGGATCGGGAGATCTGAGCGTGACCGTACCGCGCGACTGCGAGCGCATGGGCCCTGTATGCGCCTGAAACCCGTGACCCTTCGCGGCGAGTTTGCCGTCATAGCGCACCGCGAGAGGAAGGAAATGAAACTGGATATCCGGATAGGCCACACCAGGCTTAGATCGAATAAATCCCGCGCTCTCAAACTGGTTCGACGCTCCCAACCCCGTCTTGGCAAACATCCACCGCGCGCCGATCACTGCTTTTGAAATCAGGTTCCAGTAGCGGTAAAGCGTAACGGGTTGAGAGGCGGCCATCTGGATGTACATTTCCAAATGGTCCTGGAGATTGCGACCGACGCCCGGCCTGTCAGCAATCACCTCGATTCCATGCGCGCTGAGTTCCAAGGCGGGCCCGATGCCCGACAGCATCAAGAGCTTTGGCGAATTGATAGCGGAGGCGGCCAAAATAACCTCTGCTTCTGCTTGGATGATCTCCACCCGTCCCTGGCGCATGACCTCCACGCCAAAGGCACGACCTTCTTTAAAGACCACTTTGCGCGCGAAGGCTTGGATGACGTCCACATTTCCTGTTGTCTGCGCGGGCCGCAGATAGGCATTGGCTGCAGACCATCGCCTGCCCTTCCACACCGTCTGCTCCATCGGGCCGAAACCCTCTTGTTTTTCACCGTTATAGTCAGCCGTGAACTGATAACCTGCTTGCTGCCCCGCCGTGACAAAAGCCGCGTAGAGAGGGTTTTCACGGGGTCCTCGACTGACATGCAACGGCCCACCGGTGCCACGCCAAGTAGGATCGCCCCCATGCCCGCCGTCATGCCAGTTTTCCATCCTTTTGTAGTAGGGCAGCACGTCTGCGTAGGACCATCCGTGTGCGCCTACTTCCGACCAATGGTCAAAGTCCATCGCATGACCACGAACATAAACCATGCCGTTTATTGAAGAGGATCCCCCTATCACCTTGCCACGCGGACACGCCAGGCGGCGATTGTTCAAATGAGGTTCAGGTTCGGAGGTGTATCCCCAGTCGTATCGCTTCATATTCATGGGATAGCTGAGCGCCGCAGGCATTTGGATGAACGGCCCCGCATCCGTGCCGCCGTGTTCAATCACGATCACCCGCTTGCCTGCTTCGGCCAGCCGGTAGGTGATTGCACAACCCGCGCTTCCCGCGCCAACGACGACATAGTCCGCTTTCATCTCACCTTTCCTCGTCCTCAAAACTTGCCGTAACCTAATCGTCTGCGGCGTGCCGAGGGCTGCCGATGCTCCGCCGGCCGGCTCTTTAAAACGGCGCTTCAAGATCACCCATGCGCACAAAAACCGATTTGACTTGCGAATAATGCTCAATCGCGGCCTTCGAGTTTTCGCGACCAACACCCGAGCTTTTCGACCCACCAAAAGGTGCTTCCACTGGCGCGTCATTGTAGGTGTTGATATAGCAGGTCCCCGCCTGGAATTGCCCAGCGACACGATGGGCACGCGTGATATCGCGGGTAAACACGCCCGCAGCCAGGCCAAAAACAGTGTCGTTCGCGCGTGCGATGACGTCATCCTCTTCTTCGAAGTCCAAAACAGCCATCACGGGGCCAAAAATCTCTTCCCGTGCGATCACCATGTCATCCGTTACATCTGCAAAAACGGTCGGCGGTAGATAGAAACCGTCGCAATCCAGCGGTGCCCCCCCTGCGACTAGCCGCGCGCCCTCGGCGTTGCCCTGGGCGATGTATCCCATCACGATGTTCATTTGCCGTTCCGAAACCATCGGTCCGAAACTCACATCAGGATCCATAGGATCGCCTATCACCGCTTTGCTGAGGCGTTCGGTCAAACGCGCGAGGAATGCTTCCTTAATCGCTTTATGGACAAAAACGCGCGTTCCGTTTGAGCACACCTGGCCCGAACTGTAGAAATTGCCCAAGATGGCACCGCTTATCGCATTTTCGATGTCTGCATCGTCGAAGACAATCAGCGGTGATTTTCCGCCGAGTTCCATCGTGACGTGTTTGATACCAGCAGCGGCCGCAGCATACACCTTGCGGCCCGTTGGCACGGATCCGGTCAAAGAGACCTTGGCCACCCGCGGATCTGTCACCAGCGTTTGACCCACGTCACCAAGGCCCTGCACAACATTGTAAAGCCCCGCTGGCAAACCAGCTTCGTGGAGTATCTCAGCGACTTTCAGTGCACATAGAGGCGTTGTCTCAGACGGTTTGAAGATCATCGCATTGCCACAGGCTAGGGCAGGCGCAGCTTTCCAACACGCGATCTGCGTGGGGTAGTTCCAAGCCCCGATGCCGACGCAAACTCCCAGGGGCTCTCGCCGTGTATAGACCCAGTTCTCACCCAGCGGGATATGCTCACCGGTCAAGGTCGCGGCCATGCCACCGAAATACTCTAAAGCGTCTGCGCCAGATGTGGCGTCAACCACCGAGGTTTCCTGATAGGGTTTGCCGGTATCATAGGTTTCAAGCACGCTCAGATCATGGTTTCTTTCGCGCATGATATCTGCAGCACAGCGTAAAATGCGGCCGCGTTCCGTCCCCGTCATCGCAGCCCAGGCAGGTTGCGCAGCTTGAGCAGCGGCAAGCGCGCGTTCAACGATCGTGGCTGTTGCAGCGTGAACCGTGGCAATCTGTTTTCCTGATGCAGGATAAATCACAGGGATTGTTGCCCCTGCCATATCTTCAACATAGGCGCCATCGATAAAATGGCTGGCCAAGGGATGTGCTGGATGGGTCATTTAAACAACCGATTCCTCTGACAAATTTCGTTTCTAAGCTGCATTATGCTACTCACCGCGCGGGAACCGCTTGCTTTCTTCCAGCAGGTTTAAATTCATGTGATTACGCATGTATTGTTCGGATGCTTTACGCAGCGGTTGATAGTCCCAGGGATAATACCCGCCTTCGCGCAGCGCCTCATAAACCACCCATCGGCGCGCTTGGCTTGCGCGAACTTCTGCGTCATAGGCCGCAAGATCCCAGCGCGTCTCCGACTGCGCGCGCAACGCTTTGAGCGTGGTTAGATGATCCGGATCATCAACAAGATTGTTCAACTCGTGTGGATCATTCTCCAGATCGAAAAGCTGATCTCGATCCAATGCGCAACGGTTATATTTCCATCTTCCAGTGCGAAGCGACACCAGGGGAGCGTATGATGCCTCTGCCGCATATTCCATCGCAACAGGCGCTGTCCGTTCCACCCCCTGGGCCATGGGCACAAGGCTTTGGCCCGTCGTCCATGGCATAACGTCAGCCATGCTCACACCCGCAAGGTCACACAGCGTTGGGCACAGATCGATCGTGCTCACCGGTGTGGTCTGCAAGCCAGGCGGCATCTGAGGCGCGCTGATCATGAGCGGCACGCGAGAGGCGCCTTCAAAAAACGACATCTTGAACCAAAGGCCACGTTCCCCCAGCATATCGCCGTGATCAGACACAAAGATGACAATGGCATCCTGTCTCGTATCCTCCAGCGTTTGCAGAATGCTGCCGATTTTGTCGTCAAGATAGCTGATGTTGGCAAAATAAGCGCGGCGCGAACGCCGGATGTCGTCCTCGGTGAGGTGAAAACTGCGCCAATCATTCGCGTCAAATATGCGTTGCGAATGCTGGTCATGATCTTCATAACGCATCGTCGGCACCACAGGCATCAGATGCTGACAGGTCTCGTAAAGATCCCAGTAGTTCCTCCGCGCCACATACGGATCATGAGGATGTGTGAAACTTACGGTCAGGCACCAAGGACGTTGCTCTGCGCCGCGCGAAAGATCGTAGAGTTTCCGCGTCGCCTCGTAGGCAACCTCATCATCATATTCCATCTGATTTGAGGTCTCGGCGATGCCAGCCTCAGTCACCGACGACATATTGTGATACCACCAATCGATCCGCTCTCCGGGCTTGCGATAGTCCGGTGTCCACCCAAAATCAGCGGGGTAGATGTCTGTTGTTAGACGCTCTTCGAAACCGTGGAGTTGATCGGGACCCACAAAATGCATCTTGCCCGATAGACACGTGTGATACCCTGCACGCCGCAAGTGGTGCGCGTAGGTGGGGATGGAAGAACAGAACTCAGCAGCATTGTCATAAACACCGGTGGCACGCGGCAGCTGCCCTGACATAAAGGCGGCTCGACCCGGGGCGCAAAGGGGGGACGCGGTATAGGTATTGGCAAAGCGTGTTGATTGCGCCGCAAGTGCTTTGAGATGGGGCGCATGCAACCATTCTGCCGGACCATCTGGGAACAGCGTCCCGTTCAGTTGGTCGACCATCATGATGAGGATATTGGGGGCCTTCACTCCTGCATCCCCAACAAAAGATCCAGTGTCGCTATCGCACAGCGACATGCCTCATCCGCCGTCGTGGCGCGTGACAGCGCTGCGCGTAGATAGAGACCGTCGATCAAAGCGGCCAGCGTTTCAGCATCCTCTCGCGGCGCTTGGCTCAAACAGCGCAGCGAATGCGTCAAATTGGCCCGCAGACGGTGTTGGTACACGCGGAGCAATCGCCGGGTGCCGGCATTCGTCCTGGACGCAGCGTAAAGTGTCATCCAGGCAGAAATGGTGTCAGGCGCGAAACATGTTTCATCAAAGCTGGCAATGATCACAGCAGCGACCCTGTCGCGCGGTGTTTTCGCTTTTGCGAGGCGCTGTACCACCACCTTCTTATACACCGACAAAATGTGACGCATCGCAGCGCAGAATATCTGGTCTTTGCCTCCGAAATAATGGTGGGCGAGGGCGGTGGACATGCCGGCACGCTTGGCAATCTGACCCACTGTGACGTCTAAAGACTGCGCTTCTCCAATCGCATCAATCGTCGCCTGCACCAACGCGGATCGGCGGATCGGTTCCATTCCAAGTCTTGGCATTTCGGTGCATTCCCACAGCTCCTTAAAAACAGAAAAATGATTTTGATTGATCAGTCAATCAAAAAAGCAGAGGCTTCTCAAAAGGCAAGTCGCAAGCGCACCGTTATTCAAGAGGCGATCAAAGTGCAGCATGTCGTCGTGTACATCTCACAGCTTGGTCGCGTTCATATTCGGTGTGATGGGACGCTTTAGCATTGCTTCGCGCCAGGTGATAAATGTGACAGAAGATAAAATGACAAAGCCACCAATGATCACCCAGATGTCAATCGGCTCGGCAAAAGCAATAGCGCCGAGCGCTGTCGCCCAGACAAGCTGCAGAAACGTGACCGGCTGCGTCACGGTCACCGGGGCGGCGGCAAACGCCAGCGTCATGGTATAGTGACCTGCCGTCGCAAAACAGGCGACAGCAAAGAGGATCAAAAGCTCTTCTCCGGTAGGCTTGATCCAAATAGGAAGCGCAAAAGGGGCTAATCCTAACGTCACAAAAATCGACAACATCGCAACGACCACGGCAGCACGCACCTCACCTGACATTAGCTTCGCCAGAAGGTAGGAGCCTGCAAACACCACCGCTGCCGCCAACATCCCCAGATGACCCATGCTTACCTCTCTGAAACCGGGTCTAAGAATGATCACTGCCCCCAGAAGGCCCATAATCACCGCCACAATCCTGCGCAAAGCGAGTTTCTCGCCCAGGAAAAGGGCAGCGCCGAGTGTCACATAAATTGGCGCGAGGTAGTTCATCGCCGTCACCTCGGCGATGGGAATGCGGGTCATCGCAAAGAACCACAAGATCACGCCCAGCGCGTGAAAAAAGCCCCGGAGCGCGAAAAGTGACCACTGTCGCGGGGTCAGGTGAGTCTGCTTGAGCGCAGTGAGTGCGGGCAGCAAGAAAACAAGGCCCATCAGGTAGCGGAGGAAGGCGGATTCAGCTGCTGGGAGCCGCGGTCCCATGTACTTTACCAAGGCCGTCACCAGGATAAAGCATATGCCCGTGACCAGCATCCAGAAAATGCCCGTGACCGGTCGGTTTGGCGCGTTGTCCGTCATGTTGAAAGCTTGCGCTCTCACACGGTCAAGAGCAACCTCAAGAGATCAAAAGTTTCGCGGCGATGCCCCACATCGTCAGCGCGATCAGCACATCAAGGATACGCCAGCTAAAGGGTTTGGCGAACAGAGGGCTTAGCAGCCGAGCCCCGTAGCCTAGCGTGAAAAAGAACGCAAAACTCGCGAGGGCCGCACCGAAGCCAAAGGCAAATCGATCTTGGTATTGCGCCGAAATTGATCCAATCAACACAACCGTGTCGAGATACACATGCGGATTTAGAAAAGTGAGCCCCAGCAGCGTGAAAATTGCCTGGCGTAGACTGACAGCTGCGGTGCCGTCGGTGTGCAATGCGCTGCCCCCTCGCCAGGCGGCGCGGGCGTTTAGTGCCCCGTACCAGATGAGGAAGGCTGCCCCACCGTATCGCATGGTTGTTTCAAGACCGGGTAATGCCGCCGCCAAAGCACCAAAGCCAAATACACCGGCGGTGATCAACACAGCATCCGACAGCGCGCATGTCAGACACACCCAGAAAACATGTTCGCGTCGCACCCCTTGGCGTAGAACAAAAGCGTTTTGCGCGCCAATTGCCAAAATGAGCGTTAGGCTCAGCAAAAAGCCCGGCAAAAACGACGCAAGCATGACAACACCCTTCAGCAGCAAAACTGCGCTTGGACTAGTAACCAAATCCAGTTAAATCAAATTAATGTTAATAAGCTCACATAAGCATTTCTAATGAAGCTTGATCCTGCCCAACTTGACGCACTCTCCACCATTCTCAGACTAGGGAGCTTTGATGCGGCAGCGGTAACGCTCAATGTGACGCCCTCGGCGATATCGCAACGAATAAAAAGCCTGGAAGAGCAGATTGGCGCGACCCTTGTCATCCGTGGCATGCCTTGCGAAGGCACCGCACTTGGCAAGCGTTTAGCCAAACACGCCGAGGATGTTGCGCTGATGGAAGCCGCCGTGCTGGGCGCACGCGGTAAAGCGAACGCTCCTCACATTCGGCTGGCGGTTCCAGCCGACAGTCTTGCCACTTGGTTGGTGCCTGCCCTAGCAAAAACGCCCAAGCTGCTGTTTGATCTTCAAATAGACGATCAAGACACGGCGGATGAGCTTTTGCGCCAGGGGACTGTCAGCGCCGCTGTCACCGGTCATGCGCGTGCTGCGCCAGGTTGCGATGTATTCGCGTTGGGCGCGCTTCGCTACATCGCAACAGCAAGCCCGGCTTACATGCGCAGTCACTTCGCATCGGGTGTGAACGCGAGAACACTTGCCGCCGCGCCGATGCTGACATTCACCCCGAAAGATCATCTACAGAACCGATGGGTTAGTCAAAAGACGGGAGAAGCACTGCACCCGCCGCGCCATCAGATGCCGTCAACACATGCATTCATTGACGCAACACTCCATGGGCTGGCCTGGGGCATGAACCCAGAAGCCTTGATTGCCGATCATCTCGCGGCACATCGGCTGGTCGCTTTAGACCCAGACCTACCGCTCGACGTGCCCCTGTATTGGCAAATCACCCGTGCGATGGCGCCCGCACTTGAACTGCTCACGCGCGCGATCAAACAAACGGCTCAAACATACCTACGCCGCCTACCTTAAATTTCACACGTGAGCACACATATCGGTGAGGTGGATAATAGAAAGTGGCTTTAGAAGCGTTCCGTTCCTAACTGCACGACATAGAAGAGGACGAGTTCATGACAGGGAGATCAAAGGCATTGGATCTTAGCCCAGAAGAATTTGCCATCATTGAGTCTGCGCTGCAAACACAGTCGAAAATCTTGAACGTTCAGGCAAAGGCAGGCGCAAGCAAGGCGCGTGAACGGCTTAACGCAGTAAAGAATGTTTTGACGCGTCTTGCGCAACAAAGGCCGACAAGCCAAGCTAAAAGTCCTAAATGCACCGTTAGCTTTTTTGGAATGTCGCGGATCTTTGGCTAGCGTTTTTTGTCTTCGCGAACAGTGGGATTAGCGAAATTTCCGTTTATCTTAGGCGTGATCATATGCTCTTAGGAGGCACTCCAAACATTCACGTCGCCTCCTGAAACCCGTGCATCAAAGGCATAAAGCATCGGACCTTAAACCTAAGACACCTTGTCCCATCCTCCTTATGGCCGCCCTTCAGATTGGAACGACACGGACCAACCGAAGTTGTCGAGCGGTGATTGACACAGACGGGCTGTATCGGGTGCAAAGCCGAAGAATTTAGAGTTGTGACATCACGTCATCAGGCGCTTCAAAATTCGTGGTAACTCGTTGAACATCGTCATCATCTTCGAGCGCTTCCACAAGCTTCATCAACTTCTGCATGGCTTCCAAATCCATCTCGGTCGTTGTGGTGGGTCTCCAAACCAGCTTTGTTGATTCAGACTCGCCCAACTCCTGTTCAAGTGCAGCAGCCACATCGCTCAGATCGGTGTCTGCGCACCAGATGACGTGGCCATCCTCGGCACTTTCTACATCCTCGGCGCCAGCCTCGATCGCGGCCATCATCACCGTATCCGCATCACCGACGGATGCAGGATACGTCACCTCGCCCTTGCGGTCGAACATGAAACCAACGCTTCCGGTTTCACCCAGATTTCCCCCATTCTTGCTAAAGGTCGAGCGGACAGTGGAGGCAGTGCGATTTCGATTATCGGTCATCGCTTCGACAATGACAGCGACACCGTTCGGGCCATAGCCTTCGTATCGAATTTCTTCATAGTCCTCGCCCTCACCACCCTGAGATTTCTTGATGGCGCGTTCGATCACATCTTTGGGTACCGATTGAGATTTTGCTTCTTTCACAGCCAAGCGCAGGCGCGGGTTTTTTTCAGGATCTGGATCACCCATCTTCGCCGCAACAGTAATCTCTTTTGCCAGCTTCGAAAAAAGTTTGGAGCGTTGCGCATCCTGGCGTCCCTTGCGGTGCTGGATATTCGCCCATTTTGAGTGACCGGCCATCTTGCCCTCCGCCAAACAGTCTTCACGAATTTGCGTATAAATCAGCCATACCATCGGCTGCAAGCTGCAGGGCAAACATCACTCTTTGCTTGCCCCAAAAACAGCTTACCGACACTGTGCGCCTATGACGCTAGACCAAATCGTGCTGTTTTCCCTTTTCGCTGCTGTTTTCGCACTGCTGCTGTGGGGGCGGTTCCGCTATGACGTCGTGGCTTTCAGCGCATTTTTGCTGGGGGTCGTTCTGGGTGTCGTTCCAGCACAAAATGCCTTTAGCGGTTTTGGCCATCCAGCAACGATCATTGTCGCCTTGGTGCTGGTCGTCTCTGCCGGACTCGTTCGTTCGGGAGCGGTATTGTTGATCACCCGAACGCTCGTCGATGCCGGGCGCGGTCTGGGGGCGCATATCGCGCTGATGGGCGCTGTGGGCGGTCTTTTGTCAGCTTTCATGAACAATGTCGCGGCACTTGCCCTGCTGATGCCCGTCGACGTGCAAACAGCGCGCAAGGCAGAACGATCACCCGGCCTTAGCCTGATGCCGCTTAGTTTCGCAACGATCCTGGGTGGGATGGTTACGCTGATCGGCACGCCACCAAATATCTTAATCGCCGCCATTCGGGAGGAAGCGCTGGGCGCACCATTCAAGATGTTTGATTTCGCGCCGGTCGGAGGTATCGCTGCTTTGACAGGACTGTTGTTTGTTGCAACCCTGGGTTGGCGTCTTCTTCCACAACGTGCCGATGCCAGCCTGCGCGTTGAAGATATCGCACCCTACATCGCCGAACTCGTTGTGCCGGAAAAAAGCAAGCACATCGGGAAGCGGCTGGCGGAACTTTCGGAAACGGCAGAGGCAACGGATGTTGCTTTGCTTGGGCTGATCAGGGATGGCAAGCGTCGCTATGGACAAGCAAGAAATGTCGCTTTGCAAGCGGGGGATGCTTTGGTTTTGGAAGCGACCCCGGAAGCGCTGGATGAATTTCGCAGCGCACTCGCGCTTTCAATCGCCGAACCCACGCGCGAGGAACAGCTAAAGGCCGGGGGTGACGGTGTTGAAATCATCGAAGTTGTGGTGCGCGAAGAATCTCGTCTGAATGGTCGATCCACGCAAGCGGTCGGACTGGCATGGCGGCAACGCACCGTGCTTTTGGGTGTGTCGCGACAAGGGCGCCGAATTACCTCGCGCCTGCGCAGGACAACGCTGCAGACGGGTGACATCTTGCTGCTGCTTGTTCCGCGCGACACAGCGCAAGATGTGACGGACTGGCTGGGTGTCCTACCGCTCGCGGACCGCGGTTTGGCGGTTACTGAAAACACCAAGGTTTGGTTGGCGATTGCCCTTTTCACTGCGGCGGTAGTGGCGGCAAGCCTGGGCATGATATATTTGCCAGTGGCCTTGGGTCTAGTGGTCGTGGCGTATGTCTTAGCAAAGATCGTGCCGCTGTCGGAGCTTTATCATCAGATTGAATGGCCGGTGGTCGTGCTTTTGGGCTCCATGATACCTCTGGGCGCGGCCCTTGAAACATCGGGGGGTACGGCTTTGATCGCGAATGTCTTGCTTTCGATCACCCAGGGCCTGGCGCCTTGGATCGTTCTAACGGTCCTGATGATCGTAACGATGACGCTGTCCGACGTTCTCAACAACACCGCAACGACGATTGTCGCAGCACCCGTTGCGATCAGTATGGCCGAGGCTTTGGATGTCTCACCCGACCCTTTTCTGATGGCGGTCGCGGTCGCGGCTTCAGCCGCTTTTCTGACACCCATAGGTCACAAAAATAACACGTTGATCCTTGGGCCAGGCGGTTATGCATTTGGTGATTACTGGAGGATGGGTCTGCCACTTGAGATAATTATCGTCAGCGTCTCTATCCCGGCGATCCTAATTTTCTGGCCGATGTAGCGCTGCGCGGCCGGTCTCAGACCGCGCAGCATAAGATTTAAATCAGGCTGCGCCCTTTGACGTCGCCGTTGCCGCGTAGCAGGAAAAACAAACCGCCCGCCAGAAGCATACCTTGCAATTGCCAGCCGCTAAACGGTCCAAAATAGATCATGACGATGACGCCTGTCACCACGATCGCAATTGCCAGGCCGCCAAGACGCGTCAGTATGTCAGCGATCCAATTATTTCTGATGACGCCGCCCAGCAAAATCGCAGCGCCGCCCGCGATTTCTGCGAATGTCGCAAGAGCGAACAGAACCAATGGCAACCCATAGCTTTCTGCCTGCAAGGCGAAGTCCGGCAGCTTGAACAGGCCCTGTTCGATAATGATCGCTGCAAGCGGTATCCGGATGAACCAATCCGCGCTGCGCACGGTAGGTAGTTTCATTGCATAGTCTTCGGCACTATCCAAAACGGTCATAGTGACTTCTCCTCACTTTAGGTCGACGGCTGCCTTGGCACATCCAAGGTTGCTATTGAATTTGTCTTTAGTCTCACGCAATTGAAACTAAACGGGGCACATGAAGTTCCATTGTAGTAGGTGAACTGCGACGTTCCGACGCGCATTCCCCAGGAAACACGCGCTTTGGCTGTGTAAACCCGCCTCGCTACCAGAATATTGGTATCACTGAACTCACAATCAATGACATGGATAGGTTCAGGGGCGCGCCAACACGGATGAAATCCGTGAACTTATAACCGCCCGGCCCATAAATGAGCGTGTTTGTTTGATAGCCAATCGGCGTGGCAAAAGCACAAGAAGCCGCGATCATCACCGCAACAACAAGCGGACGTGGATCTAGCGATAACGCTAAAGCGAGGCTGATTGCGATGGGTGTCATGATCACCGCCACCGCATTATTTGATACAATCTCTGTCAAAAATGTTGTCAACAAGAAAAGGCAAAAGATGACGAACGCTGGCGGAAGATCTTTGAGCAGTGGGGCAGCCGCCTCTACCAACAGGGTGATAGCACCGGAGTTTTGCAACCCTGCCCCTACGGCCAACATCGCGAAGATCAGCGCCAACAGACGACCGTCAACAAAGGAAAACGCCTCCTCAGCGTCGATGCAGCCGGTTATCAACACCACCGCTACCGCGACAATTGCCAGTAGCAAAAGCGGCGCGACGTTCAGAGCGGCCAACGCCACAATGCCCAACAGCGCGGCAATCGCAATGGGCGCATGCCCGCGGCGATAAGCGCGCGCGGAAGGTTGGCTGACATCGACCATCTCCATATCTGCGGCAAGACGTTGAATATCCTCAGCAGCCCCTTCCAGAAGGAGCGTATCGCCCACTTTCACGATCAGATCGTCAAGCTGGCGACCAATGTTCTGGTTTCGCCGATGTACCGCGAGTGGATACACGCCGTAGCGTCGCCGCAATCGCATAGCGCCAAGAGATCGGCCCACCATCTTGCAACCCGGGGTGATAAGCACTTCGACCGTCCTGGTTTCCACTGCGGAAAGTTGATCGACGCGTTTGAGCTCTTTGTTGCGCTGTAGGCTCAACAGTTCTGTCATCTCAGTGCGTAGAACGACCCGGTCTCCGATCTGCAGCGTGACGCCCTTTAGTTGCCTGCGAAGTGATCTATCGCCGCGAATAACGTCAATCAGCCGAACACCATCGCGCTGGAAGAGCTTCACATCGAGCACTTCGCGTCCAATCAGATTGGAATCGGGCGGGATCACCGCCTCAGTAAAGAACTTCATCTTCGACCGGTCCGACAGCATCATCGCCATACTATCGCGATCCGGTAAAAGTCGATGTCCGATCAGCGCCATATAGGTCAAACCCCAGGCGCAAACGATCAATCCAATGGGCAGAATTTCGAAAATTCCGAACGGCGCCAGCCCCTGATCTCTTGCCACGCCGTCCACCAACAAGTTGGTCGACGTGCCCAACAAGGTTAAGGACCCGCCCATAATCGCCGCGTAGCTCAGCGGGATCAGGAGTTTTGATGCTTTCGTTCCCAACGTCTTGGACAATTGCACGACGACGGGGATCATCACCACGACAACCGGCGTGTTGTTCATAATCGCCGACGCACTCATCACTGACAGGATCACGCCCGCGACCGCCATCCGAGGATTTGTCCGTGCAGCACGTTCAGCCAATTGCGTTAAAACGTCCAAAGCGCCCGTGCGCACCAACGCACCTACCACGATGAACATCGCCGCAATGGTCCAGGGGGCCGGATTGGACAGCACCGTCTGTGCGGCTTCGTAAGGCAATACGCCAGAAACCAAAAGCGCAGCAACGCCGCCCAGCGCGACCACCTCAGTCGGCAAAGTCTCGCGGACAAACAACACGAACATGCCCGCCACAACAGCCAACGCGAAAAACGCGCGCGACGTTTCTGAAAGCGTGAAAAGGTCCATCATACCCTCGCGAGCGTGTCTTTGCGGCGCTCAATCCTGCCGGATTGAGACAGGCTGTGCAAGTTTTGGACGTGGCTGAACCAGATACATCCCAGCGAAAATGACCGCCAATGCCATCCAAATTGTCGACGCGTAAGCTTCCGACAAGATCAGCCAAGCCCAGATCAGGCCAAAGCCCGTGACCATGTAACTGACCTGAACGGTAAAGACGGCCCCCGCGCGCCCTGCGAGCCACACGTATGTTGCGTAAACAAAGACATGGATGACAGAAGAGGCAATCAGCGCGAGCTGGGGCGGCGGCAGCGACGGATCCGGGCTGATGTACTGTCCAGTCATCAGCGCCAGTGGCAGTGTCATCAGCACACCAACACATGATGCGCCGCACATCACCTGAAACGGCCCCAGACCCTCGGTCCCCCATTTAGCGATGTAGTTACTTTCAAAAGCGTAAAAGAGCGCTGTGATCAGATAGATACCCGCCCAGAAAACCGGAATAGGCTGGCCGAGATCAACCGCCGGCGCGACAATGATAAGCACGCCAACCAACCCAAAGAGCAAGCCCACGAAGCGCCGCCAGACAAAGCTGTCATTGCCCAACGCCAAGGCAATAACAAAGGCAAACATGGGGATCATGCTGAGCAATAAGGACATCACCCCGGCAGGCAAATGCACCGCTGCTTGGTAGGAAAGGGAGTTTGGTAGCACCGTCCCGATCAACGCGAGGATCACATAAACACGCAGATGCCTGAACCGCCATGGCACTGAAAGGCCGCGCAGCATGCAAATGCCACCCATCAAGATCGCGCCAATCGCCATCTGCCAAAACACCAGACCATAATGACCGTATCCTGTACTCACGGCGATTTTCGCCATGGGCTGTGTTGATCCCCAACCCGCCCCCATCAGCACGAGACAGAAAGAGAAGAACGCGATCTCTCGCGCGGTCATGGCGCACTTTGTGCAAGCAGGCCACCGGAACGGACGGGTAAGATGCGCGTGGCTTTGCCGCTGCTATCGTCTGTCTCGACATAGACACCCGAAAGCGTGGCCTCGCCCAAAGCGGGGGTAAACCGCTCTTTCGGCATGCCCGTGAGAAAGCGACGCAGCGGCTCGGTCTTTTCCATGCCGATTACCGAGTTGTAATCGCCGCACATTCCGGCATCCGTCAAATAGCCGGTTCCGCCAGGCAAGATCATCGCATCTGCCGTCGGCACATGCGTATGTGTCCCGACAACAAGGCTGGCACGTCCATCGCACCAGTGACCCATCGCCATTTTCTCTGACGTCGCTTCACAATGCATGTCAACGATCAACGCCGAGGCAAGACCTCCCAGCGGATGCGCGCGCAACACAGGATCTAGAGCCGAAAACGGATCATCGAACGGACGTTTCATGAAAACCTGGCCCAAGACCTGCGCCACCAGAACCTTGCGTCCCCCGCGTGCGGTAAATAACCGTGCCCCCTGCCCGGGCGCGGCTTTTGAGTAATTTAGGGGTCGGATGACGCGCGTTTCTTGCGCGATAAACTGCAGCATGTCCTTTTGATCAAAGGCATGATCGCCAAGCGTCAGGCAATCCGCCCCTGCATCAAGCAGTGTCTTTGCATGCGCAGCCGATAGCCCCATGCCGGAGGTCGCGTTCTCTGCATTGATCACGATGAAATCAAGACGCCACTCCGCACGAAATCGCGCCAGGTGGCTGCATACAGCAGACCGACCGGACCGGCCCATCACATCGCCCAAAAAAAGCAGTCTCATCTTTGCAGCGTTACGGGGCGACCTGCGCGGGCGCAAGAGCAGAATCTACGCCACAGGATAGACCGAGGACCGATTGACAGAGCACACTGCAATTGACCGCCTTCTGGCGACACCCACTGAGAACAAGACAGCGAAGCCTTCAAAGTGATCGCATTGGGCAGGACGCTATGCAATGCGCGGATCGATGACACCAGCTTCCGTCACAACCAAATCGAGAGGCTGGTCGGTGTTCTCTAACGGAATGTCCGGCACCTCCTGACCGGCGAAGGCAAAACCGATTGCCAGCGTCAAGCGCTTTGCGCGCAGCTGTTGAAGTGTGCGATCATAAAACCCCCCGCCGTATCCCAGGCGATCTCCTCGACGGGTGAAGGCGAGCAAAGGCACAACGACGATTTCGGGCTCCATGTAGACCGGTGCACTGGGTATCATCGCGCCGAAAGCGCCCGAGATCATAGGCGTCTGCGGTGTCCAACAGGCAAACTTTAGTGCTTGATCAGCCCCAGTAATGACGGGCACGCCGACAGAGCTATCGGCGCACGCCGCCACCATCGCGGGGGTGGGATCAATTTCGGTGCCGATCGGCATAAAGCCCGCTAGCGGCGCTCCGTGATAACGTGAGAGCACGGCGTTAAGATGCTTTGCTTGTCCTGCAGGGGCAGCGTCGAAAATGGGTTTGCGACGGGCGCGGGCCGCCTTGCGCGCCGCGGCTTTGCTGGCTTTCAACCCGTTCACAAAAGCACCGCAGCCGCGAGGCCGAGAAAGGCGAAAAAACCGACCACATCGGTAACAGTTGTCACAAACGCGCCCGAGGCAAGCGCCGGATCCACGCCAAGACGCTCCAACGCGATGGGAATAATCGTTCCGGCAAAACCCGCCACCACCATGTTCACCACCATCGCTATCGCGATCACATAGCCCAAGCCAGCAGACCCAAACCAGATGAGACCGACCACACCCATCACCAGCGCAAAAATCACACCATTCAAAAAGCCAACCAAGCACTCACGGCGGATCACACGCCACACGTTAGAGCCGGTTAGGTCTTTGGTGGCAATCGCGCGCACCGCCACCGTCAAACTCTGCGTGCCCGCATTGCCCCCCATCGAGGCAACAATCGGCATAAGCACAGCCAGCGCCACAATTTGAGCGATCGCCGCCTCAAACTGCGCGATTACCAAAGAGGCGGCGATCGCCGTCACCAAGTTGACGGCAAGCCATGGTAGCCGTTGTTTTGTCGTCTCGATCACCCTGTCCGAGAGAGAGCTTTCGCCCACACCGGCGAGGCGCAGGATATCTTCCTCATGTTCCTCATCCAGCACGGCCATCGCATCATCAATGGTAATGATGCCGATAAGTCGCCCCTGATCATCGACGACCGGCGCAGAAATGAGATGATACTGATTAAACGCATAGGCAACATCAGCCTCGGGCTGGATGGCCGGGATGATCTGAAAAGTCTCTTCCAATATGTCGCGCAAAAAGACATCTCGCTTCGATCGCATCAGCTTTCCCAGTGTCACATTGCCTACCGGGTGCAGCCGTGGGTCCACCATGACCACGTGATAAAACTGTGCGGGCAGATCCTCTTCTGGCGTGCTACGCAAGTGATCAATCGCTTGACCGACGGTCCAGTGCTCAGGCGCCATAACCACTTCGCGCTGCATCAGTCGGCCTGCCGAATACTCTGGCCAGGTCAAAGCCTGTTCGACCGCGACCCGGTCGACATCCTCCAACGCACCTAAGATCGCCTCTTGCTGCGCGTCTTCGAGATCTTCGACCAGATCAACCACATCGTCGCTGTCAAGATCACGCACCGCCTGTGACAGCACTTGCGGCGTCAGAACAGCGATTACATCCTCCCGGATCGCTTCGTTGAGTTCCGAAAGGATTTCACCGTCAAAAGCACGATCATAAAGACGCACCAAACGGCTGCGATCAACCGCGCTTATCTGCTCGAGCAAATCCGCGATATCCGCGGCATGCAGCGGTTCCATCAATAAAATGAGACGGTCACGATCTTCGGCATCAACAGCGGCAAGCGCCGATGCAACCCTGCGCTTGTCCAACGTGTAATCAGCAGTGTCCTCTGCTGTCTCTAATGCAGGATCGCGAGGCTGGACCGGTTCCGACATTTTGTGCCTCCTTACTTGTTGCAAGATTAAGTGAGCCCATTCCCCGACACAATGGCGCTTGAGGATCAGCGTCGTCTGCCGCTACATTTTCAATCATGTCAGAGGTTACATTGCTTATCGGTCCAACGCTCCGTTATCGCGGAAATCCAATGGTGGCGGCCTGGCAAGATGCGGTATGGATCGACACCCAGGGAGCCGTAGCCCTGAGCGGTTCGCATATTGTGGATGTGGGCCGGGCCAGCGCCTTGAAAGCAAACTATCCATCCGCAGACAGCCATATTTACGGGCAAGACCACCTGATATGCCCGGGTTTTGTAGACGCGCATGTTCACTACCCTCAGACCCGGATCATTGCCTCCTGGGGCAAGCGGCTGATTGACTGGCTGAACACATATACTTTCCCAGAGGAGATGCGGCTTGCCGATCCAAATTATGCGCGCCATGTCGCAGCCTGTTACCTTGACGTAACGCTTTTCAACGGCACCACGACAGTTGCCTCCTACGCAACGATCCATCCGCACAGCGTTGAGGTGTTCTTTGACCTCGCTCAGAGACGTAAACAGCGGGTGGTGGCGGGAAAGACCTGCATGGATCGAAACGCTCCCGACGCCCTGCGCGATACGCCTAAATCGGCTTATGATGAAAGCAAAAGACTAATTGACGAATGGCATGGGCGTGACCGGATCACCTATGCCATAACGCCGCGTTTTGCTCCGACATCGTCGGCGGACCAACTTAATGCCCTAGGGGCTTTATGGGCAGAACATCCAAGCTGCTTGATGCAAACCCATTTGAGCGAGCAACCTGATGAAATTGACTGGGTGGCGCAGCTGTATCCAGACCAGCGAGACTACCTCGATGTCTATGAAGCGCACGGTCTTTTGGGAGATCGCGCTGTTTTCGGTCATGCCATTCACCTCAACCCGCGCGAAATGGATCGCCTTGCCGAGGTCGGATCAGCCCTTGTTCATTGCCCAACCTCCAATCTTTTCATCGGTTCAGGGCTCTTTGACCTGGACACCTGTGCCAAGCGAAACATCCCGCTGGGGCTGGCGACAGATACGGGTGGCGGGTCTTCTTTTTCAATGCTGCGGACGATGGCGACCGCCTATGAAGTGGCACAGCTGCGCCAAACCACCCTGCATGCAGGCCAGCTTATCTGGCTGGCCACAGCGGGATCGGCGCGTAGCCTCCACCTGCACAACCACATCGGCACGCTTGACCGGGGATATGAAGCCGATTTCACGATTTTAACCCTCAACGCGTCAAGTGCTTTGGCCAAGCGGTTCGCATACGCAGAGGATATTTGGGACGCGCTTTTCGCGACAATCATGATGGGCGACGACCGTGCCATCGCAGAGGTTTGGATCGCGGGAAAGCGCCAAAAACATCGCGCCTTTGTAAGCACCAAAGACTTTTTCGATTACAGCTTTTCGAGTTTAACTTGAGCCATCATTTATCACTTTTCGCGTTCGACCGCAGGGAGAGGCAGCGAACAAGTGATCCAGGTTTAACTCGAAATGCTTTAGGGTCAGTCCTCAGGCGCTTTAGACGTCAAGGCCGAGCCCACAACAGAACTGGCACGATGTTTTCTTGGGCAGCGTAGGGTACTGCGGCCGCTGAAGCATCCAGCCTTAAACCTGATACACTTTGCCCAAACAGACTTAGCGCCGGTCCGAGGGGGGCGGAGCGGCGCGGCTGAATAGAAGCTATTGAGCGGAACGATAATCGGTAACAGGGTGTATCAGATCAAAGGCGGGATGCTTGAGAGTTTTTAAGGATGTCCAAAGCTTGGGCATGCACCTTCGCATCGCCGGCAGCGACAACCTGGCCGCCCTGATGAGCTGGCAGGCCTTGCCAATCCGTCACAAGTCCGCCCGCCGCTTGGATCACGGCGATGGGTGCCTGGATATCATACGCGGCCAAACCGGCTTCGATCACCAGATCAGCATGACCCGCAGCAACGAGTGCGTAGGCATAGCAGTCCATCCCATAACGCACCAGCTTCGCTTGCTGAGCGACCGCGGAAAAACCAGCACGCTCCTGCGCTGTCCCAATCTCTGGGAACGTCGTGAATAGGGTTGCCTCTGAAAGCGACGCAACCGCTCGCGTGGCCAAAGCCAATTGTCCAGCCGGCCCCTGCATGAGAGCGCCGTCAGGCGCACCTTCAAACCTTTCCCCGATGTACGGTTGGTCAATCAGACCGTAAAACGGCCCGTTCTCATCGCTGACTGCGATCAGCACCCCCCAGGTGGGCGTGCCGCTGACGAAACCGCGTGTTCCATCAATGGGGTCCAGCACCCAGGTCAGACCAGTGGTGCCGACATTCTCACCAAACTCCTCGCCGATGATGGCATCATTTGGGCGCTCTGATGCGAGGATCGCGCGCATCTTTTCTTCCGACGCACGATCTGCCTCTGTTACGGGGTCAAAACCAGCCGGCTGCTTATTTTGAGCGACGAGTGACGAGTTGCGAAAGTACGGTAGGATGACCTCACGGGCCGCATCCGCCATCAGGTGCGCGACGCGTCTGATATCGCTGTCGAATAACATAGTATTCAAATGTGACGTTTGGCGCAGAAGCTCAAGAGGTGCCGCCTATGCAAATCGCGCTAAGCGACGTCGCTCAACACCCG
The DNA here is from genome assembly GCA_039208585.1 of Pseudomonadota bacterium. Taxonomy (GTDB): domain Bacteria; phylum Pseudomonadota; class Alphaproteobacteria; order Rhodobacterales; family Rhodobacteraceae; genus Sulfitobacter. The sequence continues at coordinate 1,610 of JBCCQX010000023.1, read as the reverse complement.
AGCCAATTCGAAAAGTCTACGCCGTTGATCCTCTGGTATTGAATAATAAGAGCGGATCAAATCCACGGCCTCTTTATCACCCATTACGTCCAAAGGCAGGTTATCCGGCGTGTTGCTCTCTGCCTCTTCCCGGGCCTTGATCCCCTCGAAAAAGAAAGAAACATCTACCTCGAGCGCATCCGCTATGTCCCAAAGCCTCGAAGCGCTCACACGATTTGAGCCGGTTTCATACTTCTGTATTTGCTGAAACTTAATGCCGACGCGTTCCGCCAAAGTCTGCTGGGTCATCCCTGTGAGCCACCGACGCTGACGTATCATCTGCCCTACGTGAACATCGACTTTATGCGCCATGCCCAACCAACCTATCGTCTGCCATATTTACCAACTTTCCCTGAGCTTCGATTGCGCGTGATTATGGATTGTATGTTAAGCAACCGAGAAGATGCGCACATCTGATGCGCATGAATTTGTTAAATTTGAGGGGTCAGGGCCCACAAAGCCCGTCCCGTTATCAAGGCGCCAGGCATCTCCCTTCGTTTTCAACACATGCATCGCCGTAACGCTACAGCAACTTTTCGCACGGCGAACGCAGACATTTTTATGCGGCTTTCTTTGTATTGATTCTACGCTACCCGCAACGCACTTATAAATAGATTATTCCATGCGTGAAACCCGCTAGAGGTGATAAAATCTGTTTATGATCTTTATCGGCAAGAAATAGCGAATGACATTGCGAAATCTTGCCGAAGCGGCGCTGCTTATGAAAGAAATTTGCGCTGATCGAAGCTTGTCCATTCGTTTAACGAGTGTCGCCGGGGCGCCGGCCGATTGATCCAAACGCCTGACGCAAAAGTTGGATCAAGTGCGCATGCACCTCGTCGCGCGCAGTTCCACCATAGAGGTTGATCTGGTGCAGCGGCAGTTCTGGCAAAGCGCCACCATGATCAATCAGTTCCAAATAAGGGGGCTGCGTTCCTTGGATCATCGCATGCACGGCTAGATCAGCGCTGACAGCGGCTTCGATCGTGCGATCACTTTCTGTGTCGACCCGCATATCCCAGGGAAAGCCAGCTTGATCTAAAGCGGCGGTAATGTGGCCGCGAAAAACGCAGTAACGGCAGAACGCAAGCTGAAGCGGTCGTTGACGCCAGGCAACCCCGCCGGGAGCACCCACCCAAGAGAGCGCTTGCGTGGCCAAAACCTCTCCGCCTTGGTCCACTCCAGTCTCTGTCGTCACGATCACGTCGCATTTGCCGCGGGCGAATTTATCTTTCAATGTGCGCGTGTAAGACGCCTCGAGGTTCACTCGAACGCGCGGATAAGCGGCATTGAATTGCTTGAGAACGCGCGGCACAGCAGGATAGACAACGTCATGCGGGACCCCAAGCATGATCTCGCCTTCGAACGCATGGGCGGTTAGCCGAGAGACCACTTCGTCATTCAAAGCGATCATGCGACGGGCGTAGGCCAATAATTGATCGCCTGCAGTCGTCAATGAAACACCGCGACCCACACGATCAAAAAGTTGGAGGTCAAGCGCCTCTTCCAGTCGCTTCAACTGCATAGACACGGCTGATTGTGTCAGGTGCAAAAACCCCGCCGCACGCGTG
>JBCCQX010000022.1:0-54361 GCA_039208585.1 Pseudomonadota bacterium | reverse complement strand
TCTCGTCGAATGTTTCTTCAACAGGATCAAACGCTTCCGCAGGATCGCCCTGCGGTGCGAGAAAACAATCAGCTCTTTTAAAGCCTTCGTAGACCTCGCATGCGCCATGGCGTGGATCAGTTAAATGCAGACGCCGCCTAGGGCTATTCATCGCCGGGCGGCGTAAACGTATCGATGACGCGGCATGTGGTAAGTCCATTGTCCGCCAACCAAGCGCGGTCTGTGATACGCACATTACAGCTTTTCGAGTTAAACCTGGATCACTTGTTCGCTGCCTCTCCCTGCGGTCGAACGCGAAAAGTGATAAATGATGGCTCAAGTTAAACTCGAAAAGCTGTAGTGAACGCATCACCGGTGATCGCCCCTAAGCCGTCAAGGTTTTGCGCGTTAGGATCGGTCCCTTTGGGAACGGCAACCGCATAGAAAGCGCAGGGTCCGCCTGCATGCGCTTCACACCCACGTTTTGCGACAGCCTTGGCCACGCTCAAGATGTGATAGCTATAGGTGTAGAAAGACGCGTCATTGTCCTCTGCCGCGTAAAAGGCACCGAAATAGGCGGTCGGCATTACGGTGCAGAACATGAGCCTGCTGAAATCTGGCAAGGTCAAAGGGGTACGCTTTGAAACACTGGCCAAGATTTGCGAGGTGCTTGAGTGCCAGCCTGGCGATCTGTTGGAAGCGGTGCCCGAGTGCGCCCCGCCCTAAAAACCTGATACCCCTCGTTCCCTAGCACCGTCTCGCACAGCAGCGTCTATTGTGCCGCGCCATTCCGCCTCCAAGGGGAGCGCTGGGTCGGTTTGGGCAAGCTGTGTAAGGTTCAAGGCCGCAAGGTTTCACGCGCCCTGACATAAGTTTGAATCAGGAATGCACTGCTGCGCTTTGCGTTCTTGGGCCATTAGTGAAGCATAATGTCTCAGTTAAGAGGCGGTGTGCTGTAAGAAAGCCGCAACCCAGTCAGGGGCACGGCTTCCCTGAAGTTTCTTAGCCCGAACTTTACGCTGCAAGTTCCGGGTAGCTTCAGATACCTGAAACCTCTCTCGCGACCCGCCGCAACTCGCTACGGTGCAGGCCCAGATCGGCTAATTCGCGGTTGGATAGTGCTTGGAGCCCGCTTAATGTGTCGCGAAATGCCCGGGTTTTGCGGCGCCGCTCAATAAATGCGTCTACAGCTTGTGAGATCCGTGCGATAGATGCGCCTTGTGTCAATGTTGCATTGATGTAAGCCATTGTAAAGCCTCTTTTTTATATCGTTTGTTGATGGCTATGACTTAAGAACTTCGACGAGAGCAGCAACCGATATCACCGCAAACCCGCTATGCGCGCCGTGCAATAAACAAAAAAAACGGCGACATCAGGGAGGGTGATGCCGCCGTAAACAACAGACCGGTTCGGGAGGAGGAAGAACCTGCCTGGCCTTTTTTACGGAACGGAAATTCCGCTCCTAGAGTGAGGTTGCACGAAAATGCTGCGCTTGCACAATATATTTCTTTGCAATGCTGCTATGCAGCAAAAACATGGGGCTCCTGCGCTATTGCTAGGCAGCCTGCCTAATAGATGAGCATTTCTCGCTGCTCCCTCTTGCGCTTTGTCGATAAACTGTCATCTGCAGTTAGAGGATAAACGCGATGCAGGTCACGAAAAAAACGATTGAGGAGGCGTTGGCCGGGATTATCCTGCCCGACGGCGACACTTTGTTTTCGCAAGACTTGGTGCGTGCCTTGACCATCGAAGGAACTCAGGTTCGTTTCGTGATCGAAGCCCCGAACGCCGACATCGCAAGAACGCTTGCCCCCATCCGCGACGCGGCAGAAAAAGCGGTGGCGGCGGTGCCGGGCGTGGAAAAAGTAACCGTTGCGCTTACGGCACATGGCCCCGCCCCAAAGCCAACAGCGCCGCCCAGCCTCAAGATCGGGCGTCATCCGACACCTCAGGCGGGTCCTTCAAAGCCAAGCGGTGTGGACCGGATCATCGCCATTGGCTCAGGCAAGGGCGGCGTAGGAAAGTCGACGATTAGCTCGAATCTTGCCGTCGCTTTGGCGCGCGCAGGTCGTCGCGTGGGTTTGTTGGATGCTGACATCTATGGTCCCAGCCAGCCGCGCATGATGGGCATCAACCAGCGCCCCGCGAGCCCCGATGGAAAAACGATTATTCCGCTCCACGCGCATGGTGTCACGCTGATGTCGATTGGTTTCATGATGGAGGAAGGAAAAGCAATCGTCTGGCGCGGGCCGATGCTGATGGGGGCGCTCCAGCAGATGTTGGGGCAGGTCCAATGGGGTGCTTTGGACGTGCTGTTGGTCGACCTACCGCCTGGCACCGGCGATGTGCAATTGACGTTGTGCACAAAATCCGAGCTGACCGGCGCAATCGTCGTGAGCACACCGCAAGACGTGGCCCTTATCGATGCACGCAAGGCGTTGGACATGTTTGCCACGCTGAAGACGCCCGTTCTGGGGTTGATTGAAAACATGTCGCATTTTGTCTGCCCAGATTGTGGCGCAACACATCAGATCTTTGGCCAGGGTGGCGTTGCGGCCGAGGCGACCAAAATCGGGGTGCCCTTGTTGGGCGCTTTACCCATTGATCTGGAAACGCGATTGTCAGGTGATAGCGGCACACCGATCGCGGCTGCCGAAGGCGCCATGGCCGACGCCTATGCGCGTATCGCACAGGGTCTCATCAAAGGCGGCATGGCCTGATCCCGCCGTTTTCGAGCCGAGAGCACGATCTGCCTACGGGAAATCATGGGAGAGTGATGTAAAAAGGGTACCCACCTGATGCAAGCATGGTAGTCCGTAGAATTTTACGACCACGAATCACTCATTCATCGCGTTCCCTTGGGTTTCTGACATGAATGCGAGAGAACATACCATGAATATTCCTCATCAGTGAACGGCATGTGAAAAAAACTGGGATTTTGTGGGAAGAAATTGCATATCGAAAATCCATCCAAATAAGGGGGTATGATATATCAATACCTCTAGATGTCGATATCTCTGACACGGATATGCCATTTGAAGTGTTTTTCAGCTCCTTTATTGAGCAATCCACGGAGAAAAATCTAAAAATAAACGTAGACACCCATGAAATCCCGTGTCATCCCTACCTTATTAGATGAGAGCGAGAACGGGACGAGCAAGATCCCATCATAATAAAAACCAAGCAGGTTTCATACAGGTACCTCGATTTCATCAAACTAGAGCATCCGGCGCGCGGGCGAGCAGACATCCCCCCAGGTGGCGCGCGCTGTCGGAAATCCCGCAAGAGCGGTGAAGAACGGCGGGTTGATCGGTGGCAGCAGATCAATCCGCCGCTTTCGTTCCGGGGGCAAGGTTAGAGAGCGCGCGAGCGCCAAGGCAGGAAAAGGCAGTGAGCCGCAGGTTCAGAGGCGAAAGTCATCATAAGGTTGATGCGAAGGGGCGGGTCTCGATCCCAGCGTCTTTCCGCCGCGTGTTGGAGGCCGGCGATCCCAACTGGAAATCCGGCGAAAATCCTGAGCTTGTCATTGTCTACGGCGATCATCGCCGAGACTATCTTGAATGCTACACGATTGAAGCCATCAATGAGGTTGACGCCAAGATCGACGCCTTGCCGCGCGGCGCGATGGAACGGAAGATGCTGCAAAGGCTTTTCCATGGGCAGTCTCACACCACGAATGTTGATGAAACAGGTCGCTTGGTTTTGCCTGCGAAGTTGCGCCAAAAAATCGCGCTGGAAAGCGAAGCGTTCTTTATCGCGGCGGGTGACACGTTCCAGATCTGGAAGACCGAGACCTATGAAGCGACAGAACGGGCCAGAGAACAGGCATGGCTGGACAATCTGCCGGAAGATTTCGACCCAATGATATTTCTGGATAGTCTGCCGGGGGCATGAACGCGATGATGGTTGCGCGCACATCAGCCTCAAAACAACCGCATGTCCCTGTTCTGATCGAGCGCCTGATCCAGGGGGTGTCTCCGGTCAGCGGGCCATGGCTTGACGGTACGTTTGGTGCGGGCGGCTATACGCGGGCCTTGCTTGACGCTGGGGCAGAACATGTGGTCGCGGTTGACAGGGACCGCGCCGCCTTTGATCTGGCCGCAGATTGGATTGACCCCTACAAAGATCGCATTCGATGTCAGCCGGGCGTTTTCTCAAAACTAGACGATTACGCAACAGACCTTGCCGGTGTGGTGCTGGATCTTGGCGTATCATCGATGCAGCTTGACCAAGCTGATCGTGGATTCTCGTTCATCAACGATGGTCCTTTGGACATGCGCATGTCGCAATCGGGCCGATCTGCGGCGGGTATCGTCAACGAAGCGAGCGAAGAAACGCTAGCCGCGATTTTGTTTCACTACGGGGAAGAACGGGCCAGCCGCCGCATCGCAAAAGCGATTGTGCGCAGGCGCGGTGAAACGCCAATCGCCCGCACGCGGCAACTTTCAGCCATTATTGAAGCGTGTTTGCCGCGTGCCAAGCCAGGCCAGTCACATCCTGCGACCCGCAGCTTTCAGGCCCTTCGCATCGCGGTAAATCGGGAATATCAAGAGCTATTTGAGGGCTTGATGGCTGCAGAAAGGGCTTTGCGTCCTGGCGGGGTGCTCGCGGTGGTGACGTTTCATTCCATCGAGGATCGCATGGTCAAAAGGTTTCTCGCCGCGCGATCGGGTGGCGGGGGGAACGCAAATAGGTTTGCGCCCGAGCGGCAGCGTGATGCCCCGCAATTTACACTTCGGCAGCGCAAAGCGCTGTTGCCGAGCGCCTCCGAGGTTGTCGCGAACCCGCGCAGCCGCTCAGCGAAGCTTCGGATTGCTTGGCGTACTGATGCGCCCGCAAGCCCGATTGACGCCAGTTCTATCGGCATGCCCCGTCTGCAAGGAGTCTGAAGATGCGCATGATCCTCTATCTCGCAACTTTTTTTTCGGTGATCGCCCTGGCTTTTTGGGCCTACCGCGAAAACTATGCGACGCAACAAGCGTTGAGCGAAGCGGACCGATTGCACGCTCAGATCCGCATCGCTCATGCGAGGCTTGCGGTGTTAAAGGCTGAATGGGCCTATCAAAATCGGCCCGAGCGGCTGCAACAATTGGTGATAGCGCACTACGAAAAGATGGAGTTGTTGCCGCTCCGGGCAGAACAGTTCGGCTTTATTGATCAAGTGGCCTATCCGCCCGCTTCACCGTTGCCGCTCACCAATGCCGTTGACGTCTCAACATTCAATGCCCCGGAGGAGGGGCTGTGACGCGGATCCCATTGCGTCCCTTAGCGCGGATTCTAAAGGCCCGTGAGCGCGGCGAAAACCCACAAGCGATTGAACGCGATAACAAGCTGCAGCGACATGAACGGATGCACGATCAAGCGCGGCAACGTGCCGAGGGGCGTCTATTGGTACTTGGCGCTTTCTTTTTCTGTGCCTTCGCTGTTGTAGGCGCACGCATGAGCCTTTTGGCAACGACCGAGCCGATGGAACCACGCGCCCAGGCGCCCGGTGCTGTTATCTCAGCCAGCCGGGCAGATATTTTAGACCGCAACGGGCAATTGCTGGCCACGAATTTTGAAACGCATGCGCTTTACGCCCAACCACAGCAAATGGTTGACCCGGTCTTTGCTGCGCGCGGCCTGGTCGCGATCTTTCCCGATCTTGATGAGCAAAGGCTGATCAGGGACTTCACCAGCGATCGATCCTTTCTATGGCTGAAAAAGAGAATCAGTCCAGAGCAACGACAAGCCGTGCATGACATCGGTGATCCGGGTTTGCTGTTTGCTCCGCGTGACATGCGTCTTTATCCGAATGGCAGACTGGCGGCACATCTTCTGGGTGGTGCTGGGTTCGGTCAAGAGGCGGTTCACGCCGCTGAGCTGATCGGGGTCGCTGGCGTCGAAAAGTACTTTGATCGCTATTTACGTGATCCAGCGAACGGAAACGCCCCCCTGACGCTGTCCGTTGATCTCACCGTGCAAGCCGCAACGGAAGAGATTTTGGCCGGCGGGATGGCGATGATGAACGCCAAAGGCGCAAGCTCGGTTCTAATGGATGTCCACACCGGCGAAGTGCTGAGTTTAGTGTCACTGCCCGATTTTGATCCCAATAAGCGCCCGCGCCCAACAACGGTGGGTTCTGCTGAGGACAGCCCCTTGTTCAACCGCGCAGTGCAGGGGGTGTATGAGTTGGGATCGGTGTTCAAGATCTTTACGGTCGCGCAGACGATTGATCTGGGGTTGGTCACGCCTGAGACCGTGGTCAACACCAAGCGCCCGATGCGCGTGGCCGGGCATGAGATTGGTGAGTTTCGCAACAAAGACTACGGCAAGTTGTCGGTATCTGATGTGATCGTGAAATCATCCAATCGCGGAACGGGGCGGCTTGCCCTGGACATCGGCGGTGCGCGGCAGCAGGCATTTTTACGCGATCTGGGGTTTTTTGAGGCGACGCCGTTCGAGGTGGTGGAAGCATCCGGGGGCAAGCCGCTGTTGCCCAAACGCTGGACCGATTTGTCCACTGTCACCATTTCGTATGGTCACGGTTTGTCGGCGAGCCCAATGCATTTGGCGGCAGGCTATGCTGCCTTGGCAAATGGCGGGTACAAGGTAACGCCAACGCTGCTGCGGCAAGACGGGGCGCAGCCTGGGCCGCGCGTGATGTCACCGAGGGCTGCGGCTGCCGCGCAGGTCATGCTGCGTCGGGTGGTGACAGAGGGAACGGCGAGCCTCGCGGAGGTGCCTGGATATCACGTCGGGGGAAAGACTGGTACGGCGGATAAGCCTGATTCTGATGGTGATTATTACGATGAGAAGGTCATCGTGACCTTCGCCGCACTCTTCCCGGTTGACGATCCAAAATACGTTTTGGTGGTCTGCTTGGATGAACCTTTGGACACCTCTGGCCAACAACCAAGGCGCACTGCAGGATGGACAGCTGCCCCCGTTGCGGCGGCGATTATACGCCGCATCGCGCCATTGCTGGGCGTCAGACCAAGTGTTGAACCGGCGAAGTCACCCATGATAACACTCGCAAGCAACAGCGAGTAGTGGCGGCCAGATGAACCGGAAAACTGTTCCCCTGTCGAAATTAGGTCTTGCGACAAAGGGTGGGGGAAACTGGGACATCTCTGGTCTTTCGGTTGACAGTAGATCTGTTCAAAAAGGGCATCTTTTCGCCGCTTTACCCGGTACCCGCGTGCATGGCGCGCAGTACGTTGAAAAGGCGATATCACTCGGCGCTGTGGCGGTGCTGACCGATACGGAAGGCGCCGCTATTATTGATGGCATTTGTGGGTCGGCCAAACCCCCGATCATCCTCACCGACACGCCGAGAGAGACGCTGTCACGCACAGCAGCGCTTTGGTTTGATGCACAACCTCAGACCATGGTTGCGGTGACGGGCACCAATGGTAAAACCTCGGTCGCTCACTTTGTGCGGCAGATTTGGCAGCACATGGGTTTTCGCGCCATCAATTTGGGGACCACCGGGGTTGAGGGCGCGTGGACGGCGCCGCTCAATCATACCACGCCAGAACCGATTACCCTGCATCGCATCCTGGCGCAGGCGGCTGAAGCGGGGGTTACCCACGCGGCGATGGAGGCATCCTCGCACGGTTTGGATCAGCGGCGGCTTGACGGTGTGGCGTTGACCGCTGCTGGGTTCACCAACTTTACCCAAGATCACTTGGACTACCACCAGACTTTCGAAGCTTATTTTGATGCCAAAGCGGGCCTTTTTGCCCGCGTTTTATCTGACGAGGGGGTCGCGGTGGTAAACATCGACGATCCGAAAGGTGTTGATATCGCGGCCATCGCCAATGCGCGAGGCTGTGCAACACTGACGGTCGGGCGCGATGGCGGTGACCTCCAACTGCGCGCGCAGCGTTTGGATAGCGATGGACAAGAGCTGCGATTTTCCTGGTCGGGACAGACGTTTCAGACACGGGTTGAGTTGATCGGCGCTTTCCAAGCCGACAATGCCTTGTTAGCCGCTGCTTTGGTGATCGCTTGCGGTGGCGCGCCCGAGGCGGTTTTCGCGGCCCTGCCGCAGCTGCGCACCGTTCGCGGACGCATGCAACGGGTTGCGACACGCGCCAGTGGCGCGACCATCTTCGTCGATTATGCCCATACGCCAGATGCAGTTGCGACCGCCCTATCCGCGCTTCGTCCGCACGTCATGGGTAAACTCTGGATTGTGCTTGGCGCAGGGGGCGATCGCGATCCGGGCAAACGCCCTTTGATGGGCGCTGCTGCTGCGCAAAACGCCGATGCGGTGATCGTCACGGACGACAACCCGCGAAGTGAGGATCCTGCCCTGATCCGCAAAGCGGTGCTTGATGGCGCACCAAACGCGATCGAGATAGGGGACCGGGCTGAGGCGATTTTGCGCGGTGTGGATAAGCTCGCCTCGGGGGATGCGCTTTTGATCGCCGGCAAAGGTCATGAGACCGGTCAGACGATTGGCGCGGATGTCTTTCCCTTCGATGATGCCGAACAAGCCAGCATCGCGGCCGCTGCTTTGGATGGAAAGTTGACATGAGTTTGTGGACCTCTGCCGAGGCCGCCCAGGCCACAGGCGGGGTCACCCGCAGTGATTGGACGTGCAGCGGGGTGTCCATCGATAGCCGTACGATTGACCCTGGCGATCTTTTTGTGGCGCTGTCGGATGTTCGAGACGGTCATGATTTCGTGCGCCAGGCGTTTGAGAAAGGGGCCGCTGCTGCGTTGGTGTCGCGGGTGCCAGCGGGCGTTTCTGAAACCGCGGCGTTACTGATCGTCGATGACGTTTTGGCCGCGCTTGGTCAACTGGGCCGTGCAGCGCGTGCGCGGACCGCGGCGCAGGTTGTGGGCATCACGGGGAGTGTTGGGAAAACCTCCACCAAGGAAATGCTGCTCGCGATGCTGCGCGATCAGGGCCGCACGCATGCCTCGGTCGCAAGTTATAACAATCATTGGGGTGTGCCATTGACCTTGGCGCGCATGCCAGCCGATACGGAGTACGCCATCATTGAGATCGGTATGAACCATCCTGGTGAGATTGCCCCCCTTGCGCGCATGGCGCAGCTGGATGTGGCAATGGTGACGACCGTCGCAGCCGCGCATCTTGAGGCCTTTGAAGATGTGGCTGCGATTGCGATTGAAAAAGCGTCAATTTTTGAAGGCGTGACCCCCGGTGGCACGGCGGTTTTCAATGCGGACATTAATCATGCCGCGATCTTGGAAGCGAAAAGCAAGGAATGTCAACTGCGTCACTGCGGCTTTGGCGCGCGGACGGGTGCTTTCAGGCTGCAAACGGTGCACCTGCAGGGCGAGACGACTGTTGTGCAGGCCGATGCAGACGGCGTGCCGGTTTTCTTCAAGCTGGCCACACCGGGTAAACACTTTGCCATGAACGGTTTGGGTGCCCTCGCAGTCACGCAGGCCCTGGGGGCTGACATGGCGCTCGCCGCTCAGGCGCTTGGACGGTGGCGTCCCTATGCGGGACGCGGCGTACGTGAAACGATTGCCTTGGATTTGGTCGAAACGCATCTGTGCCTGCATCTGATCGATGACAGCTACAATGCAAATCCAACCTCTATGGCTGCCGCGTTAGAGGTTCTCGCAAGCGCCGAGGTAAGCCACGACATTGGCCGTTTCAGCAAAGGCAGACGCATTGCCTTTCTCGGCGATATGAAAGAGCTTGGCCAGCAAGGCGCGCAGCTTCACGCCGATCTTGCAAGGTTACCCGCCCTGCAAAGCTTGGACAAGATACATTGCATCGGTCCGTTGATGAAATCGCTCCATGAGGCATTGCCAGAGCATCAGCGCGGTTTCTGGGCGGCGACAGCAGAAGAGATGCTGCCCGAACTTAATAAGCTGCTTGATGCAGGGGATGTGGTGCTGGCGAAAGGATCTCTTTCGATGAGACTGGCTCAGATTGTTGACGCGATCCGCAAAATGGGTCATCCGAGATCAAAGCCGTGACCGGGGCGCATGCCCAAGATGGTGAGGTAGCGCGCGCCCTATGCTCTATTGGTTGACCCTGCTGTCGGATGGCGGCGATTTCTTCAACTTGTTCCGTTACATTACGTTTCGCGCCGGCGGCGCGTTCATGACTGCCTTGGCTTTCGGGTTTGTCTTTGGCAAACCGTTGATCAATGTGCTGCGCAAGCGACAAGGAAAAGGGCAGCCCATTCGCGATGACGGACCTGAAGCGCACATCGCAAAAGCGGGAACACCAACAATGGGCGGTCTTTTGATTGTCGGCGCGCTGTTGACATCGACGTTGCTTTGGGCGCGGCTCGACAATCCTTTCGTGTGGCTCGTGCTATTTGTAACGCTGAGTTTCGGGTTGATTGGCTTTGCCGATGACTATGCCAAGGTCAGCAAGCAGACCGTCAATGGGGTGCCCGGCCGTATTCGATTGCTCTTGGGGTTTGTGATCGCTGCGGCGGCAGGGTTTTGGGCTGCCTATTATCATCCGGAACCTTTGCAGAACCAACTGGCGCTGCCGGTGTTCAAGGATACGCTGATCAATCTGGGATATCTTTTCGTCCCCTTCGCGGTCGTGGTTATCGTGGGGGCCGCGAATGCCGTAAATCTTACCGATGGGTTGGACGGTCTTGCCATCATGCCAGTGATGATCGCCGCAGGCACGCTGGGCATTATTGCCTACGCTGTGGGCCGGGTCGATTTCACCGACTATCTTGATGTGCACTACGTGCCGGGAACAGGAGAGATCTTGATTTTCACAGCGGGTCTTTTCGGCGGCGGTCTCGGATTTTTGTGGTACAATGCTCCGCCAGCGGCGGTTTTCATGGGTGATACCGGCTCTCTCGCTTTAGGCGGCGCTTTGGGAGCCATTGCCGTGGCGACCAAGCATGAACTTGTTTTGGCGATCGTGGGTGGGCTTTTTGTGGTTGAGGCGCTGTCGGTGATCATTCAAGTCCTCTACTTCAAACGTACGGGACGACGCGTGTTTTTGATGGCGCCGATCCATCATCATTACGAAAAGAAAGGCTGGGCTGAGCCGCAGATTGTCATCCGGTTTTGGATCATCTCGCTGATCTTGGCCATGATCGGCTTGGCCACGCTTAAAGTGAGGTAGTTTTGGCAGGCAGCTCACTGACAGGATCGTTTTTGAAACGCGCTCCCAGATCAAAGAATAAAGGAAACGTGCCGCCTAGGATTGGCTTGCCGACATGATTGCAGTGCAAGGTCTAAGGGGTGTGCATGTGGCGGTGCTGGGTTTGGGCCGGTCCGGCCTTGCATCAGCACGGGCCTTGGCCGCTGGGGGGGCGATCCCGATTTGTTGGGATGATAATGCGGACGCGCGCGCCAAAGGAGTGGCGGAAGGTTTTCGCTGCGTGCCGTTCAAGAAACGCGCCGATTTCGAAGGGGTGGCACGTCTGATTGTCAGCCCCGGTATCCCGCATCTCTATCCTGCGCCAAATCCGGTGGTTGCGCTTGCGCTTGAAGCGGGCGTGCCGGTAGACAACGATATTGGCTTGTTTTTCCAAAGCTTTGCGACGGACGATTGGGCGCGCTTTGATACCGCTCCTCGCGTTATCGCCGTCACCGGGTCCAATGGGAAATCAACGACGGCTGCCTTGATCCACCACTGCCTGATCCAATCGGGCCGTCCTGCGCAGCTTGCAGGCAACATTGGTCGCGGTGTGCTTGACCTGGAGCCCGCCGTTGACGGATCTGTCATCGTCTTGGAGCTTTCCAGCTATCAAACCGATCTTGCGCGCGCATTGACGCCCGACATCGCTGTTTTTACCAACCTGTCCCCGGATCACTTGGATCGCCACAGCGGGATCGGTGGGTATTTCGCTGCCAAGCGCAGGCTTTTTGCCGAGGGTGGGCCGGACCGTGCCATTATCGGGGTCGATGAACCTGAAGGGCGCTTTCTTGCCGGACAACTGGCGGAGGCTCCCGCCGATGATCGGGTCATCCGAATATCGGTGCAAGGCAAGCTGACGGGCCCCGGCTGGCACGTTTTTGCGCGCAAAGGCTTTCTGTCAGAATACCGTAAAGAGGCGCAGACCGCGTCCATAGATCTTCGGGATATGTCAGGGTTGCCCGGCGCGCATAACCACCAAAATGCCTGTGCGGCTTACGCGGTGCTGCGGTCATTGGGGCTTTCACCTAAAGCGATCGAGGCCAGCTTTCGTTCGTTCGATGGTTTGCGACATCGTTCCCAAACCATCGCCTGGCATGCCGGGGTGCGCTTTGTGAACGACAGCAAGGCCACGAATGTTGATGCGGCAGCCAAGGCGCTGTCCGCGTTTCAGAATATTCGGTGGATTTGCGGTGGCTTGCAAAAGGAAGGCGGTTTGCAAAGTCTCGCAACCGCGACGTCTGAGGTGCGCAAAGCATATGTCATCGGACGCGAGGCCGCGGCGTTCGCGATGCAGCTCAATGTGGAGACGGCGGTGTGTGGAACAATGGCGAATGCGGTTCGCCAAGCCATTGCGGAGGCGGAGCGGGGCGATGTCGTCCTGCTGGCACCCTCTGCCGCCAGCTTTGACCAATACGACAGTTTTGAGCGCCGAGGAGAGGATTTTGCCGCTGAAGTCGCACGCGCCACTCGCGATGGGTCACTCTAGGGATGAAGGTCTTGAGAGCGGACCGGATAAGCCTCTGGCCTTTGAGGTTTGTCGCAAGCAATACACGCATCGCTTATTTGGCGCAAGGCGTTGCATCAAATCGGGCTTTGCAAGCACCGCGATGTGTTTAGCACAGCTTGCCTCTTAAAGCTTGCGTCCTTAACCTGGCACGCCCCCGTTCTCTATCACCGTCCCACCCCCGCGGGGCGGTGCTGCTTCGGTTTGGGCAAGCTGTCCGAGGTGCAAGGCCGAAGGCTTGAGACGCGGTCAAGTTGCTGTGAAGCCGCTTGCCGCGACACGTGCTTCGCGTCATTGCCTGCGGATCAAAGCAAAGGAGAGATTAAGAACGCTTTAGAACCAGGCAATGCGCTCCCGCACATAGACGTGGCCTTGGTAACAGGCGATTTTGTGACGCTTGGATCGCCGATGGCGGATCGCGACTGGCAACTCATCGTCGTGTATCGCGGCTTGCACTGCCCCCTGTGTAAGAAGTATCTCGCGCAGCTCAACGAAATGCCGCCGGATTTTCATGCCTTGAACGTCGAGGTACTCGCGCTTTCGGGTGATCCGTTGGAGAAAGCGCAGGCGATGGTGTCTGAGAAAGCACTTAACATGCCGGTCGGCTATGACCTCAGCGTAGATCAGATGCGCATGCTGGGCCTTTACATATCCGATCCGCGCAGCCCAGCCGAGACAGATCAACCCTTTCCGGAGCCGGGCATTTTCGTGATCAACGACGCAGGCAAGATCCAGATCTTAGACATCTCAAACGCCCCTTTCGCGCGCCCTGATCTGTCAAGCCTGCTGAACGGGATCAAATTTGTGCGCGAAAACGGGTATCCGGTGCGCGGGACACATCAAGCTGCATAAATTTGCATTGCCATGGCATTCGTTGAGCGATCACGCCAGTAGCGCGCAAACAGACTAGCGTGTCAGGTCAAATCAGGCTAACCTTTGTTCAGACCTCGAAAAGAGGCACCCGAGCAGGATCACGAAGGCAGTGTAAGGCAGGCTCATGACAGCAATGGCGCATGGCGGCGTTCCCGTAGGGGGCGGCGAACCGATACTTCCAAAATGGTGGCGAACCGTCGACCGTTTAAGCGTCACCTTTGTCTTGATGCTCTTTGGCATCGGCCTTTTGCTGGGGCTGGCTGCATCCCCCCCTCTGGCGGCGAAAAATGGCCTTGAGCCTTTTCATTACGTGCAACGACAGGCCTTGTTTGGCGGCGTCGCCATGCTGGTCTTGATCATCGCCTCCATGATGTCACCCAAATTGGTGCGTCGCCTCGCCGTGATCGGCTTTTTGATCGCTTTTGTCGCGCTCGCCTTGCTGCCGTTTTTCGGAACGGATTTCGGAAAAGGGGCCGTACGCTGGTATTCCCTCAGCTTCGGCTCTTTCCAACCCTCCGAATTTTTGAAACCGGGTTTCGTGGTGGTTGCAGCCTGGCTGATGGCGGCGTCACTCGACATCAATGGACCGCCAGGCAAATTGTGGTCCTTCGTGCTGTGTCTTGCCATCGTATTCATGCTCGCCTTGCAACCAGATTTTGGGCAGGCGTGTTTGGTGTTTTTTGCATGGGGCGTCATGTATTTCATCGCCGGTGCGCCCATGCTGCTCTTGGTGGGCGTTGCCGTCATGGTCGTCATTGCTGGAACTGTTGCTTATGCGCACTCAGAGCATTTTGCCCGGCGGATCGATGGGTTTCTCAATCCCGAGGTCGATCCGACGACCCAACTGGGGTACGCCACGAACGCGATCCGCGAAGGCGGCCTGCTGGGTGTGGGCGTTGGTGAAGGAAAAGTGAAGTGGTGGCTGCCCGATGCGCACACCGATTTCATCATCGCGGTTGCGGCCGAGGAATACGGCCTCGTCCTCGTACTGTGCATCATTTTGCTTTACGCTGGCATCGTCGTGCGCTCGCTCCTGCGTCTGGTCAACGAACGCGACCCTTTCATCCGCGTTGCTGGGGCCGGGCTGGCCTGCATGTTTGGGGTGCAAGCCATGATCAATATGGGCGTTGCGGTGCGGTTGCTGCCCGCCAAAGGGATGACGTTGCCTTTTGTAAGCTATGGCGGATCCTCAGTCATCGCTTCTGGCATCGCCGTGGGGATGCTGCTGGCGTTTACGCGCACTCGGCCGCAAGGCCATCTGTCTGATATCCTTGGGCGCAGAGGCGGTAGATGAGTGCACCTTTGCTGATCATTGCCGCTGGCGGTACGGGAGGGCACATGTTCCCCGCTCAGGCGCTGGCGGAGGAGATGCTGGCGCGCGGCTGGCGCGTGCGTTTGTCCACCGATGCGCGTGGCGCCCGCTACACGCAAGGGTTTCCCAAGGATGTGGATATTGCAAAAGTCAGTGCCGCCACCTTCGCGCGGGGCGGTTTGATCACCAAAGCGTTGGTACCGCTGCGCATTCTTGCAGGTGTCACCACTGCAGCCTGGCGGATGCTGTCAGATCGGCCCGCTGTCGTTGTGGGCTTTGGGGGCTATCCCAGCATACCGGCTTTGACGGCGGCGCTTTTATTACGATTGCCCCGTGCGATCCATGAACAGAATGGCGTTTTGGGTCGGGTCAATCAGCTATTTGCCCGCCGGGTAGATGCGGTTGCCTGTGGCACCACGCCGACGATATTGCCAGCGGGTGTCGACGGCGAAGATGTAGGTAATCCGGTTCGCGCGGCGATCCTCCACAGGGCCGGTGCTGCCTATATTCCGCCGGGTGATTATCCGATGGAATTGCTCGTGATGGGTGGCAGCCAGGGCGCGCGCATCTTAAGCAATGTGGTGCCGACCGCCGTCGCTGCATTACCTGCCGCGATGCTGCGCAATATCCGCGTGAGCCATCAGGCGCGGGACGAGGATCGCGCCCGTGTCGCAGCTTTTTACGCCAAGGCGGGGATCACAGCGGATATCCAAACCTTCTTCACCGATGCGCCGCGCCGATTGTCAGAGGCACAGTTGGTCATCACCCGTGCAGGCGCATCGACCATCGCCGACCTGTCGGTTGTTGGCCGGCCCAGCATTCTGGTGCCGCTTGCGGCCGCAATCCGGGATGAGCAAACCGCCAACGCGCGTGGCTTGGTGGATGCCGGTGCCGCCATTCTGATGCCCGAAACCAGTTTCACGCCTGAGGCACTTAGCGCCCAGATTGAGCTTGTGCTATCAAACCCACAGGCCGCTGTTCGAATGGCGGAGGCGGCGTTGTCAACCGGCAAACCTGAGGCGGCACAGACACTGGCCAACCTGGTCGAGACGCTTGCGCAAAGAGGACGGCGAACATGAATGCAGCGGCCACAAAACTACCCACGGATATCGGGCCGATCCATTTTGTCGGGATCGGCGGGATCGGGATGTCCGGGATCGCAGAGGTTTTGCTAAACCATGGCTACCGCGTTCAAGGCTCCGACCTGCGCGACACCAAGATCACGGATCGGCTCAAAGGGCTGGGCGCTCAGATTTTTGCAGGCGGACAAGACGCGAGTAACCTGGGTGAGGCGGAGGTTGTTGTGGTATCCTCGGCCATCAAGTCTGGTAATCCGGAACTTGATGCCGCCCGCCGCGCTGGTCTGCCCGTTGTGCGACGCGCGGACATGCTGGCCGAACTGATGCGTCTAAAGTCGAACATCGCCGTGGCGGGCACACATGGTAAGACCACGACCACGACCCTTGTCGCCGAGCTTCTGGTGTCAGGAGGTATCGATCCAACCGTGATTAACGGCGGTATTATCCACGCCTATGGCTCAAATGCACGCATGGGCGCGGGGGAATGGATGGTCGTTGAAGCCGATGAAAGCGACGGCAGTTTCAACCGTTTGCCCGCGACCATCGCCATTGTCACGAACATCGATGCCGAACACATGGAGCATTGGGGGGATTTTGACACGCTGCGCCAGGGGTTTTTGGACTTTGTCTCAAACATCCCGTTTTACGGGCTGGCGGTTTGCTGCACCGACCACCCAGAGGTCCAAGCGCTGGTAGGGAAAATCACAGATCGCCGCGTGCTGACCTATGGCTTTAATGCGCAAGCGGACGTGCGGGCGGTTAATCTCACCTACCGCGATGGGATTGCGCATTTTGACGTTCAGTTGCAGACAGAGGGGCAGGTGATCGCGAATTGCGCGTTGCCGATGCCAGGCGATCACAATGTGTCAAACGCTTTGTCTGCGGTCGCTGTGGCCAGGCATCTGGGCATGAAGTTGGATGAAATTCGCGCAGCGCTTGCTGCCTTCGGTGGCGTCAACCGTCGCTTCACTAAGGTCGGCGAGGTCAACGGCGTAACTATCATCGACGACTATGGACATCACCCGGTTGAGATTGCGGCGGTGTTGAAAGCTGCCCGTCAAGCCACTGACGGACGCTTGATGGCCGTCCATCAGCCACATCGGTACAGCCGTCTTTCGCATCATTTTGAGGCGTTTTGCGCCTGCTTTAATGATGCCGATGTCGTCGGGATCGCAGATGTCTATGCTGCGGGAGAGACGCCGATACCCGGTATCGACCGTGACAGCCTGGTCGCCGGATTGACCCTGCATGGTCACCGAAACGCTCAAGCTGTGCAGGATGTGGACGATCTCGCGCGGCTGGTGCGCGCGCATGCCTCACCAGGCGACATGGTGGTGTGTTTGGGGGCGGGTACGATCAGCGCCTGGGCGCAGGAATTGCCCGACAAGCTGCGGGCGATGACAGGGGCAGCCGCATGAGGTCTGCGGCCGCCATGGCATGCCATCCGTGGTTTGACCGCCTCCCTCAGGACCGTAGGGCCAGCGCGTGACGGATTTCACGCTGCCCCAGCAACGCGGCAAACTTGTCAAAGATCGTGATTTGAGCGGTTTGACATGGTTGCGCGTGGGCGGACCTGCAGATTTCTTCTTTCAACCTGCAGACGTGGAAGATTTGTGCAGCTTTATGCGAGCTTGGCCGCAAAATATCCCAATTTTTCCCATCGGCGTGGGCAGCAATCTCATCGTGAGAGACGGCGGCATCCGGGCGGCAGTGATCCGCTTGGGGCGGGGTTTCAATGAGATCACGATAAAAGATGGTGTGGTCACGACAGGTGCGGCGGCGCTGGATGTGCATGTCGCGCGCAAATCGGCGCAGGCGGGTCTTGATCTCACCTTCTTGCGGACGATCCCGGGCAGCATCGGCGGTGCGCTGCGCATGAACGCCGGGTGCTACGGCAGTTACACGGCTGATCATTGTGTCGATGCGCGTGTCGTGTTGCGCGACGGATCATGCGTTGTTTTAACGGCGAAAGAGCTCAACTTTCGGTATCGTGATGCAGACATTCCCCAGGGCGCGGTGATCGTCTCGTCGCGGTTTCGGCCGCCTTCAGGTGATCCTCAACAATTGGAACAGCGCATGGCCGACCAGTTGCGCGCACGGGACGCCACGCAGCCCACCAAACAGCGCAGTGCCGGCAGCACATTCCGCAATCCGGCGGGATATTCCAGCACCGGGCGCGCAGATGATGCGCAGGATTTGAAAGCCTGGAAAGTCATTGACGATGCCGGTTTGCGCGGCCTGAGGAGGGGTGGCGCACAGGTATCCCCGCAGCATTCGAATTTTTTGATCAATACGGGTGATGCGACCGCCGCTGATTTGGAGGCTTTGGGCGAAGAAGTGCGAAAAAAGGTTTACGAAAACGCGGGCATAGAGCTAACATGGGAAATCATGCGCGTGGGTGATCCATAGATCGTTAGGCGCACATCATAAGCCGTAGATAAGCGGCACAGGCAAAGGGCAGGTGCCCGGAAAATAGGCATTTGAGTGGGTCGGTCGAGCAGGACAGCCCCGAAGGTAGCAGTTTTGATGGGTGGTCCCTCTTCTGAACGGGAGGTGTCGCTCGCGAGCGGTTTGGCATGTGCTGCTGCGCTGAGGGAACGAGATTATCGTGTGGTGGAGGTGGACGCGGGCCTCGATCTGGCGCGCGTATTGCAAGATATTGCTCCAGATGCTGTGTTGAACTGTCTTCATGGGCGCTGGGGCGAAGACGGTTGCGTTCAAGGTCTGCTCGAATGGTTGCGCATTCCTTACAGCCACTCTGGTGTGCTTTCTTCTGCTATTTCAATGGATAAACAGCGCAGCAAAGATGTTTATGCCGCTGAAGGGCTGCCAACAGTTGAAAGTCACTTGGTCTCGGCCCAGGCGGTGCGAGAGGCGCATGTCATGACACCCCCCTACGTGGTCAAGCCTAACCGCGAGGGATCATCTGTCGGTGTGTATCTTGTGGGCGCGCAGAATAATGGCCCACCGCAGCTTGACCCAGACATGCCAGATACCGTGATGGTCGAGGCTTTTGCGCCGGGGCGTGAGTTAACCACCACAGTGATGGGGGATCACGCCTTGAGCGTGACAGACATCATCACCAGCGGCTGGTACGATTATGCGGCGAAATACACGCCGGGGGGATCCACTCACATCCTGCCTGCCGATGTGCCAGCCGACATTTTTGATCTGTGTTTGGACTATGCCAAGCGTGCGCATGATGCCCTGGGGTGTCGCGGTGTCAGCCGGACTGATTTTCGTTGGGACGAGACAAAGGGAAAAGACGGGCTGATCTTGCTTGAAACCAACACTCAGCCGGGAATGACGCCCACATCGCTGACGCCGGAGCAGGCCGCACTTTGCGGGTATCCGATGCCAGATCTATGTGCGTGGATGGTGGAGGATGCCTCATGCGATCGGTAGGGCCGCCCCGCGGGGATCCTGCGCCGTCGCGCTGGGCGTGGCGTTTGCAGCGCTTGCTGCTCACCCCCGGGGTGCGATTATTCCTGCACTTTGGGCTGCCGATCGGGGGGCTTGCCCTGGGCATCTTGACCTACATCGCAGACCCCGACCGCCGTTTGGCCATTGTTGAGGCTGTGGCCGAGGCGCGCGCGCGCATGGAAGAGCGCCCAGAGTTCATGGTCAAACTCATGGCCATTGACGGTGCGGAGGGCGTGCTCGCTGCCAACATCCGAGAGGTGGTGGCAATTGATTTTCCGATCAGCTCTTTCGATTTGGACCTGCAGCAACTGCGCCGTCAAGTTGTGGCGCTTAACGAGGTCAGATCGGCGACCGTTCGGATCAGACCGGGCGGCATCTTGGACCTTGCCATCTCTCGCCGTGTCCCCGTTGCGGCATGGCGACACCGGCAGGGTCTGTCATTGATCGATGAAGAGGGCATACGCATTCGCGATATAGATCGGCGCAGCGCCTACCCGGATCTGCCACTGATCACCGGGGTCGGGGCGCCGCAGGCCATTGCGGAAGCCCTGACGCTTGTGAGCGCGGCAGAGGTGCTCGACCGCAGATTTAGAGGATTGGTCAGAGTTGGGGAACGCCGCTGGGACATCGTCTTGGATCGCGATCAACGCATCATGCTTCCTGCGACGGGGGCATTGCAGGCGTTTGAACGGGTTATCGCGCTTGAGGCTGCAGAAGACCTTTTGAGCCGCGATGTCACCCATGTGGACATGCGTCTGACGCACCGACCCACAATCAGAATTAGCGGGCAAGCAGCTGAAAAAACGTGGAAAATTAGAAGATCCTCGAATGAGGACAGAGAATTGAGATGAGGCATTGCGTGAATGAGTGAGCTCTACCAACATCAGCGATCAATGCGCCAGATGCGCAAATTTGCCATGCAACGGGGCGTTGTTGCTATTCTCGACATTGGGAGTTCAAAAATCGCGTGCCTGGTGCTGCGCTTTGACGGGACCGGCGATCTTTCTGAAGAGGGTGCAATCGGATCTCTTGCAGGGCAGTCAGGGTTTCGGGTCATCGGCGCAGCGACAACACAGTCGCGCGGCGTAACCTTCGGTGAAATCTCCGCCATGGGAGAGACAGAGCGTGCGATCCGCACCGCCCTTCAAGCGGCGCAGAAGATGGCGAATATCCGTGTAGACCATGCCATCGCGTGTTTCTCGGGGGCTGAGCCACGCAGCTATGGCTTGGACGCTCAGGTGAGTTTGGGAAACAGCATCGTCAGCGAAGATGACATTGCCCGCGTGATGGCCACTTGCGAGCTGCCCAACTATGGCGCGGGGCGCGAGGTATTGCATGCGCAGCCGGTCAATTTCGCCTTGGATCATCGCTCTGGCTTGGCGGATCCGCGCGGTCAGGTGGGTCAGACGCTGGCGGTTGACATGCACATGCTGACGGTGGATGCGACAGCCGTGCAGCATCTTGCTTACTGCATCAAGCGCTGCGATCTGGAGTTGGCGGGCATTGCTTCCTCTCCTTACGTCTCTGGCGTATCTGCCTTGGTAGAAGATGAACAAGAATTGGGCGCAGCCTGTGTCGACATGGGCGGTGGCACGACGGGCGTTTCCATTTTCCTGAAAAAGCACATGATCTTTGCAGACACGGTTCGAATGGGCGGTGATCACATCACACAGGACATTTCTTTGGGGCTGCATGTTCCCGCCTCGAATGCTGAGCGGATTAAAACGCTGCACGGTGGGGTGCATGCAACCGGCATGGACGATCGCGAGATGATTGAAATAGGGGGCGATACCGGCGATTACGAGCATGATCGTCGCAAAGCCAGCCGCGCCGAATTGATCGGGATCATGCGCCCGCGTGTCGAAGAGATTTTGGAAGAGGTGCGAGCGCGGCTGGATGCGGCCGGCTTTGACGACCTGCGCAGCCAAAAAATCGTCTTGACAGGCGGCGGCAGTCAGATCCCTGGGTTGGACGGTTTGGCCAGCAAAATCCTAGGCCAGCAGGTGCGATTGGGTCGCCCTTTGCGGGTGCACGGCCTGCCGCAAGCGGCAACCGGTCCCAGCTTTTCTTCTGTTGTTGGCCTTTCTCTGTTCGCCGCACATCCGCAAGACGAATGGTGGGACTTTGACATTCCCGCAGATCGATATCCTGCCCGATCATTGCGACGCGCTGTAAAATGGTTGCGTGACAATTGGTAAACACAAGATGAGGTCAAGCGTTCGAAATACAGCGATAACGGCGATAAAATGCCCAGATTTAGCGGCATGGGGCTGTTTTAAGGGTGACGCATCGCAGTTAAAGCGGTAGGATTGCGTAAAAATCAAAAGAAACGCCCGTCAATCTGGGCTCAATACAGGCGGAAAATTTATGACACTCAACCTATCGATGCCGGGGCAAGAGGACCTCAAGCCGCGTATCACCGTGTTTGGTGTGGGCGGCGCGGGCGGTAACGCCGTGAACAACATGATCGAGAAAGAGCTGGACGGCGTGGACTTCGTGGTCGCCAATACAGACGCGCAGGCATTGCAACAGGCCCGATCCGACAGTCGCATTCAGTTGGGCATCAAAGTGACAGAGGGGCTGGGCGCTGGGGCCCGTGCCTCGGTCGGTGCAGCCGCTGCTGAGGAGTCGATTGAGCAAATCGTCGATCATCTGGCGGGCTCTCACATGTGCTTTATCACGGCCGGTATGGGCGGCGGCACAGGAACAGGTGCTGCCCCGATCATTGCCCAGGCAGCGCGCGAACTTGGCGTGCTGACGGTTGGTGTGGTGACAAAACCCTTCCAGTTCGAAGGTGGAAAGCGCATGCGTCAGGCCGAGGACGGCGTAGACGCTCTGCAAAAAGTCGTGGACACGCTGATCATCATCCCCAATCAAAATCTGTTCCGGCTCGCGAATGAAAAGACGACCTTTACAGAGGCGTTTTCGATGGCGGACGACGTTCTTTACCAAGGCGTCAAAGGTGTGACCGATCTGATGGTGCGCCCCGGTCTGATTAACCTGGATTTCGCAGATGTCCGCGCCGTGATGGACGAGATGGGCAAGGCCATGATGGGCACGGGTGAGGCGGAAGGCGAAGACCGCGCCATCCAGGCTGCGGAAAAGGCGATTGCAAATCCCCTGTTGGATGAGATTTCCTTGCGCGGCGCCAAAGGCGTGTTGATCAACATCACCGGCGGTCACGATCTCACTCTGTTTGAGCTTGATGAGGCCGCCAACCGCATTCGTGAAGAAGTGGATCCCGACGCCAACATTATCGTTGGCTCAACGCTTGATGAAGCACTCGGCGGTGTGATGCGCGTGAGTGTTGTCGCGACAGGGATTGACGCAGCGCAGGTAAAGACAGAGCTTCCCGTGCCACGCCGCCCGCTGAGTGAGCCGTTGCAACCCGCTGCGGTGGAGAAAACTGCAGAGGATCCGGCGCTCGGTTCTGCTGCATCGGTCGCCTCAGAGGCGCAGGCGACGCTTTTCAATGGCATCGACGCGGTGACAGAACAGGCTGCAGAAGCCGAGACAGAAGACATGTTCGCGCAGGACGCGACTGCTGCACAAGATGATCTGCCCCCGCCTGCTTATCAGCCACAGATCGCTGCGTTTGAGCCCGCAACCGAGGACACGTTAGAAGCGCGTCCCGAAGAGTTCGTGGCCCCGCAGCCCCCGGCACCGGGAACCCCTTCTCCGGAGGCGCTGGCGCGCCTGCGTGCCGCTGCACAACGGGCTACGCCGCAAAAAGCAGCGAGCGAAGATCCGGGAACGGTAGAAGAAAAGCCACGCTTTGGGATAAACTCATTGATCAGCCGCATGACCGGTCACTCGGATGCGGATGGGGCGCGTCAGGGGCAACCGCCTGTGCCACAGCCACGCAAACGCGCGTTAGACACCGCGCCAGGTACGAAAGAGCCTATGGACTCTGATGATGAGCGGATCGAGATCCCCGCTTTTCTGCGTCGCCAAGCAAACTAATCGTTGCGTATCTTGCACTAAAGGGCTGCCATCAAGCGGCCTTTCTCTCTTATAAACAGTGGTTTATATCTGAGTTGGCGCATTCATGCCGATTTGTTTCAAGCATGTTTCAGTCCGTTACAAAGATTGAGTTGAGCTTCACAAGGCAGTTGAATAGCTGCAAAGGGAGTTTGGGGAACTATCGGATTGAACGTGCAAACCACCATCAAAGGGCAAGTAGTTTTTTCAGGACGTGGTCTGCACAGCGGTAAAGCTGTCAAGATGGTGGTCAAACCCGCCGCGGCACATCATGGCATTTGGTTTTCGCGGCTTGATATCAAAGCAGCGGATCGGCTTGTTCCAGCCACGTGGGATGCGGTTGTGCCCGCTTCCCTGTGTACAAAGCTCGAAAATGGCGATGGTGTTACCGTCTCCACGGTCGAGCATCTGATGGCGGCGCTTGCTGGTTGCGGTATTCACAATGTCTTGATTGAATTGGATGGGCCCGAAGTGCCGATCATGGATGGTTCCGCCATCCCGTTTGTTAAGCGGTTTTTGCAACGTGGCCTAAGGAAATTAGAGGCGCCGATCACGGCCTTCCAGGTCATACATCCGGTTACAGTGACACAAGCGGGTGCAACTGCATCGCTTGAACCCGCCGCGACGCTAGAGATTGATTTTGAAATTGATTTCGTTGACCCGGCAATTGGTCGGCAACAAAAAACACTGGCAATGAACAACGGCTCTTTCGTGCGTGAGCTTTCGGACAGCCGAACTTTTTGTCGACGTGTCGATGTAGAGACCATGCAGGCAAACGGCCTCGCGCTGGGCGGACGCTCTGGTGAGAATGCCGTGGTGTTTGATGGCACGAAGGTGATCAGCCCGGGTGGGCTGCGCCACAAAGATGAACCGGTACGACACAAGATGTTAGATGCTTTGGGCGATCTTGCCTTGGCCGGTGCGCCGCTGCTGGGTCGTTACAGGGGGCATCTTGCGGGTCATGCGTTGACAAATGCGTTGCTACGCAAACTTTTTGGCACCCCCGGGGCTGTGCGCGTTGTTGAGTGCGATGCCGCCTTGGCCTCGACGCTTCCAGGCTACGGGCTCGTCCTTGACGAGATACCGAGGGTCGCATAGCTCCGCAGCCCCTTTATGCTGCATGGTCAGGTCGCCTAGCTTGCCCCCCGATGCCTAACAGCGGGTGGAAGTGGTGCCACGATGACCGACGGAGCCGCTTCAACCCGCTGATCTGTAGCAATGTCAGCCGTGACAGCGCTGGAGGGATGGCTCCCAGTGTTGGTGCTAAAGCATCCGGGCTCTATCAGAGAGACGCGGTTGTCAAGGGATATGCGTCCAAGGCAGTAGAACGATCCGGTCTACCGCAAAATTGCCATTGGACATTTCCCAATGCATTTTATTGTGTTACGCGAAATACGGGGATGGCGTAAGACAGATCGGCATGGGAACACATCGATCATGACACGAGCGGGAGCACAGGTGCGGATTACGGCCGCGATCATAGTTATCGCGCTCGTCGCGGCCTGCGGTGGCAATAGAAATACGGGCCGCATCGGTGGCACTCTCTTCAATCCTCAAGAGATCCCGCTGGAAACCTACTCGGCCGAGCAGATTTTCGAACGGGGCGAATACGAACTCAATCGCAGCCAAGCCGATGAAGCGGCATTTTACTTTTCTGAGATTGAGCGGCTCTATCCTTATTCCGACTGGGCGCGTCGCGCCTTGATCATGCAGGCTTTCTCGTATCATCGTGACCAGGATTATCCCAACAGTCGCGCGGCGGCGCAGCGCTTCATTGACTTTTATCCCGATGATGATGACGCCGCTTATGCGCAATACCTACTTGCGCTCAGCTACTATGATCAGATTGATGAGGTCGGCCGCGACCAGGGGCTGACGTTCCAAGCGCTGCAATCGCTCCGGGACGTGATCGAGAACTACCCTGACAGTGAATACGCAAAGTCATCCATCCTCAAATTTGATCTGGCCTTTGATCATCTGGCGGGCAAAGAGATGGAGATTGGTCGCTACTATCTGCGCCGCGATCATTTCGCTGCGGCCATCAATCGTTTCCGCGTCGTCGTCGAAGATTTTCAGACGACCACCCACACCGCCGAGGCGCTGCACCGCGTGGTTGAAGCGTATCTGTCTCTTGGCCTCAACACAGAGGCACAGACAGCGGGCGCTATTCTGGGGCATAACTTTAGGTCGACCGACTGGTATGAGGACAGCTATCGACTGTTGACGGGGCAGGGACTGGAGCCTGCTTTTTTCAATGGCAATTGGCTGGCGGCAATTTATCGACAGACGATAAAGGGCGAGTGGCTTTAACATAACGGGGCGCACAACGCCCTGCAACAGTGGTAAGCGATGCTTCGCGGGCTTGATATTTCAGACATACTGATCATCGACCGGCTGAAGCTTGGGTTTCAGCCCGGTTTGAACGTGTTGACCGGAGAAACAGGGGCAGGAAAGTCAATTCTCCTCGACAGTTTGGGTTTTGTCTTGGGCTGGCGGGGGAGGGCAGATCTGGTGCGCCAAGGTGCCGCCCAGGGCGAGGTGACGGCCTGGTTCGATGTGTCCGCAGAGCATCCGGCACAATCCGTGTTAACCCAGGCGGGTTTCCCGGTCGCAGAAGAGTTGATCCTAAGGCGTGTGAACACCGCAGAGGGGCGCAAAACCGCCTGGGTAAATGACCGAAGATGCTCAGGCGAGCTTTTGCGCGCCCTGTCCGATACGCTTGTCGAGCTTCACGGTCAGCACGATGATCGCGGTTTGCTCAACCCGAGAGGGCACCGCGCTATCCTGGACGATTTTGCGGGTCACAATGCATTGAGTGAGCGTGTCAGGCACTCCTGGGAGGCACTCTCAAAGGCTCGGCGGGCCACACAGGCTGCGGTTGAAAGGCGGGCGGCTCTGCTGGCAGAGGAGGAGTTTCTGCGTCACGCCGTGGCCGAACTTGACGCTTTGGATCCGCAGCCAGGCGAGGAAGCCGCGCTCGATACGCGGCGGCGGATGATGCAGGGGGCCGAAAAGATCCGCGCTGACGTGGTGAATGCCTATGAGGCCGTCGGTCAGAGTGGGGCAGAGCAGATGCTGAGCGATGCGCTGCGATGGCTTGATACGGCGGCAGCATCCGCCGCCGGGAATTTGGAGGCGCCCATAGCGGCCTTAAATCGCGCGATGCTGGAGGTAGACGAAGTGCTTTCCGGGCTCGCCGATGCCATTGAAGCGATGTCATTCGACCCGTTTGAACTCGACGAAACCGAGGAGCGGTTGTTCGCCATTCGCGCTTTAGCGCGCAAGCATAACGTCGTGCCGGATGATCTGAATGCCTGTGCTGAGACATTGCGCAAAAAGTTGCAATCGCTTGATGACAGCGCAGCAGAGCAGAACGCGTTGGCGCGCCAGGAGCATGAGGCGCAGCTGACCTATCAGCAGGCCGCCGATGCGTTGAGCGAAAGCCGTCAGGCTGCGGCCAAACGCCTGGACGCTGCTGTCGCAGCAGAGCTTGCGCCGCTCAAGATGGAACGCGCGCTGTTTGAGACCCAGATCAAGGCGAATGATCCTGGTCCCGCCGGGCATGAGAGCGTCTCTTTTCAAGTGGCAACCAACCCTGGTGCGCCGCCAGGACCATTGGCAAAAATCGCCTCGGGCGGTGAACTCAGCCGCTTTTTGCTCGCCGTCAAAGTCTGTCTGACCCAGGGCCAAGACGGTGTGACGCTCATATTTGACGAGATTGATCGCGGTGTGGGAGGGGCAACAGCGGATGCCGTGGGACGGCGGCTTTCGGTTTTGGCGCAGAATGGTCAAGTCCTGGTCGTCACGCATTCACCCCAGGTCGCCGCTTTGGGCGCGCATCATTGGCGGGTTGAGAAGGCTGTCAATGCCGGGCAGACCCTCTCGACAGTGACCCATCTGTCGCCCGATGACCGGATAACGGAAGTCGCGCGCATGCTGTCTGGTGATGTCATCACAGATGCCGCGCGCGCGGCGGCGCAATCGCTTCTTGCTGGATGAGAAGGGGGCGCAGCGGATATGTCTGATCGAACGCCCTCTTTCTTAAACGACCAACTCAGTCAAGCCGTTGCTTCCTGCAAGCAGGGCTGGAACGTGGTGCGTGAACGTGGACCTGGCAAGATCACATTTTGGTTCATCGCGCTGTTGATCGGGATTGCTGCAGGCTTTGCTGCGCTGTTCTTCCGCAAGGGCATCACTTGGCTGCAATCTACGCTTTATGGCACCGATGAAGTTCAATATCTGCATAGCTTCATCTCGGGTTTGCCGTGGTATTGGGTTGTCTTGATCCCTACGCTGGGCGGCCTCGTGGTGGGGCTTATCCTGCATTATTTCACGCCCGATGCGCGAGCGCGTTCGGTCGCGGATGTCATCACGGGGGCGGCGCTGCATGACGGGAGGGTTGAAACCCGGGCCGGTATCGCTTCTGCAATTGCCTCGGGGATTACGCTCAGCACGGGCGGATCCTCAGGACGGGAGGGGCCGGTCGTTCACATCGCTGGTGTCATTTCGACATGGGTGTGTCGCTGGATGAAAGCAGATGGTCTCACCGGGCGCGATTTGCTGGGCTGCGCCGTCGCTGCGGCTGTGTCAGCCAGTTTCAATGCGCCGATTGCCGGTGCTCTTTTCGCGCTCGAGGTGGTGCTGCGGCATTTTGCAGTGCACGCTTTCGCCCCGATCGTCATCGCCTCGGTCGCGGGCACAGTCATCAATCGGCTGGAATTTGGCGGCGTCACCGAATTTACGCTCCCCACCCTGGGCGATCTGCAGTTTTATGGCGAATTGCCCGCGTTCCTGTTGATGGGTTTGATCTGTGGCCTGGTCGCCGTCGCCTTGATGCGCAGCATTTTCTGGGCAGAAGATTTTGGCAACCACGTGCAAAAGCGCACGGGGCTCCCACGTTGGCTTCGCCCCATGGTCGCAGGGTTGCTGTTGGGCGTGATCGCACTTTGGTTCCCGCATATCATCGGGGTGGGGTATGAAACGATGTCCCTCGCGCTCACCGGGCAATTATTGCTGGGTGAGGCGGTGGTTTTCACCGTTCTTAAGGTGGCCGCCGTGGCCATCACCCTGGGCGGTCGGATGGGTGGTGGTGTCTTTTCGCCCTCGCTGATGATTGGTGCGATGACCGGTTTGA
Organism: Pseudomonadota bacterium; assembly: GCA_039208585.1. Taxonomy (GTDB): domain Bacteria; phylum Pseudomonadota; class Alphaproteobacteria; order Rhodobacterales; family Rhodobacteraceae; genus Sulfitobacter. The sequence goes on along the minus strand of JBCCQX010000022.1, from coordinate 25,987 downwards.
GCTTTGGCCTGATCGCAACCGCCATTTTTCCAGAGGTTTCAGGGTCATCATCGCTCTACGCGTTGGCGGGGATGGGGGCCGTTTCTGCCGCGGTGCTTGGCGCGCCCATCTCTACCACGTTGATCGTGTTCGAGCTAACCGGTGACTGGCAAACCGGCCTCGCCGTGATGGTGGCGGTAAGCATGTCGACGGCCTTGGCCTCGCGTTTGGTAGATCGGTCGTTCTTTTTGACCCAAATAGAGCGGCGCGGTATCCATCTAGCTGCGGGACCGCAAGCCTATCTGTTAGCCATGTTTCAAACCGCCCAGATCATGCGACCTCAAAGCCATCCAAAGGCCGCGGATGAAGAGCGGTGCTGGCAATTGATCAACGATGGGCTGTATCTTGATGGTATGTCTACCCTAGAAGCCGCGATGCCGGTCTTTGAGAGGTCAGGTGCGTTGTTTCTGCCGGTCGTGACGTTAAGCTCCGATGCGCCACCGGCGCTATTGGGTGCGCTTTTCCATGTTGATGCGTTGAAAGCCTACAACAAAGCACTGGCCGCCACGGCAGCGGAAGAGCATTCGTGACGCAGGCGCAATGGGTCTGCACCCACTTGCGCTGTCACAATTGTTCGATCGTCACTTCCTCAATGCTGTAAAACGCCAAATGGTCTTTTATCTGGGCCACCGCTGGCTTGGGGTTTTCATAAGACCAGACGGCATTCTCAAGCGTACGGCTTTTCGTCACCACCGAGAAATATCGGGCGTCCCCCTTGTGCGGGCAATGTGAGGTCGTCTCGCTCGGGTCCAAAAAGGCCATCGCGATGTCTTCCCTGGGAAAGTATATCACGGGCGGGTAATCCCCTTCGACAAGCTCCAGTGCCCGAGCGCTTTCGCCCAAAACAGCGCCGCCTGCGCGTACACTCCAGGTGCCGCCAGCGGGCTTTATCGTGATGTGATCCGCCATTCTTCCTCCGGTCTCGCGTGGATGCAATCTACAGTGGCCGTGTGGCGCCGTCCAACCATAGTTTCGTTGAAGAGGATACCCGTGGGCCAATTTTCTCTGCGACCTCTGCGTGATAGGTATTCACCCAGTCCCGTGCGGCAGGGTCGAGCAAGTCAGGCACGATCAGGTTTCGATCAATCGGCGCAAAGCTCAACGTCTCCCATACCAGCATCTCGCGATGATCATCGCCTCCGGGCAGCTTGGGTGCTGCGCGCACCACCAGCAGATTTTCGATGCGAATGCCAAAGGCGCCCTCACGGTAATAGCCAGGCTCATTGCTCAGTATCATGCCCGGTTGAAGCGGCACATGGCTGATTTTACTCAACCTTTGTGGTCCCTCATGCACGCTCATGTAAGCGCCTACGCCATGCCCCAGCCCATGATCAAAGTCTTGCCCAGCAAGCCAAAGCGGGACGCGGCCGATGGCTTCGATGTCACGCCCCGCCAGCCCCACGGGCCAGCGCAAGCGGCTCATCGCGATCATTCCCGAAAGTACCCGAGTAAAGGCAACGCGTGCTTCTTGTGACGGTTCCCCAATCGCGATTGTGCGGGTGATATCCGTGGTTCCGTCCAAATACTGCCCACCGGAATCCAGCACGAGAAGATGCCCTTCTTCGAGCGTGCTGTCGGTGTCTTCCGTCACGCGGTAGTGCATGATCGCGCCATTGGGGCCGGTCCCTGCGATGGTTTCAAAGCTGATGTCTTGCAGCGCATTGTCTTTGCGCCGACACGCTTCCAGCTTCTGCACTACCTGCGTTTCTTTTAAGGTTCCGCTGGGCTGCATCGCCAGCCACGCCAAGAGTTCGCATAGCGCTGCGCCGTCACGCAGATGCGCTTGGATCGCTCCGTCAATCTCTGCTTCGTTCTTGCAGGCCTTGGGGAGCGCGCAAGGATCTGTTCCCCAAACGGCGGCGTCCCCCAACGTATCGGCGATGATCACCGGCGCTGTTTGCTTGTCGACCCTGACGCGCCCTTCAAGGCGGCCCAGATACTCAAGCAGTGTCTCAGGAGGTCTGATCGTGACAAGGTCACCAAAATGATCCGCAATATCTGCGAGTTTGCCATCGGACATAAACAAATCGACGGTGCCTGCTGCATGCAGCACAGCAAAACCATGGGCGACAGGGTTGCGGGCAATATCAGCACCGCGAATATTCAATAGCCAGTTGTGGCTGTCGGGCAGTGTCAGGATGGCGGCGCTGTGTCCCGCATCTTTTAGCGTTTGACCCAGGCGGCCCGCTTTTGCGATGTGGCTTTCTCCGGCGAATGTAAGTGGATGCACTTTCACCGGCGCGGCGGGTGGCTTGGGTTGATCATGCCATATGCGATCCACGAGATTTGGCACACGCGTTAAGGTGATCTGTGATCCGCTCAACCCTTCGGTGACGGTTTGGGTCTGACCCGGTGTGTGCAGCCAGGGATCAAAGCCAACCACGCCACCGTTTGGAAGCTGCTCTTTCAGCCAAGTCGCAAGAGAGACCTCGGGCCAGGGCACAGGTGTAAAGTCTTTAGCAACCTGTGATTTCACCTGAGTGCGGTAGCGCCCATCGACAAAGACACCTGCGACGTGACGCAGTGCTGCACAAAATCCGGCAGAACCCGTGAACCCCGTGAGCCATGCGAGGCGTTCATCCCGTGGGGCAACATATTCCCCCTGGTGAGCGTCAGCCCGGGGGATCAGGAAGCCGTCAAGCGCTTCTGTGTGCATCACCTCTCGGAGTGCTTTCAGACGTGGAGGGCCCTGCTCTGGCCGCGTCTTAACCTCAAAACTCTGAAACATCACGCTTCCTTCGCGTTTATCAATGCCGCTCTGGCTTGATTGATCAACTGGCGCGGCGAATGCCCATCATCCGCGCGCGTGCACGTGGGTCACTGTCGAAGAGCGCGGCAAGCTGTTCGGTCATCGCACCCGCCAGTTGCTCTACGTCGGTGATCGTCACGGCGCGTTCGTAATAGCGTGTGACGTCGTGCCCGATGCCGATTGCCAATAGCTCCACGGCGTTGCGTTTCTCGACCATCTCGATTACGTCGCGCAGGTGCTTTTCAAGGTAGTTTGCCGGGTTTACCGAAAGCGTGCTGTCATCCACGGGTGCGCCGTCAGAGATCACCATCAGGATTTTGCGTGCTTCGTTTCGCGCCAGCATGCGCCGATGGGCCCATTCCAACGCTTCGCCGTCGATGTTTTCTTTCAGCAGACCTTCTTTCATCATCAAGCCAAGGTTGGGGCGCGTCCGCCGCCAGGGCGCATCCGCAGACTTGTAGATGATGTGGCGCAGATCATTGAGGCGCCCAGGTTGGACAGGACGGCCGTCGGTTAGCCAAGCCTCGCGGGCTTGGCCGCCCTTCCAGGCGCGCGTGGTAAAGCCCAAAATCTCGACCTTCACGTTGCATCGCTCCAATGTGCGTGCCAGCACGTCAGCGCAGATCGCAGCGATTGAGATTGGGCGCCCTCGCATGGAACCGGAATTATCAAGCAGCAAGGTCACACAGGTGTCTCGAAATTCCGTGTCTTTTTCAGACTTGAATGACAGAGGTGTTGTCGGGTTTGCAACAATCCGAGCAAGCCGCCCCGCATCGAGCGTGCCTTCTTCCAGATCAAATTCCCACGATCTGTTCTGCTGTGCTTGTAACCGCCGCTGCAACTTGTTTGCCAGGCGACTAACGGCCCCCTTCAAAGGCTCTAGCTGCTGATCAAGATAGGCGCGCAGGCGCTCCAGTTCGATCGGTTCAGCCAGATCCTCGGCGCTGATCACCTCATCATGCGTATCTGAATACACCAGATAGTTGGGATCCGCGTCCGAGACGGATTGCTGGACGGGGGGTTCTAAATTCGCCTCGTCCGGGGGCAGTTCCATGTCTTCCCCCAGCTCCTGATCCGCCATGTCGTCCATTGAGACCTGAGCCTCTGCCGGATCTTGCTGATCTTCTTGAGACTGCTCTGCTGATCCCTCGGTATCTGTGGCATCATCGTCGTCATTTCCGGTGCTGTCAGGTTCTTCCTCTTCTTCCGCGCCTTCCTCGGCGTCCTCTTGCTGATCTTCATCTAAGGTGTCCGGGTCATCGCCAAGTTGATCGCCGTACCCCAAATCGGTGATCATTTGCCGTGCGAATTTGGCGAAGGCGGTTTGGTCGTCCAAAATCTCATCGATGCAGTTGAGCGTTGCCCCTGCTTGATCCTCAATGAAACCGCGCCACAGTTCCATGGCATTCGCAGCACCACCGGGCAGCTCGCGACCTGTAGCTAGATGACGTACAAGGTAGCCCGCTGCGGTCGCCAGGGGGATGTCGCTGGCCTGCTTTGCCTGGTCATATCCGCGTCGCATCGCGTCAAACTTGATTTTCACATCAATGTTGCCTGCAGTCCCCGGCATATCGCGTGCGCCCATCGCCTCGCAGCGGGCGGTTTCCATCGCTTCATAGAGATCGAGCGCAATGTCACCCCGAGGCGCGTAGCGGGCATGGGTTTGCCCATTGTGATATCGTCGGTTGAGGGCGAGCGCGTCAGCAGTGCCACGCGCCAGCAAAACCTCATCTCTCGTCATGCGCCGCGACACCTGCGGCAGGCGCATGTTCTCCCCGCTGAGCCCTGCCGGATCGACCGAGAAAGTCACGTTCAGCTCGGGGTCTCTCGCCATGACCTTCGATGCCTCGGCCAATGCTTTTTTGAATGCGTCGGCGGGATTGTCGTTGGGCTTTGTCATCTAAGGCTCATCCATCGGCTACCCCCTGATATCTATTCCTTCGCGATGGGAATGACCAGCATCTCTCGATGGCGCTGAATACCGGCGCAATCGCGCTGCCCAGTGAGGCCGGATCGGCGCAGCCCAACAGAATCTGCCGGGCGGGATGGTGATGGGGAACGGAGTGTCTCAGGCTTAAGGCCGGGGGCTTTAAATGGTGCCCAACCGTTGGCACCAGTCGATCCGCGACCCCCCGCTGTAGCGAACAGCAACCCCGCGCGCGATCATAATGTCGGCCAGCTGCCGTCCATCCAGAGACATCTCAATCAGTAAACGTTGATATTTATCCGTGCCTTCAAAGTTGACCCCGATGTGCGACGCGCGTTTGAGACTTACGAGAAGATAGTCCTTTGCGGTTTCGCCGAGGCGTCGCTCGGAAGAGCATCCGGGGCGGAATGTCTCTGGCATATCAAAACCTACCAATCGCGCATTCCCGCCGCCATCGCCGCAATCTATCGTGAGGGTATCGCCATCCACAACGCGGGTCACGGCGCACACCGGCCTGTCTGAAGAGGGGATATACGCCACGATGGGCCCATCAAAAACGCCCGTCGGCATCGGAGTGACCCCTTGTTGCGTGCATGCCCCCAGCCCAACTAGGCAGATGACCAACAGCGCGCGAAGTCGCTTCATCCCAGGCTGATGTTGGCGGCGCTTTCTGGGAGTTCTTCATCAAACAAGCGCTGATAGAATTCAGCAACGGTCTGACGTTCAAGTTCATCGCATTTATTCAAAAAACTCAGGCGGAAGGCATATCCGATATTCCGGAAAATCTCGGCATTTTGCGCCCATGCGATGACGGTCCGCGGGGACATCACGGTAGAAAGCTCACCGTTCATGAATGCCGCCCGCGTCAGATCCGCGACGGTCACCATCTGTTTGATCTGCTTGCGCCCCTCCGCAGTGTTGTAATGCGGGTTCTTGGCGAGGACGATCGCGCTTTCCGCGTCAACCGACAGATAATTCAGCGTCGCAACGAGTGACCACCGATCCATCTGACCCTGGTTAATCTGCTGTGTTCCGTGATAAAGACCCGTCGTATCACCAAGCCCGACGGTGTTGGCGGTAGCAAATATGCGAAAGAAGGGATGCGGCTCGATCACTTCATTTTGGTCGAGGAGGGTCAATTTTCCGTCCACCTCAAGCACACGTTGGATGACAAACATCACATCCGCGCGGCCGGCGTCATATTCGTCAAAGACAATGGCTGTCGGATTGCGCAGCGCCCAGGGCAGAATACCTTCCTGAAAATCCGTGACCTGTTTGCCATCGCGCAGCTTGATGGCGTCTTTGCCAATCAAATCGATCCGGCTGATGTGGCTGTCGAGATTGACACGCACCGTCGGCCAGTTCAGGCGGCTCGCCACCTGCTCGATGTGGGTCGATTTGCCGGTGCCGTGATAGCCTTGGATCATGACGCGACGGTTGTTGTTAAATCCCGCGAGGATAGCGAGCGTGGTATCAGGGTCGAACTTATAGGTGCTGTCTAACTCAGGCACGCGTTCTGTGCGATCTGAAAACCCTCTCACGACCATATCGCTGTCGATGCCAAAGACCTCGCGAACGTTGATTTCATTCGTAGGTTTTTGATTTATGTCCAGCGTGCCGTCCGCCATGGCGTGATCCTTTCTCCCTGATCTTCTGCGCAAAGATCCTTTCGCCCGTCGTGCATCATTCGCACCTGAGGCGCAAGGGGCGCGCCCGTGGTTTGTCTGAAACATGCCTTCGCATATGGCTTAGCGTGCAGACATGGCAACTTGAGCGCACCCGCAAGCGGCCTTGACAGGGCGATCAGCGCGGGCCTCCGCCAATTCGAGCCGTAGTTTTACGTGCGGTGCTTCCTCCGTTTTGCCCTGCGCGATCAGGCAGTCATACAGCCCACGCAATGCCCACACGTTATCAGGATGCATGCAGGCGCGGGGCAAACCGGCAGCAAGGCCCAGATCTTCACGAAAAACCTGCTCTGCTTCTGCATATCTTGCTTGCTCATACAGCAGCGCTCCCAAGGCGTGGCGTGTGGGCTGCATCCATCCCCAGGGCTCATCATAGGGCAGCGCATCGTCAAGACGCACGGCGTCGCGCAATCGCGCAAACGCCCATTCATACTCTGCCTTGCGGTAGGCCAATTCACCGTCAAGCATCGCGGTTGCAATATCCAAAAGGTCGATCGTGCGCACATTGTGCAAAAGGCGCGTCTCAGGAACGCGAGCTTTTGCTTCAGCAAACGCGACGCTGGCTGCTTCCGCTTCTTCCACCCGCCCGAGCGCCGACAGCGCGAGCGCTTTGGCATAGCGGATCATCGCCGTCACGCTGCAATAGAGTTCTTGGTCATGCGGCAGTTCAAGCGCTAGAATGTCTTCCCACATGCCGAACCGGATCAACACATGCGGTTCCATGCTCAGGTAGGTTTCAAAGAAGTCCGCCATCGGTGGAGATTTGATCTGCAGCATTGCCTCGGGCGTGGTGTCTCGAATGCCTTTTACCGCCCGCATCGCCGGTTCGAATTGTCCCAGAAACAGGGAGCCGTAAATGATAAAATGAGAGTTATGGTGCCGGTAGCCGGTGTAGATATTGAACGCGCCCTCTGCCTCGTAGTATTTCAGATCGGCGCGTACGGCCGCCTCGTTCCACCGCACCACATTTTCGTAGTGCCCGCAGAGCACATCAATGTGGCTTGGCATGTGGATGAGGTGCCCGGCATCCGGCACCAGCGTGCGCAAAACATCTGCGGCATGCAGCGCTTTTTCCGGTGTGGGCGACATCTCCATCAGATGAACGTATAGATGAAGCAGGCCGGGATGGGTCATGCCCTCAGCTCGCGACAGCATCCTTTCGAGGACGATCTGCGCTTCTGCCGTTGCAGCGCCCTCAGCGATCTCCCCTGTCTGCAGGTCCCACATCCGCCAGGGCGTCAGATTAAGTAGGGCGTCAACAAATGCTGTGGCAACGTCTGCATCCTCGGGAAAGCGTTGATACACGTGCCGCATTTCATCGGCAAACGCGTGATCCCAGGCGTGCATGTCTCGTGATATCTCACGCTGGGGGTATCGGGCGTCGAGTGCGTGGATCAGTGCAGCCTCAGCTGGCGATGCCTTTTGACTGTGCGCCTTTGCGAGTTGCGTCGCATCATAAGCTTCCGCCAATGCGTCCTGGCGGCCTTTGTCATCATAAAGCGCCCAGGGCATATTGTAGTTTGGGCCAGCGGCATAGGCGTAGCCCCAATGCGCCATGGCACAGTCATGTTCGGATCCAATGGCCTGCTTGAAGCAGGCGATCGCTTCTTTATGATTGAACCCGTAGATCCAGTTTAAGCCGCGATCAAACCAAAGTTGCGTGCCCGGGTCTACGCCGTGCAAGGCGCGGCTGAATGAACCAAGATTGTAGGCATAGGTCATCAACTCCCCTCCGCCTTCGTTTTGTCAATGTACATGGCCAAGAACGCTTTGCGAGATTGGCGTGCACGCAGTCAAATCGCCTCAAAAGCTTGCGGCAGGCGCGCCTAATCCTTGAAGTTTCTGCTGCCCTTGATCTGATCCCACGCCCACATAACCTGCTGCAGCTGCTCTTCCTGACTTCGGTCGCCGCCGTTCATATCAGGATGCAAAACCTTTATAAGGGCCTTGTAGGTGCGCCGTACCTCGGTCTTGGTCATATTGTCTTTGACTTCCAATATCTCGACCGCGCGCCGCTCGGTCGGCGGCAAACGTCGACCTGATTGCGCCCCGCGCCCGGGGTTCTGCGTCGCGTTTTTACCCAAAACCTGATGCGGATCTTCAATGCCTAACCTCGCCCAGGCCCGCGCCTCGGGATCACCCAGCGGTTTTGTTTTCCGCTGCCACACCTTATCTTCGGACAGCTTTGCATTCATCTCTGCCTCGGTGGTGCCGTCAAAGAAGTTCCATTTCAAATTGTATTCACGCACATGTTTTTGACAGAACCAGAAATAATCGTCGAGCACATCGGGCGCTTTGGGCGCGCGAAATTTTCCAGGTTCATTGCATCCTTCATGATCGCAAATGCGGGTCGACGTTTCTGACGCGCCCGACATACCACGCCGCCCACGTGGGTTTTTCTTCTTGGATGAAGACACAGACATGTCGAACCCAAAAGGGTCAGCTTTGCGCATCAGATTTACCCTTCTCAACGTAGGCACCACATTCTAGAGATTGTCGACGAAGATTGAAGAGGCTTGGTCAAAAAAATGTCGACGACTGAAGAGATCATCCAGCGGCTGACTGTCGCACTCTCTCCGCGTGAACTCGACGTTGTAGACGATAGCGAAAGTCATCGCGGACATGCCGGGTTTCAAGAAGGGGGCGAAAGCCATTTCAATGTGCGCATTCGATCAAGTGCCTTCGAAGGGATGAGCCGGATCCATCAACACCGGGCTGTACATACCGCTCTTGGCCCCGACCTCATCTCGCGCATACATGCACTTTCGCTGGATCTGGGGACGTAGCGAAACAATCGCCGGCTCAACCTCTCATTTCATTGGGAAACGCGATTATGCGGGTTCACGTATTGCCCGCCCGGTTCGACAAGATCCCACTTCAAATGATGCACCGCGATGGCACCTGCCGGTGCGTTCGGGGGCGTTATCCGAATGCAATAACGGCCGCGTTTCAGTGACAGGCGCTGGTGTACTCCGGCGCGATCTGGTTTGCGCGCGTAGCGGACGGGGGGGATTTGATTGACGAACCGTTTTGGAAAAGCGTGGACAAGGTTGCCGCGCTGATCCAACAGATCTACATTGGCGACTTTGCTCACGCGCTTTGCACTGCGCGCGCTCCTAAAACTTAATGTCAAAGACACGTCTATCACCATGTCTCTGTTCAGCCACATTTGTAAGTAGTCGGTCTGAAGCGGTGCACGCGGTCCGCGTTCGATAGAATAGGTTGTCGCCACTTTATAGGAAAGCGAATAGCCGCCGTTCTGCGCGATCGCTTTCTGCTGATTTGGGACGAGGCTCAAAAACTTGTAGCCTCTGCATGGGCTGGCATTTGCAGATGACGCGAGAATGCCCATGCACAACCCGCCTATCAGGGATGCATAAAGAGCACCTCTCAGAGACCTGATATCAAACATTTTTATTATCTATTTTCACTTCCTCTTCGATCAACGCATCACCCGCGTCGACGACTGAGCTGGTTTCTGACATTTCTTCCTCGAACAAAACATCTGGATCAGTTTTGAACGTCACTTCTTGCGGCGGCGGAAGCCGCTCGGGCATAAAGCTCTCTGTCTCATCGGGATGAATACGTTTAAAAATCAGCATGTTTCGCCAATGAGTTGACGTTGACGCAAGCCCGATTCGTTCCGTTGAGGGTAATGTATCGGTGCGCTGATACTCCCACCCGTCTTCCGCGAGTGTGTTGATCACGCCCTCCAAAGCGTGTGCAAATCGCGCTTCGGCACCTTTGATGCCTTTTCCTTTGCGACCACGTGTCGGTGCAGGTATCACTTTGTATTCGTAGCGCGGCATCATTGGGACCCGAAATCGATAGGTAACAAAGTATCGTCAACCGCAGGAAATGCAAAGGGTGGCGGCATCAGTGTTGGTGCTGTTCAAGCGCCTCAAGATCTCTTTTCATATTACGTATCAAACCATTCATTTTAAGGCTGATGTTGTAGGGGTCGATCGCGTTCTCCACATCTCTCGCCCGCTCCACTTTCTCTATCGCGTTGATCAGCACTGTCCGGGTGTCGGCATTTGGTGCGTGCATCGCGATCTTATGCTCGCAGGCAGCAATGTCATATTGCGTTTGCGCCCAGTCTCTCGGGTACTGCTTACGCGTGTATATCCTTGCCAGGCTTTGATAAGACCACAACCCATCAGTGCCTGCTTGGTGAACCGAAGCCATCTATCACTCTTCGCCCTTACCCGTCGGTGCCCAGTTTAGCATCCTGCGCCAGCAATCGCACCGATTACAGCTTTTCGAGTTTAACTTGAGCCATCATTTATCACTTTTCGCGTTCGACCGCAGGGAGAGGCAGCGAACAACTGATCCAGGTTTAACTCAAAATGCTTTAAGATCTGGATAACCAATATTTAGCAACAAAATCGTGTTTCGTAGCGATCTTTATAATGTGGATAACTATCCCTCGACCCCCGATCTTGCAGCACGGGTCTATCGCGTGCGACCCATGGGACACCGCATCGAAACGCGGTCATTTCATTTTGACAGGCTGATCTGACGCCCGATCCGATTTCCTTCTGGCAACGGTCCTTGAGAAGAAGCGTAGTGACGAAGCGCAGACTGCGTTGCCGCCGGCATCGGTGCCACGCGGGGCCCGGACTGGTCGACGTGCAGCGTGATCCCTTCGCCAGTGGCCGCACACCATCCGTCGCGATGCCAAAGCTCTTGGTAAAAGTGGAACCGTTTCAAGTCATGATCCACCAGATAGAACGTTGCGCTTACTTCATCGCCTTCGTGTAATTCGCGCAAATAGCAGATGTGGAACTCGGCCACATAGGTCGTGCATCCCGTCGCTTTGACGTAGTCTTCGCCGAAGCCGATGTGAGGATAGAGTTCGTCAACCGAAGTATCGAACAGCACGCTGTAGTAAGCCATGTTCAAATGACCGTTAAAGTCGATCCATTCTGGACGCACAGCAGCGAATGAGGATCTGAACGGAAACTCCATCAACTATCCTTTAAGCTTCGCGTTCACGATATCATTCACTGCTTTCGGGTTGGCTTTTCCACCTGTCGCTTTCATCACTTGGCCGACAAACCAACCAGCAAGTTTTGGGTTCTCTTTTGCTTTTGCGACCTGGGCAGGATTGGCTGCGATAATTTCTTCTACTGCAGCCTCAATCGCGCCCGTGTCAGTGACTTGTTTCAGGCCCTCAGTTTCAACAATCTCTTCTGGATCGCGACCTGATGTATAGCATATTTCAAACACATCTTTGGCAATTTTGCCCGAGATTACGCCTGAAACTATCAAATCTAAGATATTTCCTAGGTGATCAGGTGAAACAGGACTGTTTGTGATATCACGGTCGTCTTTTTTCAGCCGACCAAAGAGTTCATTGATGATCCAATTCGCGGCCAGCTTACCATCACGCCCTTTCGCGACCGCTTCGAAATAAGCGGCGCTGTCGGTTTCCGCCGTGAGCACCGAGGCGTCATAATCTGACAAACCGAAGTCAGATATGAAGCGCGCTTTCTTTGCGTCAGGCAGTTCCGGCAACTGGGCTGCAATGTTGTCCACCCATGCTTGTTCAATCTCCAACGGCAGGAGATCTGGGTCAGGAAAATACCGATAGTCATGCGCCTCTTCCTTGGATCGCATAGAGCGGGTTTCCTGCTTGTCGGGATCAAACAGCCGGGTTTCTTGTTCAACCTCTCCACCCGCTTCAACGATGGCAATCTGGCGGCGTGCCTCAACCTCAATGGCTTGCTGGATGAAGCGCATGGAATTCATATTCTTGATCTCACAGCGCGTGCCCAGATGTGAAAAATCCTGCGTCTCTTGATAGCGCTCATAATCCCCTGGCCGGCAGATCGATACATTCACGTCTGCGCGCATGGCGCCGGATTGCATGTCGCCGTTGCAGGTGCCCAGATAGCGCATGATCTGACGCAGTTTGCTTAGATATGCCGCCGCCTCTTCCGGCCCGCGGATGTCTGGGCGAGAGACAATTTCCATCAGACACACGCCCGTGCGGTTGAGATCAACGAAAGACATGTTTGGGTCCATATCGTGGATCGACTTGCCTGCATCTTGCTCCATGTGGATGCGTTCGATGCGGACTAAACGTGCCGTGCCATCGCCAAGCTCAACCAGAACTTCCCCTTCGCCAACAATGGGTTGGTAGAGTTGGCTAATCTGATATCCCTGGGGCAAATCAGGGTAAAAATAATTCTTGCGATCAAAGGCAGATGTCAGGTTGATATGCGCTTTCAGGCCCAAACCCGTTTTAACGGCCTGCTCGACGCAAAACTCGTTAATCACGGGCAGCATTCCTGGCATGGCGGCGTCGACGAAAGCCACGTTTGCGTTTGGCTCTGCCCCAAAGGCAGTCGATGCGCCCGAGAAGAGCTTCGCGTTTGAGGAAACCTGGGCGTGGACTTCCATGCCGATCACAAGTTCCCAGTCGTGTTTTGCCCCAGCGATCACGCGCGGCTTTGGAATGTCGTAGTTTAAATCGAGCATATCTGGCCCTTTTCGAACGTCGCTCTTCGGTCATAGAACAGCGCCCCCAGTGCTGCAAGAGCACGGTCGCGAGACTATTGCAGCAGTTGAAAATGTGTACGGCGCGTGCGGATCTGATGCGTCGTGAGTGCGGTCTCAAAGACCTTATCCGGCGGCGTCGCCTCAAACGGGACCTTGATTTTGCGCCCCGTGTGCAGCGCAACAGTGACGCTTGTTGAGAAATCAAGACGCGTATTCAAATGCACATACTCAATCTCAGTGCGATCCAGTACGACGGTACGCGTGCCCGACCACCATCGCATCTGGCCTGAGGCCAATACCAAGCCGCTTTGTGGGTTGCGCCACAGATCAATGAGCGCGGGCAGGCTGAACGCTGCGAACCCAAATACAATCCACAAAGCCGCTTCCAGGTACAGCCACATCGTGATGACCAGTGCCCAAAAGACGAAGACGATGATCGCTGTTTTTAAATTGCGCGCACTGCGCGAAAAGGCGAAGGGGGCAACATCATCCTCCATTCGCTTAGGCGTGTTGAATGCGTGCAAGCATTTCCGTGGTATCGCGGCTCAAGTTTGGCGTGCCCTGAATGCGAGCGACCTCCGCGCGCATTTTTTCCTGCCGACCTGCGTCATACCGCTTCCAGGTTTGGAAAGCGGCGCACATACGCGCGGCGGTTTGCGGGTTGAGCGGGTCGAGCACGATCAGCCAATCTGCGAGCAATCTGTAGGCCGCACCGCTTTCATGATGAAAGCCCGCGTGATGTGCCGCCAGGCTGCCAAAGACGGCGCGGAAGCGATTGGGGTTTTTATGATTGAAATCGGTATGCTGCGTGAGACGCGTTGCAGTTTCGACCACAGCGTCAGGTTTGGCGTTGCTGACTTGCAAACTGAACCATTTGTCCATGACCAACCGGTCATGGCGCCATTGATCTTCAAACGCCGCAAGCGCCGTGTCTCCCCGCCCCGCGCTGACGAGGTTTACCAAAGCCGCCAGTTGTTGTGTCATGTTGTTGGCGACCTCAAACTGGGTCTGTGCCAAGATACCCCCATCGCGGCGGGTGATCATTGAGAGCATCGCGTTGGTCAAGCTGCGCTGTCCCGACTGGGCCGCATCGGGTGCATAGGGCGCGCTGACTTGGTAAGATTGGTAGATCTCTTCAGCCACCCCGGTAAATGCGTCAGCGCGGGCGTCTTTCATGGTTTCTGAGGCAGTGTAGATTGCAGCAGGGTCCGGTGTCTCTCCGCTCTCATGCAGGGCGGTTGCCAATTCTGAGTGGCTCGGCAATCCAAGCATGAGCGCGCGATAGGCGGGGTCCAGGCTCTCGTCAGTCACCACTGCGTGCAACGCGCTGAGATAGTCATGGTCGGGCGCGTCACCGTCGTTAATCATGGCGAGCAAAGAGGTTCGCGCAAGGGTTCGTCCCGCCTCCCAACGATTAAAGGGATCGGTGTCATGGGCCAGTAAATGCGCGCGGTCGCCGTTCGTAAGGTGGTGATCCAACACCACCGGAGCTGAAAAGCCCCTCAGAACAGAGGCGATGGGTCGGTCGGGCAGTTCGGAAAAGGCGAAACTTTGACGCGCCTGCGTCATCTCAAGCATTTGCGTTTCGCGCAGCTCGGTCCCGTCTGCCGCGATTAATCCGACCGCGATGGGCAACACATGAGGTTTCGGGTCGGGCGTGGCCGCGGAAGGCGGTGTGTTTTGGGTGAACGTCAGGGTAAGCGTCCCGTCCGACCAATTTTCAGTGACTTTCAGGCGGGGCGTTCCTGCCTGTGAATACCATCGTTTGAATTGATCTAGGTCGCGGCCGGTTGTGTCTTCAAAAACCTGCAGCCAGTCTTCGATGGTTGCCGCGTCTCCATCGTGGCGCTCGAAGTATAGATCGAGCGCTTCGGCGTATTTGTCGTCACCCACAAGGCGTTTGAGCATGCCGATAACCTCGGCGCCCTTTTCATAGACAGTGGCGGTGTAGAAGTTGTTGATTTCCTGAAAGCTTTCAGGCCGCACTGGATGGGCGAGCGGGCCTTGATCTTCGGCGAATTGGCGGCCTCTTAGGTCGATGACATCGCTAATACGTTTGACGGGGGCAGACCGCATGTCAGAAGTGAATTGACTGTCGCGGAAAACTGTCAGCCCCTCTTTGAGGCAAAGTTGAAACCAATCCCGACAGGTGATCCGGTTGCCCGTCCAATTGTGAAAGTACTCATGCGCGATGATTGCCTCAATCCGCTCAAAATTGACATCTGTCGAGGTTTCGGGCGAGGCAAGCACCGCCGCCGAATTGAAGATATTCAACCCTTTGTTTTCCATTGCGCCCATGTTGAAGTCGTCGACGGCGACAATGTTGAAAACGTCGAGATCATAGGCGCGGCCATAGACCTTTTCATCCCATGTCATCGACGCCTTGAGCGCCTCCATCCCAAAGGCACATTTCCCTTCATCACCTGGGCGTACGTATAGATTGAGCGCAACCTGTCGGTCTTCCATGGTGACAAAACGATCAGCGTAGGAAATCAACTCGCCCGCGACCAGGGCGAAAAGATAGGCAGGTTTGGGCCATGGGTCATGCCACTTCGCCATCTGAGATGCGCTTTCAACGCGATTGCCGTTCGAGAGTAAAACCGAATGAGGCCCATAGATCGTGACGGTGAATACGCTCATCACGTCTGGTCTGTCGGGGTAGTAGGTGATTTTACGAAAGCCCTCTGCCTCACATTGGGTGCAATACATACCGTTCGACATGTAGAGCCCTTCGAGTGCGGTGTTGCTTTGCGGATTGATCTCTACCTCCGCTTCCCAGATGAAAGCTTCTTGAGGCACCTCGCAGATCAGACCGTTTTCGGTCACTGTGGGTTCGACAGGCGTGCCGTTTATGGCTGCGCTGATCAGGGTAAGCGCCTCACCGTGCAAGAAAAACTCTGTATTGGTCGCTGCAGGATTAGGGCGAAAAGCGATCCGGCTTTTGACGCGCGTCTTTTGCGGGTCAAGGTGGAAGACCAGATCAACACTGTCGATCACGTAGCCAAACGGCGTGTAGTCAGCCAAGTAGATGGTTTGCGGGGCAGCATCACGCATGCGGAACCTCATTCAATCGCTATTTTGTGCGAAAGGGTATGCGGGGTTATGCGGCGCTGCAACCAACTGTATGAGCGATGGTCACGAAGCTTGTTTTCCGACCGGGGCAACGCATTTTTACCATAGAACTTACTGGAGTACTGCGTTTGGCCAAAATGCGAAAGAAAAGTGATCTGCCGCAAAAGACGTGCGCAACATGCGGCAAGCCCTTTGCCTGGCGCAAGAAGTGGGAAAAGGTCTGGGATGAGGTGCGCTATTGCTCGGACCGGTGTCGGCGCCAGAAAGGCGCTTGATGACTGTTCAGAAATAACGCGGGCGTTCGAGCATCGGAACTCAGGTCTCACTTTGATCAAGACGGCCTGCGAAGTTCTTTTTGATAGGTGCCGCGGGCGAATCCGGGCGCGACGTCAGGTTCCGAAATTGCAGGAGCTTGAGCAGCCGCTCGGCCTTTCGGGGGGATATTTCGCCTTGAACTGCCCACAAGCTTGGCCACAAGGAAAGCAAGACAAGATTTTCTTTGGCAGCCCGTTTTAGACAGGCTTCAAGGTAACTCTCTGTTTACCAAAGCGAATGTCGGAATTCTCATCGCGTGGTGTGTTGAGAGCCCCCTTGTTTGGTAAAATTATATTACCAATATTCTTGTTCAACTTTCTGCAATCCCTATGTGTTTCCGAACGGAAACTTGGGGGCTGAAGTCATGGGTGAATTTGTTCCGAAGGGATCTCTGCAGGTCGATAGCAGCCTGGCGCATTTTATAGACAGCGAAGCGCTGCCGGGGACCGGAGTTGACTCAGATGCATTTTGGCATGGCTTCGCTGGTCTTGTACAAGATCTTGGTCCTGTCAATCGTGGCCTTTTGCAAGAACGCGACCGTCTGCAGCGTGAAATTGACGCTTGGCACCTGGCCCACCGAGAGGAGCAGCTGGATGCCGAAGCCTACCAGCGGTTTTTGGAAGAGATTGGGTATTTGCTGCCTGAAGGTCCCGAATTTCAGATCGAAACCGAGAACGTCGATCCCGAAATTGCCAGTGTTGCTGGGCCCCAGTTGGTGGTACCGATCACAAACGCCCGGTTTGCGTTAAATGCTGCGAATGCGCGTTGGGGTAGCCTCTATGACGCGTTCTATGGAACTGATGCTTTAGGTGACGCACCGTCAGCCGTTGATTATGATCCCGCCCGCGGTGTCCGCGTTGTTGCGCATGCTAAGGCTTTCTTAGACAAGGGGGTGCCACTCTCAGAAGGCAGCCATGCTGACGTGATGGGATATCACGTTGAAGCAGGCACTCTGTCGCCTGCTTTGGCCGACCCGGGGCAATTCGTTGGGTTCCAGGGACCTGCTGCAAATCCGACAGCAATTCTGTTGAAAAACAATGGCCTGCACATTGAAATCAAGATCGATGATAAAAATCACATCGGCAAGGCGGACCCAGCGCATGTCGCGGACGTCGTTCTGGAGGCTGCGCTGTCAACCATCATGGATTGCGAAGACAGCGTTGCGGCCGTTGATGCGGCTGACAAGGTGCATGTGTACCGGAACTGGCTGGGCCTGATGCGCGGGGATCTATCCGAGGAATTTGAAAAGAACCGAATGCAGGTGACGCGTCGGATGGCGCCCGACCGCATATACATTGGCGCAAAGGGCGCGGATGTGCGGCTGAAGGGCCGCGCGCTCATGCTGATCCGCAACGTCGGTCATCTGATGACGACGCCAGCCGTTCTTGACCAAGAGGGCAGAGAGATTGGTGAAGGCTTGATGGACGCGCTCGTCACGACGTTGATCGCGATGCACGATCTTGCGCGTGAGGGCGGAAATTCCGTCCACGGCAGCATCTACGTCGTCAAACCAAAGATGCACGGACCCGAGGAAGTTGCCTTTACCAACACGCTCTTTGATCGGGTTGAGGCCATCCTGGGCCTACCCGCGCATACCGTCAAACTTGGGATTATGGATGAAGAGAGACGCACCTCGGCCAATTTGAAAGAGTGCATCCGTGCTGCAAAGCACCGCGTGGCATTCATCAATACGGGCTTTCTGGACCGGACGGGCGACGAAATTCACACCTCAATGGAGGCTGGCCCGATGCTGCCGAAAGGCGCCATGAAAGCGGCGGATTGGATCAATGCGTATGAGGATCGCAATGTCGATATCGGTCTGGCTTGTGGGCTTCCGGGACGGGCTCAGATCGGTAAAGGCATGTGGGCGATGCCAGATCGGATGGCCGAGATGCTCGAGAAAAAAGGGGCGCATCCTCAGTCTGGGGCAAATTGCGCATGGGTGCCATCCCCGACGGCCGCCACATTGCATGCGATGCATTATCACCAGATTGATGTGCGGGCGCGGCAGGTTGAGATACGCGCCCAGCGACAGCGCGGCGCACTGGACGATCTGTTGCGCATCCCGCTTTTGTCAGGTCGAAATCTCTCTGACGCTGAAATCACGCAGGAAATTGAAAATAACGCACAGGGCATCCTTGGATACGTTGTGCGCTGGGTAGACCAAGGGATCGGGTGTTCAAAAGTGCCCGACCGCACCAACGTGGGATTGATGGAAGATCGCGCGACCTGCCGCATCTCAGCGCAGGCTTTGGCGAACTGGCTGCATCACGGGGTAATCAGCGAAGCGCAGGTGATTGAGGGATTACAAAAGATGGCTGTGATTGTTGATCAGCAAAATGCGCAGGATCCTTTGTATCAGCCCATGGCGCCCAATTTTGATGGTGTTGCTTTCAAAGCAGCACGTGATCTGGTTTTGCAAGGCCGTGTACAACCCGCAGGCTACACGGAACCTGTACTGCATGCCCGTCGCCTTGAAAAGAAGGCTGCTTAGCGCGTAACCGAGGGCGGATGGGGGGCTGTCTGCCCCCCTTAACCCCCCGAAAGTATTTTTAGCCAAAAGGGTAGGGTTGAGATGACGATTTCACTGCGACGTGCGCGGATGATCATTCGAAAGGCTTTCGACGAAGGAAGATCAAGAGCGCTCAAACCTCTGTCGGTGATTGTTCTGGATGCGGGCGGGCATGTGCAAGCGTTTGAACGAGAAAACGGTGCTGCTCCGGGTCGTTTTGCGATTGCGCATGGGAAAGCGTACGGAAGTGTCATGCTTGGTATGGCGGGGACAGCGCAGATGAAGCGAGCAGAAGAGCAGGCATATTTCATGGCCGCGGTGAATGGCGTCTACGGGGGACAGGTGATCCCTGTGCCTGGTGGCGTGCTCATCAAAGACAAAAAGGGTAACGTTCTTGGCGCAGTCGGGGTGACGGGCGACACTTCAGAGAATGATGCAGCGGCCGCTCTTGCTGGGATCGACGCTGCTGGGCTGATTGGCGAGGCGTAGCGCCTTGGCGCGTGTTTTGTGATGAGATCGCCCGCACATGCTGCCGCCTGGCCTCTGCGGTGATGTGCACCATGCCTGTCAGCTTGAGAGCTCTCTAGCTTTTGACTATATCACCGAGGGAAGAGTTGGGAGAATGAAATGGCGCGGCCTGTCGTTGGCATTATCGGAAACGCCTACATGTTGAACGATCAATACCCGGTGCATGCCGGTGGGCAGATGAATTCTGATGCCGTCGGCCAAGTTGCGGATTGCGTGCCAATGATTATTCCTTGCGATCCACGCAATCTGAGCGTGGCGGAGTTGTTGCAGACTTGTGATGGTTTTTTGCTGACCGGGGGTCGGCCAAACGTACACCCCGACGAATATGGGGAGAGTGCGACAGAGGCGCATGGCGAATTCGACCGGGAGAGAGACGCGATTACACTGCCGCTGATACGTGCCTGTGTTGAACGTGGGCAGCCGTTTTTCGGCGTTTGCCGTGGCTTTCAAGAGGTGAACGTGGCGATGGGCGGTACCCTTCACCCCGAGATCCGAGAGTTGCCGGGCCGGATGAACCACCGCATGCCGCCCGATGGCAGCATCGAAGAAAAGTTTGAGTTGCGGCATGACGTGACGTTTGTTGAAGGCGGGGTCTTTCACGAACTGATGGGTGACTTGACCGTTCGAACCAACACCTTGCACGGCCAGGGCATTAAAGAGCCCGGCCGGCGCATTGTTATCGATGGTTATGCCGATGACGGGACCCCTGAAGCCATTTATGTAGATGGCGCGCCGGGGTTTACACTTTCGGTGCAGTGGCACCCAGAGTGGAATGCAGCTGAGGATACGGTGTCGCGGCGGTTGTTCGAGGCATTTGGCGCAGCGACCCATGATTGGGCGGCAAAAGGGCGCGCACCCGCGCTCAAGGCGGTATAGCTGAGAACGTCGACGTCTGTTTCTGCGTTATGACGTATCGCGTTTATGGTTTTGAAAGCGCCGCCCTTGGGGGAGCGTGCTGCGGGTGAGCCCTATCATCGCTTTCGCCGGGTGCAGTCTGACGGGCGGTGCGTGCGTAATGAACTCGTAATCGGGTAAAATAGGCCCATCCACCAGAAAACCGCCAGAAAACCCAGGATGTCCGCACGCGCGCGCTTGTAGACCTGTCATGCGCGCGCTAGGTGCACTCTGTGCAAAATTTGCTGCATTGAGAGAAACAAGTTACGGGAGATTTCTGGTGAAAATCGGAACGCCGAAAGAGATTTTCGAGGGCGAGAATCGTGTTGCGATGACGCCCGAGTCTGCGATTGCGTTACAGAAGTTGGGGCACGACTGCGTTATTGAAGCTGGCGCTGGCGCGCGCGCGGGTTTTGCAGATGACGATTACGCCGCTGCCGGGGTAGAGGTGGTTAAAACACCCGCTGCACTTTGGAAGGCTGCAGACATTTTGGCGAAAGTGCGCGTGCCCGATAGCGCGGAAATGAAACGTCTGCGGGAAGGTCAAACGTTAATCTCTTTCTTCAGCCCCGTGGCGGATGAAGAAAAGATGGCGCAAGCAGCCAAAAAGGGTGCGACGGTCATCGCGATGGAGATGATCCCCCGGATCAGCCGCGCGCAGAAGATGGATGCTTTGTCTTCGATGGCTAATATTGCGGGCTACCGCGCTGTCATCGAGGCTGGCAACAACTTTGGCCGTTTCTTCACCGGGCAGATCACCGCGGCAGGGAAGGTCCCGCCGGCGAAGGTACTGGTCATCGGAGCCGGTGTTGCGGGTCTTGCCGCGATTGGCACGTCAACGTCCTTGGGGGCGATTACATATGCCTTTGATGTGCGTCCCGAGGTGGCCGAGCAGGTCGAATCTATGGGCGCTGAGTTTGTCTACCTCGACTTCGAAGAAGAACAGCAAGATGGCGCCGTTACAGGCGGTTATGCTGCTGTTTCTTCTCCTGAATTTCGTGAGGCGCAATTGGCCAAGTTCCGCGAATTGGCGCCCGAGGTAGACATCGTCATTACGACTGCCCTGATCCCAAACCGCGAGGCACCCGAATTGTGGACCGAGGACATGGTTGCCTCGATGAAGCCCGGCTCAGTCATCGTGGATCTGGCTGCGGAGAAAGGCGGCAACTGTAAGCTTACCAAAATGGATGAAAAGATCGTGACAGAGAATGGTGTTACGATCATCGGTTACACTGATTTCCCCAGTCGCATGGCTGCGCAAGCCTCAAGCCTCTATGCCACAAACATCCGTCATTTGATGACCGATCTCACACCAGAGAAAGACGGGGCAATCAATCACAACATGGATGATGATGTGATCCGCGGCGCAACAATCGCGCATGCACATGAGGTTACGTTCCCGCCGCCGCCGCCCAAGGTGAATGCGATCGCGCAGCAGAAAAACAAACCGCAGCCGCCAAAGGAATTGACGGCCGAGGAGAAGGCAGCGGCAGAATTGGCGGCCTTCAAACAACAGACCCGCACGCAGGTGACGCTGATCGGCGTAGGTGCTGCATTGGTCCTGGCGGTGGGCCTGATTGCGCCGGCAAGCTTTATGCAGCATTTCATCGTCTTTGTGCTGTCGGTGTTTATCGGTTTCCAGGTCATCTGGAATGTTGCCCATTCATTGCACACGCCCTTGATGGCGGTCACGAATGCGATTTCGTCCATCATCATTTTAGGTGCTCTGATACAAATCGGCTCTTCCTCTGTCCTCGTGGCGATCCTCGCCGCTGCTGGTATCTTTATGGCTGCGGTTAATATTTTCGGCGGCTTCCTCGTGACACGGCGCATGCTCGCCATGTTCCAAAAATCGTAAGGGGGCTGGTAGAATGGAGTTTGGTTTTACAATTGCCGCATATGCAGTTGCTGCCGTCTTGTTTATCTTGTCGTTGGGCGGCTTATCCGGACAGGAAAGCGCCAAGCGTGCTGTTTGGTACGGTATTGTCGGCATGGCCATCGCGGTCTTGGCAACCTTGGTTGGCCCGGGCGCTGGCTTGTGGCCGCTGTCCATTGCTTTGATCATCGGCGGTGCCGCCGTTGGCTATCAGCTTGCCACCAAGGTGCAGATGACCCAGATGCCAGAGCTGGTGGCGATCATGCACTCTTTGGTCGGCCTGGCTGCGGTATTTGTCGGCTTTAACGCCGATCTGATGATCAACAACATGACAGCGCTTCTTTCCGAATACGATCAGGTATTGGGCCCGGATGGCGTAGCGGCGCTGCCAAAGGACGTGTATGGCAGCATATCGTCTTTTGGTCAGTTGATTGCCAAGAAGACGCCGGTTGAAATCGGCATTCTGCGGGTCGAGCTTGTGCTGGGCATCTGGATCGGTGCGGTCACCTTCACGGGTTCTGTCATCGCCTATGGCAAGCTCGCGGGGCGGGTCGATTCTGCGGCGACCAAGCTGCCGGGCGGACACATGCTCAATATCGGTGCTGCGGCTGCCTCTTTGCTGTTCGCTGCGCTCTATCTTGCGGGAACGGGATCATTCTCCTTAGTTCTGCTGACCGTCTTGGGACTGTTTATCGGATATCACTTGATCATGGGCATCGGAGGTGCCGACATGCCGGTCGTGGTATCCATGCTCAACTCCTACTCGGGTTGGGCAGCAGCGGCCATTGGCTTTTCGCTCGGGAATGACCTGTTGATCGTGGTGGGCGCGCTCGTGGGATCCTCTGGTGCGATCCTCAGCTACATCATGTGCAAAGCCATGAACCGATCCTTCGTGTCTGTGATCTTGGGCGGCTTTGGCGGCCCGGCAGGAGAGCAGATGGCCGTAGAGGGAGAGCAGGTTGCCATTGAGGCAGACGGCGTCGCCCAGGCGTTGAACGAGGCCGACAGTGTCATCATTATCCCAGGCTACGGTATGGCGGTGGCGCAGGCGCAGGGTGCCGTCTCAGAACTGGTGAAAAAGCTGCGGGCACAGGGGAAAAACGTGCGGTTCGCAATACACCCGGTCGCGGGCCGTCTTCCCGGGCACATGAACGTGTTGCTGGCTGAAGCGAAAGTCCCCTATGACATCGTGCTTGAAATGGATGAAATCAACGAGGATTTCCCAGACACAGACGTTGCCATCGTCATCGGCTCCAATGACATCGTAAATCCAGCGGCGCAAGATGACCCAAACTCGCCCATTGCGGGGATGCCGGTTTTGGAATGCTGGAAGGCGAAGACTGTTTTCGTGTCAAAACGGGGGCAGGGCACCGGGTATTCAGGCATCGAAAATCCGCTGTTCTTCAAAGAGAACACGCGCATGTTCTACGGGGATGCGAAAGCCTCGTTGGATAAGCTATTGCCGATGATTGATTAAGTAACCCATCTTTAAAGCGTAGAGCGTCTCACCCTATGGGTGAGGCGTTTTCTTTTGCTTGGCACGGTTGCTAAAATTCAGTCTTTGCTCTGTCGGCAGCTAAAGCATCCGGCCTTGTACCTGATGCGCTCCCTTACGCCCCCAGGGGACGGCAATAAGTCGGTTTAAGCAAGGTGAAGCGGTTCAAAGCCGGATGCTTTCAAGCAAGCTTTTCGTCTTTCCGCCAAATCTCGACAAGCCAGCTATTGCAAGGCGCCGAAAAGTCAGTTTCGACCCCAGTTAGCTTAGCTTGCCTCGGCTCTTTCTCGATAATTTGAGTGATCATTCCTGCGCGCGGCGGTGCATCTTTCGCCCAAAACAAAGTCAGGCTGCATCGACGGACATTTAAAGGCTCGCACCCGGAGTACTGTTCAAACGGTTGAGACTTCAGCCAAAGCAGGGCATATTTGTATTTCACACGGCAAAGGCGTGATCGCCCTGCATAACATTGATATCCAGATGAAATTTCCAAAAGTGCGATGAAGGTCCTCGGGTCCCGCAAATCATGTTGATTGATGCCCAGGGCTGCGTTTCAAAGTCCCACGAGAGCGTTTTCAGGGCATGCCTATTTGCTCCAGTTGTTTACGCTCGGCCGGTATACGGTCGCATTCAGTTAAACATTTGAAAAATCTCAATATTTGAAAATTGCCCGGCGGCATTATATGTGGCCTCTACCCAGTGCAGGAACGAAAATGGCGCCCATTAAAGAATATCCGCAACGCTATGCGCTAACCGGTGAATTGCACGCGCGTCCTTTCCCGTCGCTGCAAGTGCCATCCGCTGCGGTATTTTTGACGATCAAGCAGGCTGACGATGCGGCAAACAGGGATAAGGCGCAGGACCTGGCGCATTTGATCGCGCTTTTGGATCATTACGGCGCCCCCCGACCAGACCCTGAGGCGACCCATTATTACGGTGAGATGGGCAAATATTGGCTCAAGTGGGAACAACACACCGAAATGGTGACTTACACCGTCTTTCGCGATGATCTGGGCGAAAAGGCGTTTGATCCCGACGAATTTGACGTATTCCCTGATTATTGGCTTGAAAACGCACCAGGGGGGCGGCTCACCTCGGCGCTTTTGCGGCTGATGCCACGTCCGGACACCGACCAGGAAATAGACGCGCATCTTGGAAATTGGTTTGTACCAGAAAGCCTTGCTGTCGCGTCCGTGCTAGATGATGTGGCCGTAGTGGCAACTGATTTTCGCATCGATCCGGCGGGGCATCTGCGGATTGCGATTTTCGCCGGGGAAAGTTTGGGGAGCCGCCGGATTGGGCGGATCGTACAGCGTTTGTGTGAGGTTGAAATGTACAAATCCGCCTCACTCTTGGGCTTTTCCATGGTGCGCTGGATGGCACCCCAGCTAAACGATCTTGATCAAAGGCTGACTGATCTCATGGCTCGGATGCGCGGGTCAACCACATTGGCGGAAGAGACACTGCACGGTTTGCTCGACATCTCGGTTGAGCTTGAGACCCTGGCGGTCAAAACCGGGTTTCGGTTTAGCGCAACGTCGGCCTATCAAGCGATTGTCGATCAACGCATCGCTGCTTTGCGAGAGACCCGCTTTATGGGGCGCCAGGGCTTTGCGGAATTTATGATGCGCCGCTATGAACCGGCCATGCGGACCGTTCAAGCAAGCGAGCGACGGATGAGCACGATGTCAGGTCGCGCTATTCGTGCCTCGGAGCTTTTGCGGACGCGGGTTGACGTTGAGCGGTCTGCCCAGAACCAAGCGATCTTGGCCAGCATGGACAAACGGGCGGATTTGCAACTGCGGCTTCAGCGGACGGTGGAAGGTCTCTCGGTCGTTGCCATCAGCTACTACGCGATCTCTCTCGCAGGATACCTGCTATATCCGCTTACTGATACCACGGGGCTCAGCAACGGTATGCTGCAGGCCATCGTTGGTTTACCCGTCGTCGCGGCGGTCTGGTGGATGGTGCGAAGGCTGCGAAAGAACGTCGAGTAGGGGGACGTCATACCAATCGCTTCTTCTTGTTAAAGATCAGCTATCCTTTAGGGCGTTGGTCGACCTAAAGCATCCGACCTTTAACCTGATACAAACCGTTCCCCATCACCGCCTTGCCCAACAGGCACTGTTGGGCCGCGCCGTTCCGCCCCCGTTTTGCCGGCGGCAAACCTTCGGTTTGACGGGCGGCGTGATTGCGCCACCCCTCGGACCGGCGCTATGTCGGTTAGGGCTAAATATGTCAGGTTTAAGGTCGGATGCTTGAGGGCTAGATATATCAGATTTAAGGTCGGATGCTTTAGGCGGCGTCTGCATTTAACTGATCCACGCCATGGCGCATGCGAGGTCTACGAAGGCTTTAAAAGAGCTGATTGTTTTCTCGCACCGCAGG
>JBCCQX010000021.1:0-60345 GCA_039208585.1 Pseudomonadota bacterium | reverse complement strand
GCTATCAAAGGAGCGGTATCAAACCGTGACAGGTCCAGTCACTCGGAGGTTTGGTTTGATACCGCAGGCTTGATCGTGCCAAGCCCGACACATCGCATGTCCTGCGTTCTGATGTGTTCAGCTTCTGACGGGTGTGGATCACGGCCTGACGCACCCCATCAACCGTCTCCCTGTCGTGACATTGCTAACGCAATGCACTGCCGGTCAGCACAACCTTGGGCTTTAAATAGTCCAGGCGCCCCTTCAGGATCAGCTTGTCCAGCTGCAGATCAGCGACGATCTTCTTAAGCCGCTCATTCTCTTTCTGCGGCGCCCGCATCTCAGACAACTGAGGCCGACCCATCCCACCTAACTTTTTGCTCCAATAGCAGTAGGTTTTATCCGAAATCCCCACCCTCCTGTAGCAGCAAAATAGTGGCACAGCTTTACAGGGCTAAGGTAGACCCGGTGCTAATGCGGCGGGTATGGGACATGGATTTTGCGCCGAGATCAGACCGCGAGGTGAGGACGAGCGTCGCGACTTTCGCGCCAACAGGTGCCGATCACCGGTAGTTGACGAAGATGCTCCCACGCAAAGGACTTGCCGATGCAGCTCATGTCGGGGTACACCGGCGCGGGGGTATCTCAAAGAGATGGGCCCAACCCAAAGAAGCAGGCTGTGGTGATGCATCCTCGGGCATATGATGCGGATTTCGCGTGCTGATCCTGACACATCGAGCGTGTCAAATGAGCAGATCCGCCGCCTTCGGTCGGACCCTTTTGCGCTGCAATTCGTAGTGGCCGAGCGGCGTCCAACCCACAAGCGCGGTCTCAACCAGATCAGAGCGGAAAGCTGTCCGCAGCGCCGTTTCGAATGCGCGTCGATCTTTCTTGGGCATCGGCGCCAGATCAATGGTGATCTGCCCGCCAAGACCGCGCAGACGCAGCGCGCGCGGCAAGGCTTTCGCGCAGGAAAGGTTCGCCTTGAGCGCTGCCGCCAGGGAGGTGTTCTGCCCGGTGTTCACGTCCACCGCAACCAAAGCGCTGGTGGGCTCGATAATCATGTAAGCCCCGCCTTCCAGCGCGACACTCGGTATCTTGATCGCCTCAAGATGGCTGAGCACGTCGTATTTTGCAAATGCCCCCGGTGTAGTGACGATTTGCGCCCGCGTGATCCATTCCCGCCAAGCTGTCAGATGGGCGTCATCACCCTCTAGCAGCCTCTCCGGCCCAGCACCCATGTGCGCCACAACCTCTGCCGCGAGACGACGCATCGCGGCGATATCCCCGGCGATGTCAGCTTCCTCGGCATGATGACAAGCGGACCGCAGGATCAGTCCAAAGTCATCTTCTCCCGTAACATCATGCGCCAGCGCGAGCAGCTGATCGCGCCGCTCCTCATCTTTGATTGCGCGTGACACATTAATGCCTGGGGCGTCGGGCGTTACAATGGCGTAACGACTTTTAAACAATACCTTGTCCGTTACAGGAATTGCTTTGCCTGGCTCTGCGTAGCCAGTCACTTGCACCAATACCGGCTTACCAGGCGACACGCCCTTCGACCGCCGCAAAAAAGCCTGACCGTCGGGCGTTTTTAGAAACATCCCGCCTTGTCCCTTGATCGCGCGATCCGGCACCGCCCGGTATATTGTACCGGGGCGAGGCGTATCGCCATCGATCAGAAAGTCATCCAGCTGACCGTCAACCAGGAGAGCTGCAGCACGACGCGCGCCAATGTGGTCTAGAATGATCACGTGACCCTTCATCGAACTTTTCGATGCAACGGATAGCCAGCCGCAACCAAAAGCTGGGCTGTCTCGACCAGCGGCAGTCCGACAATGGCGGGGAAGGATCCGTTGATCCAGGGAATAAAGGCGCCAGCAGGCCCTTGAATGCCATATCCGCCCGCTTTGCCTTGCCAGTCGTTCGTTCCCATGTAGGCTTTGATTTCTTGATCCGAGAGCGATTTAAAACGCACCGCGCTTTGCACATTTCGCCGCCAAATGCGCGCGCCCTGTTTCACCGCGAGAGCTGTGATAACGCGGTGACGTCGACCCGATAAAAGTCGCAGAAACTGCTCTGCCTCAGACACATCCTGGGGCTTGCCCAAAATGCGCCTACCCAAAGCGACTGTTGTATCGGCGCAAAGCACGATATCGTTGGGCGCGGCTTCTAGCGCGTCAAGCTTTTCAAGCGCCATCCGAGAGCAATATGCGCGCGGCAGTTCACCACGTCTCACCGTCTCATCAATATCCGGCGATCGGATCTCATCCGGCGTAACGCCAATCTGGGCGAGCAGATTGCGACGACGCGGGGAACTGGACCCAAGTATCAGGCGCATGGTGCCACAGCAAAATCAACGGTTAAGATCGTGATCTCGCTATTTGAAACGATAGTTGATCCTGCCCTTCGTCAGATCGTAGGGCGTCATTTCAACCTGCACCTTGTCGCCCGCCAGAACGCGGATGCGATTCTTGCGCATTTTACCTGCCGTATGTGCAATAATCTCATGGCCATTTTCAAGCTCGACCCGGAATGTCGCATTGGGCAGGAGTTCCTTAACGACACCGGGAAATTCGAGCGTATCTTCCTTGGCCATGGTCTCTCCTTCTGAAACGGCCGTTCTCCGGCCACGCGCTTAGATGGTCGCATTTTGCCAGTTTTTCAAGGGAAAATCACCGCAGGCGAACCACCGGCGCGGCAAGATCACGACCCTGCTGAAGGTCCCAGTCACGGTGGTTGAGCACCGTGCCATCCGCCCTCACCCGTTCGACCTGTCTGAGGTCAACATCGGCGTAGGTCCATCCGGGCGCGTTCAAAACCCCCAAAGCTAGAACACCATCTTGAGGCAATCCTTTATCTGGTGGGGCAAAAACACCGCCCGCGCCAAAGGATGTGCCCAATGCCTCCGACCAGGGCGCTTCTCCAACGACAGAGGACATGACGGTAACGCATTGGTTCTCCAACGCACGCGCCATGCTACCGATACGCACCCGCCAATACCCGGCGAGCGTTTCTGTGACGCTCGGCACGCAGATGACATCACAAGCGCTAAGCGCTCTGCCCAACAGGGGGAATTCGCTGTCATAACAGATTAAGATCCCTATTTTGCCGAGGGCGGTATCAAAAACCTGCAAACCATCGCCAGGCACAACGTCCCAAACCTCCCGCTCAAATCGGGTCATGATCTGCTTATCTTGACTGCCCAATTGGCCATCCGGCGTTACCAGCCGCGCGCGATTGACGGGCCGCCCCCGCGTTTTAGCAGGGCTTGATCCAGCGATAATGTGCACACCGAACTGCGCTGCGAGCGATTTATGAAGCTCATCAGCAGCACCTATGTAAACTGCCGCGGCAAACAGGCTTTGCTCAAGATCGCCCGCCACACCAGGGCCAGCAAGCGTTGCCAGTTCCATTGCGCCGTATTCTGGGAAAACCAAAAGGTCCGCCCCAGCCTGCGCAGCCTCGCGCACCCAAGCGGTCAATTTATCTTCGTATTGCGACCAGGTATCAAGGACATCTAGCGGATAGGCGGCGGCAGCAATCTTCATCTGTGTCTTTCCAAGGTTAAAGCCCCAAAGGATGCCAGAGCATCAGAAGTGAGCGTTCGTCAACGTCACTTTCAGATTTCGACAGATGGTGCGCCGAAACTCCTGTTTACGCGGCAGTTTCAAAGATATTAAATTTACGAAAGCCAAAATGACAGAAGAAATCCGATGTTGAATAAAGGGGTCACGCTGCGCGGCATCGAAGTTTTTGAGGCGCTGGCGCAGACCGGTTCCGTGGCGCAAGCGGCAGATACGCTTGGTCTAAGCCAGCCCACCGTCAGCCAGCAGATGGCCAAGCTTGAAGCGGCTGTAGGCACGCCCTTGATCGACCATGGCCGCAGGCCCATGCGGCTGACCCCGGCGGGGCAGCTTTTCATGCGACGCGTTGGGGCGGCCCTGTCGGAATTGCGTCATGGACAAAGCGAAGTCACACTCATGGATCTTGCGAAACTGCGGGATCTGAGCCTGGGCATCATTGATGACTTTGACGATGACCTGACACCGCGTTTGGCCACCATCTTGGCGGACAGCATGTCAGAGTGCCGGTTTCGCATGATCACTGCGGGCAGCAATGAACTGGCGGCGGCGATGCAGGCCAAAGCGTTACATATCGCTATTTCAGCGCAGGGGGATGCAGCCTTATCAGAAGTAACTGAATACCCCCTGGCACGGGATCCCTTCATCATTGTGACACCAAGAGGGGTAGAGGCACCCGCCGCCGATTTGCTTGCTGGGACCATGCCGCTACCATTCTTGCACTATGCCGCAGAGCAGTTGATCGCGCGGCAAATTGCATTACAGCTTTCGCAGGCGCATGTTCATCTGCCAAAACGCTTTGAAATCGGTAGCCACCTTGCCCTGATGTCAATGGTTGCGCGCGGCATTGGTTGGGCGATCACCACGCCGCTGGGCTACATGCGAGCCGCGCGTTTTCAAGAGGATATGCGCGTGATTGCTTTGCCGATGTCGGATGCTGCGCGGCAGATATCCTTGTTCGCAGGCGCTGATTGGTCCGGTCCGATCCCGCGTGACATCGCTGAAACAATGCGGCGTCTGATGCAGACGCATATTATTGATCCAGCAACACGGCAACTGCCTTGGCTAAGCGGTCAATTTCACCTGATCGGAGAAAGCGAATGAACAAGATCGTTATCTTAACAGGGGCCGGCATCTCTGCCGAAAGCGGCATAGAGACCTTTCGTGCGGAAGACGGTCTGTGGGCGAAACATCGGGTGGAAGATGTGGCGACCCCCGAAGGCTTCGCGCGCGACCCTGAACTCGTCGTAAATTTCTACAACGCTCGGCGCGCGCAGGCTGCCGCGGTGCAGCCCAATGCTGCGCATCGCGCCCTCGCCCGGCTTGAGGCGGAGCACCGGGGCGAAGTGGTTGTGATCACGCAAAATGTCGATGATCTGCATGAACGCGCAGGCAGCAAGGCGCTATACCACATGCACGGCTTCCTTGGCGGGGCGCTCTGTGCAATCTGTGACCACCGCTGGCCTGCCCCCGCTGTTATGAAGGTCGCCGAGAAATGCCCGGCATGTGCAGCGCCTGCAGCCCGGCCCGACATCGTTTGGTTTGGAGAGATGCCGTATGATATGGATGTCCTTTTTCACCATCTGAGCGAAGCTGACATCTTTGCCGCGATTGGTACCTCGGGCAATGTCTATCCCGCCGCAGGTTTCGTTGCAGAGGCGCGCGCGGCCGGGGCACATACCATTGAGCTCAATCTCGAAATCTCCGCCGTCGGCAATCAATTTGCCGAGCACCGCATCGGCCCAGCATCACAGACCGTTACGGCGTGGGTAAACGAACTCTGTTCAGGTGGCGGCACAAACACTTGCTAAGCAGTGATGTAAAGCATCCGACCTCAAACCTGACATACGTGGCCCTAACCGACATAGCGCCGGTCCGAGAGGTGGCGCAATCGCGCCGCCTCGTCAAACCGAAGGTTTGCCTCCGGCAAAACGGGGGCGGACCGGCGCTGCCCAATAGTATCTATTGGGCAGGACTGTGATAGGGAACCGGCTGTTTCAGGTTTAGGCTGGAAGCTTGAAACATTGGGGAGACACAGTTGGTAACGCATCGGCCAAATTAGCGTTGACGCAGCGGCTTAGCTGTCGTTGGAATGATCCATATGCGAGTGATCCATACCGCCATGCTGCGGTTTGCGTTCCAGATCAACCGGGATCATCACTTCGACCTCTCCAGCGTTTTCAAAGCGGAGCGTCACGGCGATCTCTTGACCCTGTGTCAGAGGCTCCGAAAGACCCATAAACATCAGATGATCCCCACCGCGTTTCAACTGATGCATGGCTCCCGCGGCCAACGGGATACCGCCGTCCAATTCCATCATGCGCATAACGCCTTGCTCATCTTCTTTGTGCGTGTGGATTTCGACGCGCGACGCCACATCAGAGCTTGCCGCGATTAAACGGTCATCTTCGCTTCCGTGGTTCATCAATGTGAAAAAAGCCGCCCCGGTTACCGAAGAAGGCGTGGAAGAGCGTGCATAGGGATCTTTCACCATGATGTCGCCCGCGAAAGCAGCGGCCGCGCTCAGTAAACCAGCAGCGGCTGTCGCCGCAAAAATACGTGTCATGTTCATTGTAATATCCTGTGTTGTGATCTGATTGATGGCTCAGATCACAGCGGGCGGGGCGCGGGACCGTGGTCTTTCCCAGATGTCCCACACCAGATGCCGGAGGCACAAACCAGGATGTGCGATCTCTTGGGGGAAGTTGTATTGCCACGCGGCAGGGCAGTCAGCCAAGTTTGGTGCGGCGAGGATTGCGCTGTCAGGGCATATATGCGGTAGCGGCGTCGGCTGCCCCTCGGCATCGACGTAGACAGTCATGATGCCATTGCCGGTGCATAAAGTGACACTGTCGACAGCCGCCGAAGCACCACGCGCCACCGCCATGCTTTGACTTGTCAGCGCAATTAGCACTGCCAGCAAGATACATACGAAAGATCGCCGCGTCATAAATTATATATAGGACGCGAGACACATGGAAACGAGTAACAAATAGAAAAAAGCCCGGTGCAATATCCAGGCTCTTAAGAATATTTCACGCGGTCTTTAGGTAAGTGCGTCTGCGGTTGGTGAGGCCTTGGCAATCGCCTTTTTGATTTTCAGCGCGTTCGGTGACAAATCGCTGTTCTTTGCCTTCGCAAGAAACTGATCCAGCCCGCCGCAGTGATCAACGCTCCGCAACGCATGCGCCGAAATGCGCAGCTTAAATGAACGCCCCAATGCCTCTGACTGCAAGGTCGTGTCGTTCAGGTTGGGTAGAAAACGCCGACGCGTTTTGTTATTTGCGTGGCTCACATTGTTGCCCGTCATTGGGCCTTTACCCGTCAATTCGCAAACGCGTGACATTAGTCTATCCCTCGTCTTCTTAATCTCGGCGTTGAAGCCGCGCCGCGTAATCTAAAGGAGTACGGCTGCTTAGCTAGCGAAGCATCGCACTAGTGTGAATCGCATCGGGCGTCAAGCCAATCTCAGATCTGCAGAGCCGATACGAACGCTCCCGTAATCCTGTCGCAAAACCCTCTTTTCTAACTGCGAGAGATTTGCGAGAAGCGCGAAATGACACTGAAGCTAAAGGCCCTGTCTGTACATTTATTGACCGCCACAGGTGCCGTTTTTGCAATGCTGGCGATGCTCGCTGCAGTAGATGCAAGATGGGACCTGATGTTCCTTTGGCTGGTCGTGGCCTTTTTTGTCGATGGCATTGATGGACCTTTGGCGCGGAGATATGACGTACACAGTAATGCACCGCAGTTTGACGGCGTTTTGCTTGATCTGATCATTGACTATCTCACGTATGTTTTCATCCCGGCATTCGCTCTATTCAACTCAGGATTGATGGACGGCTGGAGTGGTTGGGTCATGATCATTTTTGATCACCTTTGCCTCAGCCATGTATTTTGCCGATACACGGATGAAAACCAAAGACAATTCATTTTCTGGTTTTCCTGGATGCTGGAACATGCTGGTGCTGGTGCTTTTCGCACTTCAGCCTCCCTGGTGGATCAGCCTGATAATCGTTGCTGCGCTGGCGATCGCCATGTTCTTGCCCATCAAGTTTGTTCACCCCGTGCGCACGAAACGATGGCGCCTTCTGACGCTACCCTTAACACTCGCTTGGACTGGCTTTGCCGGATGGGCTGCTTGGGTGGATTTTCACCCCGAAAGCTGGGCACATTGGGGCCTCATCATAACCTCAATCTACTTGATTGCAGCAGGGGCTGTGCAGCAATTGATCCCGCTAAAAGGTTAGATCAACAGCCCGCCCGCCCCCTCGTGGCGCAGCAATGCCACCTTGGTCTCAACCCCACCCAAGCCGGAAAAGCCAACAAGGCCCTTCACTCCCAGCACCCGATGGCACGGGATGATGATCGGTATCGGATTTCCGCCACATGCTTTCCCAACGGCTTGCGCTGAAACGCCCAGATCTTTTGCAATCTCGCCATAAGTGCGGGTTTGACCAAAGGGGATTGCGGCAAGTGATGCACAAACATCACGCTGAAAATCAGTCCCGATCACCCGCAAGGGCAGATCAAATTCCTCAAGACCTCCGTGAATGTAGGAAGCAAGTTGGGCAATTGCAGCATTCAAAATCTCGGACGCATCTTGTCGATCAGACCATGCCCAGTCGACACGTGTGATCGCACCATCCTCTTCACTCAAGGTGAGATCGCCAAACTGCGTATGTATGGAGCGATATTTCATAGCGCGAAAGTGACCCAGAATATCTCAGTCTCAACCCGGATCTTGTGCATCCTTCACAGCCAACCCCATGCGGATGGGACCACGCGCCGACACCGCGTCCACGACCGCGCCTTTCTGGGTCACGCGCAGTTGACCCTCTTGTACCAGCCGCGCTGCGACCGCGCGTATCTCTGACATGAGCGGCCGCCAGTCATCATGCAGGTGTCGCGCCACCTCGGAAGGGCAGAAAGTTTTATGGGCGCGTGCTTTCGCTAGTGACAGAAGTGCTGCAGCGATATCGTTCTCGGTAGGCCGATCGCCCTGCACAACCCTCAATATCCCAACTCTTTCAGCGCTTCAGAGCAGCGCTTGCACACGTCAGCCGGCTCATATTGACCCACTTCTGGCAGTATCTTCCAGGACCGACGGCACTTCTGCCCCTGCGCCAATTGAAAGACCACGGCGACTTCTGGCGTGTCATCAAGCATGAATGCCCCCTCGGGGGCCTCTCCAACGATCACCTCTATCTGTGAGGTGATGCAAACATCCTCGAACGATATGCTGTTTAGGATCTCCGCCGTCGCTGCATCCACATAAACGCGCGGGGCTGCCTCTAAACTTGATCCGATGGTTTTGTTCTGACGCTCAATCTCCAACGCGCCCGTTACAACACGACGCACTTTGCGGATAATCGCCCATTTGTCTGCAAGGGCGTCGTCAAGCCAAGCATCTGGTGTCTCCGGAATGTCCTCAAGATGGATCGATCCCGCCCCACCCGACCGTTCCAGCCAGACCTCTTCCATCGTGAATACCAGTATCGGCGCAAGCCACGCATTCAGCCGCTCTAGGATTAAGTCCAACGTGTGTCGCGCGGCATGACGCCGGGTGGTCGTGCCGTCGCAATAAAGCGCATCTTTGCGAATGTCGAAGTAGAAGGCGGATAGCTCAACGGTCGCAAAGGTGAATATCGCCTGCGAAACCGTTTGAAAGTCAAATTTTGCGTATCCCTGCCGCACCTGTTTGTCGAGCTGCGCGAGCCTGTGCAACACCCAGCGTTCCAGCTCAGGCATGTCTTTGCACTCTAATGCAGGTGTGCCCTCAACACGGCTGCCCAAAAGATAACGGAAAGTGTTGCGCAGCTTGCGATACCCATCAGCTACACCCTTCAAAATCTCGGGCCCAATGCGCTGATCAACCGTATAATCCGTCTGTGCCACCCAGAGCCGGAGGATATCAGCACCATATTGCTCCACAATCTCGTCCGGGCCGATTGTGTTGCCAATCGACTTCGACATCTTCATGCCTTTTTCATCCAGCGTGAAGCCATGCGTAACCACATTGCGATAGGGCGCTCGGCCGGTGGTCCCCACTGATTGAAGCAAAGACGAATGAAACCACCCTCTGTGCTGATCGGTGCCTTCCATGTAGACGTCGGCGATCCCGTCCGAGGTCCCATCAGCGCGGTCGCGCAGCGTAAAAGCATGGGTAGAGCCGGAATCGAACCAAACGTCCAAGATGTCCATCACTTGCTCGTAGTCGTCAGGGTCAACGATCTCGCCCAGAAAACGCTCTTTCGCCCCTGCCTCATACCAGGCATCCGCTCCTTCAGCCTCGAAGGCTTCCACAATCCGGTGATTGACTTGCGTGTTGCGCAACAAAAAATCGTCGTCTGTCGGCAATGCACCCTTCTTGATAAAACAGGTTAGCGGCACACCCCAGGCCCGTTGGCGCGACAGCACCCAATCTGGCCGCGCTTCCATCATCGCGTAAAGACGGTTGCGCCCTGACTTTGGTGTCCAATTCACATTGTCGATTTCGGTCAGCGCGCGCTGACGGATTGTCGTTCCATGCGCGTCCTGCCCATCACCAACCGGCTTATCAATCGCCGCGAACCACTGTGGCGTGTTGCGGTAAATCACGGGCGCTTTCGAACGCCAGGAATGCGGATAAGAATGTTTGATTTTGCCCCGCGCCAGCAGGCCGCCGACCTCTGCTAATTTATTAATGACCGCAGTGTTCGCGTCCCCTTCGCCACCCTTGCGCGACAGGATGTATTTCCCGCCAAAGAATGGGAGGTCGTCACGAAATCGTCCATCATCCATGACGTTGTAGGTGATGACCTGCTGCAACATCCCCAAATCGCGGTAAAGCTCATATTCCTCCATCCCATGGCTGGGCGCACAGTGAACGAAACCCGTACCCTCTTCATCGGTGACAAACTCAGCCGCGCGAAAATCTCGAATGTCGTCCCAAACACCATCAGCGCCGTCGACACCCGCGAGCGGATGCGTCAACTTGAGCCCCGCAAGCTCGGTTGCAGAAACATCTCTCACCCGCGTCCACATCCCGTCTTCCAGGCGCGCTTGCGCCAATACGGTTGCGGCACGCTTATCGGCGAGCAAATATCGATCCCCGACCTTTGCCCAGCATTCCTCAGGCGTGGCGGTAATCTGATAGAGGCCATAGGACACCTCCTCACCATAGACCACTGCCTTATTCGATGGCATTGTCCAGGGTGTGGTCGTCCAGATCACAACGTGCGCCCCGTCAAGATCGCCCGGCGTCACGACTTTGAACTTCACCCAAACCGTGAAACTGTCTTTGTCGTGGTATTCCACCTCCGCCTCCGCCAAGGCTGTTTGCTCGACAGGCGACCACATCACCGGTTTAGACCCCTGGTAGAGGGTCCCATTCATTAGGAATTTCATGAATTCCTCGGCAATCACGCGCTCCGCGTGAAAATCCATCGTCAAATAGGGGTCGGTCCAATTCCCTGTTATGCCCAACCTTTTGAACTCTTCGCGCTGAATACCGACCCATTCAGCGGCAAAAGCTCTGCACTCCCCCCGGAACTCATTGATCGGCACGTTGTCCTTTGACTTGCCTTTCTTGCGATATTGTTCCTCGATCTTCCATTCGATGGGCAGACCGTGACAATCCCACCCCGGGATATAGCGCGCGTCAAAACCCATCATCTGATGCGCGCGGACGATCATATCTTTGATCGTTTTGTTTAACGCATGGCCGATGTGCAGATGCCCGTTCGCATAAGGCGGGCCGTCATGCAGCGTGAACGGCATGCGTCCTTTCTTTTCTCTCAGACGATCATAAACGCTCAATTCCTCCCAATGCGACAGCCAATCAGGCTCCCGTTTGGGGAGCCCCGCCCGCATCGGGAAGTGCGTCCTCGGCAGGTTCAATGTGTCTTTGTAATCAGCTTTCTCGGTCGTCTCGGCGCACATAGGTTGCGTCCTTCGGCAAATTTTCAAAAGTAGGGAGTCAATGGTGTGAATGTCTCCAACACCCGTGCCCGGCAGCTCACATCAGAGCGCCGGGACCGTAATTCGCGGGGTGAAATTTAATCGCGCCATGCCGCGCTTATAAGCAACGGGTTGAGAGCGGACAAGCCCCGCCATCGCCCATACCAAAGACCTGACAAGGTGGGCTCAGCTGCGCTTCAATGCGCCAAGGATGTCGTGCGGCGCGCAGCGTCGCTCCGGGGGATCAGGCCACGCCGTCGCTGCGCCAAAGACCCGAAAGCGATTGTCTCAACACATCGCGCAGCTTTGGCCGCGCCTGTCGCCCGAACGGCAAAGGACGGCAGACTTCCATCGCGGCCAAACCGACCCGCACCGTCAGCGCGCCATTCACCAACCCTTCACCGAACCGCCTGCTGATCTTTGCAAGTACGGTGCCTCCCAAAAATGGCTCCAACAGTTCGTCGCCTAAAGCGACAGCACCGGTGGCAACCAAATGGGACAGCACCGCCCGAACAAGGCGCCACGATCCAAAGAAACCAGAGCGGCCACCATAGATTTCGGCGATCCGCCGGATCATACGCAGATTGGCGGCAAGCGCTGATAGAACATCGATGAAGGCCAATGGCACAAGCGCCGTGACTGTCGCTACGCGCCGTGCGGCACTCTGAACTTCGCCCAACGCGACTTTATCCAGGGGAGAGAGCAGTTCTTTCTCCGCCACGCCCAGCAACGCTTGCGCATCAAGCTGGTCGTGACACAACTCTGCAAAACGTTTTCGGCCCCAGCGGATATCTTCTCGGCGCCCATAGAGATGGATCAAACGGTCACATACTGCCCGAGCCCGTGCGAGATCGTTATCGCTTAACGCCGCAGTCGCCTCATGGTTCAGCGCGTCGATCCGCGCCAGGCGCGCAAATACCGAAAGCTCTCGCACCGCGATGATGCCAAGAACCAACAGAACTGCGCACACCAGCCCAACGACGGCAAGACCGATCAAAGGAAACCTCACCATGAGATCCGTAAGAAACGCCCAAAGCGAAATCGACAGCACCGCGGCAAAAAGTGCAAATACCAACCACCAAAACAAGCGCATCAACCGCGATGGAACGCGCGCCCCAGCGGACGCCAAACGCTGCAGCGTGGTAGATTGATCTTCAAGCGTTGGTTCGTCCGTGATCGGCGGTGCCTCCGTGACCATCGGGGCCGTCTCTTCCGTCATCTCAATCAAAATCGGTTGCTTGCTCATCCCAGCACATCCGCCCGCCACTGGAAAACGATGTCAGGCAATTTCACATCATTGTCGCGCCCGTCGCTGCGCCGTAGCTCGACAAAGCCATTGCGTTGGTAGAAGTGATTGGCACGTTTGCTGCGCTGATAACTATGTAACGTCAATATCTTACAGCGCTTTTTCAAATGATCGATCAAGGTTTTGCCAACGCCGCCACCCTGCGCCTGAGGATGCACATAAAGACTATGGACAAATCCGCTCTTAACTGCACTGAACCCTATAATTTCAGTATCTTTACGGGCGACACTCACCCAACCCGCACGGATCATCTGATCGCTGTGATGAAGATCTTGCGCGCGCGTGTACAGGCGGGGCAACCAAGGCTGCTGGTCTTGCGCAGCGCTTAAGATATCAGCCACTGCACCCGCGTCTAACAGGCGTGCGTCAGCGATATCAAAAGTGCTCATATGCGATCTCCGATCAGATACTGAGCGGCACGGTCCAGACGGATGTGAGGTGGGCCATCACCCGGTCTCAACGTCAAAGATCCCGGCGAAAACCCTGTGTTCTGATATCTTTCGCTAGCCCAATTCAGCGCGTCAGTGCCATTCTCACTTAATAAAATCTGCGGATTTAGCGGAAGTTCTCCCGCGAAGAAAGCGGCTGACTTTCCGCTTTTTGATAAAGTACCGCGTACTACGTCAAGATATCCACCATCGTGTGCGATGGTATCTTCCGTCGTGCTACGCAGCGCCGCAATTGCCATAGCGGCAGTGCTCGCACCGGCGTACTGCGCTTGGTCACGCGCTTGCCGAGTCAAGGCATCAATCATCGCCTCAAGACGATCATGCTGACTGTGATGCAAATGATCTGCCTTAGTGGCGGCGAATAGTATCCTTTCAACACGCTTTGACGTTAAAATTCCGGAAAGGAAGTGGTTTTTCCCGGGCCTGAACGCACTCAAAGTCTCAGCCATGGCGCTGCGAAGGTCAGTTAAAGCCCGTGGACCGTTGT
Source organism: Pseudomonadota bacterium (assembly GCA_039208585.1). Lineage (GTDB taxonomy): Bacteria > Pseudomonadota > Alphaproteobacteria > Rhodobacterales > Rhodobacteraceae > Sulfitobacter. The sequence continues at coordinate 46,599 of JBCCQX010000021.1, read as the reverse complement.
GAAGAGCGCTTAACAAGTCCACCAGAACAATCTGACGGTCAATGCGCGCAAAGTGGTCTTTGAAAAAAGGCTGCACCACGTGACGTTTATACGCTTCAAACCGGCGTGCGATTTCGCGATACAGGCTGCGGCGTCCCGCTTTCTTTGAGGGCGGCAACGGCGCGAAGGTGAGCGCAGGTGATCCTTCCAAATCGCCCGGCAATAAAAAGCGACCCGGCGTACAGTCATAAAACCCAGCATCGCGTGCCGCCCGCAGATACTGCGCAAACGCATTGGCAAGCTGCCGCGCCACGGTTTCATCAAAGGGTTTATCCACATCGATCCCGTCAAGCACCGATCTGTATTGACGCGCTGTTTCTCGATTTTCCACAGCAGCTAAGGCCCGAGATGACCAGGTTTCAAATGACGTATCAATCAACCCCAGATCAAGCAGCCATTCGCCGGGGTAATCGACGATATCCAGGTGTAGGATGCGCGAGCTTTGCATGCCTGAAAGCAGCCCCTTCGGGCGCACGCGCAACGAAAGGCGCAATTCTGAAATCGCGCGCGTACTCTCTGGCCAATGGGGTTTTGCCCCGGTCAGCGCTTCCAGATGCGTCTCATAGGCAAAGCGCGGCACCGTGTCATCGGGTTGTGGTTGCAAGAAAGCAGCTTCAATGCGCCCTTCTGCGGCCGCCAAAAGGCCGGGCATCCGTCCTCTGTCCATGAGATTGGCGACCAAAGACGTTATGAAAACGGTCTTTCCCGCCCGCGCGAGACCAGTCACACCAAGACGGATAACCGGCTCAAAAAATGTCTCTGAAAACCCGTCTTGAACTGCTTCGACCTGCCGCCAGATCCCATCGGCAATGCGTGCAATGACCACCTTCTATTCCGTCTCTCACCCCTCAATGCCGACGACATAAGCAGCCCGCAAAGGGATTGCCAGCGCCCTGACGGCGCACTAAGGCAGCCATATGCCGCGTTTTGCTCTCAAGATCGAATACAACGGCGCGCCTTTCTCCGGCTGGCAACGTCAGAAAGACCAACCTTCCGTTCAGGGCGCGGTCGAAGCTGCGTTGGCCAAGGTGGCACCCGGCGATCACACCATCGCGGCCGCTGGGCGCACAGATGCGGGCGTTCACGCCATTGGCCAGGTGGCGCATTGTGATCTCACGCGCGATTGGGCGCCATTTCGCCTGTCAGAGGCGCTGAATTATCACCTGAAACCACTTCCGATTGCCATCACTGCTTGCGCCTGCGTCGACCCTTCTTTCCACGCTCGCTTTTCTGCGGTTCAACGCCACTACCTGTTTCGCATCCTGGCCAGGCGCGCGCCTGCGACCCATCAAAAAGGCTTGGTTTGGCAGATCAAACACCCACTTGACGTCGCCGCAATGCAATCTGCGGCCGATATGCTCATCGGTGAGCATGATTTCACCACGTTTAGATCATCAATTTGCCAAGCGAAGAGCCCTGTGAAAACCCTTGATCAGCTTCACATCAGCACCCATCAGACGGCGGCCGGCACAGAGTATCATTTTGATGTGCGGGCCCGGTCCTTTCTACACAACCAAGTTCGCAGCTTCGTGGGCACACTCGAAAGGGTGGGCGCAGGTGCTTGGCGGCCGCAAGACGTAAGCGCAGCGCTGCGAGCGCGTGATCGGGCGGCCTGTGGCCCCGTCTGCCCGCCGCAGGGGCTCTACCTGGCATATGTCGGCTATGCGTCCGACCCTTTCAGCAGCGTTGCAGCAACGATCACCGTTTAGGAAAGTGAAGGCCAATCGCCGTGGTGCTTTCCCACCGCATCAAGCCGTTCAAAGCCATGGGCGCCGAAAAAATCGCGCTGCGCTTGGATCAGGTTTGCGGTGCCCCGCCCGCGCCGCAAACTATCGTACCAAGCAAGCGACGCCGCCAACGCAGGCAAAGCAACCCCCCGAAACGCGCCCGCAGCCACAACGCGGCGCAGCGCCGGGATAGCGGTAGTGAGCAATGGCCGAACACGCGGTGACAGCACAATGTGATCCTGCGGCGGCGGTCCTTCGTGAAAGGCAGCGCCGATATCATCGAGCAAGGCCGACCTGATAATGCACCCTTCGCGCCAAATCTCCGACACCCGGGCGAGATCCAAAGACCACCCAAACTCGGCAGAGGCAGCAGAGAGCACGCGAAACCCTTGCGCATGCGCAATAATCCTTCCCGCATAGAGCGCCTGCTCCAGATCAGCGGTCGAAGGCGCATCCGCCGTCAAAACCCCTGCGGGCAAGACCGCCTCAGCGTCGACGCGGGTGGATTTCTCTGCAGACCAAGCGCGCGCAGCAACCGCTGCCTCGATCGCGTTGGCCGATTGTCCCAATTTCAACGCTTCGATAACCGTCCAACGTCCCGTTCCCTTTTGACCTGCTTGATCCAGGATAACATCGACCAACGCCCTGTCTGTTTTGGGATCAACTGTTTGCAAAGCGGCTGCTGACACATCGATCAGATAGGATTTGAGCGGACCCGAACGCCAACGGTCAAAAAGCGCGCCAATCGCCAGCGCGCTTTCGCCCGCAGCGTCGCGTAGGTAGCCGTAGATCTCTGCGATCATTTGCATATCGGCATATTCGATGCCGTTGTGGACTGTTTTGACGAAATGGCCGGCGCCGTCCGGCCCGACATGGGCGACGCATGGATCGCCATTGAACCGCGCCGCGATCTGCTCGAGCACGGGGCGCAATTGGTCCCACGCATGAACGGGTCCCCCGACCATCATCGAAGGACCGCTGCGCGCGCCTGCCTCACCGCCAGAGACGCCCATACCGACGAAGTGATGCCCAGATGAAGCGACGGTCGGTGCACGCCGCCGCGTGTCATTGAAATCGGCGTTGCCTCCGTCGATCAGGATATCATCTGGGTCGAGATACGGCGTGATCGCGTCAATCATGGCGTCCATCGGCGCCCCTGAGGGGATCATGAAAAGGACTTTGCGCGGCCGTTTCAGCGCTGCGACAAATGCATCAAGCTTTTCATAAGGCGCGATACGTGCGCCAAGCGGGCCTGCCCGCGCGACAAAGGGATCCAGCCAATCGACTTCTCGATTACAGACCGCGACCTGAAAGCCATTTTCGGCGATGTTGAGGGCCAAAGCAGCACCCATTGTCCCCAAACCGTACACCCCAATGTCCGCAAGTCTCTGTTCTGTCGACATCTTCATATCCTTTTGTTTATACTTACATGCCAAAGAGCAGGCGAAAAACGCAAGAACTAGAAAAAGGCGCGGTGTCGTGACACGGGCATTTCGGCGAAACAGATCGCAGGGATCACAGGAGGTGGTCCTGAAGGCGCAGCATAAACAAGTGGCCGCTTTGTGTCTGCGACCCGGCACAGTGGGTACAGAGGTGCTGTTGATCACCAGCCGTGGCACAGGACGCTGGATTATCCCCAAAGGCTGGCCAATTGAAGGCAAAACCGATGTTGAAGCTGCGCTGGAGGAAGCCTGGGAAGAGGCGGGTGTGACGCATGCTAGACCCGACGAAACCCCATGGGGTGCCTTTCACTACCTCAAGCATCAAGAGACGGAAGCGCCGTTGTTGATCAAGGCGACAGTCTTTCGTTTTCACGTCTCATCGCTTAGCGACACCTATCCGGAGGCGAAAGAGCGTCAACGCGCCTGGTTCAGCCAAGCAGACGCCGCAGATCAAATACAAGAACCAGAGTTGCAGGCGCTTATTCGCGCGCTGTAGAGCTTTTTACTTAAACCTGGATCCCTTGTTCGCTGCCTCTCCCCTCGGCCCGACGCGAAAAGTGATGCGTGATACCCCGACTTAAAGTCGAAAAGTTCTGGGTCACGGGCTCATTGCATAAGCATCGTCAGTTGGTCTGTTTTTCCTGAAAAGCACCTCTGACGAACTGGTGGTTCTCTTTCCCTCAGTTGCGGCACGCTGCGGTGTGCAGCCCCGCCGAAACCGCTCTCATCAATCACGATATCGGCGCTGGCTACTTAATTAGAAAGCCCCCACTTTGGGGTAACACATCAAAGGGCTAGCGCGGGGCGCATACCCCTGCCCTTCAAATCCGCGATCAAATTCGGTGCGTCCGTGTCCCGCTCTCAACCATCCAGCCTGACAGCTGATACACCCCATTTTCTATCACCCTCCCGCTCAACAGGGTCTTTTTGGCCGCGTCATTCGGCCCCCACGCAGCGGCGCTAAGTCGGCTCTGGCAACGTGTTTTAGGTTAAGCGTCGGATGTTTTGAGAGCTTATCACAACGGCTAACACAAGCGCGTGTTCTAGGTCAGGAGCCTGACAAAGGATCACTGATCTGCATCAGGATCGGCTTGACCAACACCTTTGAAGATGAACTTGAAGGGAAGCGCCCAAAGCACGCCAAGGCCGATGTAGATAAAGAATTCGGCCAAGATTGATGGACGCTCAAACAACGCGACCAAATTCACCGCCAAGATGATGTACAAGGGCAGTCCGACTAAAAGGATTACCAGTGACCACCGCTTGCGCGCCTTGTAGCTTAGCGACATCTGCACCCTCTTTTCCTAATCTGCAAATGGATCTCGGACCAGCACCGTATCCTCACGCTCCGGTGAGGTTGAAAGTAAGGCAACGGGGCATTCAATCAACTCTTCAACGCGCCGCACGTATTTGATGGCCTCAGCGGGCAGATCAGCCCAAGATCTGGCGCCTTCTGTGGATTGGCTCCACCCCGGCATTTCTTCATATATCGGCGTGCATCTCACCTGTTGGTCCGCCGCAATCGGCAAGTAATCTAGTTTTTGACCGTCGAGCATGTAGCCGGTGCAGATCTTTAGCGTTTCAAATCCGTCAAGAACGTCCAGCTTGGTCAAAGCGATCCCATTTACACCAGATGTTGCGCAGCTCTGCCGCACAAGCACCGCGTCAAACCAACCGCATCGTCGTTTCCGCCCCGTGACAGTGCCAAACTCGTGACCGCGCTCACCAAGTCGCTGACCATCGGCATCCTGCAATTCAGCTGGGAAGGGCCCCTCTCCCACTCGAGTCGTGTAGGCTTTAACGATGCCTAGAACAAAATCGATCGCACCTGGGCCTATCCCGGTGCCCGTGGCGGCCTGGCCAGCGATCACGTTGGAGGAGGTTACGAATGGATAGGTTCCAAAATCAATGTCCAAAAGCGCCCCTTGAGCACCTTCAAAAAGAATGCGCCGACCTGCTTTGCGATGCGCGTTCAAAGCACGCCAAACCGGTCCCGCATACGCCAGCACGGTCGGCGCAACCTCCTGAAGAGCCGAAAGCAAAGCGTCCCGGTCCACCGCCGGCAATCCCAAGCCGCGCCGCAGAGCATCATGATGCACCAGCGCGCGATCCAAACGCACCGCTAAGGTCGCTTCATCCGCCAGATCAGCCACCCGGATCGACCTCCGACCCACCTTATCTTCATACGCGGGCCCGATACCGCGCCCAGTTGTGCCGATCTTTGCCACCGCATTTTGACGCTCACGCGCACGATCTAATTCACCGTGTATGGGCAAGATCAACGGTGTATTCTCGGCAATCATCAACGTCTCCGGCGTGATTGTCACACCCTGTGCGCGCAAGCCCTCTATTTCCTTGATCAGATGCCATGGATCTAGAACGACGCCATTGCCGATCACACTCAGTTTGCCGCCACGAACGATGCCCGATGGCAAGATGCTGAGTTTGAAAACTGCGCCATCGATAACCAGCGTGTGGCCGGCGTTGTGTCCGCCTTGGAAACGCGCAATCACATCGGCGCGTTCCGACAGCCAATCAACGATCTTGCCTTTTCCTTCATCTCCCCATTGGGCACCGACAACCACCACATTGGCCATGACACAGCTCCTATTCCGAACAGCCGCGCCTCTATAGCGATGAAGCGAAGAGCGTGAAACTACAAAAGCGGCAGGAACCAATCTCAGAGGAACCGCGCAGAAGAGAAGCGGGATGGTGGGCGGGGCGTCTTGGGTTTACCCAAGAGCGCCGCTAAACATCCCGCAACACAACCGGATGACCATGAGGTGTCTGCAAATACGCGTCCCGCCATCCCGCTTTGAGATCGTTCAACCGACGCTGCTCTGCCAGCCCCAAGTCGGTCAGATAACGCTCCAACGTCTCTAGCCACGCAATGAAATAGTCATCTCCGCCGTCCAGCATCTGCGCGCCTCGATGCCGCGCTAAGGTCGCGCCAAAACGCTCCGTCCACTCCGACCAGGAAAAATGTCCCGCCTCGTTTAAATGCACTGTCAAGGCAAAGATCTCCGCATGCCAAGGCGCTTCAAATCGCGGGGGAGAAGGGGCTTTCATGGCTCAGTCACCAGGTAGCTTTCCCAAAGATCCATAACAACTTCATCCTCTGGATGCTCGGGATGCGCCCATAAAACGGCGGCAGGAAAGGCAACCGCGTAAAGCGGCTCTGGCTGTTCTCCCAAGCCGTGCGCGTGGCTATCGGGAAATACATGAGGACCATGGATCCGCAAAACGCGCCCGTGCGCACCGGCGGCATAAGAAGGCAACCTGGTGTGGCCCCCGGGAACAAGGGTATTCTCTGCAGGCAGCCTTGTTTGAACCGTATCTCCAACCTGAAACCTCGGCACCGCCGAACTCTGACGCGCGGTGGGTCCACCGGCCCTCAGAACGTCTTCAACCTTTGAGGCGGGCAGTCGGCGGTGGCTGAGCGTACTCTTTTGCGCGGGCATCTCTCCGGTGATCTCGGCCGTAGCAATAATCTCCGCCTCAACCAGCAGATCCGTCAGCGCGGCAAGCCATTTCTCATAGTAAGAACACCGCGTATAGTCTTTTGGGTTTAGGCGCTCGCGTGCATGTCGTGATCCATCCAAATTCCATTGGCCAAGCGCACCGCAGGCCAACGTAATTGCCAAAGCACGCCCGTGCCATTCTGCATCAAATGAGCGTTCGTCGGCGTGAGGACGCACAGGCCCGTCACCAAAGCGGCCACCCATATCATGCACGCGGCTCACGGTTCACCCGCCAAAGCTGTCCCGATCATCGCGTCGCGCGAGATATATGATAACAGGTCTTCCTCGCCCAAACCCTCAGTACCTGCTGGCCGCTGCGGAATGACCAGGTATCGGATCTCTGCGGTTGAATCCCAAACTCTTACCGCAGTCTCCTTCGGCAGATGCAAACCAAACTCGGCAAGCACAGCGCGGGGTTCCCGAACAACGCGCGCGCGATAGGCGTCGGATTTGTACCATCCAGGGGGAATACCCAACAGCGGCCAAGGATAGCAGCTACACAACGTACACACGACAACGTTGTGTAGCTGCGCCGTGTTTTCCACCGCCACGATGTGTTCGCCTTGACGCCCATGAAAGCCCATGGAGGACACGACCGATGTGGCATCTTCCAAGAGTGCTGCATGAAACGCTGGGTCGCGCCACGCGCGTGCAATCACGCGGGCGCCGTTTCGTGGTCCGATCTTGTTTTCATAGGTGTCGATAATTTCGTCCAAAGCTGCCGGGTCAACCAGACCTTTTTCAACCAGCAGCGTCTCCAGCGCTTTGACGCGCAAAACAGGGTCGGCGGGCAAAAGCGTATGCGGCGGATCATCAGCGTTGTCATGAGGCATGGTAAAGCATGACGCGATTTAGCAGGCTTGTCCATCCATACGCCCGCTGACTGCTTCTCATCCTCCCTTGCTCTCCCGCTGAAAGAGACTTACATCGGCGGGAAGGAAAAAAGGGCGCGCTGCCGTGGAAAACGTCATTTTGATCATTCATCTTTTGCTGGCCATGGCACTGATCGCGGTGGTTTTGTTTCAAAGATCTGAGGGCGGCGGACTGGGCATCGGGGGCGGCGGGCCAAGTGTTTCGGGACGACCGGCGGCGTCTCCTTTGGCGAAAGTCACATGGCTTCTTGGGCTTGCGTTTTTAATCACATCCGTGTCGTTGACCATCATTGTCGCGCAGCAGACGGCCGGAGCATCTGTCATTGACCGTTTGGGCGTCACACCACCGCCCAGCACGTCAAGCGCACCTGAAATCCCATCGGGTGATTTGCTGCTGCCGCCCAGCGCGGAAGACAGCGCGCCGCTGGTGCCCGCTGATTGACCCAACTAAATCTGGGGTTTCTTTGAAGGGTGGCATCTTTATATTGCATGTTACCTTGCGCAGCCGGGTAGAATCCGTCTATTCTTAACCCCCGTGGATTGTTGCTGTGCGTGACTGAAAGCGCCAGACTACGAACGGTACGGGAGCTTCCTAACACTATGGCGCGTTACGTTTTTATCACCGGCGGTGTGGTATCGAGCCTTGGAAAAGGGCTGGCTTCTGCTGCGCTGGGCGCGTTGCTGCAGGCGCGAGGTTTTTCTGTGAGGTTGCGCAAACTTGATCCCTATCTGAACGTGGATCCAGGCACCATGTCACCTTTTGAACATGGCGAAGTCTTTGTGACAGATGACGGCGCAGAGACTGATCTGGATCTAGGGCACTATGAACGTTTCACCGGTGTGCCAGCACGGCATACCGATTCCGTTTCCTCAGGTCGGATTTACTCTACCGTGCTCGAGAAAGAGCGGCGCGGTGACTACCTTGGCAAGACGATCCAGGTGGTCCCGCATGTGACAGATGAGATTAAGAGTTTCATAGCCATTGGTGAAGGCGAAGTTGACTTCATGCTTTGCGAAATTGGCGGTACTGTCGGCGATATCGAGGGATTGCCTTTCTTTGAGGCGATCCGACAGTTCAGTCACGATCGACGCCGGGGTCAATGCATCTTTATGCACTTGACCCTTCTGCCCTATTTATCGGCATCCGGAGAGTTAAAAACCAAGCCAACGCAACACTCCGTTAAAGAATTGCAGTCCATTGGGATCGCTCCCGACATTCTGGTTTGTCGATCAGAAAAGGAAATCCCGCCGAAAGAACGTCAGAAGATCGCGCTTTTCTGCAATGTGCGCAAAGAAGCCGTGGTCGCGGCATATGATCTGAAGTCAATTTACGAGGCCCCGCTTGCCTATCACGATCAGGGCTTGGACCAGGCGGTGCTGGACGCTTTTCAAATTTCTCCCGCACCGCGCCCAGATCTGTCCGTTTGGCACGATGTCTCGGACCGCATTCAAAACCCCGAGGGCGAAGTGACCGTCGCGATTGTGGGAAAATATACCCAACTGGAGGACGCGTATAAATCCATCGCAGAGGCATTGACGCATGGAGGCATATCCAACCGTGTCAGAGTGAAAATCGCTTGGGTTGATTCCGAGCTTTTTGAAGCCTCCCAAGATGTGACCCCGCATCTTGAGGGCTATCACGCGATCCTGGTGCCCGGTGGATTTGGTGAGCGCGGCACTGAGGGCATGATCAAGGCAGTTGAATACGCGCGCGAACATGGCGTGCCGTATCTTGGCATATGTCTGGGCATGCAAATGGCGGTGATTGAAGCTGCGCGCAACGTTGCAGGGATCCGCGATGCAGGTTCAGAAGAATTCGACCATGAAGCGGGGAAAAAGCGTTTTGAACCGATCGTCTATCACCTGAAAGAATGGGTCCAAGGCAACTACAAGATCGAACGCGCTTTGGGGGATGATAAGGGTGGCACAATGCGTCTAGGGGCTTATGACGCCACGTTGGCCGCAGGGTCGCGGGTTGCCTCAGTCTATGGCGGCACCACAATTGATGAGCGGCACCGACACCGCTATGAGGTCGATGTCAAATATCAACAGCGTCTAGAGGATGCAGGTTTGGTGTTTTCCGGCATGTCGCCAGATGGCACCCTCCCTGAGATTATTGAGTGGCCAAAGCACCCCTGGTTTATCGGTGTTCAGTTTCATCCTGAACTGAAATCCAAGCCCTTTGACCCGCATCCGTTGTTCAAAGACTTTATCCGCGCCGCGAAAGAGGTATCGCGCCTGGTTTAAACCTTTGAAACACCGTTCAACGCAACGCGCACATGCTATCTTACCAACATATCTATCACGCTGGAAACTTCGCAGACGTTCATAAGCACGCGATATTGGCGTGGTGCCTGCAATACATGACCGCCAAGGAAAAACCACTCAGCTATATCGAGACGCACAGCGGCCGGGCGCTTTATCGTCTAACTGATCAGGCCGCGCTCAAAACAGGTGAAGCCGCGGGCGGTATCTACCGACTTGCTGCGTCATTTGATGCTGATCACCCTTACCGGCGTGTGCTTGCGAAAATTAGAAAAGACCACGGCGCCGACGCATATCCTGGGTCGCCTCTCATTGCGGCATCGCTGCTGCGGGATATCGACAAGATGTCTTTGGCCGAGCTTCATCCGGGAGAATACGCAGCTTTGGTTGCTGCGATGTCAGCATTCGATGCGCGATGCCAGCGCCAGGACGGGTTTGAGATGGCGCATGCTGTGACACCACCGACGCCCAAAAGAGGTTTCTTGCTGATTGACCCCAGCTATGAAATTAAATCGGATTACCAAAAGATCTCTAGAGACATCGCAAAGATAACGATCGCCTGGAATGTCGGTGTCATCGCGCTGTGGTATCCGATTTTGGCAAAGCCCGCTCACAACGCAATGTGCGATGCTCTCTCAAAAGCCTATCCCGACGCCTTGCGACATGAAGTGAAGCACCGTCCCGTGCGGGCAAATCATGGGATGGTGGGTTCTGGGATGTTCATCATTAATCCGCCCTTTGGCCTTGATGAGGAAGCACAACGCATCAAACAAATTTTTGAAACCGCTGAAAATAAGGACTAACCCAGGCGGTTCCTCTCCAAAATCACTGCAATTTTCGGCACCGCAGCAACATGCGGTAGGTCGAATGGCGAATGTGTGATAGCCTGACGCTATGAAAAGTTTGCTGTTTTTTCTGTGCTTTTTCGTTCCAACGGTTGCAACCGCCTGCGGCGCACCGGTTTGCTTGGTCAATCCGGACAGTCTCAGCTTTACCCGTGTCATCACTTTTGAAGATGTCCGTAGCGGTTGGGGACCCGGACATCACGTAGACGGCGTATTGACCCTTGAGGGCGCGCGTTTCGGTGAACGCTTTGAAGGCCAATCCGTCATTCAACAAGGGGATCACGATGCCGTTGTCGGCACAGCCCTAGCACCACTGACAATGCTCCCCGGTGCAGCGGGCCAAAATATCTCCGTCGTGCGTTTTAGCGGGAATACCGTTATCAACGGGTACGGTCGCGCCGGTTTTCCACGCCGCCAAGCGCAGGGAGAGGGGGCAATCGCCGTCTTGTTCGATGAGGATCAATCAGCGCTCGCCTTTGACTTACGAGGCGGGGAAGCGGGTGCTGCTGTAGTTAAATTCCACCGCCGCGACGGCAGCTTTCTGGCCGATGTGCCTATTCAGCCGACAGGAGAATTTGCGGTCGGATTTTACCGCAGTGGCGGGTTAGCAGACATTGCTGGCTTCGTCTTAACCAACACAGACCCTCAGGGACTGGCCATCGACATGTTGCGTTTCGGAAAACCGCCAGATCTGAGTTGATGCTTAGGGAGCTGGTGGGCCATTCATCCTCGACCTTTGGAACGCGCGCGTGATGCCATAAGCGACGGGAAGATACCGACCTACCGGATCTGGGCCCAGGGCAGACGCATTTAAAAGTTACACAACACGTCCGGCTCCTTCTTTGCCTTTGGGTGAAGGCTGTTTATATCGATCCTATGTTTGGTGATTTCCTGAAGCGGCTCACGCAACCCGATCCTGAGCCCCTGGTAGATGCAGATGCACGGTTGGCGTTAACGGCGCTATTGGTGCGGGTGGCGCGGTCTGACAACGATTACGCGCGCTCTGAAGCGCATTTAATAGAAGAAATCGCGAAGAGCCGGTACGGTTTAGACGCAGCGGCGGCCGCCACACTGCGTCGCGATGGAGAAGCTTTAGAGGCAGAAGCACCCGACACGGTACGCTTCACCCGTGCGATCAAAGATGCTGTTCCTTACGAAGAACGGCTGGGCGTGATCGAGGCGCTGTGGCAAGTCGTGCTAGCCGATGGGGCGCGGTCTGATGAAGAAAATGCCCTGCTGCGCTTGGTTGCCAATTTGATTGGCGTTGCGGACACCGATAGCGCAATGGCCCGGCAAAGGGTCGAAAATAAAGGCTAAGCTGCGAAACGCGCGTTGCAATTGCGCAAAAACTCCTCCTTTATATTGCCTTGATGTAGGCAGGGGAATGACCCTTTCGTGACGCCAAGCAAACCGGTTATCGAAATCAACGATCTTCACAAAGCTTATGGCGCTTTAGAGGTGCTGAAAGGTGTGGATATCTCCGCACCAAAAGGGAATGTCATTTCGCTGATCGGCTCCTCCGGCTCGGGAAAATCCACATTGCTGCGATGCTGCAATCTTTTGGAGGATAGCCAAGCCGGCGAATTGCGTTTCAACGGCGAAACAGTGAAATGGAAAGGGGCAGGTCATGCGCGCCGCCCAGCGGACCCCAAACAAGTGCTGCGGATCCGTACCAACCTCAGCATGGTGTTTCAGCAGTTTAACCTTTGGGCGCATATGTCGGTCTTGCAAAACGTTATGGAGGCACCGTTGACAGTGCTCGGTCGGGACCGTTCAGAAGTGGAAGAGACGGCCCGGTCTTATCTTGAGAAAGTGGGCATTGGAGATAAGTGCGAGGCTTATCCCGCTCAATTGTCGGGTGGTCAGCAGCAGCGTGCAGCCATCGCCCGCGCATTGTGCATGGAGCCAGAAGCGCTTTTGTTTGACGAACCAACATCAGCGCTTGATCCTGAATTGGAACAAGAAGTGGTAAAGGTGATTAAAGATCTGGCCGCCGAAGGACGCACGATGTTGATCGTAACCCATGACATGAAGCTGGCTGCTGACGTCTCAGACCACGTGGTATTTTTACACCAAGGTCGCATCGAAGAAGAAGGGCCGCCGGACGCGGTCTTTGGCGCACCAAAATCCGAACGCCTGCGCGGGTTTCTTTCAGCCACCCGCGCAACGTAAATCAACCAAATGGGAGTATCACCATGAAAAATATTCTACTTTCCACCGCAGTTTTCGCCTTTAGCGCCGGGTTTGCGCTGGCGGACGGTCACGGCAGCGTCATCCGCATGGGCACAGAGGGTGCTTATCCTCCATACAACTTCCTGAATGACGACGGTGAGGTCGACGGGTTTGAGCGCGAGGTGGGCGATGAACTGTGCGCGCGGGCAGAGTTGACCTGCGAATGGGTCACAAATGATTGGGACAGCATCATCCCTAACCTGACCTCTGGCAACTACGACACGATCATCGCGGGCATGTCGATCACTGCGGAACGGGATGAGGTGATTGATTTCACACAGAACTACCTGCCGCCTGCAGCCTCTGCCTTTGTTGCGAAATCTGCTGACGCCGATCTTGAAGGTGGGGTGATCGCAGCACAGACCAACACAATCCAAGCGGGCTACATCGCAGAATCCGGTGCGACTTTGCTTGAATTCGCCACGTATGATGAGACGATCGCGGCGGTAATGTCCGGCGAAGCGGATGCGGTTTTTGCCGATCAGGATGCGCTGGCACCAACGGTTGAGGAGTCGGGCGGTGAACTGACCTTTGCAGGTGAAGAAGTACCTCTGGGCGGTGGCGTTGGCATGGGCCTGCGTGAAAGCGATACGGAGTTAAAGGCGAAGTTTGACGCCGCCATTACATCGATGAAAGAAGACGGCACGCTGAACGCAGCGATCATCAAGTGGTTCGGCGAAGACGCGGCTACATACTAAGTTCGGGCAGAGGGCAGGTTTCGACCTGCCCTTTTCATTTGTTTCTCCGGGACCTGCTAGATGTTCGAGTATTGCGTCGAGCCGCAAACGCTGGACGGTTTGGTGTGGCTCAGTTGCTATCTGACCACCGGTAAACACATGGCGTTCTACAGCGCATTTGGCACGGTGCTGCTCCTCTTGGCGATCACCGCACCCGCCGCTTTACTGTTTGGCTTTGGCGGCGCCAGCGCCGCCCGGGCCCGGATCGCCCCAGTGCGCTGGCTGGGGAAAGGCTATATCGCGATCGTGCGCGGGGTACCGGACATCGCGTTTTTCTTATTTTTTGTCATCGCCCTGGACCAAGGTATCGAATACCTACGACACCGTTTCAAATGCCCTGACTGGGATGAACCCATCCGACAAGGCAGCGACTTTATCGTGTGTCAGGCCGCAAAGATGCCGCTGGGCAATGCGCCGCAATGGGTGCATGAAGCCTATGGGTTCAGCCTTGCCGTGCTGACATTCGCGATTGTTTTTGGTGCTTTCGCCGCCAATGTTCTCTTCGGCGCGATGAGCGCTGTTCCACGCACGCAAGTGGAAACGGCGGAAGCCTATGGCATGACCAACCGCCAGACCTTTTGGCGCATCATCGTACCGCAGATGTGGGTCTATGCCCTGCCCGGTCTGTCGAACCTCTGGATGGTGCTGATCAAAGCGACACCGCTGCTGTTCCTTCTAGGGGTAGAGGACATCGTGTATTGGGCGCGCGATCTGGGCAGCGCCAAAACTCCGCGCTTTACCGATTACCCCCACGGCGACTGGCGCGTGTGGTATTTCCTGGCGCTGCTGGTGTTCTACCTCGCCTTCACCCGCATTTCCGAATTGGTCTTAGACCGTGTCATGAAACGCCTGACCTTGGGCCAAGCCACCATGGGCGGTGACGCGCAGAGGAAAGCGGCATGAGTTGCTGGCAGACCATTCAGGATTACGGTCTACGCTCGCTGGGCTATGGCGAACGACTTCTCCCACGAGAGGGGTTTACCTTATGCGAACAATTCACGCTGATCGGCTCCGGCATGATCTGGAATGTCTATTTCGGCGCGATTGCGCTTTGCAGCGGTTTCTTCCTGGCCACCGCTTTGGGCGTGGGCAAGGCCAGCGCCAATCCGCTGTTCCGCAAACCAGCGGAGTGGTTCATTTTCCTGTTCCGGGGATCCCCGCTCTTTATCCAATTCTTCTTTGGCTATTTCCTGTTTCTCAGTCTCAAACAGGTCTCTCCGATCTTTGATCCTTTCTCCGCCGCTTGGCTCGGCGCGCTTATCGTTCTGTTTTTCAACACCGCCGCCTATTCCGGGGAAATTTTCTACGGTGCCCTGCAATCTGTGCCCAAAGGGGATGTGGAGGCTGCAGATGCCTACGGCTTCTCTGGCTGGAACCGCTTTCGCCGCGTGATCTGGCCCACCATGCTGCGGCTCGCCTGGCCCGCCTACACGAACGAAGCGATCTTTCTCTTCCACGCCACCACTCTCGTCTATTTCAGTGGCTTTCCAGCGTTACAACAGCGTGGTGATGCGCTGTATTACGCCAACTATTTTGCCGACAAGACTTTCAATCCCTTTATCCCCTACCCGATCCTTGCGGGGTATTTCATCCTTCTCACGCTTCTCATCATTGGTCTTTTTGGTTTAGCGAATGCGCAGCTTAACCGTCATCTGCCGCAATCTCAGCATGGGAAAATTCGCTTGCGCCTGAATTTGATCCGATAGTATGGCTTTGACCGAGGTGTGCGAAACCAACAAAAGCAGATTGATGCGGATCAACCCTGACGTATCAGAAACGCCGCGATGAAGACATGGCTTCAAGAAAACCCTGACGTGCGCAGCATCCGCATCGCCTGCCCCGATCTGAACGGTCAGCCCCGGGGCAAGCGCCTGCCCGCCAAATATGCAGACAAGGCCATCGCAGGTGAGATGCGCTTCCCGCTGTCTGTGCTGAACCTGGACATTTGGGGTGAAGACATAAAAAACAGCCCGCTTGTTTTGAAAAGTGGCGATCAAGACGGCGTCCTAAAACCAACAGAGCGCGGGTTCGTGCCGATACCTTGGCTTGAGACCCCGCAAGCGTTGTTGCCAGTGTCAATGTTTCATGAGGATGGGCGTCCATATCAGGGGGATCCCAGACATGCCCTGCGCGCCGTGATTGAACGATACATCGCACGCGGCTTGACCCCAGTTTGCGCGCTGGAGCTTGAGTTCTTTTTGATTGACGATACCGGGCCGCTGCCACAGGTGCCTGCCTCCCCTAGGTCGGGCAAAAGACGTATTGCGGGCGACATTTTAGGGATGCGGGCGCTTGATCAGTTCGATCAATTTCTCACTGAACTTTACGATGCATGCGACAAGATGGGGATACCAGCGGATGCAGCAATCAGCGAATCCGGTTTGGGACAGTTCGAGATCAACCTGCTGCATGAGCCTGATGCCCTTCGCGTAGCGGATAACGCATGGCTTTTCAAAATGCTCGTCAAGGGGCTCGCGCGCAGACATGGCTTTGCCGCCACTTTCATGGCCAAACCCTATGGCGATTATTCTGGGTCGGGACTGCATTTGCATTTCTCGGTCTTAGGAGAAAACGGGCAGAATATTTTTGACAACGACCGGTCGGATGGGTCTGACGCCCTGCGCCACGCCGTGGCTGGATGCCTTGATTGCCTGCAGAGTAGCGCGTTGATCTTTGCACCGCATGCCAACAGCTTTGAACGGCTGGTGCCGGGCAGCCACGCCCCGGCAGGTATTTGCTGGGGGTACGAGAACCGGACAACCGCGCTACGCATTCCATCAAGTGCTTCTTCTGCACGCCGAATTGAACACCGCGTGGCGGGCGGCGACGTTAACCCATATCTTCTTTTGGCTGCGGTTCTTGGCGCTGCGCTCAACGGTATGGAAGATTGCACTGCACCACCCGAACCGCTCGTCGGAAATGCGTATCACGCAGAAACACCGCAGCTGACAAACGAGTGGGCCACAGCGCTCCATCTTTTTGAGACGGACCCGCAGGTTGCACGCATATTCTCGCCCACACTCATCCGCAATTTCACGATGACAAAACATCAAGAGATGCGCCAGATGGCACTGTTGGCCCACGCGGAGCAAATCGACATTTATCTGTCTAGTCTGTAAGTCATGAATATGAAAATTGGTATTCTCGTCACCGGGCACCCGCCAGAGGAAATGGCCACAGCAGGCAGCTATGACACCTATTTCGAAAGGCTTCTCGCTTTCGGAGAGTTCGAATTCTCGCGTTGTGCCGTTGTTGACGGCGCATTCCCCCGATCCATCACCGATGCGGATGGCTGGCTTATCACCGGTTCCAAACATGGCGCATATGAAGATCATCCGTGGATACCGCCGTTAGAGCAGTTCATTCGCGACTGTTTCGAAAAAAGCATACCGATGATTGGTGTATGCTTTGGGCATCAAATCATCGCGCAGGCGATGGGTGGCCGCGTTGAGAAATTCGACAAAGGCTGGTCCATCGGGGCACAAGATTACGAAATTGACGGTGCGCCGATGACGCTTAATGCCTGGCACCAAGACCAGGTGGTTGAGAAACCGGAAACTGCTCAGGTCATCGGCAAAAGCGATTTTTGTGCCAATGCCGCACTCGTATATGATAATCGGCTGTGGACCATACAGCCGCATCCGGAATACGAGGCGGACTTCATCGACGGCTTGATCCGCCACAGAGGTACAGGGCTGATCCCAAAGCATCAGCTTGACCAGGCAAAGCAACGTCTGGCAAGCCCGTTGGACAACCGTCAAATCGCCGAGCGAATGATCGCTTTTTTCAGACAGGAGCGCACGTAATGGCGGATTGGATGCAAAGGCTGCCCGACGCGGCACAAACCTACTTGGCTGGGAAACGTCTGGATGAAGTTGAGTGCGTTATTGCGGATTTGCCCGGCATCGCCCGAGGCAAGGCAGTACCCGCCAATACGTTTGCCCGGCAGAATTATTTTCACCTTCCCGACAGCATTTTTTATCAGACAATCACCGGCGACTGGGGGGAGGCTGCAGGCGAAGAAGGTTTCATCGAAAAGGACATGGTGTTGAAGCCCGACATGGCTACTGCGACGGCCGCACCTTGGACCGGTGACTGGACATTGCAAGTAATTCATGACGCTTATGATCGCGAGGGAGAAGCGGTACCTTTCGCACCGCGCAACGTTCTAAAGCGCGTTGTCCAGCTTTATCGTGATCAGGGGTGGGAACCCGTTGTTGCGCCAGAAATGGAATTTTATTTGGTGGCGCGCAATCTCGATCCCGCCCATGAAATTGAGCCTATGATCGGCCGTTCAGGGCGTCCGGCGGCAGCACGACAGGCGTATTCCATGACAGCCGTGGATGAATTTGGCCCAGTCATCGACGACATTTACGACTTTGCGGAAGATCAGGGAATTGGCATCGACGGCATCACTCAAGAAGGCGGCGCCGGCCAGCTTGAGATCAACCTTGTCCACGGCGATCCAGTAAAGCTGGCGGACGAGGTCTTTTACTTCAAACGATTGATACGCGAGGCGGCTTTGCGTCACGAATGCTATGCAACTTTCATGGCCAAGCCGATTGCGGACGAACCTGGTTCGGCAATGCACATCCATCACTCCGTGTTGGACCGTGCGACTGGCGCCAATATTTTCGCAGATGATGATGGGCAGCAGACCGCAGCGTTTGGCCATTTCATCGCGGGGCTGCAAAATTACACGCCCGATGCGCTGGCTGTAATCGCCCCTTATGTGAACAGTTACAGACGATACGTCAAAGATCACGCCGCACCGATAAATCTAGCCTGGGCAAGCGACAACCGCACGACAGGCTTCCGGGTGCCTCTGTCTCATGCAGCGACACGCCGGGTGGAAAATCGCCTCACCGGGATGGACTGCAACCCGTATCTCGCAATCGCGGCATCTTTGGCCTGCGGACTGCTCGGATTGTTGAACGAAAATGAGCCAGAACCAGAATTTAAGGGCGATGCGTATGAAGGCGATGCAGATATTCCGCGTGTCTTGGGTCGGGCCCTAGACCTTTTTGATGAGGCTACCGCACTTCATAGCATCCTCGGACCTGAATTCGCGCGCGTCTACAGCATCGTCAAACGCGCAGAATACGAAGAATTTCTGCAAGTGATATCGCCCTGGGAACGCGAGCACCTGCTGTTAAACGTCTAAGTGAATGGGCGAACCATGGACCTGCTGTACGCAAATGACCGACGCGGCACTTATCCTCGCAGTTGGTATGCGGCGACGGCAAATTTGCTTGAGCCTTTTGCGCCTCTGCGGGGCGAGCTCCGGGCAGATGTCTGCATCATCGGCGCGGGCTACACAGGTTTGTCGGCCGCTTTGCATTTGGCTGAAATGGGACGCGATGTTGTCTTACTAGACGCACAACGCGTGGGCTTTGGCGCATCGGGGCGCAACGGCGGACAACTGGGCAGCGGACAGCGCGTAGATCAGCTGAAGCTTGAGCAGATGCTGGAGCCTGCGCATGCACGCGCACTTTGGGAGTTAGGGCAAGATGCGAAAGCCTTGGTCAAATCGCTTATCAAAAAGCATGACATCGACTGCAATTTTAAACCTGGAGTGATGCTCGCCGCCTCTAAGCAGCGTGATGTGGATGATTTGCATCGGGAAGCCGCGCATTTACAAAGCGCATATGATTACGATCAGATCGAAGCGCTTGACCAAACCGCCTTAACAGCCATCTGCCGCTCACCAGAATACAAAGGTGGCACCTTAGACATGGGCGCGGGCCACTTGCATCCTTTAAACTATGCTTTGGGTCTTGCAAAGGCCGCCGATGGCGCGGGCGCACGTATTCATGAACAAAGCCACGTCCGCGATATCGCACACGGTCGCAAGACTACGGTACGCACCGATGAAGGCAGTGTGACCGCAGATCATCTGATCATCGCCTGCAATGGATATCTCGGCGGCTTAGACCCCACCGTGGCCGCGCGTGTTATGCCCATTAACAATTTCATCGCGGCAACTGAGCCGCTTGGTGCAGATCAACAACAGGTGCTCACGCAAGACATTGCTGTCGCGGACTGTTTGTTTGTTCTCAACTACTTCCGTCTCTCACATGATGGCCGTCTGCTTTTTGGTGGCGGCGAAAGCTACGGCTACCGCTTCCCAACGGATATCGCCGCGACGGTCCGCAGACCGTTATCCGTGATTTTCCCCCAACTCAAAGACATCCCACTTGACTACGCGTGGGGCGGGACCCTGGGGATCACAATGAAAAGGTTGCCCTTTTTCACTCGTTTGTCATCAAATACGTTATCCGCTTCAGGATATTCTGGCCACGGCGTAGGTTCCGCCACACAGGCGGGCTCTCTCCTCGCGCAGGCGATCGTGGGAGCGAGTGATGGGTTCGACACCTTAGCCCGTATTCCCTCGACGCCTTTTCCTGGCGGCGTGCGACTGCGCAGCCCGCTGCTGACCCTCGCCATGACCTGGTATGCGCTGCGCGATCGTCTCGGGATCTGATTATGGCCAAAGCGTTTCGACGTTAACTTGAGATATCACGCATCGCTTCTCGCGTTCGGCCGAAGGGAGAGACAGCGAGCAAATGATCCGCGTCTAAGTCGAAACGTTTTAGAAAAACTGTAGGCTATCCCCTATTACCCGCACGGTTTCACAGAAAATTCACGCGACAGAACGTGATTGATCTTGGTCAACGCGTACATTTGATTTAGATAATCGAAAAATTAAATTTGGATTTTACAAATATGCCTGTTCCAAACTTGCACCAAGCGGAGCCTATCCCACAAGAAGCGCGCGCCGATGTGGAAGCGCTGCTTACCTCCGCCGATCTGTTCCGGTACACAGCACCAAAAGATGCGCCCGTGTCTCTCCTTGAAAAGGACTTTGCCGAGATAATGGGGAGCCGCTATGCGCTGGCGGTATCCTCCTGCTCTGCTGCTATCTTTCTGTCGCTAAAAGCTTTGGATCTCCCACGAGATGCACGCGTTCTTATCCCCGGGTTCACATTTGCTGCGGTGCCCTCTTCTGTCATGCACGCGGACTGCCTGCCGGTACTTTGCGAGGTGCAGGATAACTATCGCATCGACATTGATGATTTCGCCGCAAAACTTCCAACCGTCTCAGCGGTTATTGTCAGCCATATGCGTGGGCACACGTCTGACATGGATCAAATCATGTCGCTCTGCGCCGACGCCAATGTGCCGGTAATCGAAGACGCGGCACATTCGTTGGGCACCATGTGGCGGGAACGCAAAATAGGGACGATTGGCAAGATCGGCTGTTTTTCATTTCAATCCTACAAAATGATCAACGCTGGTGAGGGCGGCATCTTGATCACAGACGATGCCGATCTGGTCGCGCGTGCCATTATCATGTCGGGCGCGTATGAGCATAACTGGCGAAAGCACCCCGCGCTGGATGACGCATGCGCCCGCTGGCAAAATAAGTTGCCTCTCTACAATCTGCGACTGTCGAACTTGGCTGCCGCCGTCATTCGACCACAGCTTTCGCATTTGCCGCGCCGCGTCGCTAACGGCCTGGAAAATCACGACTATGTGGCCCAAAGGCTGTCGGTTGCCCCGCAGATCCAAGTGCCCTCCCCGCTGCCGGGTGAATGTCGCGCGCCTGACTCCATTCAGTTCAATCTGATTGACCTAGAAGATAGCGAAATAGCGTCTTTTTCTGATGCAGCCGAAAAAGGGGGTGTAAAGGTCCAAGTGTTCGGGCAAAGCGCGGATAACGCTCGAGCTTTCTGGAACTGGCAATTCATTCCAGATCTGCCGGATCTGCCAAAAACGCGACAGATGCTCATGCGCGCTTGCGATGTGCGTTTGCCAGTGCATCTCTCAAGAAAAGACTTGGATGCAGTTGCTGACGTGTTACTGAGCGCACTGAGTGAGGTAACGCGAAAGAAAGCAGCATAGTACGTTTCGCACTAACCTAATGGCACTATTTCGACATCTCTCCGTTGGTCCAATTTGAAGTGACGACTGGCCACTTTACGCGATGCCACAATGCTATAAACGCGCTTATTTCAATTTTGAAAGTTTGCTCTGAAGCTCTGAAAGCTGCTGCTTTATGTCGTCCAACTCTTCGCTTTGCTGCGCCTCTTCATCGACCTCTTTCTCAGGGGTGCTTGAGGTGCCGGTCGTGCGCAGCATGCTGCCCCATCCCCCCGTCATCGCTTTTATGAACGCCTCTTGCTGCGCTTGAATAGCCTCCATCCCGGGCATTTTGCCAATCGGGCTCATCGAGGTCATATTCTCCATCATTTTCGTTTGCCCCTCGCGAAGCATCTGAAAAGAGGCTTTCAAAAATTGCGGTACAACGGAGACATCGCCAGACATGTAGCTCCGCACCAAATCATTCAGCACCTCAACCGGTAAAACAGATTCTCCCCGGCTCTCATGCTCGGCGATAATCTGCAGGAGATACTGGCGGGTCAAATCATCACCGGATTTCAGGTCGACGATTTGCACCTCTCGGCCGTCGCGGATGAAACCCGAGATATCTTCGAGTGTGACGTAATCGCTGGTTTCAGTGTTGTAGAGCCGCCGCGACGCGTATCGCTTTATCAGCAATGGCTTTTGATCATCCGCCACGAGGGTCCTCCCATGCCTATCGCGGCCCAGCTTAGGTGTAGAACACTCAAAAGGAAAGCGGCATGAAAGAGAGAAACGAACTCATCCCAGTTGCCCCCATCTCAACGATATTGGCGAAGCGCGACCATCACACACTGCTGAGCTCCAAAGAAAATGGCGCACTCAAAGAGCGCGCCATGTTCCGGTATTCATTGTAGACGAAGAGAAGTTTATTTTGAAGTGGCTTTCTTCGCAGCAGCTTCAACGTCTTTCGTCACCTTTTTGACAGCTGCAGTCGCGTCTTCCTGCATGTCTTTGCCGGCCGCCATCATCAACTCAACGGTGTCCATTTGAACTTTCTTCGCGATCTCAGCAAAAGCCGCCATGTGCTCAGCTGCGGTCTCTGCAGAAGCAGATGCAAAGTCAGTCATTGCCTTGGCATAGTCTGCCGGTTCTGCCTTCGCCTTTGAAATTTCAGACATCTTAGCGATTGTCTCTTTTGTCCACTTTGAAGAAACCTCGGTGGACTTTTCCACAGCGGTCAGCGCGACGGCAGACAGTTTCTCATTCAAAGTCGCCGTGGTCTTAAAGGCTTCTTCCATTGCGGCCGTATCCACGGGGAATGCGCCCATTACGTCTTTGAACATCGCGGTCATGTCAGGTGTCTTGGTCATGTCGTTATCCTCTTGTTAGCGCCCGCGAGCCACCCCGCGTTCCTGCGTCTGACATCCATCTATATGCTGCGATGCAGCAATTCAAGTAAAATATTCTGCGATGCAGCAATTTAAACGTCGACTGAGCGTTGTGCTATCGATTTGCCCTCAGCGTGACATACTCACCGGGTGCGTCCGCCAAAAGGGTGCGGCCATTGTCGCCAGGATGCCGCGCCGGTATCAGCTTTCCCGACCGCTTTTTCAGCCATTCCCCCCACCGCGGCCACCAAGATCCCTCGGTAAACGATGCTTTGGCCAGCCAGTCTTCATGGGATAGGCTCAGGTCATCGTTGGTGTAGTGCCCATATTTCCCTTTTGATGGTGGATTGACGATGCCCGCAATGTGACCTGATTGCGTCATTATAAAGGTCTTGTTGGTTGACCCCATCTGCTGGACACCGCGATAGCTGTCTTTCCAAGGGGCAATATGATCCGTCTCGCAAGCAACAGCACACAGTGGAATGTCAATATCGCCTAGCTCAAGATGATGACCGCACAAATCAAATCCGCCCTCGGCCAGCTCATTTCGCTGACAAAGCCCACGCAGATACTGCATCGCCATTTTCGCAGGCAGATTGGCGCCATCACCATTCCAATAGAGCAGATCGAAGGCAGGTGGCGTTTCTCCCATCATGTAACTCTTCACTGCGGGGCCATAGACAAGATCGTTGGAACGCAAAAAAGAGAAGGTGCGCGCCATAATCAACGACGGCAGAATACCCTTATCGGCCGTCTCTGCCTCAATCCCGTCGATGAAATCATCTGTCAAGAAGGGTTGAAACTCTCCTTGATCAGAAAAATCAGTCAGTGCGGTAAAAAATGTCGCCGATTTAACGGAGGTGTCACCGCGTTGCTTTAACAACGAAAGCGTTAACGACAGTGTCGTGCCGGCGATGCAGTAGCCCACTGCGTTTACCTGGCTTTGTCCCGTGACCTCCTTCACTTCGCGGATCGCGGCGAGATAGCCGTCTTCTACGTAGTCCTCCATACCGACATCACGGTATGTCGAGTCTGGGTTCACCCAAGACACCATAAACAACGTATACCCTTGATCGACGACCCATTTGACCAAGGAGTTCTGCGCTTTGAGGTCGAGAATGTAAAACTTGTTGATCCAGGGCGGAAATACCACGATAGGCGTAGTGCGCACCTTTTCCGTGCTGGGACTGTACTGGATCAGCTCAAACATCCGGTTTCGATATACGACCTTACCTGGCGTGGTGGCGATGTTGCCCCCCAGTTCAAAAGCCGCCTCATCGGCGAGCCGGACAATCAATTCACCGTCATTTGCTTCAAGGTCAGCGATGAGGTTCTCTAGCCCTCGGATCAAGCTCTCCCCTTCTGTATCAATGGCTCGCTGCAGCGCATCAGGATTGGTTGCTAGGAAATTCGTTGGGCTCATCAAGTCGATGATCTGTCGCGTAAAGTAGGCGAGGCGCTGTTTCTCCCGCGGGTCGATGTCAGTGACATCTTCCACAGCTTGCGCGATCGCCTCCGCATTGATGAGGTACTGCTGTTTGACGAAGTTGAAATACGGGTGTGATTCCCAAAGTGGATTTGCGAACCTCTTGTCCCGCGCGGTTTTGTCCTCAGGCGCCTGCAATTTGCCCTTCGCAAGTGCCTGCTGAGCCTCCATGAAATGGGTAAGGGTCTTTGTCCAATACCCCATCTGGTGCTCCATCAGCTTTGCGGGATTGGTCAATGCCTCATGCAAATATGCCTGCCCAGCTTTCGCAAAAAGCTCTTGATTCGGGCCGTCTAAAGCCTGCTGGTGCCCCTTGCGTTTCGACATGATCTGGCCAAAGCGCTCCGTAAGCTCCTCAACTTTCTTGAGATTTTCGGACATCCGCGCCATCGACGCCGCATTAAGCGCGTCTTGATCCGTAGTTTCAGTTGTCATCTCGGCGTTTTACTCCTATCTTCGCACCTGCAGCATAAGCGTCAGTCTTTCAGGGACGGGCTCACGCAAATCCCGTGAAGGGGCCACGAAAAAGGAGACCCTGCATGCGCTACATGATGACTTATGACCTGATGGAAACCGTCAGGAACACAAATCAATGGCTTGGTGCATCCGCCCTTGCAATGGCATCTTATCCTGCTTTTTCGATGTTTCCAAACCCTGCGCTGACATGGATGGGCGCCTGGGGCGAAGTTGCTGAGCGTACTTTCAGTCGTATGGTGTTAAAGCCAGACTGGAACATACCGCCTTTCGTCGATGAAACAGGTCAGGACCGGATGGTGTTGATTGAAAAGGTGGTGGAGCGTGATTTTGGCGACCTGATTCACTTTCGCGTCCAAGGTCGAACAGATGTGAAGCGGCGGGTATTGCTGGTTGCCCCAATGTCAGGGCATTACGCGACGCTGCTTCGATCCACTGTCATCAGTTTGCTGCCTGATTGCGATGTCTATGTCACGGATTGGCACAATGCTCGCGATATCCCGGTAAGTGCGGGTAAATTCGACATCGAAGATTACACGCTTTATCTCGTTGATTTTATGAAGGAACTTGGCCCCGAAACCCATGTGATCGCCGTCTGCCAGCCTGCCCCACTCACTTTAGCTGCGACAGCGTATCTGGCCGAGGAAGACCCGGCCGCACAGCCGCGCACGCTCACTTTAATCGGCGGACCGATCGATCCTAATGCTGCCCCAACCGAGGTTACGGATTTTGGTCATGCCGTGACGATGGGTCAGTTGGAAGAGTTTATGATCCAACGCGTAGGGTTTAAATATGCAGGCGTAGGCCGAATGGTGTATCCAGGTCTGCTTCAACTCACATCGTTCATCTCAATGAATGGAGAGACGCATTTCAACGCTTTCCGCGACCAGATCACGCGCGTTGCGCGCGGCGAAGCGCATGAACACGACAAGCACAATAAATTCTACGATGAATATTTGGCTGTTATGGACATGCCAGCGGAGTTTTATCTGTCCACGGTTCAACGCATCTTTAAATCCGGCGAAATTGCGCGGAACGCGTTCACGGTGGGCGGGCGGCCTGTGGATATCGGGAAAATCACAACAGTTGCCGTGAAAACGGTGGAGGGATCAAAAGATGACATCTCTGCGCCGGGTCAATGCATTGCGGCACTTGATCTTCTCACGGGCCTACCTGAGACAAAAAAGGCATCGCACGTAGAGGAAGGCGCGGGGCACTACGGCATCTTCGCGGGCAAAAGCTGGCGCAGCAACATTCGTCCTTTGGTGTTGGACTTTATCGACGCGAATGAAGGCGGCAGAAGATCCGTTAAAACCAAGAAACCTGCGAACAAGAATGCTGCGGCGTAGGATGCCTGTTGTACTATCGACGCCGCACGGTGAAAACAGCCGAGATTAGGCAACCACGGGTATATTCATCCAGTCGCGCAGTGCCTTTGTCGTTTCTTCCGGTTGCTCAAGTGTGGGCAGATGCCCAGCATTGGGCAAAACGACGAGATGGGCATTCGGCATAAGCTGAGCCATGAACTCATGGCGCTTTATGGGGCAAAGCTGATCGTGCTCTCCGCATAAAATCAAAGTCGGTGACTGATACTTGCGCAAAACCGCCTGCTGATCTTGACGCCGTTGAAGCGCCCGAGACTGCCGTATAAACACCTCTGGGCCCAAAGCACGGGCCATATCCATCACAAGATCTAAAACCTCAGCGCGATGCTCTCCAGGGGCAAGATATTTTGGTTTCATTTCCTCGCGCATCACCTCCAACATCTTGCCTGCACGCGCTTTGATGATCTGCGGCTCACGATTGGCGGAGACCGCGGGGAGTTCGGCGAGAGGATTAGTATCCAATAGCGCAAGTCGCGTGACACGCTCGGGTGCACGGCGGACCAGTTCCATCGCGACGATGCCACCCATGCTCAACCCAGCCAAGGCAAAATGCTTGGGGAGCAGACGAAGAAGATCGCTTGCGATCTCTTCAATGCGGTCTGCCTGGGATATCGGCGCGCACATGACAGCAGTATCGGCGGAAAGCGCCGCGATCTGCGGACCAAACAGCCGCGCGTCACACATCATGCCCGGCAAAAAAACCAAAGGATCCCGCATATTCACTCCGTTCCACCGCCGCTTTGGCGGGTTCATCTTACGTCGTTGATATATCGCCCGCGCTCAAGGCCGCAACAGGACCTGGTTGCCCTCGAAACGGTGGAAAATCTGCGTAGCGGGCACGCCTTTGATCGTGGTCTTCCGCCGGTTCCGCGCCCTTGCCCAAAAGAGTGCCGCGTGGAGCGACATAGCTTGAGATCATCCGCCACGGCACGGGCCGCCAACTCAGCTTAAAAGCCGCGAGCTTGGGGAAAAACCACATTTCAGAGTACGGCAAATGATCGTGTACCCACCAGGCGAGATCGCGCCAGTCGCGTCCCTGTGCGTATTGGTCGGCAAACCAGGGCACGACAATCGACGCACCTGCAATTGCATCCGAACCAGACGCGCGATCCCAGATATGGCATTCTTGGGGGTGCGTGTTGCGTGCGCAGTTCAGTTTGTTCAAATTCCCAAAACGGTTCAACTGAGGGGACCGATATCCTGAGCGTACTGCAATACGGCCAAACGTTTCCTCAAGCGGGTCGAGCAGCTGCATGCACAGCGCGCAACCGTGTAGAATAGCAAGCGCAGGATCTTCTGGCACATTAGGCACACCGTGAAAGGCTGAGATTTCAGAATAAAGAAAATCACGCATGAAAAAGTACTTTGAAAGGCGCGTTCTTCCGAAGGTTTCCAAGCTCCACATGCTACCTGGCTTGCGCATCATTGTGTTTCTTTCTGTGACACGCGCCGCACCTTACAGATCTTCGGCCCACGCAAGAATGTCTCGGATCATGCTGTCTGTCTGCCCTGGCGACATGATATCGCCTGCGATCACGTGATTGAACGGGTCATCCAAAGGACCGAGCGTCGGATGAAGTGCTTTTGTCGGACCGCCCCAGCGGGCTACCACATCGGCTGTCGCGTCGGGCAACACCACTCGATCCTCTTTCGAATAGATGAACAAAGCTGGCACCGTCGCCTGAGACAGATCACGACTGACAACCTCCTGAACAAGAGCCGCCATCGGGAAGATAGCCGCGCTTGGATAGCGCGTCGTCCAATAGAGTTCTTGCCTCTCGCTGCGAGGCTCAAAGGATCGTTCTTGCCCAGCGATTACCGGCAGCCAGTATCGTGCTGCCGGCCACGTCAAAAGCGCCGCCATTGAGTTGTTGATCCCAAAGTTGGGTGAGATCATGACGAGCCCCGCCACCTGCATCATTTGATCGCCGTCAAGCGCAGCAGCAGTTGCCAAGGTTGCCCCCGTTGATGTCGACAGTATCAGCACCCGATCACCAATCTTACGGGCAATCGCGAGCGCCTCGGCCACGTCGGCGGTCCAGTCACTGATCCGCGCATCAGCCAGTGCCACGCCAGACCGACCATGCCCAGTCAACCTTGTGTAGATAAGGTTGGCGCTCAAAGCTTTCGCAACCTCATCGGGGACCGGTCTGATCTCTTCTGATGTCGCTGAAAAACCGTGTATATAGAGCACAGACCAAGCCGCCTTTTGCTCTCTTTTATCCACCCAGATTACTCTTTTCTCAACGCCTGATGTGATGTCAGAAAAGCGCGCTTCGCGCTTCGCCACATAATCATCGACGCCACTTTCCAGGCGTGCTTCATCAAATGAAGCTGCCAGATCAGAGCTTTCATACGGCCCTAGGGCAAATAGACCCGCGATTGAAAGACCGACGGAACCCAGCAAATAAAAGGCAAATTTTCTCATGGGCATGCCAATAATACTTCATTGATGGCATCAAGCAGGTAATCCAGACATCGCTCATCAGAAAAGCGATGATCCGCATCTTTCACCAACCGCAGATGCATATCAGGGCCACTCGCGTGTTCGAGCAGCTGGATAGCTGTTTCTACCGGGACAGCGGTATCTGCCGTTCCTTGCAGAAATCGAACAGGAAAGGGGAGATGTAGCGAGTTCCGTAAAACCAGATGATCACGGCCATCGACGATCATGCGCTGCGTAATCACATAGGGCTCCATGTAATCTGAGGGCAATTCAACCTGTCCATGCTCTTCCAGGGTTTTCTTCTGTTCATCCGAAAACCCAGCCCAGTAGCTATCTTCGGTAAAGTCAGGCGCAGCAGCGATTGTCACGAGCCCCATCAATCGATGTGCTTGGGCTCTGGCAAAAAGCAAAGCCTGCCAGCCACCCATTGAGGAACCAACCAGCAAGATTGGCCCCTCGGTCAATTTCGTCATTGCTTCACTCACGTCTTCAGCCCAGTCACCGATGCAGCCATCGACAAATCGGCCTGAGGACTGACCATGACCGGAATAGTCAAATCTGAGAAAGGAGCGGCCCGCGCGTCGCGCCCAGTTCTCCAAAAAGACAGCCTTTGTTCCTGTCATGTCAGACTTTAAGCCACCAAGGAAAACCACCCACGGCGCATTTCCCGCCACGCGATGGTAGGCGAGCCTACGCCCCTGTTTAGTCTGCAGAAAGCTGGCTTCTTGCATGGCATTGCTCCTCGCTTTGGCGATCATGCGTTCAGGTCTTTCCAGGTGCAAGAGATCAATGTGGACGTTACTGAATGCTCGCGTCGTTATTTCAAACCCGTAAAAGGCAAACAAAAAATGGGATGCTGCAGGCGCTTACTGCAAGCTCGTTATCGGGCGGGCGCTCTCCGCAGGTTTTTCTCGATGTCGCCGTAATTGCGCAACGCGCCTCATCACTCTTATCACGCGTGTTATCCAATACGTGGGATTAGGCGATTGCCTGCTCTGTTGGACCGAAGTCCTGCAGCAGGAAGCCATCACGACGCTTTGCTAAACGTCTGCTCGTGTTTAAGCTTCTGTCATGACAATAACAACAGGCCCGACAGTGCACACTTCTTCACCCGATCCCTTTCTCATTCCACTTCTTTCCATAGGCAACTTCGTGATCGGGATGGGCGCTTTCGTCATAGTCGGCATCTTGGAACCCCTCGGGGCCGATATGGACCGAAGTCCCGCGCAGGCAGGTCAGTTGCTAACGGTTTATGCGCTTTCTTACGCGATCTTATCACCGCTGCTTGTCGCCCTCACTGGGCGGATCGGGCGGCGTCACGTTTTGACCTTCGCATTTGCACTGTTTGCCTTGGCGGCGCTCCTGTCTGCCTTGGCACCGAATTTTGCGCTTCTTAACCTTGGGCGTGTCCTCGCCGCCGCGGGTGCAGGGCTGTTCACCCCACTTGCAGCGGCCGTAGCTGCGGCGCTTTATCCGGAAGAACAGCGGGCGCGTGTGCTGGCCGCAGTGTTTTTTGGCCTGACCCTTTCGCAAGTGTTGGGCGTTCCGGCAGGCAGTTGGATCGCCTATAGCTTTGGTTGGCGATACAGCTTTTGGCTCGTGCTCGCTTTAACACTGCCCATCAATTTGCTGATTTGGTTAAGGGTTCCCGCTGAATTGCAATTTCAGCCTGTATCGATGATCGACCTGAAACGGGTGATCGTCCAAGCGCGGATGATGTTGGCTGTCTTGTTTACGGGTAGCTTTCTTGGGGCGATATATGTTCTTTATACCTACATTGCCCCGCTCCTGAGCCAGACGATGGATTTCGGACGAGACGGCATAACCTTAATACTGGTTGCATTTGGGATCGGCGCTGTCGGTGGGAACATCATGGGTGGCTTCTTGGCCGACCGCTTTGGATGGCGGATCACATTGATCGGGCTTTGCCTATGTCAGATCGCGCTGATGCCCTTGTTTTCGATGCTTCCCTTTCCACCGCTTGCCCTGGTTGCGCTGAGCTTTTCCTGGGCGCTTTTTGGTTGGGCGTTCATGTCAGGACAGCAGGTAAGGTTGATCGGCCTTGCCGGGCCACAGGCACCGGTCGTGCTGGCTTTGAACGCGGCAGCGATTTATGTTGGTGCGGCGGCGGGTTCAGCGCTGGGGGGTTTCGTAATCGCGCGTTTCGGGATCAGCGCCATCGGTCTCGCAGCGGGGCTGTCGGCGATTTTCGCACTGCTGCACCTCATAACATCGGTCAGGTTATCACCCAGCACATCATCTTGAATGATGTGTTGTATCAACGAAACCACTCCGTCGGGAACCAAGTGCGTAGCGTAGATCACTTTACGCTTGACCTTCCTCAAACTGAACCTCACAACGCGGGCATTAACCCGCAATCGGGCGTCTCGTGGGCGCCAAACCGACGAGGAGTGCTGCATTGGGCCAGATATCTCTCACCTTTCCCGATGGTAACATACAGTCTTATCCATCTGGGATAACCGCTGGCGCAGTGGCTGCAGACATTTCAAAGTCGTTGGGTAAGAAAGCCATATCCGCCACCGTAAACGGCGCGCATTTTGACCTTGCATGGCCCATCGAGACAGACGCCAGCATCGCAATTCACACCATGGCGGACGAAGAGCAAGCCAATGAGCTGGTGCGGCACGACCTTGCACACATCATGGCCCGCGCCGTGCAGGAAATCTGGCCAGACACCAAAGTGACCATCGGCCCCGTAATCAAAGACGGCTGGTACTATGACTTTGATCGCGCCGACCCTTTCACCCCTGAGGATCTTGGCCGGATCGAAAAGAAGATGAAAGAGATCATCAACAAGCGCGAGGCCGTTCACACCGAGGTATGGGAGCGTGAGCGCGCGATACAGTATTACGAAGCGAACGACGAACCCTACAAAGTAGAGTTGATTGAGGCGATCCCCGGTGATGAACCGCTACGGATGTATTGGCATGGCGACTGGCAAGATCTGTGTCGTGGACCCCATCTTCAACACACTGGGCAAGTGCCGGGAGATGCTTTTAAACTTATGTCAATTGCCGGGGCGTATTGGCGGGGCGATTCCAGCCGCGCGATGCTGCAGCGCATTTACGGCATCGCCTTCACTGGAAAAGAAAAGCTGCGTGCACATTTGAACATGCTGGAAGAGGCGGCAAAGCGGGATCACCGCAAGATCGGCCGTGAGATGGACCTATTCCACATGCAGGAAGAGGCGCCAGGACAGGTGTTTTGGCACCCAAATGGATGGCGCATATACACCACCTTGATGGATTATATGCGCCGCCGGCAAACTCGTGATGGCTACAACGAGGTTAATTCCCCGGAAGTGATCGACCGGAAATTGTGGGAAGCTTCTGGCCACTGGGATAAGTATCAAGAGAACATGTTCATTGTCGAAGTCGACGAAGAACATGCACGGGAAAAGGCAATCAATGCGCTGAAACCGATGAATTGCCCCGGCCATGTCCAAGTGTTTAACCAAAGCTTACGCAGCTATCGCGATCTGCCGATGCGGTATTGCGAGTTTGGCGCATGCCACCGATACGAACCCTCCGGTGCGCTGCATGGGATCATGCGCGTGAGGGGATTTACGCAAGATGACGGCCACATTTTCTGCGCGATGGACCAGATCGAAGCGGAATCAAAGAAATTCATCACCTTTCTTTCGAGAGTCTACGCAGATCTTGGTTTTGACAACTGGACAGTGAAGCTTTCCACACGCCCAGAAAAGAGAATTGGAAGTGATGAAACCTGGGACATCTTGGAAAGCGCCCTTGGCGCCGCGTGTAAAGCGGCGGGTCATGACTTTGATCTCTTACCCGGCGAAGGGGCTTTCTACGGACCCAAGCTGGAATTCACCTTGACCGACGCCCTTGGACGGAACTGGCAATGCGGCACTCTCCAGGTTGATACCAACATGCCCGAACGGTTGGGGAGCAAATATGTGGGCCCCGACGGCGCCAAATACACGCCCGTTATGCTGCACCGCGCCTGTCTTGGTTCATTCGAGCGCTTTATTGGCATCCTGATTGAGGAGCACGCGGGGCGGCTACCTTTCTGGTTGGCGCCACGCCAAGTGGTTGTCGCCTCGATCACATCTGAGGCTGATGACTACGTCTATGAAGTTGTTGAAACGCTCACTGCAAAGGGCGTGCGCGCAGAGACGGACATGCGGAACGAAAAAATCAACTACAAGGTGCGGGAGCATTCGGTGGGAAAGGTCCCTGTGATCCTCGCCGTTGGTGCGCGCGAAGTGGCTGACAGAACCGTCTCCGTACGCCGTTTGGGGGAAAAGCAGACCTCGGTTCAAGCGTTATCCGATGTTGCGACCGCTTTGAGTAACGACGCCATACCGCCCGATCTCCGCTGATCACGACACTGTAACAATTCAGCCTGGCGGTGTACCTGCGCGCTGGGGAACATGCGGCAATTTGTAACAAAACCACGTGAATGGTGGCCCGTTTTCGTAATGTTTGCGGGGTTTTCAACGCATTCGGTGACAGGATCGTGACACACTCCGTCGTGAATGGCGCTAGGGGAATTCAGATGCTTTAGTATAAACATCAGATATCAAACACCCGAGGAGGAATGATATGTCTCACGCTATGAAATCAGTTGCGATCGCAGGCGCTGTTGCTGCTGCGTTAACCGCGCACACGACGACCGCAAACGCTGCGGCGAAGGAAAAATGCTACGGTATTTCATTAGCCGGCGAAAATGACTGCGCCGCTGGCCCCGGCACAACATGCGCAGGTACGTCAGTTACTGATTATCAGGGCAATGCTTGGACCTTGGTCGACGCAGGCACCTGCGAAAGCATCGAATTGCCCGCAATGGCGGACGGCACGCCGCGTCAGGGCTCGCTTGAAGAGCTTGATCGCGACCTGCCCGCGTAAATTGTGATCTCTCAGGCGGGCTTGTCCCGCCTGAGACGCTCAATGTGATGTGAGGGTTTCACCATGTTTGACGCGCACCCGCATAATGATCGGCTGCCAAATTCGCCCGGCGTTGGATATAAGCCGCAGCACTTCAAGGCGCTGCAAGACGAGCCAGGAAGCGTCGAATGGATCGAAGTACACGCAGAGAACTACATGGGGGATGGCGGGCGCCCGCACGCACAGCTCAGCGCGTTGCGAGAGACCTTCGCGCTGTCGATTCATGGCGTCGGCCTTTCAATAGGGGGCGAGATGCCGCTGGATAAGGATCACCTCGCGCGGTTAAAGAAGCTGTGCGATTGGTCTAAGCCTGCAAGCTTTTCGGAGCACTTGGCGTGGTCAACCCATGGCTCGGAATTTATGAACGATCTCTTGCCGCTGCCCTACACGGAAAAGACACTCCAGCGCGTCACGTCGCACATCGATCAAGTGCAAAACACACTGCAGCGCCAGATGCTGTTAGAAAACCCCTCTAGCTACTTGGCGTTCGAGGACTCAACGTTGTCGGAAACTGACTTTTTGAAAGAGCTTACCCACAGAACTGGGTGTGGTTTGCTGCTGGATGTGAACAACGTTTTCATCTCCGCCCAAAACCTTGGGTTAAGCCCTCAGGCGTATGTTGACGCTTATCCGACTGAGAAGGTGGGAGAGTTGCATGTTGGTGGACATGACGAAGATACTGACGATCATGGGGACCCGTTGTTGATCGATAGTCACGGTGCACCCGTAGCGGATCCAGTGTGGGCGCTGCTGCGCTATACGCTTGAGCAAACAGGACCGAAGCCGGTGTTGATCGAATGGGATACCGACGTTCCCGAATGGCCGATATTGCGTGCGGAAGCAGAGCGTGCGGCGGCCGAACTGATATCATGAATACCGATCAAACCGCTTTTCACGCCAGCCTCTTGGACGCAACCCGGCCGGTGCCGAAAGGCTTGATCGATGGAAATGCGAAACCAGCAGGCCGACGATATGATGTCTATCGTAACAATGTGGCCGTGTCGTTGATCGAGGCAATGCAAGCCGCTTTCCCTCTGGTTCGCAACCTCATCGGACATCAAAATTTCGATAATCTCTCATCGATTTTCATCCGCAAGCATCCCCCTAAATCACCGCTCATGATGTTTTACGGGGATGATTTCCCGGGTTTTCTATCAACCTTCGAACCGCTGTCTCACGTTGGGTATCTTCCTGATGCAGCGACGTTGGACTTTCTGCTGCGCCAGTCGTATCATGCGGCTGATGCGGCGCGCTTTGATCCCAAGATCTTGGCGGATATGGCACCCGAGGCGCTGGCAAATAGGCATTTTCGCCTTGCACCAAGCACAAAAATACTTCGATCCGCTTGGCCGATATATGACGTTTGGCGCTTGAACATGGAAGCGGGCGCACCAAAACCGCGCGCCATCGCTCAAGATGTTCTTATCACGCGCCCCGAATTTGACCCCCATCCTCATCTGTTGCCAGTTGGCGGGGCGACCTGGTTTGAGGCCCTCGCAAACGGTAGCTCTTTGGGAACGGCAAATGAGAATGCGCTGCAAGAGACACCTGATTTTGAACTTACTGCTGCGATAAGCTTGGCATTTCAGACCCATGCTTTTGCAGAACTTTAACGACTAAGGATCCAAAATGACTGCACTTTTGTCACTCCACTCAGCAATATTTATGCGTCTCGACAAAAGCGCAGACTGGCTGTTGCCGACCTTGGCGCGTCTGACCTTTGCGGGTGTTCTATTGATGTATTTCATCAACTCGGGCTTGACAAAGCTCGGAGATGGTATCGGCGGCATCTGGACACCCTCTGTCGGGGCCTATGCGCAGATATTCCCCCGCGCCTTTGAAGCCGTCGGATACGACAGTGACGCGCTAAGCGCGTATCACACGTTTGTGGTTCTCATGGGAACCTGGGCTGAGTTTATCCTCCCAGCGCTCATCATCGTTGGTTTATTCACGCGGCTTGCCGCCCTGGGCATGATCGGGTTTGTCGTCGTGCAGTCGCTGACTGACATATACGGTCATGGACAAACGAGCGAGCTTGGCGCGTGGTTTGACCGCTTCGCGAACGCGGCAATTTTAGATCAGCGCGGCTTGTGGATCTTCTTGCTTTTGCTGCTCGTCTTCAAAGGCGCGGGTCCATTGTCACTCGACCGGGCGCTCGGGCCTAAAGAAACAGCAAAGCCGTTTTAAACTGCGGCTTTAACCTTTGCCTCTATATCGCTGTTCCATCCTAGGAAAAGCAGCTTATCCACAGCGATCAGCGGTCGTTTCATCAGCGCTG
The DNA here is from genome assembly GCA_039208585.1 of Pseudomonadota bacterium. Lineage (GTDB taxonomy): Bacteria > Pseudomonadota > Alphaproteobacteria > Rhodobacterales > Rhodobacteraceae > Sulfitobacter. The sequence continues at coordinate 10,665 of JBCCQX010000021.1, read as the reverse complement.
GATAGGTCTTGATCAATTGTATCGCGGGTTTCCGTCGCGTGTCCTCATCAAGTCCGCGCCAGGTCGTCGAACGTGTGTTAACCAAGGCAGCGCCGAAGGTTTTCAAGGCGGCATCGAGGACTTCCGAGGGCATACCATCTGCCCTAACATCACAGAATTCAAATTTCGGCAGTGCCTTGCGTGCTTTGCGACAGGTGTCGCAGGTTGATAAACCGTAGATGATCATCTGTTTTACTCTCAACATGTTGCGGTTATTTTCTTGATTTTTCCGTTGGGTGACTAATTTCTAACTCATAGCATGAACGTTCCAGCACGTGGTGTACCACTCTGACACGATCAAGACCTAACAGTGAGAAGGAGGCACGGATCCATGCCAACAGGCACCGTGAAATGGTTCAACACCACAAAGGGCTACGGCTTTATCGCACCTGAGGGTGGCGGGAACGATGTTTTTGTACATATCTCTGCGGTGGAGAGGTCGGGCTTGACCGGGCTAGCAGACGATCAGAAGGTGAGCTTCGAGCTAAGCGAGGGTCGTGACGGGCGCAAAATGGCGACCGATATCTCACTGCTGTAAACCTCTTCTGAAACCCTCGGTCAGATGTCGTTTACACTGCGGGTGTTTGCAATTTACGCTAGCGCCCATCCAATTCTCATATGTAGATATGGGCCATCAAAGGTAAAATAGCATCGATCAATTGAATATTCGGTGAAGATCGGCACTTCTAATCGATCGCGATTGTTGCATTCGCCATTCACCAACATTTGCTGGTAACTCAAAACATCGCTAAATTCTATAGAGGCTGTATCAGATACGAAGACCTAGCCGCGCGATGCTGTGTATAGTGGCATTCATCTTTCGCAGTCGGCAGATTAAAGCTTCCTTAGAAGAAAATTATTCGTCTCACCAAGCGTAAACAGCGACGCCGATAAGTCGCTCAATAGAGATACTCTATTCCTCACGGCGACCTGCTCTTTGGTCGATCCATCACTCACAATCACCCCAGCATTCCCTTGAACTCCCGCCATTCGCCCTTGCTCATGCCGGATGTTTCCTGGGTTACCGCCTCACCGGTTATCATCCGGCGAATACACTCAAGAGCTGTGGCAGAGAGGGTAGCTCCCCCTAAGCGATAATCATTGAAAGCGGCATAAGCGGCAGGAACCCAGTCAGCGACAACATCACAAATTGCATCAGCATAGACGCGGATTTCGTATTGGGCGTGGGCGTCTGCGCGCAGGCGCAGGAAATGGAAAAGATTGTGCAGATCCACCTTCCAGTACCATTGGGTGTAGACATTGGCGGGCAGGTTCATGCGCGCAAGCTCTCGGGCAAGACCATCTTGGCCGTCTTGAGAAATCATCTCCTCATAGTGATCATAACAGCGTGTGCTGTCCGCTTTGAGATATTCCAGCACGCGCGCCGCTTCCTCACCTTCCAACAAAGCGCCCCTGCCTTGGTTGTTAACCTTGCTTTGCGCGTTCAAGTGTTCGGGTGCGGGAATGTAGAATTCGCGATCCAGGATCGAGTAACGGGCGGAGTATTCATTCACATTCGCGGTGCGGTGGCGAATCCATTGCCGGGCAACGAAGACCGGAAGCTTAACGTGCAGCTTGATTTCGCACATCTCGAAAGGCGTCGAATGCCAATGCCGCATCAAATACCTGATCAGCCCTTCGTCGTTCTGAACTGATTTCGTGCCCCGCCCGTAAGACACGCGCGCGGCTTGGCAAATTGCAGCATCGTCGCCCATGTAGTCGATCACGCGGATGAACCCATGGTCTAGCACTTGATGGGCCTTGTAGAGATGCGCCTCCATCCCCGGCACGGTCGCGCGCAAGGTTTCGTGAGTACTGCTGCGCAAATCGGCCATTTCGGAAAGCTGGTCAGGGGAAAGCGGCATGCAGCACTCCTGCTGTTGGTGTCTTTGTTGGATTCGCACTCAACTATATCTGGCGTTTTCCCTTACAGGAACTGCGACATGCTGGGGCCTTCCGAGTACAAGGCTGGGTGGCATCCTGCAGTGCGCGTGCTAAGGTACTGAAAGTGATACCAAAGGAGCCAGCATGCCCATCAAGTACTTACACACAATGGTGCGGGTCAAAGACCTCGACGTGTCGATCGCCTTTTACAAAAAGCTGGGGTTGATTGAACGGCGGCGCATGGATCATGAGGCTGGTCGCTTTACGCTGGTGTTTTTGTGTCCTCCTGGGATGGAGGATGGCCATGCCGACCTAGAGCTTACCTACAACTGGGATGGCGATACGGCGTTACCATCCGATAGCCGACATTTTGGGCATTTGGCCTACACGGTTGAGAATATCTATGAGACTTGCAAATCGCTTATGGATCAGGACGTCGTGATAAATCGACCTCCACGCGATGGGCGCATGGCGTTTGTTCGCAGCCCAGACAATATCTCAGTCGAGTTGCTACAGGAAGGGGAGGCGCTGCCGCCGCAAGAACCTTGGAGCAGCATGGAGAACACGGGGCATTGGTAAAAGCGCTCCTCTTCGCTGCGGTCATCGCGTCGGTGAGTGCGCCCGCACAAGCCTGCCGGTTGGCTTTGGCGTTGGGTCTCGACATTTCTAGTTCTGTTGATCCAAGGGAAGACGCTTTGCAAAGAGGCGGTGTTGCCGCGGCGTTACAAGCGCCCGAGGTGATAGCAGCGTTTTTCAAAATGGACGATCCAGTTGCTTTGACCGTGTTTGAGTGGTCGGGGCGGTACAATCAAGAAGTGTTATTGGACTGGACGCTCATCACAAACCCAGCCACGCTTGCGCAAGCGGCAGAGGCGGTACGGCTCAGCCGGCGAAGTCACAACGAATTTGCGACATCGATGGGTGAAGCGCTGATTTTTGGCGCGAGGCTGTTCCGGAACGCGCCGGAGTGTTTATTCAAAACCATCGACCTTTCTGGGGACGGCGTGAATAATGAAGGCCCTGGTCCACGTATCGTCTACGAACGGTCCGCGTTCGATGATATCACGGTGAACGGGCTCGCCATTGCCAACGCAGCAGATTTTCAGACCGCAGAGCGTTTGACAGAATTTTATCAGACAGAGGTTTTACATGGCGCAGGTGCGTTCATGGTGGTGGCTGACGGGTTTGAGGATTACGCCCGTGCAATGCGTCAAAAACTTGAGCGAGAGGTGACGCCAGCGGTAATCGGGACCTTATTTGATCAAGGTCTATCACGGTGATACGCGCGCTGTTGACATCAGCTTTGCTGGCTCTGCCTGTAGGCGGGGCTGCTGAATGTCGGCTGGCTCTTTTGCTGGCATTGGACGTTTCCAGTTCCGTTGATGCCAAAGAGGACCGCCTGCAGCGCAACGGCCTTGTGGCTGCGCTTACCGCTCCACAGGTTGTGGACGCGTTCTTTGCTGCCGATTTACCCGTCGCGCTGGGCATCTATGAATGGTCAGGGCGCCACAATCAGGAGGTGCTGCTGGACTGGACGCTTATCGACACCGCCGAAACCCTGCTTGATGTGGCAGAGAAAGTCGCGGCAAGCCAGCGCAGTCACGATGATTTTCCGACTGCGATGGGATATGCCCTGGCATTCGGAGCGCGCATGTTTGCCCGGGCCCCTCGTTGTCTTCAACAGACGCTGGACATGGCGGGAGACGGGCAAAACAACGAAGGCTTTGGCCCTGAAGCCGCGTATCGTGAGTTTCCTTTTTCAAACGTCACCGTGAATGGTCTGGTGGTGAATGCGGCGGATTTCGAGGGTGAGGTGGGACTGATTGCATTCTACCAAAGGGAGGTCTTGCATGGCCCGGGTGCTTTCATGGTCATTGCAGATGGGTTTGAGGACTATGAGCGCGCCATGCGCCAGAAGTTAGAGCGAGAGCTCACTCCGGCAGCGATCGGTGCCCTGCCGCTGCTGGAAAGCGCGGGATGAACGTTACTTTCGCGTCAGCCCTTACGTTGGTGTTTTCGCTGTTGGTGACAGCGGGACATGCGCAATGTCGTCAAGCTCTCGCCCTCGCGCTGGATGTATCCGGTTCGGTCGATGAACGCGAATATCGGCTTCAAGTCTTGGGCTTGGCACAAGCTCTGGATGCGTCGGCGGTGAGAGGACGTTTACTCGCGATGCCGTCAGCGCCGGTAAGGCTGTTGGTTTACGAGTGGAGCGGACCGGCCGATCAAACCCTTCTGGTCCCCTGGACGGAGGTCAGCGACGACACCAGCATCGACATTATCATAGAGACGCTGCAACAGGTCATTCGAAGCGATGCCACGCCCGGCACGGCACTTGGGATCGCCATGCAAGAAGGTGCGCGATACCTGGATCAACAGCGTGATTGTTGGAAACGGACATTAGACATCTCGGGCGATGGGAAAGCGAATATGGGCCCACGACCGCGTGACGTTCGAAACCGCCTTGCGCGCAGCGGGATCACCGTCAACGGTCTCGTGGTTGGCGTGGATGACCCCAACATCGGCGACGTTCGGCAAGCCGAGATTGGAGAGCTTTCTTCATACTATCGAACTCAGGTCATCCTGGGTCAGGATGCGTTTGTGCAAACCGCCATTGGCTATGCGGACTTTGCGCGCGCTATGGAGGCGAAGCTGATGCGTGAACTTGACGGGCTCGTTTTCTCTCAGAACGCAGCCACACGCCTAAAACGTGATTAGCACCAGCCCATGGGGTCGGAACGGCCGGTCCCGACAAAAGCTGTGGAGCGGCACGTTGATGGGAGGTGGAACGTACCAGATCTATGGTCGGATCCTTTAGTAAATGTACCTGATTTGATCGCTCCAATAACGTTCTACCCTTTTCAATGACGTCGTTATTTCCGCTATACCCTCGCGTCCAAGGACACCTTTGTCTTCAAGACCGTCGGCATGCCGCGCAAAAAGCTCCGCAACGATTGAGCGTATCTCACGTCCTTTATCGGTAAGCCGAACACGAACAGAGCGTCGATCAATCTCACACCGCTGGTGGTGCATATACCCCATCTCAACCAGTTTTTTCAGATTGTAGCTCACGTTGCTTCCCTGATAATAGCCGCGACTTTTCAATTCACCTGCGGTAACTTCGTTGTTGCCGATATTGAAAAGCAAAAGCGCCTGAACGGCATTGATCTCTAACACGCCCACACGCTCAAACTCATCTTTGATCACATCCAAAAGCAAGCGATGCAGCCGTTCCACCAGGGAAAGCGCTTCTAAATAACCACTCATAAATCCATTCTCTGAAATGGCCGGGGCAACAGGATCATGAATGCTCATCTGGGTTCTCCGATTCAGGGATGATCGGAACCTCTAGAAAAAAGCAGAATATTTCGTTAAGCGATAAAGCATTTACTTTTCAGATGTTTATTGATGCTAACGATGCGTAGGTATCAGCGCCCAACGCTTTGCTGCGCCAACAAATCCTGTATCTGCGAAATCAATGCGGCATGCGCATCGGGGGGCGGCATTTGCCCCGTTACCCACTGATATAAATCATGATCGCTTTCATTTAGCAGCGCATCGTAGTGTGAAAGTGCCGCGTCCGACATTTGCGCAAGGCAGTGATCAGCATAGGCAGAAAGGATCAGATCCATCTCTTTAATGCCACGTCGCATGGACCGCATGGCAAGCCGTTTGATCTTGTGAGCGCGCAGTTCTGACATCTACATCTCTCCAGGTGGATCGATGAGCCTGCGAAGCCGCTTTTCAAGCCGTCCCACCGTCTCTGCCTTCTTCAGCATGTCTGCCCGCAGGGCGCGCAATTCAACCAATATATCGGTCATGTCGCTTGTCACTGGCACATCGTCAACGGGCGCTTCAACGCTCTCGCCCTCGCCGTTAATCAGCCACATCATGGAAACGTTCAAAAGCCCCGCCAACATCGAAAGCCGATTGGCGCGCGGCTCTGACATGTCATTTTCCCACTTTCGCAATGTTGCCACCTGCACGCCCAAACGGCTGGCAAGTGCCCGCTGGGTCAGGCCAGCATGATCACGGGCCGCCGCCAACCTATCCCCAAAGGTGGCTGCTTCTGGCCCATACCAATTAAGATCGTCCACAATCCCCTCACAATCTGACTGCGGGAAACGATCCACCTTGATCGTGGCGGATACGAGCCCTAAGAACGCCTTGTTATATTAGATATCATCGAGGATGCTATGGAACTGCTCTCTGCGACACTTGCACGCGTCAAACCGTCCCCGACGATTGCTGTGACCAGCAAGGCAGCGGAATTAAAAGCAGCGGGAAGAGACATCATCGGGCTGGGCGCAGGCGAACCGGACTTTGATACACCCCAAAACATCAAGGATGCCGCAGTTGCCGCCATTGCTTCCGGCAAGACGAAATACACCGCTGTTGATGGGATCCCCGAACTGAAAGAAGCAATTTGCAACAAGTTCAAACGCGATAACGATCTAAACTATATGCCAAGCCAGGTCAGCGTTGGAACAGGCGGAAAGCAGATTTTATACAACGCGCTGATGGCCACCTTAAATCCCGGCGAAGAAGTGTTGATCCCCGCACCCTACTGGGTCAGCTATCCCGATATGGTGTTGCTGGCCGGTGGAACGCCCGTCGTCGTGCCCACGACGCTGGAAAACAGTTTCAAGCTTAGGCCCGAGGATCTCGAAGCGGCGATTACGCCGAAGACCAAGTGGTTTATCTTCAATTCGCCCTCAAACCCCACCGGCGCGGGATACAGTTGGGAGGAGCTTAAGGCGCTAACAGACGTGCTGATGCGTCACCCGCATGTCTGGATCATGACAGATGACATGTACGAGCATCTTGCCTATGACGGGTTTACTTTCTGCACGCCCGCGCAGGTTGAACCCGATCTCTATCCGCGCACGCTCACCACGAATGGCGTCTCCAAAGCCTACGCCATGACCGGTTGGCGCATCGGGTATGCGGCCGGAGCCGAGGTGTTGATCAAAGCCATGCGCAAGATCCAATCCCAATCAACATCCAATCCCTGTTCTGTCAGCCAATGGGCGGCTGTGGAAGCGCTGAATGGCACACAAGAATACATCGCCGCTAACAATGCGATCTTTGTGCGGCGCCGCAACTTAGTGCTCTCAATGTTGAATGACGTACAGGGGATCACATGCCCAACGCCGGAGGGCGCCTTTTACGTCTATCCCTCAATCTCGGGTTTGATCGGCAAAACCACTGCGGCGGGGACAAAAATCAGTGACGATGCGACATTCGCCACAGCGCTGCTGGAGGAAACCGGCGTGGCGGTTGTTTTCGGCGCTGCCTTTGGTCTCTCGCCTTGTTTCCGTGTGAGTTACGCAACCTCTGACACAGCATTGACCGAAGCCTGCACGCGTATCCAAGCGTTCTGCGCGCAGCTCTCATGAAGTTCGCCGATGGCGCATGACCTGCCCGAATATTACTTCCGCATTCGAGAGAACGGTGCCGCAGTTTTTCGCGTAGACACGGAAAACCGCCAGCGCAGGATAGAGCTTGAGCAGATTGCCGTGCTCAATGTCAAAAATGGTGAGATCAAACCGCATGGCGCGCGAAATCTGACCGAGGAAGAGCAAAGCGCCATTCAAGATTGGATGCAGGCGCGGGTTGCAACCCTTCAGGAACGGGACATTGATGACATCCATCGCACAATCGATCACCTGAACCTGACCGCGCAATGGGCGCAGTCCAAAGCGACCGAAGCGCAGCTTGAAGAAATCACTGATACACTTCTGCTTGCCATGCACGATTTGCGCAGCACCTTGGTGCGCAAAAAAGCAGATCGGCTTGCCAAGTCGAAACGCTAAGGCCTCCGCCCGATGAACCGCCGCTCAGTGCGGACCGCACACGTCGCAGAATGATGTATCTTAATCAGTGTCGTGCGGCGCAGCCGCCCCTTAAAATCACGCCGCGCTCATCCAGTTTTCCTGCGGCGCGCGGCAAATGCGCCAAAATCTAATATTTAAAAGCACTGCTGCGCAGGCCAAGCCGACGACTAAACCGGTCCAAACGCCGACGCCGCCCAGGCCGAGCTTAAACCCAAACAGATAGGAGAGCGGCACGCCAACGGCCCAATAGCTAAAGGCCGCGATCCACATTGGTTTCTGCGTATCCTGCATGCCACGCAACAAACCCAGGGCCACCGCTTGCGCCCCGTCAACGAATTGGAAAAGTGCCGCGATCATAAGCAGGGCAACGCCGATCTCAAGAATGGCGATCTTTTCAGGTTCATCCTCCTGTATAAACATGAGGATGAGTTGTTGGGGCCAAACCACAAACCCAATGATCGTCAGCGCCGCAAAGACCAAGGACAATAGGGTGACCGAAAGCGCACCCCGTTTCAGATGCTCCGTGTCACCTCGACCTATCGCATTGCCTGCGCGGATCGTGCTCACGTTGCTCAAGCCTAGATGCACCATGAAGGTGATCGAGGCGAGTTGCACCGCAATGCCATGCGCAGCCAACGGAATTTTGCCCAACCACCCCATCATCATGGCGGAGGCCGCGAAGAGGCCGACCTCGCTGAGTGATGTAAGCCCGATGGGCCAACCAAGGCGAAAGACCTGCGCCAGCATTGGCCCGTCGGATTTCCAAATCCTCACAAAAAGCTGATGCTTTGGCACAACAATCACAATGTAGACAATCACGCCCACAAGAGAGACGATTTGCGTTGCAACCGAAGCATATGCTGCCCCGACCACGCCAAGTTCCGGTGCTCCCCAGTTGCCGAAAATGAATGCGTAGTTTGCCAGGGCATTGACCAGCGCTGCGACTAAAGTGATCCACAACACGATTTGGGTGCGCTCCAGCGCGGCCAAATATGACTTCAGCACCATGACGGCGAGCGCGGGTAATATTCCCCATCCTGCGACGCCTAGGTATCGCGCCGCTTCTGCTGCAATTTCTGGTTCTTGACCCAAAGCGCGCAGAAGCGGTTCAGACCAGACCATGAACGGCAGCGCCAAGAGGGCAAAACCAAGCGATAGCCAAAGCCCCATCCGGGTGGCGCGACGGATGCGTATCTCTTCGCCCTCGGCCGCGAAGGCTGCTACCATCGGCATCACCGCCCAGGCAAATCCCGACCCGAAGATGAAAAACACGAAAAAATACGTGCTACCAAGTGTAACCGCCGCCAGGGCGGCGACCGAATACCAGCCGACCATCACGGTATCTGTGACCCCAATCGCGGTTTGCGACAGATGCCCCCCGATCAAAGGCAAGCCAAGTGTCAAAATCGCCCGAGTGTGGCCAGTATATGTCATGGTTTTTGAGCGCATCCCTTGCCTTACGCGCAGCAAGGCAAAAGGAAAAGCGATTTTGCCACTGCGAAGGCGTCGTGAAAGGACGGGACCCTTAACCGCCCGCAACGACCGTGATGATCATGAATTGCCTTGCCCCTCGACGGGCGATGATCGGTGAGATAGCGTTCGGGCTGGTTGATAAATTAAAGCTAAGTGCGAGGGGCCCAGGGACGACGATGGCTGACGATAAAACACGGGTGGTGTCGTTGCAGGGAAGGCCATTCTTTGTCAGGAGTTGGGGGGATGATCGCCTTCCCAAGCTTTTGCTGTTGCACGGGTTCCCGGAATATAGCGGCGCGTGGGCTGCACTAGCACCACTTTTGGCGCACCGGTTTCATTGTATCGCGCCAGATCAACGCGGTTTTGGTCAAAGCTGGGCACCTTCTGAGGTGTCGGAATACGCGACTGCGAAGCTGGTCAACGATATGGCGATGCTGATCGAGGGCGATGCGCCGATCCATGTTCTGGGTCATGATTGGGGCGCGGCAATTGCCTATGGTTTGGCGATGCTCAGGCCCGAATTGGTCGAGCGGTTGATTATCATGAACGGTGTCCACCCGATACCGTTTCAGCGCGCGCTGGCATCTGGCGGGGCACAGACAGCAGCCTCTCAATATATCCACTACCTCCGCAGGGAAGGATCAGAAGACCGACTGGCACAAGATAAGTATTCGAAACTTCTTTCGTTCTTTTCGGCCAATATGGATCACGGCTGGGCCGATGCGGCGACCATGGCGGCATATCGAACCGAATGGTCGCGGCCGGATCGCTTGCGCGGGATGGTCAACTGGTATCGGGCCTCTCCCCTTCAGATTGGTAAACCTGGGGAAAAACTCACTGATCTGCCACAACTCTCGTTGGAGAAATTTCAAGTCCGCTGTCCACACCTTTTGATTTGGGGCACCGAAGATAAAGCGCTGTTGCCAGAGGCGACAGCCGGTTTGGAGGCGTTCGTTCCGAAGCTCACCCGTATCAACATGCCCAACGCCGACCACTGGCTACATCATCAAAAGCCCCGCGAAGTTGCGGGTGCGATCTTGAAATGGCTGCCGGGCTAGTACCACCTTGGAGGGTCACATCGTTATCAAGATCGAAGCAGATGGTGCCCCGCGTTCCTGGTTCGAGCGCTGAAGCTGGGGTATTTATCTAAAGCATCCGGCCTTAACCCTCAAACACCTTGCCTAAACCGACCTAGCGCCGCCCAACAAAATCTGTGGGACAGGATGATGATAGGGAACGGGGTACATTAGGTTCAAGTCGAAACGCTTTAGGCGGCGTCTGCATTTAGGGGTTTCTCAAATCGCCTTTCGTTTGATTCAAGATCAAAAACGGGAGGCGATTTTGAGCAGGCGAACTTTGACCGACAGACAATGGGCGGTGATCGCGCCCTTGGTTCCGGGCAAGCATGGGGATCGTGGACGCACGGGTGCGG
>JBCCQX010000020.1:0-67982 GCA_039208585.1 Pseudomonadota bacterium | reverse complement strand
TCAGCGCGATCCACACTGCATCAGCACGGAATTCGTCCGTCCGTTTCAGTCCCATAGTTCGTCTCCTTTGCCGAAATAAATGCTATCAAAGGAGCGGCATCAAACCGTGACAGGTCCACTGCTCAACCGGACCGTTTATGCGGGGATGGTAGAGGCCCTTTCGTGGGATGTGTCCATCCTCAAAGGTCAGCATGAAGGGCTGATCAGCTTATCCACCTACCACAAGATACAAGAGCGTCTGAACGGCAAGCCCAAGGCCCCCTTGCGCAAAGACATCAATGCAGATTTTCCTTTGCGTGGGTTTGTCTTGTGTGCCGAGTGCGAAAAGCCATTGACCGCGTGTTGGTCGAAAAGCCGAACGGGAAGAAAACATGCTTACTATTGGTGCAAGACAAAGGGGTGTTCCCAGCACCGCAAGTCCATTCGCCGTGACGCGCTAGAACAGGATTTTGAGAAACTCCTTAATCATGCACAGCCTGACAAAGAGTTGTTCGATGTTTGGGCAGGCATGGTCGCAACGACTTGAGCAATCGCAGTCCATCTGAGAGGGGTGGAAGTCGCAACTGCGTCTGGTGCATAAGAAAATTGAAAGTCTGCTGGACCGGATCGTGGATGCAGAAAGCGCATCCGTGATCGGGGCCTATGAAAAACGTGTTGCGGCATTGGAGACCGAGGCGGCGATTTTGACAGAAAAATGCGAAAAACCAGCCTCGCCGAAGTACCCCTTCGAGAAAATGTTCGAACTCGCCTGTGTGTTCCTGTCAAACCCCTGGAAACTATGGGAAATTGGCAACTTCAATGCGCGCCGTATGGTGCTGAAACTTGCCTTTGCTGGGCCTGTTTCATATTGCCGAAATGGTTGTGCTAGCACTCCCCAATTATCATTACCGTTCAAGGTGTTAGGGGGGTGAATCCGTTTATGGTGCGGTCGAGAAGACTCGAACTTCCACGGGTTTTACCCCACAGCGACCTCAACGCTGCGCGTCTACCATTCCGCCACGACCGCTTATCCACGTAGCGTTATCGGACTAGCGAAAACTGAAGACGTTGTGAATAGGAAAAATGAGACCGCCCCGATTTGAGTGCCAGCGAGGCGGTCTTTGTCGAATAGCGTTCTACTCACTTATAGAGAAGACCGGTACACCTGTCGCCCCAGCAGGCGCAGGCGCGGGCACTGCCCCAGTCTTCCATGCGATTGACAACCGTTCAGACGCGGCGCGCACCAGTTCAGGACGACCGGGTTGATCGGGAATGAAATTGGCAGCCAGCTGCGCCACGCCGGGGGAGAGTGCAATCCGGTACCATTCGTCAGCCATCTCAATGTTCTCATCAGTCCCAAAGCCCAGTGCGAGGTGGTGACCGACCAGTTCACCGTAAAACGGCTCGCCCAGCGTATCGAGCAGCAGAAGCGATCCGACTGCGACATCCATGCTGTCTGTGCGATACCCGACACCGAGGCAGATACGCGCGGTGCTCGACATCTGCTGCGCTGTCATTCCCGTGCTGGCAACAAAGCCTATGACAGCCTTCTTGGTCTCTTCCCGCCCCTTTGTTGCGAGCGCTTCCACATGTGGTTTCAACGCAGGCGCAAACCCTTCGCATTGCTGTGCGATCTGATCGGGCGTAAAGCCTGTGATCTGGCGAACGAGATTGTCGGTTTGGGCCATGGCGTATACGCGGGCGAGACAGAACTGCTCGTTCAGCACGACCTTGGGGTCTGTCATGGTCGCCAGGGTTGTGTACCCCCCATTGGTGTTTGTCAGCACAGAGACGGTATTGCAATGCGATGCAAGGGAGGCCTGCTGCACAGGGTTACCGGCCCCCATGAAGTTTGGCAAAACGGGTGCGGCAGGCGCCGCTGGAACCGGGGCCGGTGCAATTACCGGCACGGCAGGGGCGGGTGCGACGGCAGCGGTAACGGGCTGCCCGGCCATTTCAGCGCGATATGCCTTTAGAAGGCTGCGTGTGCCCTCGGGTGACACTGCGGCTTGCTGCACTTGCAGCCCGCCTGCCTGCGCACGGTTGTAGCTGGAGGTGAGCAAGCTTTTTTCGAAATCCGAAAGCTGTCCTGTCACGGGATAGCCGAGATAGGCTTGATACTGAGACACAGCTTGACGGGTTTTTCGACCAAGCTGACCGTCCACTGCCCCTGCGTTAAAGCCGAAAAAGTTCAAAGAGGCTTGAATTTCGCGCCCCTCTTGCCGTGCTGCGCTTGACTGGCCTGAACTGCGGGGGCGGTTTTTTGCGTTTGCGCCGACGAGACCACCGACGATGGCACCTGCAATGAAATCGCCCGCGTTGGCTTCGACACGCTCTGCCGGCACGGCGATCAACGATATGGCCGCGACGGCCCCCAAAAGTGTCTTTATGTCCATGCGCCTTCTCCAAAGACTCTATATTTGCACGAGGTGGGCGCAGTCTTTGCTGCGGCCGCTCATTTATCCACATGGGAGAGCTTACTCCCAGTTCCGTATTCTCGCAACGTTTGAGGCGGGTTATCGATTAATTTTGGCGCTTTACCGCATGAGAACCGCGCGATTCAGCGATGTATGTCATCTACGCAACAGCTGCTTCGCGACAAGGTAGTAGTGTTTCGCGAAATTAAGGAGTTGATCCCGCTCGGGCGCATCTGGTCCGCCGGAGCATGCGGGGGCGTTTTCGGTCAATACGATTTACCCTAAACGAGCAGAAGGCGTTTGGAGCAAACGAGTTTTAGCCACCCCGGTTCGCTGAAGAGCTTTCATCGGCGCAGGGTAGGGATGCTGTCTTTCGGAAAAACGCGATACGGGCTTACGGGTATCTCTTCAACGGGGTCGACCATCACGTACCCAATTCGATCATTGTTCAAATGGTCTTTGGTGGCGGCCACCATCCACCTGCTCAAGCGATCCTCTGGTTCCGGCGAAAAGACCAGAATGTAGATACGGCTTTCGTTGTAATACTCCAAGGTGTTGCCCGACAATCTATCACCAACGTATCGCGTCCAGTCTTGAGGCGGTATCAACGCGCCAACGCTGAGTTTTTCGCCTTCCACCACTTGGTCGAAAATCTCGGTGGCGGCGGCAATCAAGGCGCCGGCATCGCTGCCTTGGTAATCATCCAGCGGGATCTCATTCGTGGCGACAATGTCAGCGTAAACGCGATCAATCATTGCCTGATGTCGTGCCCGTGCGTCAGCAACCTGTGTTTCGATGGCGGTCTTTTGCGCGCTCACGTCAGATCCGAAACCGTCAAGTATGGTGATCAGTGCTTCACCATATTCGATGGGCTCCAAAACGGAGTTTCCAAAAACCAGCGTCTGGTAATCCAGCTCTGCCGCCAGGCGGGCCATTTCTTGATCTGCACGCTCAATCTGTGCGCGGTTTACCTCAACGCTGTCGTCGCGCAGATCCTCAAGCGCGGCAAAGGCCAATTCAATCCTGTCAAGCCGACCGTCAATGACAGCGCTGATGCCGCCCGTTCTGCTTGCTTCTTCGCCCAGGGTTGCTTCCATTTCTCTGCTCATTTTGCGCAGCATATCGGGTGTGATCCCCGCATAGTCTTCCCGGATCTGATCCAATCGGGCTTTGCCGGGTGCCACACGTTCCGCCCATGAAAGATAGGTCTGTGCGTCATCCAAGGCGTTGCGCAGGACCAATTCGCCGGTGGTGCGATCAATGCTCGACACCACATCATCGGCCCAGCCTAAGAGGTCGAACACGAAAGCGCTGTCGTCCAGCACCTTGCCTGATTGAAAATACCCCGCCAGTCGGTCTGTCGCGCCGTCTCGCGCGCTGAGCGCTTGGTCAACTTGCAAGCGTGTGTCACGTGTTGCGGTGCGCGCCTCTTCAATTGCGCTTCGCAGCTCTTCATAGCCCGGGATTAAATCGATGATGTCGGCGGCGTTATCTTCCAGCTTGGCGAGTGCTTTCTCCATTCGTTCAACCTTTGAGGCATCCGTGACCCGAGAGAGATCGATGCGCTCTGCGTCTTTCAAGATGCGTTCCGCCTGCTGGGTCAGACGCTCAACATCTTTGATCTGCCGGTCAAACTCTCGCTGGGTCAGGCCGCCGGTTTGCTCCAATGCGGCGGCGAGTTGGTCATTCAAGGCGTCGATACGATTGGAAAGGCCGGCCAGCATTGCCTCTGCATCATCAAAACCCAAGGTCCCGTCATATTCGGACAATTGATCGTCAAAACGATCAAGCTGCTTGGTCAATGACGTGAGGGTTCGATCCGTGAAATCGCGCTCACCTGTTTCATGTGCCTCGATCTTCTCGGCCAGTTTTTCGATGCGTGAGATGATGCTTTGCACACGTCTCTCTTCTCTTGTCTCTGCAGCGGCAGCGTCAATCGCGGCAATGGGTGCAAAGGCAGTCGTTCCGCTAACAAGGGCCGGTAAAAACAAGAATGACGCACCGAGACACAGTGTTTTTGTAACCTGCCGATAGAAGACCATGTCCTCACCCCACTCAAATAAAAGCAAACTTTGTATAAATTGCGGCAGATTTGGATGAGCGTAAAGCCGGAATGTAGGGGAAAGCGAGTTGAATGCGAAGGGGCGCCGCCAAAACGGGCCAACGCGCACCTTCTGGCATGCCCGCTGCGATTGAAAGCGCTCCCGGCACGATGCAGCACGGATGATTGTCCATCCGCCATCTGGTCGGAAGGCTGAACCAACCAAAGGATTGGTTTTTAGAAACGGCCATCATGAAAATTAATCGTCATGCGGCAAACGCAACCATTGCTCCAAAGATGATTTTCATATTACAAAGCCTCAGCTAGCCACGGCCCGCCAACAGACGTGGTGTACCTTTAAATATAACCGAGGAGGCACTGCATGGCAGACGCAGCCATTCACGGGCATGAACATGGGGACGAGCGCGGTTTTTTCACCCGCTGGTTCATGTCTACAAATCACAAAGACATCGGTATTTTGTATCTGATCGTCTCAGCCTTGGCTGGTTTCGTATCTGTTGCCTTCACGGTATACATGCGGCTCGAGCTGATGGAGCCGGGCGTTCAATACATGTGCCTCGAAGGCGCGCGCCTGATCGCAGATCCCGCAAATGTATGCTCACCAAACGGTCATCTATGGAATGTCCTGATTACAGGTCACGGCATTCTCATGATGTTCTTTGTGGTTATCCCGGCGCTGTTCGGGGGTTTCGGCAACTACTTCATGCCTTTGCAGATTGGTGCGCCGGACATGGCGTTCCCGCGCATGAACAACCTGTCGTTCTGGCTTTACGTTGCAGGAACAACACTGGCGGTCTGCTCGGTGCTTGCGCCGGGCGGGAACGGGCAGCTTGGCTCGGGCGTTGGCTGGGTGCTGTACCCTCCTCTGTCTGTGAAAGAAGGTGGTGTGTCGATGGACCTGGCGATATTTGCGGTCCACGTGTCTGGCGCCTCGTCCATTCTGGGCGCGATCAACATGATTACGACGTTCTTGAACATGCGCGCGCCTGGAATGACGCTGTTCAAGGTGCCGTTGTTCAGCTGGTCGATCTTTGTGACAAGCTGGCTTATCTTGCTTTCACTGCCGGTCCTTGCGGGCGCTATTACGATGCTCCTGATGGACCGCAACTTCGGGTTTGCGTTCTTCGATCCGGCGGGTGGGGGGGACCCGGTCCTTTACCAACACATCCTATGGTTTTTCGGACACCCCGAGGTTTACATCATCATTTTGCCGGGCTTTGGCATCATCAGCCACGTTATCGCGACGTTTAGCCGAAAGCCCGTATTCGGCTACCTCCCGATGGTTTGGGCGATCATCGCAATTGGTGTACTCGGCTTCGTTGTCTGGGCGCATCACATGTACACCGTTGGTATGACCTTGAACCAGCAGGCGTATTTCATGTTGGCTACAATGGTCATCGCGGTGCCCACGGGCGTCAAAGTGTTCTCGTGGATCGCGACAATGTGGGGCGGATCGATCGAGTTTAAGACGCCGATGCTTTGGGCCTTTGGTTTTCTTTTCCTCTTCACCGTTGGTGGTGTGACGGGCATCGTGCTCTCGCAGGCGGCTGTTGATCGTTATTACCATGACACGTATTATGTGGTGGCACATTTCCACTACGTGATGTCGCTGGGTGCTGTGTTTGCGATTTTTGCTGGCATTTACTTCTATTTCCCCAAGATGACGGGGCGGATGTATCCCGAATGGGCGGGAAAGCTGCACTTTTGGGCAATGTTTATCGGCGCTAACTTGACATTCTTCCCACAGCATTTTCTGGGGCGTCAGGGCATGCCACGCCGTTACATCGACTATCCGGAAGCCTTTGCCTATTGGAATTACTGGTCCAGCGTGGGTGCATTCCTGTCGTTTGCGTCCTTCGTGTTCTTCTTTGGGGTCGTTCTATATGCGCTTACCCGTGGTGCCCGGGTGACGGAAAAGAACCCTTGGAACGAATATGCCGACACGCTGGAGTGGACACTGCCGAGCCCGCCACCCGAGCACACGTTCGAGATCTTGCCCAAGCAGGAAGACTGGGACAAGTCGCACCATTATCCCGACAGTATCGAGGAATGGGCAGGCACGAGCCACCCCGGTGATGCCGCCTATAAACCCTAGCGTGTACGCAGCGCTTTGAAATTGCCCCGCATTCCGCGGGGCAGTTTTTTTCATACGCCGTCCTTCAGAACAGCAGTGCGCGACACGAACAACGGTTTAGCGCACGATATTGAGTTGCGTCGCTCTCCTTCGCCCGACCAGAGGGTTAAGGCTGCGCGTCAAATCCACGCCCGATCGCGTGCCATCCGATCCAGGCAAGGGCGCCAGATCCATAGGTCGCGACGACAAACGGAACCGTCAACGCCAGTTCGCGGGCGATGAGTGTTTCGCCGATGTTTACAAGACCACCTGACAGTATCAGCCCCACTGGCATCATGCCCCAAGCCAAAAGCCTGTACAGGCTGTTAACCCGACCGAGCAGCGCATCCGGGATGTGACGCTGGCGATAAGACACAGAGACGATATTCCAGATCAGACCCGTCACGTTGAACAAGAATAGCACGACAGCCAAACTGACCGCGCCAGGTGCCATGAGCACACCGAGAAAGGCGGGAGGCGAGCAGGCCAGCATCCATTGAGCGCTGCGTTTTGGCCCAAGCCTGCGGACCACATGCTCGCCGCACCAGCCCCCAACAATGCCGCCGAGAGCGCCTGCTGCGAGCAGAAGGCCGTAAGCTTGGGCAGTTAACCCCAAATTTTCTTGAACATGCAGCACCAATGCGATCATCACCATTTCAAAAAAGAGGTTCCAAAACCCGGTGATCCAGGCAAGTGCGCGCAAGAGTGGCGCGTTGAGAAGGAATTGCACGGCCTCGCGCAGGTCGGCCCGCCAAGAGCCGGTTTGCGTCAGCACGGGACGAAACCGACCGTTCAGCGACAGAAACAAGATCACCGCACAACCGTAGATCGCCGCATTCACGGCAAACGGTGCTTGCACCGCATAACCTATCAGAAAGGCTCCGACCGCAGGTCCTAAAAGCGCATTGCCGACAAGCTCAACACTCCATAGGCGTCCATTCGCATGTTCAAGCCGGTCGTGAGAGACGAGCGAGGGCAGCATCGTTTGCGCAGCGTTATCGCGAAAGACCTCGGCAACGCCAACAATCGCTGCGGCGATCAAGATCGCTGCGAAAAGGGCAGGGGATGAGACGCCACTGTCCGGTGCCGCCAACAAAGGTGCGTTCACATGCAAACTCAATGTGACACCACAAAAGGCGATGCCACGGATCGCATCCATTGCCAGGATCAGTCGGCGCCGGTCGACGCGATCTGTGACGATGCCAGCCGGGATGGCGCATAAAAACCACGGCAGACGCAAGGCGACTGGAACCAGCGCAACCAGCAAAGGGTCGCGGGTGATGAGCGTGGCGAGCCAAGCCCAAGCAACGGTCGCGATGCCGTCTGCAAAATTGGTCAGACCGCTCGCTGCGATAAACCGGCTCATGTTGCTTTCAGGCGTGGACATGCGGGTGACCCCTCTCTCTGCAGAGAGCTTGCGCCCGTAAATCGGATTGAGGTCAAGAGGTCAGAGGTGTCTTTTACCGCACAGGCAAATTTCGATGCAAATAGGTTCTTGAGCCGTTTTCCCCTTGCAGGAAGCGTGCGAGTTTTGTATCTGCGTTAGACAGGACGCGGGCGTAGCTCAGGGGTAGAGCATAACCTTGCCAAGGTTAGGGTCGTGAGTTCGAATCTCATCGCCCGCTCCAAATATCATAGAGAATTTGATTGCATGGGTGTCGAGGTATCGACTCATGGCTTAGTTGATATCTGGCTAGCTGTTTTCCTAACTGAGCAGGCCAAGCTCCGGTGTATTTGCGTAGATGCAGCGCAATCTCGACTTCACCAGCACCAAACCCACCGACGGGACAAAGCGGCAGGTCGCTGAATGCGAGATGTTTCTTGCAACAGCGCATGGCCAGGCAGATGTCTCAAAACGCCTTGAAGGTCATTGTCGTTAAAGATCGCTCAATCCCGTCGATGTCGAGTAAACGTTCATTGATGAACACACCGACGTCATGGCCCTGTGGGATGTAGAGCTTCATCAACAGGTCAAAATCACCCGATGTGGAATAAAGCTCCGAATGCATTTCGCGCAGCGCGATTTCCTCGGCCACACGGTATGTCGTGCCAGGACGGCAGCGGATCTGGACAAAAACACAGGTCGTCATAAAACCCTCTCGTGTTGCTGACCCAACGCTTGCATAAGCGTCCGCCTCCCGCAATCCCTGATCCCCCTCTTGGCGTGCCCGCACGCCTTGCTATAAAGGCGCGACGAAAAGGAGCCTCAGCATGCGTCAAGCAACTCTGACCCGCAAAACCGCCGAGACGGACATCATTGTCACCGTCACCCTTGATGGCGCAGGGCAGTATGACAACCAGACCGGCGTTGGGTTCTTTGACCATATGCTGGATCAGCTGGCGCGACATTCGCTGATGGATCTGACGATCCGTGCCACGGGGGATTTGCACATCGACGATCACCACACAGTGGAAGACGTGGGGATCACGCTGGGTCAGGCCCTCGCGCAGGCCATGGGCGATAAGCGCGGGATCAAACGCTATGGGTCGTGCCTATTGCCGATGGATGACGCGCTGGTGCGCGCGGCGCTAGATCTCTCCGGTCGCCCCTTCTTGGCTTGGCAAGTTGAGATGTCGACGCCTAAGATTGGCACCTTTGACACCGAATTGGTGCGCGAGTTCTTTCAAGCGTTCACGACCCACGCTGGGATCACCCTGCACGTCGACCAATTGCACGGGTTCAACAGCCATCACATTGCGGAGGCGACGTTTAAATCTGTCGCGCGTGCCCTGCGTGAAGCGCTCAGTCCGGATGCCCGGATGGCGGAGGCAATCCCCTCCACCAAGGGCGCGCTTTAAGGCGGGCCATATGCTGACGGCCATTATCGACTATGATTCGGGCAACCTGCACTCGGCACATAAGGCCTTTGAGCGCATGGCGCTTGAAACGGGTGCAGGCGACGTGGTCGTCACCTCCGACGCGGACATTATCACCCGTGCTGATCGTCTTGTGCTGCCAGGGGATGGCGCTTTTCCGGCGTGTGTTGCCGCGCTTAAAAGCAAGGCGGGCGTCTACGACGCTTTGATTGAGGCGGTCGAACAGCGCGCGCGCCCTTTCCTGGGCATTTGCGTGGGAATGCAACTTATGGCCACGCTGGGGCGCGAATATCAAGAAACTGCTGGCCTTGGTTGGGTCGCGGGTGACGTCACGCTGATCAAACCAGCTTCCCCCGCCTTAAAGGTGCCGCATATGGGATGGAATGACTTGATTATTGATCACTCACATCCCGTGTTTGCTGGTGTGAAAACCGGTGACCACGCGTATTTTGTGCATTCATATCACATGGTTTTGCAGGATCAGCACCAGCGATTGGCGCATGTCGACTACGGTGGCGCGGTCACGGCTGTCGTCGGCCGCGACACGATGGTTGGCATGCAATTCCACCCGGAGAAAAGCCAATCTACGGGTCTGCAAATGATCGCCAACTTCCTTCGCTGGGCACCGTGAAGCTCTTGAAGCGCCAAATCCTATCTGCAACGCGGCGCTTGAGAGGACTGTCTCGCGAATGCTGAACCACTTCTAAAGCATCCGACCTGAAACCTGATACAAACCGTTCCCCATCACCGCCTTGCCCAACAGGCACTGTTGGGCCGCGCCGTTCCGCCCCCACGGGGCGGCGCGATTGCGCCAACCCTCGGACCGGCGCTATGTCGGTTAGGGCGACGTATGTCAGGTTTAAGGTCGGATGCTTTAGGATCGTAGTATATCAGCTTTACGTCGCGCGCCTGCGCTTTCCCGGCCCTTGGGCTGGCGCTCAGTCGGTTGGGCAAGGTGTATCAGGTTTAAGGTGGGGCGCCTCAAAGCGTTTCGACTTAACCTTGAATCACTGGTTCGCTGCCTCTTCCTTCGGTCGAACGCCAAAGAGCGGCATGTTATTTCAAATTGACGTCGAAACGCTCTATTTCACGCGTTTCCAGGTTTGTTTGGAGCAGATCAATCCGCCCGCCACGCATCCAGACAGACTGAGCGTGTTGCCAGAAACCGTCATCTTCCCGTTGTAGACCTTGTTGTTTGACGGCCGCCATACCTTGCCATTGTACCCACCGTTCCCTGCGGCTTTCATGTCAATTACGAGCGTTTTGCCAAGATTGGCCGATGTATACTCGCCAGAACTGTTGAAAGTACGCGCGATTGTACCGCAAACGGCCGCACCGCAGGGGGCCATCTTGATATGCGCGTACGCACCATCATCTGGCTCGGTTTGCCACATGCCGACTGCGGGGTCTGCGATAGATGCGGATGCGCTGAAAAGCCCGAAAACAAAAGCGGCTAAGGTTATTCTTGTCATAGTATCCCTCCCTAATTGCATGACAGCTTGGACCATCGCATAGACATGTCGCAAGCTTAACCTGGGGTCGCGTTGCAAATCACGCAGTCGCATGTCACATGCCAGGAAAACTGGCGGAGCCGATTGATGATCCTATACCCGGCGATTGATTTGAAGGATGGGCAAGCCGTGCGTCTGATCCACGGCGACATGGCGCGCGTCACGGTTTTTCATGAAGATCCTGCAGCGCAGGCCCGCCAATTTGCAGACGCGGGTTGCGATTGGCTGCATTTGGTTGATCTAAACGGGGCATTCGCCGGTGCGCCTGTCAACGCAGCTTCGGTAGAGGCGATCTTGAGCTGCTGCGATGTTCCCGTTCAACTTGGCGGCGGGATCAGAGACATGCAGACGATTGAGACATGGCTTAACAAAGGCGTGGCCCGCGTCATCCTGGGAACTGTCGCCGTCGAAAACCCTGATCTGGTAAAGCAGGCAGCCCATCGTTTCCACGGTCGAGTGGCTGTCGGAATTGATGCGCGCTCGGGCAGGGTTGCGACCCAGGGTTGGGCGGAAGAGACCGATGTAGATGTCGGCACTCTGGCCAAATCTTTTGAAGATGCGGGAGTTGCCGCCATCATCTACACCGACATTCTGCGCGATGGGGCGATGGAAGGTCCCAACGTCGAGGCGACGGTGTCGCTGGCAAAATCAGTGTCGATCCCGGTGATCGCCTCTGGTGGGGTCTCATCTCTATCCGATCTGATTGCCTTGAAAGACACCGGGGTCATAGCTGGGGCGATCTCAGGCCGCGCACTTTATGACGGCGCCATCACTCTGTCAGAGGCGCTGGCGGCACTGCGGGCGTGATGGTTGCCGCCGCTTGCTCATGCGTATCAAGCTAAGCTAGACAAATGCCATGTTGAAAACACGGATCATACCTTGTTTGGACGTTGCAGAAGGCCGCGTTGTCAAAGGCGTGAATTTCATCGGTCTGCGCGATGCGGGCGATCCTGTCGAAGCGGCCATCGCCTATGATGCGGCAGGGGCGGATGAGCTTTGCTTTCTGGATATCCACGCCAGCCACGAAAATCGCGCTACGATGTTTGACCTGGTGCGGCGCACGGCCGAACACTGCTACATTCCTCTGACGGTCGGGGGCGGTGTGCGCAATGTTCAGGATGTGCGGGCCCTGTTGCTGGCCGGAGCAGATAAAGTGAGCTTCAATTCCGCTGCGGTGGCAGATCCAAATGTCATCGCCAAGGCCGCTGATCAATTCGGCAGCCAGTGCATCGTTTGTGCCATCGATGCAAAAACCACGGCGACCGGTACATGGGAGATTTTTACCCATGGGGGACGCAGAGCAACGGGGATCAACGCCGTTGATTTTGCTCAATCAGTTGCAACGAAGGGTGCCGGTGAAATCCTTCTCACCTCGATGGATCGAGACGGCACTCAGCAAGGATTCAACCTGGCTCTAACGCGCGCCATTTCGGATGCCGTGTCGATCCCAGTGATCGCTTCTGGCGGGGTGGGCACACTTGACCACCTGGTCGAGGGGGTGACACAGGGGGGGGCCTCGGCCGTGCTTGCTGCGTCCATCTTTCATTTTGGCACGTACACCATCGCTCAGGCCAAGGCGCATATGGCCGCTGCAGGCATACCGATGAGACACACATGACACTGGATGATCTCTACGCCACCGTTCTCGCGCGAAAATCTGCAGACCCTGGCGAAAGCTGGACGGCTTCGCTTTTCGCGAAAGGTGCCGAAAAATGCGCAGAGAAATTTGGCGAAGAGGCTATCGAGGCAGTGATTGCCGCGGTTCAGGATGATAAAGAGGCGCTGACGGCGGAGGCTGCAGATGTTCTTTATCATCTGTTGGTCCTACTGGCTGCGCGTGAGGTGCCGCTTGACGCCGTGTTACAAGAGCTGGCGCGCCGCCGATCGCAATCAGGGCTCACTGAGAAAGCAAATCGCTGAACCCCGTCTTTTTGACGTTGGATCGATACGCGTGTTTGATCAGCTGCAGCGCAGCATGCGAAACACGACAGCTCTCGCCCTTAAACCTGATATACCTGCCCGAGCCGACGTAGCGCCGCCCCGTGGGGGCGGACCGGCGCGGCTCAACAGAAGCTGTTGAGCGGGTGGGTGAGAGGGAGGAGGTGTGTCAGGGATAGGACCACAAGCACTAAAGTTTGCTTGAGATGACGCCGGTGGCAAATCCGCCCATCCGCAGTTCCCCAAAGAGCCTTTGGTATTCGATCTTTGGGCACCTGTTCTCGATCACGTCGATCCCACGCGCACGCGCCATGTTGGCGGCGACGGCATGTTGGACGCCAATCTGCATCCAAACAGTCTGCAGTCCGGGTAGCAGGGCCAGAGCCTCTTCTACAATGTCGGGGACCGCGTCAGAACGTCGGAATATATCGACCATGTCGACCCCACCTTTGATGCTGCCCAGATCGGGATGCACGGTTTCTCCCAAAAGCAATTCTCCCGCATGTCTTGGGTTAATGGGGACCACTTGAAAGCCCCTTAACGTCAGATAGCGGGCTACGAAATAGCTCGGTCGGACGGGGTTCATCGACACGCCGACAACTGCGATGCGCTTTGTGCGCGTGAGAATATTTTTGAGAAAGGCGTCCGAATACTGCATGGGCCACACGCTTACAGCGTTTTGCCCTTTCCGTCACCCAAAGCACTTGGCCTTGAGCCTGATACACCCCGTTCCCTTTCACTCACCCGCTCAACAGCTTCTGTTGAGCCGCGTCGGCCGCCCGCACGGGGCGGCGCGATTGCGCCACCCCCCGGACCGACGCTACGTCGGTTCCGGCAGGTATATCAGGTCTAAGGGCGGGAGCTTTAAAAAAAACGCCCCTACGCGAAGGTCGGGGCGCAAGTACGGAACGAGGGACATTACTTCGCGTCGGGATGTTCCAGCCCCGACTGCATAGGTTATCTAGGAACGCCCGGATGCGTCTAAAAGAGGATGCTTTGACAAAACCAGTTCATTTCCCAAACGCGGCAAATTTCCGCCGTGTGCCAGGGACTGCGTCAGTCAAAGATGTCTTCTACGAGGTCAAAGACGTCGCTGGCGATGCTTTTGAACCATTTGGAACGTGTTTTGCGTTTGCGCGGTTTGGCGCGTTTCGGCTCCAAGCTGTGTTCTGCAACTGATTTGTATGTTCCGGGGAACTGATGGCTGACAGCATGCTTTGACTTTCGCTTTGATTTGGGAAGCATCTTCAGATTGCGCAAAGGCGCGCCGCAACTCGCGCAGCTGAGCGCGTGAAGCCCTTTGTCAACTTGCAACGTCGTCGTGCTTCCACAGTGACAACATGTGGCAATTTTTGTCGGATATCCCATCGTGTCCTCTTACCGGCGCCCTTGCAAAGCATATAGGGCGACAGCGGCTGCATTTGAGACGTTGAGTGAACCAAATTGTCCTGATGCATTGATCCGCACGAGTTTATCGACCGACGTGCGGGTTTTATCGCGCAGGCCCGGCCCTTCCGCCCCCAGGACCAAAGCGATGGGCCGGTTCTGACTTTCGCCTGCCGCCTGGTCTATGGATTGGGCGGCGTTGCCGTCTAACCCAAACACGAGATACCCCAGATCCTGCAATGATCCGATGGCGTTAGCCAAGTTGCGAACCCGTAGATAGGGTTGACGTTCAAGCGCACCGCTGGCCGCTTTTGCCAAGGCACCTGTTTCAGGCGCTGCGTGATGGCGCGTTCCGATAACAGCAGAGGCGCCGAATACCTCCGCCGAGCGCAAAATAGCGCCCACGTTGTGTGGGTCCGTGACCCGATCCAGCAGAATGACACGGGACGGCACTTGTCCGATGCAAACATCTTCCAAGCGACCCCAGTCCAGCGGCTTGACCTGCAAAACTGCCCCTTGATGCACTGAACCGGGCTCAAGCGGCGGGTGAAACTGACGGGGATCTATGATTTCGGGCTCGATCGCTGCCGTCTCAATCGCGTCAACAAGCTTGAGACGTGCATTGGGTGTTACCATGAGGTGCAGTTTTTCTCGCGCCGGATTTTGCAGCGCATTACGCACTGCGTGCAGACCGAAAAGCCAAAGTGTTTCAATGCTCTGCGACCGTCGGGCTTGCTCTTTGGCAATCACCCATTTGGGTTTTTTCATGGCTGCATCCTTGTTCTATGCCGAGGATCGGGCCGCCGGAATTTCGTCTTGACGCCTTATAGGGCCGCTTGTAATCACGCCTCACCGCTTAGCGCAACGCGCCAAAGCGCGTGGGCGACAGGCCGCAAGGTGTGGCAGGGGACTGTAACTCCCTCGCGGAGACGCACGCTAGGTTCGATTCCTAGGTCGCCCACCATCGCACCGCTCATCTCTCTTCGTCGATTGATATGCTGGACTGATTTGCAGGGCTGCGCGACCCCTCCGGTACTTTAGGTTTCATCGCATACCAAGTCATCCTTCGACTGTCCCGATGACTTGCCGCTTGTTTGAGCAGCGTCGCTCGCGTGTGATTTCGCCCGTCCCGAAAGAGCAAAATAAACCTGAGCCACAGTTGCATTCGCTGGGGTGGAGGCTAATCATTCCTGGGTCGGTATTGGGGATGAGACACCAAAGATGTGCGGTATCGTTGGACTTTTTCTAAAGGAGCAGGCCTTAGAGCAAAAGCTTGGTGAGCTATTGACGGCGATGTTGATCACCATGACCGATCGCGGCCCCGATAGTGCAGGCATCGCTATCTACGCCGGTGAAACCGCAGGTCGGACAAAACTGGTGGTGCAATCGGCTGTTCCAGAACTGTCTTTCGCCGGGCTAGACATTGCGATAAGCGCAGCGATCGGGCAGCAGATAACGCTGGAAATAAAGGGCAATCATGCCGTATTAGACCTTCCTGCGGCGCAGACAGATCAAGCGCGGCAAGCCCTTAAAGAGCTGAACAGGGACCTGCGTGTGATGAGCACGGGAGACAGCCTTGAAATTTACAAGGAAGTGGGCCTTCCAAAAGATGTCGCGGCGCGATTTGGCATCGCTGGAATGTCAGGCACCCACGGGATCGGGCACACCCGAATGGCGACTGAATCCGCGGTCACGACCATGGGCGCGCATCCTTTCAACACTGGCATGGATCAATGCCTTGTCCATAACGGATCTTTGTCAAATCACAACGCCCTGCGGCGTAAGCTGCGCCGCGCTGGCATGCAGATTGAGACGGAGAATGACACCGAGGTGGGGGCGGCATATCTGACCTGGCAAATGCAGAATGGCGCGTCATTGGGTGAAGCGCTTGAACGAAGTCTACAAGATCTCGATGGATTTTTCACCTTTGTCGTGGGGACGAAGGACGGATTCGGCGTTTTGAGAGACCCGATTGCCTGCAAACCTGCCGTTATGGCTGAGACATCGCAATACGTCGCTTTTGGGTCTGAGTATCGCGCGCTGGTTGATCTACCGGATATTGAGCACGCGCGCATTTGGGAGCCTGAGCCCGCGACCGTTTATTTTTGGCGCCACCAGGCACGCTCGATCCCTTCCGCACGAGTGGCTTAGCATGCAGAGTATCGATCTTGAGACGGCGGGATTGCGCGAAACGAATAAAACACTGCATGCGCAAGCATCGCAGACAAATCAAACGTCATGGGAAATACTCAACCCCAAGGGCGCCCACGCGATTGCATGCGGGTTGAACGCCCCGATTGAGGTGACGATCCGCGGTTCCACCGGATATTACTGCGCCGGAATGAACCAGCAGGCAACCGTCAATGTCATCGGCTCCGCTGGGCCCGGCGTGGCGGAAAACATGATGTCGGGCACCGTCGTCATCGAAGGTGATGCGTCGCAGTATGCTGGTGCCACGGGTCATGGTGGGCTTCTGGTCATTAAGGGGAACGCTTCCTCCCGGTGCGGCATTTCGATGAAAGGCATCGACATCGTGGTGCATGGCAACATTGGCCATATGTCGGCTTTTATGGCGCAGTCTGGCACGTTGGTCGTGTGCGGTGATGCGGGCGATGCTCTTGGTGATAGCTGCTATGAGGCGCGACTGTTTGTGCGTGGCACCGTCAAATCGCTTGGCGCAGATTGCGAGCCAAAGGAGATGCGGCCCAAACATCTCGCCCTGCTGGGCAAATTGCTGGCGGCGGCAGGATCGGAGGCCAAACCCGAAGAATTCAAACGCTATGGGTCGGCGCGCAAACTTTACCACTTTAATGTCGACAATGCTGACGCGTATTGAAAGGCTTTGCCATGAATAAATACCGCTCAGAATTTATCCCACAGACACTGCCCAAACAATCGGCCACATTCACACAGGAGGTGAACAGCGAGATCCGCCGCGCCGCTGAAACGGGCATTTATGACATTCGCGGTGGGGGTGCCAAACGCAAGGTGCCGTCTTTTGACGATTTGCTGTTCATGGGCGCGTCGATATCGCGCTATCCTCTTGAAGGGTATCGTGAAACCTGCGCGACGAATGTCACGATCGGAGGGCTGCACGCCGCGCGCCCGCTTGAGCTAGATATTCCGATCACGATTGCTGGCATGTCGTTCGGCGCGCTTTCTGGCCCGGCAAAAGAAGCCTTGGGTCGGGGCGCGTCTGCGGCGGGCACGTCGACGACGACGGGTGATGGCGGGATGACTCCGGAAGAGCGCGGGCATTCAGACAAGCTGGTCTATCAATATCTGCCGAGCCGTTACGGGATGAACCCCGATGATCTGCGCAAGGCTGACGCCATTGAGATCGTCGTCGGTCAAGGCGCGAAACCCGGTGGTGGTGGGATGCTTTTGGGTCAGAAAATCGACGAGCGTGTCGCTGAGATGCGCAACTTGCCGCCTGGGATAGACCAACGCTCTGCCTGCCGCCATCCTGATTGGACGGGCCCCGACGATTTAGAGATCAAGATCCTTGAACTGCGCGAAATCACCGGTTGGCAGGTCCCGATTTACGTCAAGGTTGCGGGCGCGCGGCCCTATTATGACACCGCCCTTGCCGTCAAAGCGGGCGCTGATGCGGTTGTCTTGGACGGGATGCAGGGCGGAACGGCCGCCACTCAAGACGTGTTTATCGAGCATGTGGGCTTGCCGACCCTGGCCATCGTGCGCCCGGCGGTGGAAGCGCTGCAGGATTTGAACGTGCATCGCAAAGTGCAGCTGATTTTGTCTGGCGGGATCAGGTCGGGGGCTGACGTTGCGAAAGCCATTGCGCTTGGCGCAGATGCGGGTGCCAGAGGCACTGCGGCATTGATTGCGCTGGGCGACAATGATCCAAAATACGAGGCGGAGTACAATGCGCTCGGGACAACCGCAGGTGCCTATGACGATTGGCACGAGGGGAACGATCCGGCAGGTATCACAACGCAGGATCCCGAACTGATGGCGCGGTTTGATCCGATAGAGGGCGGTCGCCGTTTGCGAAATTACCTCAAGGTGATGACGTTGGAAGCGCAAACAATCGCGCGCGCATGTGGCAAGAACCACCTGCACAATTTGGAACCGGAAGATTTGGTCGCGCTGACAATGGAAGCCTCGGCGATGGCCAAAATACCGCTTGCAGGGACAGACTGGTATCCGGGAAAACCCGGCACTGCATTTTAGCGATAAGGCGCGGCCGCTGCGGTACGCGCTATTTTTTTACGACAGGGGAAGCAAAATGTCAGTTGATCTTGCCGAGTATGCAAAGGCGCATAATGTCAAATACTTCATGATCAGTTTTACCGATCTTTTTGGCGGGCAACGTGCAAAGCTGGTGCCCGCGCAAGCCATTGCTGAGATGCAGGGCGAAGGCGCAGGTTTCGCAGGGTTTGCCACTTGGCTTGATATGACACCTGCAGATCCTGATATGCTCGCTGTGCCAGATCCTGCCTCAGTGATGCAGCTTCCCTGGAAGCCTGAGGTCGCCTGGATCGCCGCAAATTGCACGATGGACGGTGAAGATGTGGCACAGGCGCCGCGCAATGTTTTGCGTAAGCTGATCGCCGATGCAGCGGCGCAGGGCGTGCACGTCAAGACAGGTGTGGAGGCCGAGTATTTCCTGCTGATGCCCGACGGAAGCCAAATCTCAGACCCATTCGATACAGCCTCTAAGCCCTGCTACGACCAGCAGGCGGTCATGCGCCGGTACGACGTGGTAAAAGAGATCTGCGATTACATGCTCGAGCTCGGGTGGGGGCCGTATCAAAACGATCATGAAGATGCGAATGGCCAGTTTGAGATGAATTGGGCATTTGACGATGCGCTGCGCACAGCGGACAAACACAGCTTTTTCAAATTTATGACGAAATCGGTGGCTGAGAAACACGGTTTCCGGGCTACTTTCATGCCAAAACCGATTGAGGGGCTCACCGGCAACGGGTGTCACGCGCATGTCTCTGCCTGGGATGCACCGGGTCCAGCGGCGACGACGAACGTTTTCGCAGGCGAAGGAGAGGGACCGACAGGTGATGTTGGCCTTTCTGAAACCGGTAAGCACTTTCTGGGCGGCATCATGCAACACGCCAGCGCCCTAACGGCGATCACCAATCCGACGGTGAACAGCTATAAACGCATCAACGCGCCGCGGACGACGTCGGGCGCAACCTGGGCCCCCAACACGGTCACTTGGACGGGGAACAATCGCACGCACATGGTCCGTGTGCCGGCACCTGGCCGGTTCGAGCTTCGACTGCCTGATGGTGCGGCTAATCCCTATCTTTTGCAGGCGGCGATTATCGCGGCAGGTCTGTCCGGTTTGGCCACTCAAGCGGACCCCGGTGAAAGGCATGACGTCGATATGTACGCGGAGGGCCATAAAATCCTCGACGCGCAGAAATTGCCGTTGAACCTGCTCGACGCTGTGCGGGCGTACGACAATGACGAGACACTGAAAGCAAAGATGGGCGGGGCGTTTTCGACAGCTTACGTTAAAATGAAAATGCAAGAGTGGCATGAATACACGGCGCATTTCTCAGAATGGGAGCGGATGAACACGCTCGATATATGACAGAAATGAAAAAGGGGGTGCTGATACCTTGCAGGGCGCGTTAAATAGCGCTGATTGAGCCTCTGCATCAGGTGATGTCAAAGCGGCTTTTCGATCGCAATTCATAGTAAATTCGTCGTGACGGGTGCTTTCGACACTTTGCCCAATCGACTGGGCGCCGCCCCGGTGGGCGTACCATCGAGGCCTAACAGCAGCTATTGGGCGGGGGAGGTATTGGAGAGGGGTGTATCAGATTTAAGGCCTCAAACTTGGTCGGGTTTCGGCGGAAACGACACCGTAGGCTCAGAAAAACCTCAGCATGTTTGCCAAAACTTGTCGGCGGGCGGTTGCCATGGCACCGTCGCCACGTATCGTAAGTAGAGAAAGGCGTGAACATGGGCATCATCTCTCTCATTGTCATCATTGCGACGATCTTTTTCGTCAGACGCCTCCGCCGGCGGCGCGCTCAAGCGCTTAAAGAGATCAGAAAGATTGGCCCATCGCTGGTGACGACGGCCGGGAGAGACCCCACCGTCTTTCATGAAGAAGATAAAGCGTTTGATATTGCAGCCCGGAAAGTGCCGCGACCGTTGGAAGAGGTCGTGAAGCTAGCCTACAATCTCGCTGCGCCTGCAGTCCTGTGCCATGTCTCAGTCTCGGATATCTCCACGGGGCTTTTGGACAGTCGTTTAGGAGGATGGCCAGCCTGGCCAAAAGGCAAAGATCTTCCGAAAGATCCCGCGGGGCGTCCCCTTGTTTTCCTGGCGCAGATCAACCTGGATGACTGCCCTAGACTTCCGGATTTTCCAACGACGGGTCTGCTTCAGTTTTTCATCGGTGGCGGACCGGATGATACCTTTGGTTTGTACAGCGAAGAGACTGATGAGCCGGTGTTTCAGGTCATCCATCACGAAGACACAGACGGATTGCACATGCAAAATCCTTATGCGGGCTTTGACATCTCCGAACTTGATACTCCTTTCGAAGAGGTCGCGGCGTCGGAAGAGGAGGAGGCCGCCAAATTCGAAGGGCTGTATCAAACCGGGTTGGAACTGACGTTTGAAGCGGCCTATCTTCCCGCTGATATCTCTGACAATCGGATTTCTTCTGATTTGTGGTCGCGCTATCAGGATGCGCTCGCCGCGCTAAGCCAGGAGGAGGCGGAGGAGATCAAGCAAGTTGAGCATTTGGCGCTTCACGCCCCGCATGAAAAGGCAAATTTCAACGTCGGAGGCCATCCGAGATTTGTCCAAGGCGATATTCGCCAAAGTGACGATTTACCGCCCGGCAGTCCCTGCCTGATGGCCGTCGGATCGCTGGATGACATCATTATGTGGGGCGATCTTGGGCAGGCTTGCTTTCTAATCCCGAAAGATGACCTTGTTCAGAAGAGATTTGACCGCGCGGTTTATCACTGGGATTGCGCTTAATCCTGCTTTGGACGCGTCACCCGACATTATTTTACGCGATGGCGCACCGCCTCGTGATTTAAGCGCTGATCGGTGAGGGCGTTATACGCAAAAACGCGCGCTCAAACCCATCTTGGGCATGCACCATAGCGGTCTGATTTCGATGGCATCCATCCCGCTGTAGCGTTTCCATGGCTTTAAACCTTTGGGTTGTTCTCATCGGTGGTCTACTTATGTCCCAACAAAACGTGGGAGATGGAAATGCTAAGATGGCCTCGGCGCTTTGCACCCTTGGTGCTGATACTGACAGCGTTCACTTTGGTGTTGCCGAATACGTCTGCGCGCGCCTCTCAGGATCGCGAGCTTGAGATCTTTCTCGACGTGACGGGGTTTGACGTTGTTTTAGAAAGCTTGCGGCTCTCTGCTGAAATTGCCCCTGAAATGTTGGGTCTTGAGTCTGATGACTTTGGCGCTGAATGGTCCCGGCTGGTGGTCGAGGTGTTTGAGCCTCAGCTCATACAAGGCATGGCGTTGGATATACTGAGCCAAACGCTTGACGACGATTTGCGAGAACATGCAGTGCGCTTTTATGGCTCAGACCTGGGGCGTCGGTTGGTTGCCGTTGAAAACAAATCCCACATAACCGAGGATCAGGCCCTGAAAACGGAAAGCGGGCAGTCCATCCTAGAGGGTCTCAGGCGCATCGACAGCCCACGCATCGACATTCTGCAACGTCTCAATGACGCAAGCAACGTGAATGACGGATCAGTGCGGGCAATCCAAGAGGTGCAAATCCGTTTTTTGATGGCGGCAGCGGCTGCTGGCGTGATTGAACTGCGCATGGAAGAGGCGGATCTTCGCGAAGCCATGCGCAGTCAACAAGATGAGCTGCGTGCCGCCATCAGGGCGGGGGGGTTGGCAGACGCGGCATATACCTATCAGGCTTTTTCGGATGAGGAGATGTCGACCTATGCCGATGCTCTTTCTGAGCCCGATATGCAGACGGTCTATGCGCTAATGAACGCGATCCAATTTGAGATCATGGCGGACCGATTTGAAGAGATCGCGCAGCGACTTGCGCTGATGCAGCCGAGCCAAGATCTATGAGGCTCGTCGCGGTTTTCATCTGGCCACTGATGCTGCTTCTCGCGCTGCCCGCCGCCTGGGCTGATGCACGGCTCTCCGTGCTCGTCGATGTTTTGAGGCTGGATGAGGCGGCGCAAATCCTCAGCCAAGAGGGGATTGCATTCAGTGACGAGTTGGATCGCGATATGCTGGACGGGCAAGGCGGTGCTGCATGGCGGACACAGGTCACGAATATATACGATGCCCAGCGCATGACTGAGACGTTGCGCGAAGCTCTGGCGACAGGATTGCAGGGCGAAGCGCTTGAGCAGGCCATCACTTTCTACGCCTCCGATCTGGGGAGCGATATCGTGCGCTTTGAAAATACGGCGCGTGTGATTATTGCCGATCCTGAGGCAGAGGCGGCAGCGCGGGAGCAATTTGTTGCACGCATGGCGCGAGACGATCCTCGGATCGAAGTGATCGGGCGTCTCATTTCAAGCGGTGATATGGTCACGCGCAACGTGACAAATGAAATGAATGCGCAGTTTCAGTTTCTGCGCGGCCTGTCCGACGGTGACGCGCTGGACATGAGCGAGGCCGAGATGCTGCGCGATGCAAGCGAAGATGTGGATGCCAAAACAGAGGAAACCCGTCTGTGGCTGAACAGTTATTTGCTGATGGCTTACGCCCCGCTCAGCGATGAGCAACTCGAAACCTATGTCCAGTTTTCGCAAAGCACCGCTGGCAAAGCCTTGAACCGGGCGCTGTTCACAGGGTTCGCCAATGCCTACGAAGAGATTTTCTATGCGCTTGGCCGTGCTGTTGCTTTGAACATGCGCGCGCGAGACCTGTAATCTGCAAAGTATGTCGAAGTTGCTGAAGGGGCTTGACTTGAAAAGCCTTGGAACAGATAAGCGCGCAGCTTGCGGCGCAAGCCCTATAACAGAGATGACGCCGAAAGGCGCGCTGTCCGAGGTGCGAAAAGATCGCAGAACACCTGAAAAGGGGGCCGAAGGACGCGGATGAGCGAAGGAAAAGCGATGTTTGCGGTCATTAAGACAGGCGGTAAGCAATACAAAGTAGCGGCAGGCGATATGCTGAGAGTGGAGCGGATCGCGGCTGTTGCGGGTGATAAAGTCCAGTTTAACGACGTTTTGATGCTTGGCGGTGACGCGCCTCAAGTTGGTGCGCCTTTGGTTGAGGATGC
Source organism: Pseudomonadota bacterium (assembly GCA_039208585.1). GTDB lineage: Bacteria > Pseudomonadota > Alphaproteobacteria > Rhodobacterales > Rhodobacteraceae > Sulfitobacter. Next base: position 44,518 of record JBCCQX010000020.1, on the reverse strand, counting down.
AGCGGTACAGGCGGAAGTCGTTGATCAGATCAAGGGCGAGAAGGTCATTAATTTTGTCAAACGCCGCAGAAAGCATTCCTCTAAGCGTACCAAAGGGCATCGACAGAAACTCACGCTGGTGAAAATTACCGACATCATGGCGTCTGGCGCGGCGAAATCGGGCGTGATGGCGGCGATCGGCACCGGGTCGGCAAGTGTTTCCGCCATTGACGCCGTGGCTGAACCAAAAAAGGCGGATGCGCCGAAGACAGCGCGCAAATCAGCGCCGAAAGAGGAACCAGCGCCAGTTTCACAAGGCGCGGATGATCTTAAAGAGCTGAGCGGCGTAGGCCCAGCGCTTGAGAAGAAGTTGCACGATGCCGGCGTGACGACCTTTGCTCAGATCGCAGCATGGACGGCAGAAGATATCGCTGCTATGGACGATAAACTGTCTTTCAAAGGTCGTATTGAGCGTGAAGGGTGGGTTGCTCAGGCCCAAGATAAGACAAAAGGGTAAGGAGAGAGCACATGGCACATAAGAAAGCAGGCGGCTCATCCCGCAACGGACGTGATTCAGCAGGCCGCCGCCTGGGCGTAAAGAAATACGGCGGTGAGGCGGTCATTCCCGGAAACATCATTGTGCGCCAGCGCGGCACGAAATTCTGGCCGGGCGAGGGCGTCGGCATGGGCAAAGATCACACGATTTTTGCAACAGTTGACGGTGCAGTTCAGTTCCGCAAAGGGCTCAAAAACCGCACGTTCATTTCTGTCATGCCGGTGGCGGAGGCCGCAGAATAAGCCGTACCCAAAAGGTTTTTAAAAATTGAAGGGATCGGCGGAAACGCCGGTCCCTTTTTCGTTTACTAACATCCGCTTCGCCGCTCTATCATGGAAAGGAGGAAGGCATGGCACATCCACCACGTCCCACTTTGGAAGATGGTGATCTGCGCCTGCGTGCGCCGCAGGCGGGCGATGTGGACGCACGAATGCGGTTGGGCAATACGCCCGCGATCATCCGCATGTTCGGTGGCGATCCAAATCAGGTGGAACCCATTACGAAAGCTCACGCCCAGCATTGGGTGCAGCAGCATGACGCGCTCAAGACTGCTTGGATGATCGAGCATGAGGACCGCCTGATCGGCAGTCTCAGGTTGCATTCGTTCAGCGAGCAAGATCGTCGCGCACTTTATGCTATCGGTATCTTGGACGCGCGCAGGCTGGGGCAGGGGCTTGGCACGCGGGCAACACGACTGATTGTTGCCCATGCGTTTGACGCATTGGGCCTGCATCGCCTGGGCCTGCGCGTGTTGGACTTTAACAAACGGGCGATCGCCGCCTACCGAAAAGTGGGCTTTGTCGTTGAAGGGCGTGCGCGGCAGTCGGCCTTTATCGCGGGCGAATGGTTTGACGACGTGATGATGGGGCTTCTTGCCCCGGAGTGGCGGTCAGGACAATGAGCGTTGCCGTGACCTCCTTCGCGATATTCGCCGCCTCTCAGGTCGGAACACCGGGCCCGGCGAACATGGCCCTTATGGCGACGGGCGCTCGTTTCGGGTTTCGCGCGGCATTGCCATTCGTCGCGGGCGTGGCCTGTGGCAAGCAACTGATCATCTGGCCCGTGGGCTTTGGATTGATGGCATTAGCAACGCGCGCACCTTGGGTGTTTGACGCGCTCAAATGCGCCTCCGCTGTCTATATCATCTGGCTTGCTTGGAAAGTCGCCAACCTGAGGATCACGTCGGCTGGCAGGGATGCCCGCGCGCCGGGGTTTGTCGCGGGGCTGATCGTCCACCCGCTAAATCCCAAAGCCTGGGCGATGATCATTGGCGGCTTTACGAATTTCGTTGCCGCTGACACCCCCGCCTTGCAGGCAACCGCCAGCATTGCCGCGGTGCTTTTCGCATGCCAAATCATCCTGCACCCGGTCTGGACCTATGCGGGCGATCGCATTGCCAAGACAGTCGCGGGAACGGCGGAGGAACCTTATCTCATGTGGACATTGGCCGGTTTGACCGTTGCCTCTGTCCTATTCGTTTTGTTCGGAGGAGGGACATGACAGTGCAAATGCAACCCATCGTGAGCCAACCGATCATCGAAACCCCTCGATTTGATCTGCGACCTTTGTGCAAGTCAGATCTGGGACTGGTCGACATGTATGCCTCAGACATTCGGGTCGCGAGGATGACAGCGCGGATCCCGCATCCTTTGCCGCCCGGCACGACCGAGGCGTTTATCAAGCGCGCGTTGACAACAGAGCGCGAGGAAGACGTTTGGGTCATGGATGGGAGAAAATCAAATTGGAGCGAGGTCATGGGCCTCATCTCTCTCACGCGGTTGGATCGAAACCAGTCCGAGGTGGGATACTGGGTCGGCCCTGCATTTTGGAACACCCGCCTTGCTTCTGAGGCCGTGCAAGCCGTCATCAGAACAAACCCGCTGGGCAATGACGCAGTGTTTGCATCTGTGTTTCACGACAATCCCGCCTCGGCCAAAGTGCTGACCAATGCGGGCTTTGTCTATCTGGGTGATGCAGAAACCTATTGTGTGGCGCGGGACGCTGCCGTACCCACCTGGACGTACAGCCGCAAGCTTTAGCCCAATCGAAAGACGATGCGATGAAGTTCCTAGACCTTTGCAAAGTCTACATCCGCTCCGGCGCTGGCGGCGGCGGCTGCGTGTCGTTCCGCAGAGAGAAATATATCGAATATGGCGGCCCTGATGGTGGCGACGGCGGCAAAGGCGGCAGTGTCTGGGCCGAGGCGGTAGACGGGCTCAACACATTGATCGATTTTCGGTACCAACAGTATTTCTTTGCCAAAAATGGGCAGCCGGGGATGGGAAAGCAGCGCACCGGCAAAGATGGCGAGGACATCGTGCTGCGGGTTCCAGCGGGGACCGAAATTTTAGACGAGGATCAAGAAACGGTCATCGCAGATTTGACAGAGATTGGGCAGCGCATTGAGCTCGCTCGGGGCGGGAACGGTGGTTGGGGCAACTTGCGCTTCAAATCCGCCACCAATCAGGCACCACGTCGGTCAAACCCAGGCCAAGACGGCATTGAGCGCACGATTTGGCTGCGACTAAAGCTGATTGCGGATGTCGGGCTTGCAGGTTTGCCCAACGCTGGAAAGTCTACTTTCCTGGCGACTACCTCGAACGCCCGCCCGAAAATCGCCGATTACCCATTTACGACACTGCATCCCAATCTGGGGGTGGTGGCGGTGGACGGCGCTGAATTTGTCCTTGCTGATATCCCCGGTTTGATTGAAGGCGCGTCGGAAGGGCGGGGTTTGGGCGATCTGTTTTTGGGCCATGTTGAGCGCTGCGCTGTGCTGTTGCACCTGCTTGACGGGACTTCTTCCACGCTCAAGGAAGACTACCAGGTAATCTTGGCCGAATTGGATGCTTATGGGACGACCCTGTCTGAAAAACCACGCCTGACCGTGTTGAACAAAATCGACGCGTTGGATGCGGTGACACTGGCGGCGCAGCAAAAAGCGCTTGAGGCGGTGTCCGGTCAACCCGTGTTTTGTCTGTCCGGGGTTGCCGGTACGGGGCTCACCGATGTTTTGCGCGCGATGCGCCTTGAGATTGAAGCGCAGCGACGCCGTGAAAAGCCCGTTGAGGTTGCCGCACCATGGCACCCTTAACCAAGGCAGAACGCATTGTCATCAAGGTCGGCTCTGCCCTGCTGGTGGATCGTGAGACGGGGCGACTAAAGTCTGAGTGGCTTCACGGTCTTGCCGCCGATGTGGTTTGGCTGCATCGCTCCGGTGTTGATGTGATCTTGGTCTCTTCGGGTGCCATCGCCTTGGGGAGAGGTGTTTTGAACCTGCCGCCAACCGCGCTGCCGCTTGAACAGGCACAAGCAGCGGCGGCAGTGGGGCAAATCAGACTTGCGCGCGCCTATGAGGATGCCTGCGCTCCGCATGGCCTTACCACGGCGCAGATCCTGCTGACCTTGGAAGACAGTGCCGACCGCCGCCGTTATCTTAACAGTCGGGCTACGATGGCGCAGTTGCTGAATTTGGGCGTCGTCCCGATCGTGAATGAAAATGACACCGTTGCGACGGATGAGATCCGATTTGGTGACAATGATCGCCTGGCGGCACAGATCGCAGTGACGGTCGGCGCGGATGCGTTGATCCTGTTATCCGATGTCGACGGTTTCTACAGTGCTAACCCGTCGGAAGACCCAACGTCCCGCCGCTACGAAGTGATCGAGGCGATCACGCCGGAAATTGAAGCGATGGCCGGTGACGCGGGCTCCGGTCTGAGCAAGGGTGGCATGAAAACAAAGCTCATGGCGGCAAAAACGGCGACCGCTGCTGGCTGCGCGATGGCAATCACGGCGGGGTCTGTCGATCGCCCTTTGACCGCACTCCACCAGGGCGCACCGGCCACATGGTTTATCGCGCAAACAGACCCGCAGGCCGCACGCAAACGGTGGATCGCCGCGATGAAACCACGCGGCGCGGTCACTCTGGATGCAGGCGCTGTAGCAGCATTGTCTCGCGGGAAGTCCTTGTTGCCTGCAGGGGTCACGCACGCAACAGGCCCGTTCGATCGGGGCGATAGCATCGCATTGCTTGACCCGCAGGGTCGAGGCATTGGTGCGGGTTTGACGCGCTACGCCTTTGATGAGACGATGCAAATCAAAGGGCACCGCAGCGCAGATATTGAGGACATACTCGGCTACCCAGGACGCGCCGCTTTGGTTCACCGTGATGACATGGTTTTACAGTAGCTTCAGAAAGTCTAGAGTAAAGTATAAGATATAGAGCATAGAAACATGAAAGATAACGATAATATTGATGATCTGATGTCAGAGATCGGGCGCAAAGCAAGAGCGGCTGCAGGGATTTTGGCATCTACAACGGCAGAGCGTAAGCATGCGGCACTCATCAGTGCGGCTGAGAATGTCTGGAAGGCGCGCTCAGAAATACTTGCCGCGAATGCGCAAGATCTTGAGGTTGGTCGAGAGAAAAATCTGTCGAATGCGATGATGGATCGACTGCTATTGGATGAGCACCGTATTCGCGGCATCGTTGATAGTTTGCGGCGCGTTGCTGAACAGGCAGATCCTATTGGAGAGGTCATCGCCAATTGGATGCAGCCATCAGGATTGCAGATCGAACGGGTGCGCACGCCCCTCGGCGTGATCGGTGTCATTTACGAGAGCCGTCCAAATGTAACGGCAGATGCAGGCGCGTTGTGCCTCAAATCAGGAAATGCAGTGATTTTGCGCGGCGGTTCAGAGAGCTTTCATTCTTCACATGCGATTCATGCTTGCCTGCAGAGGGGATTGCAGGATGCTCATTTACCACAGGAGGCAATTCAATTGGTGCCGACGCGCGACCGTGTGGCCGTGAACCGTATGCTGACGATGACGGAGACGGTTGACGTGATTGTTCCGCGCGGTGGCAAGGGTCTTGTGGGTTTGGTTCAAAGAGAGGCGCGCGTGCCTGTCTTCGCTCACCTCGAAGGGATTGTGCACATCTATCTGGATACCGCCGCCGATCCAAAAAAGGCGTTGGATGTCGTGCTGAATGCGAAAACCCGTCGGACAGGCATTTGTGGGGCTGCCGAATGTCTTCTGATCCATAAAGATCTGGTCAAAACCACTGGGCGCGATGTGATTGAGGCGCTGTTGGCGGCAGGGGTGGAGGTCCGCGCAGACGCGCCGCTGCTGGATATCCAAGGGACGCGCCGCGCAAGTTCCGAGGATTGGGGAAAAGAGTATCTGGACATGATCATCGCCGCCAAGGTCGTTGACAGTACCGCGGACGCCATCGTGCATATTCAACGTTTCGGGTCACAGCACACTGACTGCATCATCACAGAAGCGGCGGGAACAGCAGAACGATTTCTGAGTGAGGTCGATTCCGCCATCGTCATGCACAACGCATCCACCCAATTCGCGGATGGCGGCGAATTTGGCATGGGAGCAGAGATTGGCATCGCGACAGGCAAGTTGCATGCGCGCGGACCGGTCGGCGTGACGCAACTTACCAGCTTCAAATACCGTGTTACGGGTAGCGGAACGACGCGCGATTAATCTCTTAAAAGCAAATTTTTGCGTCGCGCTCTTTAAGTGAAATCTTCAGTTTTCGGCCCTCGCTTGTCGCGACCAAAGGCAGCATGGCGAATTGGACATGGGCAGGCAGAATTTCCGTCGTGGGCTGCTCTTTCGCTGAGGATTGCGCCAAGTGGGACCAGAGCGCTGCGTCTATCGTCAGCCTGTCCCCCTGCGCGTGGACGCTCCAATCATCGTTGTCTTCGCGCAGGTGCACATGCCCACCGTATGGCAAGGCTGTTTCCAGGCAAAGAAGCGCTAGAAAACAAAGGCGCACGCAGACACGCGGTTGCGGTCCTTCCGGCGTCCAGTGGATCATCATGCGACCGCCCTGATAGAGGTCGTGCAAGATCGACGTGATCTCTGCCGGGGCAATCTCATGATCTGCCGATGCGCCGAATGCGATCCGGAAAAAACGAATGCGGGCACTGGCATTGCTGACACTTTCCCCGATCAAACCCATCTCGGGATTGTTCGCCTCTCGCGACATGGTCAATAGTTCAAGGCCGTTATTGATCGCCCCGATGGGAGAGATCAGATCGTGACAAATGCGACTACCGATAAGCGCTGCTAAATTCATCGTGGCTTGGTTCATGCGCGCTCCTCTCCCATCCGGTATTATCTGCGCTTCATAAACACGACACGGCGCAGATAAAACAACTCAGGGTAGATTAAACCACTATAAGGCGTAAGCGCAAGGGATTGTCGCTTTCAGCGGTTTTCAGTATGTGACGCGCGACGAAGAACCCGTTGGGTGCAATAATGCCAACCACGCACGCCGCTGATTTTGAGGTAAAGCTCGCAACGACGGATGAGGATTTGCGCGCGGCGCAGCGCCTTAGATATCAGGTTTTCGTGCGCGAACTTGGGGCGCAGGGCCATTTCGTGGATCATGATGCCGAATTGGAAAAAGATCCATTTGACGTGCATGCCGATCATCTTTTGCTGCGCGATCGCCAAAAAGATGAAATTGTCGGGGTCTATCGTGTGTTGCGTCAGGCCGCCGCAAACGCTGCTGGTGGTTTCTATTCTGCGTCCGAATATGACCTAAACGTGCTTGAAAGCTCGGGGCGCAGGCTGCTTGAACTCGGGCGTTCCTGCATTCACCCAGAGTATCGCAATGGGCTGGCGATGCATCGCCTTTGGACCGCACTTGCGCAATACATCCGCGACTTTGAGATTGAGGTTTTATTCGGTGTGGCGAGTTTTCACGGGACAAACGCAACCCAATTTACTCAGCCACTGGCGTTGTTGCACCATCGCTATCTCGCACCGGCCTCTTTGCGGGTCACAGCGCATGCGTCATCTTTTCATCCGATGGATGCGATCACGCCAGCGGCGTTGGATCATAAACAAGCGATGGTGCAAGTTCCCGGACTCATCAAAGCGTATCTTCGGCTCGGCGGTTTTGTGGGGCACGGTGCCTACGTTGATCATGCGTTTAACACGACAGATGTCTGCTTGATCTTGGATACGACGCAGATGCGCCCCGGACAGGCCCAACGCTACACCGCAAACAGCCAATGAGCCGCACGTGGTACAGCGCAGAACCGCCGCCGGTGTTCTCTCAAACGGCTGGGGGGCGCTTGCGGCTGGCGATCCGCTTGATCAGTTTGATGATTGTGATCTTTGGCGGGCTGGCGGTGCTGCTGACCTTGCGGTTGATCGAACGCCCGATTGCGGGTCAACACAGACCCATCACGCCTTATGTTACGCAGGGTGTTTGCAAGATGACATTGCGTATCCTTGGGCTGAAATTGGGTATTTTTGGCACGCCGTACGCCGGGCGAGAGGCTGTCGTCGCCAACCACAGCTCATGGCTGGATATTTTCGTGCTGAACGCGTCGATGCGCGTTTATTTCGTGTCGAAGGCAGAGGTGGCTGGTTGGCCCGGGATCGGTTGGTTGGCGCGCGCCACGGGAACGGTTTTTATCGAACGGCACGCCTCTCAAGCTGCGGCGCAGGCCGCGCTGTTTCAATCCCGATTGCTGGCGGGGCACAAACTGTTGTTTTTTCCAGAGGGGACGAGCACCGATGGGGAGCAAGTGGTGCCGTTTCGATCGACATTATTTCAACCTTTCTTTGCCGAACCGTTGCGTGAAGTTCTGTCGATACAGCCTGTTTCGATTGCCTACACGCCGCCGCAGTCGCATCCGTCGCGGATCTACGGTTGGTGGGGCGGAATGGAGTTTGCGCCGCATCTTCTTCAGGTGCTTTCGCTGCCGAGCGGGGGAAGCGCAGACGTGGTCTATCACGCGTCCCTGGCCGTCGCTGAGTTTTCTGATCGCAAGACATTGGCAAAGGCCTGTGAAAACGCGGTTCGCGAAGGGCATGCCAGGCTTCAGATGGGTGGTCGCTGATCAGATTTTCGCCCTTGCAAGGCAAGTCTCTTCCGACTAGACGCACCGCATAAATCCACAATCGAGGTGGGGCCTTTGGGGAGACATCCCAAATGTCCACCGGTTGGCGCCTTTGCGTCAGACCCTCGATAAGGCGAAACCGGAAAGGAAACACACATGGCTCTTCCAGAGTTTACGATGCGTCAGCTACTTGAGGCGGGCGTGCATTTTGGTCACCAGACGCAGCGTTGGAACCCGCGCATGGGCCCGTTCATATATGGCGCGCGCAACGGTATCCACATCATGGATCTGACCCAAACCGTCCCATTGCTTGAACAAGCGCTCAATGTGATCAGAGAGACGGTAGCCAAAGGCGGCAGCATCCTTTTTGTCGGAACAAAGCGTCAGGCCGCGCAACCGATTGCCGAAGCGGCTGAGAAATGCGCGCAATATTACATGAACCATCGCTGGCTGGGCGGCACGCTTACAAACTGGCAGACGGTTTCACAATCGATCAACCGTCTCAAAGCGATTGATGAGCAAGCCGCGCAGGGTTTTGAAGGGCTGACCAAGAAAGAGCGGCTCGGGATGGAGCGCGATCAAGGCAAGTTGCAAGCCTCCCTGGGTGGCATTCGCGAAATGGGCGGTCGTCCCGATCTGATATTTGTGATCGATGTGCGCAAAGAAGCGCTCGCCGTGGCGGAGGCGAACAAACTCGGCATTCCCGTGGTGGCCGTGGTGGACACCAATTGTTCGCCTGATGGGATCGACTACATTATTCCTGGTAATGACGATGCCGCAAGGGCAATTGCGATGTATTGCGATTTGGCCGCCCGCGCTGCACTGGACGGGATGTCGGCGCAATTGGGCGCAGCGGGTGTTGATCTGGGTGCCATGGAAGAGGCGCCCGTGGAAGAGGCACTGGCAGACGCCAGCGAGACTGAAACGCCCGTGGCTGAAGAGGCCTCGGCGGAATAAAACCGGACACTTTTCGCCCAGCTGAAGAGCAGTTGAGGCGATCAGCGGGCAAGACACTCTCACGTGAAGGAGAACCTGAGATGGCGATTACAGCATCTATGGTGAAAGAGCTGCGCGACAGCACCGGCGCAGGCATGATGGACGCGAAAAAGGCACTGACGGAAACAGAGGGCGATATGGCCGCTGCTGTTGACTGGCTGCGCACGAAAGGCTTGGCAAAGGCAGCGAAAAAGTCAGGTCGCACAGCGGCCGAGGGGCTAGTTGCGGTGCAAGTCACTGAAGGGCATGGCGTTGCTGTCGAGGTGAACTCAGAAACGGACTTCGTTGGTAAGAATGCCGACTTTCAGAAAATGGTGGCCAGCATCTCAGAAGTTGCTTTGACCGCGGCTGACATTGACGCGTTGAAAGCCGCAGACATGGATGGCAAGACGGTGGAGCAAACGATCACCGATGCGGTTGCCGTCATTGGAGAGAATATGTCTGTGCGGCGCATGTCTGCAATCGATGGCGACACGGTCGTGTCTTACGTGCACAACGCGGCAGCCCCAGGCATGGGCAAAATTGGCGTGTTGGTCGCGATGAGCGGCGGTGACGAGGCTTTTGGAAAGCAAGTCGCGATGCACATCGCCGCGATTAATCCTGCCGCTCTGTCTGAGGATGACCTTGACCCTGCGGTGGTTGAGAAAGAAAAACAGGTGCAGATGGATATTGCGCGCGAGTCCGGCAAGCCAGAGGCCGTGATCGAGAAGATGATTGCGGGTCGGATGAAAAAATACATGTCCGAGGTGACGCTGCTTAATCAGGCATTCGTCGTGAACCCAGACCATACGGTCGGCGAAGCGGCTAAAGAGGCAGGCGCGACCGTGACAGGATTTGTGCGCTTGGAAGTGGGCGAGGGCATTGAAGTGGTCAAAGAAGACTTCGCTGCCGAAGTCGCCAAGGCTGCTCAGGGCTAGGGCCAACAGACCGCCTGAATGCGGCAGCGCAGAACATGGCGCTGCCGCTAGCGTTTCTTCAGATGATCCGACAGTGCCAACAGCGCAAGTTCGTATCCTTTGGCGCCAAACCCGCAGATTTGACCGATCGCGACCGGTGCAATGTAGGATCGGTGGCGGAATGCCTCCCGCGCATGAATGTTGCTTAGGTGAACCTCGATAACCGGTAGAGCAACGGATATGAGCGCATCCATGATCGCGACTGAGGTATGCGTGTAGGCACCCGCATTCAAAACGATCCCAGCATGGGTGTTTTTCGCCGCATGTATGTGGTCAATCAGTGTCCCTTCATGATTGCTTTGCATGCAGGCAACGTCCACCCCGATTTCAGAGGCAACCGCGGCGCAAAGCGCATCGATGTCGGCAAGAGTGACAGTGCCGTAAACCTCGGGCTGACGCATCCCTAGCAGGTTCAGGTTGGGTCCATTCAGGATCAATATCGAAGACATGCCCGCCTCAGCTTTGCCTCTGGCACGCTACCCAGGAAAGACCTAGGCTGTCCAGCAGCATCACGCTGCAACGCCGTTAGAGCGTGGTTTGCGTGGTGCTGGTGCGACAGGTGCCATCTGTGCGGAGTAAACGATCATGACGCAAGCAACCAAGACAACGCATGACGCAGAGACAGATGAGCGCAATCGTGACATCAAGATCTATGTGAACGGCGACATTGTACACCGTGATGACGCCAAAGTATCAGTCTATGACAGCGGTTTCATGTTGGGCGATGGCATGTGGGAAGGCATGCGGCTTTATAACGGGACATGGGCGTTTTTTGACGATCACATGGATCGGTTTTTTGAAGCCTGCAAAGCGATCTCGGTTGATATCGGCATGGATCGTTCGGGCATTTTGGCGGCGCTGAACCGAACTGCTTTGGCAAATGAAATGACCACCGATGTGCACTGCCGTCTGATGGTCACGCGCGGGGTGAAGGTGCGCCCGTTTCAGCATCCTGCGCTGAGCCAATCAGGCCCTACCATGGTCATTATCATGGAACACTCCAGACCTGTCGGGCGCTTGCATGCGCGCGGGATCAGCCTGGCGACGGTGCCGCAGGTACGCGGCTTGCCCATGAGCCAGGATGCCAAATATAACAGTCACTCCAAGCTCAACTGCGTGATTGCCTGTTTGCAGGCTGAACAGGCGGGTGCAGACGAGGGGCTGATGTTGGACCCGCATGGTTTTGTGAATACGACCAACGCTTGCAATTTCTTTATCGTGCGGAAAGGCGCTGTGTGGACCTCGACCGGCGATTACTGCATGAACGGCGTCACGCGGCAAAAGGTCATTGATCTATGCCAGGCCAACGACATCCCCGTCTTTGAGCGGAACTTTTCTCTGGTCGATACCTATGGCGCACAAGAGGCTTTCCTTACCGGTAGTTTTGGGGGCCAGACACCGGTCGCCTCTATCGACGGGAAACCCATCGGAGATGGCTCGCGGCCGGTCACAGCGCAGATCCAGAAGTTGTACCGCGCATTAATCGACGCACATACGACAAAGTGTTGAAGCGCGAGAGCAGCTTGCTTGGCATCTTCGAGAGACCTTGCGTGAGCACGATACAGATTTCTTTTCCGCGCGACTGTATCCATGCCGGTAAAAAGCGCATAGGATTTGCACCTAAATCGGATCGCATTTTAAGGAGCATGCCCCGTGGCTGTTATCACCGGCACTGAGTTTGACGACGATGGGTTTGCGATCGGCAATGCACAGCCGCAGCTCTTTGCTTTGGTGGGGACGTCTGAAGACGATCTTATTTCGGGCCTCGCGGGCGACGACATTTTGATCGGTGAGGCTGGTGCAGACACGCTCGACGGCGGCACGGGCTTTGATGATCTGGCTGGTGGTTCGGGGAATGACAGTCTGAACGGTGGCCCAAACGGGGATTTTCTGCGCGGCGGTCCAGGCGATGATACGCTGGAGGGCGGTGATATCGACAGCGATCTGCGGGAAGACTGGGACACAGCCCTGTTCGACGATGCTCTCACCGGTTTGGTGATAGATCTGTCTCAGGACGTTGTCACAGTCAGCGATGGTCAAGGTGGCACCGATCTGCTGATTGACATCGAAGGTGCTGTTGGCGGCGCTTTTGACGATGTCATGATCACCGCCCCCGTGTTCGAAGCGTATTTGGACGGGGGTGCCGGGGATGACCAGCTGATCGCCGTTTCAGAAACCGCGGTCGTCTACTTCATTGGCGGCGACGGGAATGATGTGCTTGATGCGACCGATGCAAACTCGCAAAGTGGCGGGTTTCGCCCGGGGCAGGGCAATGACACCGTGCGCGGCAGCGTTGACTCTGACTTTAGTTTTTTGGGCATTAACAACGTTTTAAGCTATTTAGAGGACGCTGCAATTGACGGTGCGACCGCCGGCATAAGGGCGACCTATTCGTCTGAGTTTGACGGCACAATCATTGATTACAGCGGCGGCACAGACACGTTCTCGGGCATTAGAGTTTTGCAGGGCACCCCTTTTGCTGACACCCTGACGGGTGCGGGGGGAGATCAGTCTTTCATCGGAAACGGCGGTGACGATATTTTTGACGGTGGGGCCGGGTCCGGCGACGCCGTTTCATATCAGCGCTTTGGATGGACATTGCGCGACGATGTCTTCCGCGATCCAAATCAAACGGGCGTTACGGTAGATCTGATCACTGGGGTCGCCTCTGATGGGTATGGCGGCACGGATACGCTGATTAATATCGAAGACGTAGAGGGGTCTGCTTACGCTGATACGCTTCTTGGGGACGATGGCGACAACAGGTTGTTTGGCAACGCCGGTGATGATCTTTTGCGCGGTCGCGGCGGCGATGATGAGATCATTGGGTTTTTGGGGAATGAGACCCTTGATGGTGGGCCAGGTGACGACATCCTGAATGGCTCACTCGGCAATGATACATATGTCATGGCGCCTCAGGGCGGCGAAGATAAAATATTCAACGACTTTGGTTCCTTCCAGGGCCTCACGCTGGATCTGACAGCCTTTGCGCGCGGTGACGCGATGCAGGCGATTGCCAATGTCAGTTACAGCGTGGTTGAAAACCCTGAGAATTTTGCTCGCGTCGATGTGGCGCTGTTTGAGTTCGCCGATGGAACGGCGCTAACATGGGAGAAGCTTACGCCGGATCTGTTGCCCGATCTCACCATCCTGTTGAACGATGACAATGCAGCGCCGACCGGAACGATCGGCATCTTGGGAGAGGCACGCGCAGGCAGTACGGTGAGAGTGGACCTGTCAGCCTTTGCCGATGCTGACATTATCCTGGCCGACACGCTGACCTACCAATGGGAGCGCGACGGGTTTGCCATTGCCGGTGCGACATCTGACAGCTATGCGCTCACCACCGAGGATGTCGCCGCAGCAATTGGTGTGCGTGTGACCTATAGCGACGGTGCTGGCCTGTCGGAAACTGCAGCGAGCAGTGAGATCACGCCGCTCTCCGCGCGTCTGAACCTCAGCGGCGGAGATGCCGATGAAAGCCTGAGTGGTGGCGCAGCCGATGAGGTTCTCTCGGCTCTTGGCGGCGATGACACGCTTGTTGGCTCTGCCGGGGATGATATCTTGGATGGCGGCACTGGTATTGACACGGTGCAATATTCGGGACCGCAAAGCAGCTACACGCTGACGATCACAGCGGATGGTCTGACGGTGCAAGACCGGCGGCCTGATGGCACCGGGACGGATGTTCTACGCGGGATCGAATTTCTGGATTTTGACGTTGATCTTTTACCCGACGGCTTTGATCTGCGTGACTTTGGCGGCTCCGCGGCCCTGCCGGAGGATGCACTTCTGACGGTCGTGGAGCTTTACATCGCCTATTTCAACCGCGCGCCAGATGCGGTCGGTCTTTTCTTTTGGGCAACGGCCTTTGCAGAGGGGTTGAGCCTGACAGAGATGTCTAAACTTTTTGTCGAGCAGGTGGAAACGCGCGTGTTATATCCCGACGATCTCCCGAACAGCGCGTTTGTATCGACCGTTTACAACAATGTGTTGGGTCGGATCCCCGACCAAGACGGGTTCAACTTCTGGGTAAATGTGCTTGATCAGGGGAACGTTGGACGCGACACCTTTATTTTGAATGTGCTGGAGGGTGCAAAGACAGAGCCGGCGCCGGGCGCCAGTCAGGCTTTCATCGATCAGCAGCGCGTGGATCGGCAGTATCTGGCGGATAAAACCGACCTAGGCGCATATTTTTCTGTGATACAAGGCATGTCAGACCTCGATAACGCGAGCGCTGCGATGGCGATTTTTGACGGTTCTCAGACGAGTGTCGACGCGGCCGTCGCTCAAATGGACGTTTTTTTCGCCGCCGCGCAGGATCCGACAGATGGCGAATTTTTAATGCCTCTTGTTGGCGTTATCGACGATCCATTCGTTCTCTGAGCGACGACCCAATCAAGCCGTCGACCTTAAACCGGATCACCCCGTTCCCGATCACCTTCTCCACAGGGCGGCTCGATTGCGCCACCCCTCTGATCGGCGCTAAATCGGCCTGGGTAAGGTGTATCAGGTTTGAGGTCGAGTGCTTTAGGGTCGCGCGCACTTCACAGGTTGCGATTGCGTCGGTTTTGACCTCAACGCAATCTGAACAACGCCTCACAATAAACCTGACAGTGGTGATTTCGGCAGGACGATAAATTGTCGCCGGGGTTGCTGGAGCGGGTGAAGGGAATCGAACCCTCGTCGTTAGCTTGGGAAGCTACTGCTCTACCATTGAGCTACACCCGCCCGAACTCAGGCTATCATCAATGCGAAATTCCGTTCAAGACATTTCCCGACGCGCCTCAGAATTGAGGTCACTCGCCCGGGGGGCACGAGTGAAGAACCATAAAGTGATGGCTCGGCACATACATGTTTCTGTCGTCTTCGTTGATGTCGTCAGGCAGCGATGATGAGGCTATGGGTGATTGAACCGCAAGCTCAGCCAGCGCGCGCTGAAAAGACGTTGATTTCCGAGGGGATGATTAAACTCTCTTGGCTTTGGTACGCCTCAAGCGCCTCAAGCACCTTTTCGTAGACCGCGTCGCGTTGGGCTTCAGTGGCTGCGAAAAACTCAAAAGCACGCTCCATCGGGCCAATCTCCCGCCACAGGTCCAGCACTTCCTGTGGACCGCCAGCGATGGGAAGCGGTATCTTTTGAATGTCGACGTCGACAGACTGGAAACCGGCCTGCGTCAAGATCGCGATCACCCGATCGGGGTCGCGAAAGGCGAACGGCCCCGGCGCGTCCAAATCGGGACGCGGTGGCGCCTCTCCAAAAACCGCGCGGATGGCGGCGGCAGAAATGGTGAAGAATGGGTTTTCTGACACGCGCCCCCAGGCCGCGAACACCATTCGCCCACCGGGTGTAAGAGCGGGGCGCATGTTCGCGAATGCGGCAACCGGATCGGCGAAGAACATCACCCCAAACCGTGAAATCATCGCGTCGTATCGCGCGCGTTGAAACGCATAGACTTCCGCATCGCCATGAATAAATTCGATCCTTAGCTGGGGTGCCGCAGCGGCGCGGTCTTTGGCAAGGGCCAGCAGTGTTTTCGAGATATCAAAGCCGTCCACTTTGCCATCAGGCAGCACGTGTTGGCCGGCCAGCAGGCTGCTGCTGCCCGCGCCGCAGCCGACGTCGAGAACGCGCTCGCCGGGGCGCAACCCGGCTTTGGCCAAGACGGCTTGGGTGACGGGAGCGAAGAAACGGTCCAACTTTTCTGAGTGCCGAACCCATTTGGGGCCCGCCTGGCTTTCCCAGAATGTTGCCTGATCGGCGTTGGTGGCTGTGTTCATGCGCGCCGTCTCCGCCGTCGGGCGCCTGGGTGGGTCGCATCTGAGGCACCGGTGTTGAAAGTCTCAGAGGGCAAATCAACCAATGTGTTCAAGATCGGGAAAGGCTCCACCGCATTAGGGATCGCCGAGGCGTTAACAAAATGTTCCTGAAAACGGGGCTCAATGGCGGTCTCGATCTTGTGAATGCGGCGCACCGTCTGCTCGATCTTTGGCCGCGCGGCAACGTCAAGCAAGGCAATGCGCGCGCCCGTCCCCGCCGCATTCCCTGCGGACGTCACCTTGTCCAGCTTCGCATCCGGTATCATGCCCAGGATCATCGCATGTTTCGTGCTGATATGCGCACCGAAAGCCCCAGCAAGCACCACGCGGTCCACTTTATCAACGCCGAATTTATCCATGAGCAGCCGTGCCCCTGAATAAAGCGCTGCTTTGGCCATTTGGATTTCGCGGATATCGCGGTTGGTAACAGTGATGCGCGGTCCGCCTTCAGCCGTGCCATCGTAAACAAGATAGGAGTGTGTGCGACCGTCTTGAAAGACATGGGCAGACCCCGTCTGTGCAGCAGTGCCAATCAAGCCGGGGCCGTCGACAATGCCGTTCATGCGCATTTCCGCCACCATCTCAATGATGCCGGATCCGCAGATGCCCGTGACACCGGTTGCGGCAATGGCCTGCTTGAACCCTGGATCGTCGGACCACAAATCGCACCCGATGACCTTAAAGCAAGGTGCTTTGGTGACCGGGTCGATCTTGACGCGTTCAATCGCGCCGGGTGCTGCCCGTTGCCCTGATGAGATCTGCGCGCCTTCAAAGGCTGGCCCGGTGGGAGAGGAGCAGGCCAGCACCTTCTCTCGATTGCCCAATAGGATTTCGGCATTTGTGCCGACATCCACGATCAAAACCAGATCGTCTGATTGATCGGGTGCCTCCGCCAATGCGACTGCGGCTGCATCTGCGCCCACATGCCCTGCGATGCACGGCAGAAGATAGATGCAGGCTGCGGGATGAATGTTAAGCTCAAGGTCCGCTGCGCGCAGTCGAAGCGCATCAGACGTGGCCAAAGCAAAGGGTGCCTGGCCCAATTCAAAAGGATCGATCCCCAGCAGCAGGTGATGCATCACCGGGTTGCAGACAAAAACCGCGTCCATGATCAAATCGCGATCAATTCGCGCCTCCTCAGCGATCTGGGCGAACAATCCGCGCATTCCCTCGCGGACGGCGGCTGTCATCTCATCGGCACCTTGCGCGTTCATCATGGCATAGCTCACGCGGCTCATTAAGTCTTCGCCAAATCGGATTTGCGGGTTCATGACACCCGAAGAGGCGATAACTTCGCCGGTTTGAAGGTCGCACAGATGCGCCGCAATTGTTGTTGAGCCCAGATCAACGGCAAGGCCATAGATACTGCCCTCATACACGCCCGGCCAAAGGTGCATCAGACGGGGGGGTGTTTCATCATCCCCCAGATGCACGGCGGCGGTGACGTGCCATTTACCCTTGCGCAAAACCGGCTGGATCTGCCTCAGCATGATCAGATCAACGGTGACATTCTTGAGCCCATGGGCCTGGAAAAGCGCGTCCCTTAGCCGCTCCAGATCGCCGGACGGGTCATGCATGTCAGGCTCTGCGACAACCACAGTGAAAAGCTGTATCGCCGGGTTCAGCGCGATCTCTCGCATTTCCACGGCTTTACGCACCACTTGTTTGTGCACCTGGCTTTCTGCTGGGACATCAATGACGATGTCACGCTGAACGGTCGCCTGGCAGCCCAGGCGACGGCCGGCGCTCAGACCGCGTTTGTCGGCATAGCGCTGTTCGACCGCGTTCCAGCATGACAGCGCATCATCGAGCACGCGCACGCCATGCTTGGGAAATTCGCCGTAGCTTGGGGCGATCTGGCACTTCGCGCATATGCCGCGCCCGCCACAGGCTGAATCAAGATCAACGCCCAGCTGTCTTGCGGCTGTCAAAATCGGCGTGCCTTTGGGAAAGTGCCCGCGTTTGCCGGATGGGGTGAAGACCACCAGGGGATCGCCGCTCATGTTGCCTCCGTCACCAACTCTCTGCACCTTAGTCCTGTTCGGCGGGCCATACAGCCGATCTACGTCAAAATGTAGGCGGTATCCGTCATTTTCTGCTTTGCCAGCGGATTAATGACCCCGACCCTGGCGCACATGTGCTGAACCGTCTAACGCTCTTTCCGGCGTGTTTGCCGCGCGTGAAAGATAAATCCCAAAAAATTCAGCAGGATCTGAGCGGCAAGTACCGTCGTGCTCCCGCTTTGGTCATAATCTGGGGCAACCTCGACCAGATCCATGCCGATGATGTCATGTCGGTTTGCCAAAGCTTGCAACATCTCTAACACCTCGTAGTAGAGAAATCCGCCGTGAGAGGGCGTCCCTGTGCCAGGCGCGATCGAGGGGCAGAAAGCATCGATATCGAGTGTCACATATACTCTTGCGCCTTCCGGAAGCCGTGCGATCACCCCGTCTGGACCCAGCTGGCGCGCCTGGCGCACCGAAAGGATATCTGCCCCCATTGCGCGCGCCTCTGCATAGCCTTCCTGGGCGGTCGAACTCACATTTCGGATGCCCACCTGGGTCAAGCCAGTGACAAAGGGGTGTTCGGCAGCACGGCGCATCGGGTTGCCATGACCGTGGCGCACGCCGTGACGCTCATCCACGAAATCAAGATGCGCGTCGATCTGTAGAATATGAAAGTCTCCCTGCGTTGCAAAGGCGCGGATGCAGGGAATATTTATCGAATGATCGCCACCGATCACCACGGGCAGCGCGCCTGCCGCCAGAATGGCGCGAACCCCCGTTTCAACGTTGCGATGACTTGCCTCTGTATCGGTGTGCACGATGTCGGCGTCTCCGATATCGACGATTTGCACATCGCCCGGTAGATAGGTGACGTCATCTTCATGATCGTAGGCCCCGGCATGCCCGAAACTGAACAGGGTCGAGGCTTCGCGCACGCCGCGCGGTCCAAACCGCGCCCCGGACCGCCACTGCGTACCGGCATCGAAAGGCGCACCCAGCACGGCCACATCCGCCTGGATGCTGGTCCAATCAGACTGATAAGGCCGTTTGCCAAAAGTTGAGATGCCGACAAAGGGCAGGTCGAGCCGTCCTGTCTGGTAACTGTGATCTGTCATATGCCCTCCACTTTCGGCAAGCATTCCGCAATCAGCTTGGCAAGACAAGCGGGCAGCGTAGAATGCCTCTTTCCATCAGCGCGCGGGCGTGAAATAGGAAAGTGCCAACGGACCTATCTGCGCGAGGTGTGATATGGAAATTCGTGAGGCGTATACCTTTGATGACGTGCTTTTGGTGCCCGGCGCCTCTGCCGTGCTTCCGGCATCCGCTGATACCCGTACTTTTGCAACCAAAGCGATCGCGCTGAACATTCCTTTGCTGAGTTCCGCGATGGACACGGTGACAGAAGCCCGCATGGCAATCGCGATGGCTCAAGCGGGGGGGATGGGCGTTGTGCATCGCAACCTGAGCGTCGAAGAACAGGCGCGTGAAATTCGCCGGGTAAAGCGCTTTGAAAGTGGCATTGTCTATAACCCGATCACCTTACGCCCTGATCAAACGCTCGCGGATGCAAAGCGCTTGCAAGACCGCTACAAGATCACCGGTTTTCCGGTGGTGGATGAGGACGGTCGGCTGTTGGGTATTGTCACCAATCGGGACATGCGCTTTGCCTCTGATGATGCCACCCCGGTCAGCGTGATGATGACGTCTGAACGTCTTGCGGTGCTGCATGAACCCGCAGATCGGGATGAGGCAATCAATCTCATGAAATCCAGGCGGATTGAAAAGCTGTTGGTCACTGACGGGCAGGGCAAGCTTACCGGTTTGCTCACGCTAAAGGACAGTCAGCAATCCGTGTTGAACCCCACCGCTTGCAAAGATGCTTTGGGTCGACTGCGCGTTGCTGCCGCCACGACCGTTGGGGATGCTGGTTTTGAACGATCCGAGGCTTTGGTGGATGCCGGTGTCGATATGATTGTGATCGATACCGCGCATGGTCACTCTGAGGGCGTGGCCCAGGCCGTGACCCGCGCCAAGAAGCTGAGCAACGAGGTGCAAGTGGTTGCTGGCAATGTCGCAACAGCAGAGGCGACCCGCGCGCTGATCGATGCCGGGGCCGATGCCGTAAAGGTTGGGATCGGGCCAGGTTCTATCTGCACCACGCGGATGGTTGCGGGGGTAGGCGTGCCGCAGCTGACGGCGATCCTAGATTGTGCCGCCGTTGCTGGCGATGTTCCGGTTATCGCCGACGGCGGCATTAAATTCTCCGGTGACTTTGCCAAAGCAATCGCGGCTGGCGCCTCTTGCGCCATGGTGGGCTCTATGATCGCCGGTACGGACGAATCCCCTGGCGAGGTGATCCTCTACCAAGGGCGCAGCTTTAAAAGCTATCGCGGCATGGGATCGCTGGGCGCAATGGCGCGCGGCTCTGCAGATCGATATTTTCAGAAAGATGCAGCCAGCGACAAACTGGTGCCCGAGGGGATTGAGGGCCAGGTGCCTTACAAGGGAAGTGCAGGCACCGTTATTCATCAACTCGTCGGCGGTTTGCGGGCAGCAATGGGATATACCGGCTGCGCGACTGTGATGGAAATGCGCAAGAACTGTCACTTTGTGCGCATCACTGGCGCAGGGTTGAAGGAAAGCCACGTACATGACGTGCAGATCACGCGAGAAAGCCCCAATTACCGGATCGGTTGATCATGCCCGCCCGCATTGAGATCTTGCCGCATCGTCAACCCGCATGACACCCGGTGCGCAGGTCGCGGCAGCAATTGACGTTCTCGACCAGATCGCCGCTGGAACAGCAGCAGAGAAAGCGCTCATCGCTTGGGCGCGCAAAAGCCGCTTTGCTGGGTCCAAGGACAGAGAGGCTGTTCGCGATCACGTCTTTGACGTGCTGCGCTGCCGCCGGTTGGCCGCGCATTACGGCCAAGGTGACACAGGCCGCGCGCTCATGATCGGTCTTCTCCGTCTCCAAGGTCGGTCGATGGAGGCGTGTTTCAACGGTCAAGGTTATGCTCCCAAGCCGTTGTCTAAGAAAGAAAAAAATGGGCCTGCACTGACGGGCAAGATCGGTGTGACCTGGTGCCTTCCGGATTGGTTGGTGCCCCCTCTCATCGATAGCCTGGGTAAGAAGGCCGAAGAGACCGCACGCGCGTTGCAGAAGCGGGCGCCAATGACACTGAGGGTCAATTTGGCAAAGGCCGAGGTCGTTCAAATACGCGCGCAATTGGCCCAGGCGGGCGTAGAGACGCGATTAAACCCGATCTGTTCGACAGCATTGACGGTGACGTCGGGCGGGCGTGCCTTGCGCAGCTCCGCCCTCTATCAAGACGGTTGGGTTGAATTACAGGACGCGGCAAGCCAAGCGGTTGTTGAAACCCTCCCAAAATCAGGCAGGGCGCTGGATTTTTGTGCCGGCGGTGGCGGCAAGGCTTTGGCCCTTGCCGTCGATGCGTCACGACAGGTTTTCGCGCATGATCATGATCCCGGGCGCATGCGGCACCTGCCGGTGCGCGCGCAACGAGCGGGGGTTGAAATTGTGCTCAGCGATCGTGCCGACCTTACATCAGCGGCACCCTTTGACCTTGTGCTGTGCGATGTGCCTTGTTCGGGCAGCGGCGCGTGGCGGCGGGCCCCGGAAGGAAAATGGAACCTCACCCCCGATGGTCTGCGTGCGCTTCACAGACAACAGAATGCGATTTTGGACACCGCACGGAAATTGACATCTCAGAAGGGCATGTTGGCCTATGCCACATGTTCGGTCCTGCGCAATGAAAACGAGGATCGCATCGCCGCGTTCCTTGAGCGCCATCAGGGATGGCGATGTGTTTTTCAAAAGCGATTTTCTGTGAGTGAGGACTGTGACGGGTTTTTCATCGCGCATCTTTTGCGCGAAACATGATAGACAGAACACTCTTTACGTGTAATTTGTAAAGATTAAGAGCTGATTAACCCTTGCCAGCCGAAATGCGGGCAAAGCTCTCTGCGAAAGTCGAAAATCTTGATCCGCTACCTGCCCGCTAAATTTCTTGATCGCCGCGCTCGATTTTCGGGCCGCTTGCAATTGATGTTCGCCGGCGCGATGTGCGTTGGGCTGTTGGGCAGCGTGCAGACAGACCAACGGCTTTCTTTAGGGCTGCTTGCTTTCGCAGCGACACTTTTCATCGTGGGGCTTGTCGCCGCGATCTTTTTGAGTGTTGAGCTGCCAAAGGTCGGAAAAGCTCAAGGGACAGTCGTCTCACCACCGGTCATCGAAGGCGACCCACACGTCAATCCGCCTCAGACCGGCTGGTACACATTCCAAGATTTGCCCGTGCCCATCGTCAAAGTTGCCTCGGACGGGGTGGTGACGTCTTTCAACCGTATGGCGTCAGAATTGGTGGGAGAGACCTTGCAAGAAGGCACGCATCTGTCTGCGCTGATGGAGGGGTTGGGCAGACCGATCAGCGACTGGATCAAAGACACGCTGAACGGTCGGATGGTTCAGAAATCAGAGTTTCTGAGGCTCAAGCGCCGGGATCGCGAGGTGTTTGTGCAGGTGGTGCTCAATTTGATCGAAGCTGCTGATGAAACGGCGCTGATTGCGATCATGCACGATGCAACAGAGCTAAAATCATTAGAAGCGCAATTTGTACAAAGCCAAAAAATGCAGGCCATTGGCCAACTGGCGGGCGGCGTTGCGCATGATTTCAACAATCTTCTCACGGCTATTTCTGGGCATTGTGACCTTTTGCTCTTGCGTCATGATCGAGGTGACGCAGAATACAATGACCTGGTCCAAATCAACCAGAATGCCAATCGCGCGGCGGCGCTTGTCGGTCAACTTCTGGCTTTTTCGCGCAAGCAGACCCTGCAGCCCGAGGTTCTTGACATGCGCGACACGCTTGCCGATCTGACGCATCTGCTCAATCGTCTTGTGGGCGAGAAAATCACGCTGACACTGTCCCATGCGCCGCAGCTTAAACCGATCCGCGCCGACAAAAGGCAATTGGAACAGGTGCTGATGAACTTGGTTGTCAACGCCCGAGACGCGATGCCGCTGGGGGGCGAGATCCAGATCAAAACCGCTTTGGTGACGCTTGAGACCGCTTTGAAGCGGGATCGCGTCAGCGTCCCCGCTGGCTGCTATGTCACCGTGCAAGTCGGCGACGATGGCGTGGGCATTCCTCAGGACAAGCTGCAAAAGGTATTTGAACCCTTCTTTACCACCAAACAGGTGGGGGAGGGCACGGGGCTGGGCCTATCCACCGCCTATGGCATCATCAAGCAGACGGGTGGCTTTATCTTTGTCGATTCGCAGGTCGATGTTGGCACAAATTTTCTGCTGTATTTTCCCGTGATGAAGCCTGAAGCCGCCAAATTGGAAACTGTGCCGCGCCCTGAAATTGTCAGGCCCGCTGCAAAAGATCACGGTGTCGTGCTGCTGGTGGAGGATGAAGCACCCGTGCGCGCGTTCGCCAGCCGCGCGCTTCGGCTTCAAGGCTACACCGTTTTGGAGGCGGAAACCGCCGAACTTGCCTTGCAGGTGTTGCAAGACGCCACGCTCAAAATCGACGTCTTTGTGACGGATGTGGTGATGCCCGGGATGGATGGGCCCACCTGGGTAAAACAGGCGCTGAAAAAGCGGCCTGATGTCCGCGTTGTGTTTGTGTCTGGCTATGCCGAGGACAGCTTTGCCGAGGCGCAGAATAAGATCCCCAACTCGGTCTTCCTGCCCAAACCCTTCTCACTCAGGGATTTGACCGACACCGTCCGGCAGCAATTGCACTAAAGCAATTGCGTTGTAACCTGATAGCCCCCATTCCCCATCACCGTACCGCCCCACGGGGCGACGCGCTAAGTCGGTTTGGGCAGGTGTCTCGGGTGTTAGGCCGAATGCTTTACGGTTCTGGCTTGCGGCGATGGGCGCAGATACTCTCGTAAAGGGTAAATTCATCCGGACAGCTTTCACGCAAGTGTTCTTCAACCTTTTCAGACAGATGCAGCGGCATGTTCGGCGAGGTATTTTCGCGCGCGAGTGTAAATTGAAGGCCAAGCCGATCTTCCAAAAACGCCTTAAGTCGCGGCTGATCTTCATATGTGAAATAATGCGTGATCGCGGTGCCATTGGGGCGCGGCGCTAAAAACTGCGCTTGGCTGCCGACGTTGGCAAATCCGTCCGCTGCCCCAGATGCGTAAGCTTGGATGAAATCGTCAAAGCTGACCTTATGAGTGCTGTTTGCGTGGCCTTTCATTTCGGGCCTTCGGCGGTATCGATACCAGCTGCCCAACCAAGAAATCGGTTCTCGCATGACGGCCATGAGCTCTAGCTCTGCTTGACAAGCGCGCTCAAACATGGGGCGCATAAACCGATTGTACCGATAAACGGGCATATGTTTGAGCTCTGGTGGTCCTGAAATCACGACATCGGCATGATCTTTCAAGGCAGAGTGATACGCCGTCGTCCCCGTTTTCGGGACAGCGAGAAAGGCCAAGCGTTCTTTATAGAAAACAAGCACCTAGATGATCCTTTGCAGCATTTCTCGAATTTTTGACATCGTAAACGACTTCTTAAGAAAGTTGAGAAAAAGATGGTTTGAGTGAGAATTTAATTGAAATGTTCCTATTTTGATCTCATACAGAACATTATAAGAACAAACTCCGGTGTGGTTCGGGCAATTGCCCCGGATCGTGCACTGTGACACTAAGGGATAGGCATATGGCAACGGCAGACCTTTTGACAATGAACACCAAGAAAACGGCAGAAAAGCAAAAGGCGCTCGATTCGGCGCTGGCACAGATTGAGCGGCAGTTTGGCAAAGGCTCGATCATGAAGCTTGGCTCTGAAGGGGCGATCCAAGATATCAAGGCCAGTTCGACAGGCTCTCTTGGACTCGATATCGCATTGGGCATCGGCGGATTGCCGATGGGGCGGATTATTGAGATCTACGGCCCTGAAAGTTCTGGCAAAACAACGTTGACCCTCCACTGCGTGGCGGAACAGCAAAAGGCGGGTGGTGTCTGTGCGTTTGTCGACGCTGAACACGCGCTGGATCCGCAATATGCGCGAAAGCTTGGCGTGGACATTGACGAACTGCTGATCTCTCAACCGGACACGGGGGAGCAAGCGCTTGAGATTACCGACACATTGGTGCGCTCTGGTGCGGTTAACATGGTGATCGTCGATTCAGTCGCTGCATTGACACCCAAATCAGAACTAGAGGGGGACATGGGCGACAGCGCGGTCGGTGTGCAAGCACGGCTGATGAGCCAAGCGATGAGAAAACTCACCGGGTCGATATCGCGCTCAAACTGCATGGTGATCTTCATCAACCAAATTCGCATGAAAATTGGCGTGATGTTTGGCTCACCCGAAACAACCACGGGGGGGAATGCGCTCAAATTCTACTCCTCCGTTCGATTAGACATCCGCCGCATTGGCGCTTTGAAGGACCGCGACGAAGTCGTCGGTAATGCGACCCGTGTGAAGATTGTGAAAAACAAAGTTGCCCCGCCGTTCAAGCAGGTTGAATTCGACATCATGTACGGCGAAGGCATCTCCAAAATGGGAGAGTTGCTCGATCTTGGCGTAAAGGCGGGCGTGGTTGACAAATCGGGCTCATGGTTTTCCTACGGGGATGAAAGGATCGGCCAAGGTCGAGAGAACGCCAAGCAATTCCTAAGAGACAATGACGCCATGGCCCATGAAATCGAAGATAAAATACGGGCGGCGCACGGGCTGGATTTTGAAGGCTCTCAGGACAGCGACATCGACATTCTCGAAGCCTGACAGCCGCAAGGTTTTCGAAATCTTTAGTCAGATTGGCGCTTCGAAAGAGGCGCCTTTTGCATTCTTGTAGCTGTGGACACCTTTGGCGGGCAGCGGTATTTGAAGCCAAGCACGCCCAAGAAAGCCTGAGCTATGAAGACCTTGAACGAGATCCGATCCACCTTTTTGTCATATTTCGACAAACAGGGTCACGCGGTGGTGCCCTCGGGCCCCTTGGTACCACGCAATGATCCCACTTTGATGTTTGCAAACTCTGGCATGGTGCAGTTCAAAAACCTGTTTACCGGAGTGGAAACACGCAACTACCAGCGCGCGACGACGGCGCAGAAATGCGTTCGTGCGGGGGGCAAGCACAACGACCTGGACAATGTGGGGTACACAGCGCGCCATCACACTTTCTTTGAAATGCTGGGTAACTTCAGTTTTGGCGACTATTTCAAAGAGGATGCCATCGCCTTCGCCTGGGAACTGCTGACCCAGGACTTTGGGATTGATGCGCAGCGTTTGTTGGTCACGGTCTATCACACCGATGATGAAGCGGCGGACATCTGGAAGCGGGTTGCAGGCCTACCCGACACGCGCATCATTCGCATTCCGACCGATGACAATTTCTGGCGCATGGGGCCTACCGGGCCTTGTGGACCTTGCACGGAAATTTTTTACGATCACGGCGATCACATCCCAGGCGGTCCACCGGGCACGCCGGAAGAGGACGGCGATCGGTTCATCGAAATCTGGAACATCGTTTTCATGCAGAATGAACAGTTCGATGACGGGAGCCTGCGTCCGCTTGAAATGCAGTCGATAGACACGGGGATGGGATTGGAACGCATCGGCGCGTTGCTGCAGGGCCAGCATGACAATTATAAAACAGATACGATGCGCGCGCTGATCGAGGCGAGCGGCAACGCGCTGAACCTCGATCCTTTTACGCAAGGCAATGTGCATCACCGGGTTATTGCAGATCACCTGCGGTCCACTTCTTTCCTGATCGCAGACGGCGTTATGCCATCGAATGATGGGCGCGGTTACGTGCTGCGGCGGATCATGCGGCGCGCGATGCGTCACGCGCATCTTCTGGGTGCGCAAACCCCGCTGATGCACAAATTGGTCCCGGCTCTGGTGCAACAGATGGGGTCTGCCTATCCCGAATTGGGCCAGGCGCAGGCGCTGATTTCAGAAACGCTACTGCTGGAAGAAACGCGCTTTAAGCAGACGTTGGAGCGGGGGCTTCGCCTGCTCGCAGATGAGGTGGGCGCCCTTCCCGAAGGGGCGGATCTGCCCGGCGCCTCTGCGTTCAAACTCTATGACACCTACGGCTTTCCTTTGGATCTGACCCAGGATGCACTGCGCGAGCAGGGACGCGGGGTGGATACAGCCGGTTTTGACGCCGCAATGGCGGAACAGAAGGCCAAAGCGCGTGCGGCTTGGGCGGGATCAGGCGCCTCTGCCGATGACACCATTTGGTTCGATGTCGCAGACCAAAAGGGGATCACCGACTTTTTGGGATATGACACGGAAACGGTCGAAGGGCAGCTTTTGGCAATTGTTCAAGACGGGGCACTCTGTGACAGCGCGGTTGAAGGGGCTGAGGTGCAACTCGCCTTCAATCAAACCCCCTTTTATGCGGAGGCTGGAGGGCAAATAGGCGACAGTGGCCTCATCGAAACAGAGACGGGGCGCGTCGCTGTGACCGACACACGCAAGACGGCGGATGTTTTCGCGCATATCGGCACCGTTGTGCGCGGAGAGATACATCTGGGGCAGGCGTCTCAATTAAGCGTTGATCCCGACAGGCGCCGCGCGATCAGAGCCAACCATTCCGCCACGCATCTGCTGCATGAGGCATTGCGCGCCACGCTGGGCGATCATGTTGCGCAGCGCGGCTCGCTGAACGCGGATGATCGTCTGCGGTTTGACTTTAGCCATGCAAAAGCGCTCACGCCTCAACAGCTTGAAACGGTTGAGCATGAGGTGAACCACTTCATCCGGCAAAACACCTCGGTCGACACGCGCATCATGACCCCCGAGGATGCACGCAATCTTGGCGCGCAAGCGCTGTTCGGCGAGAAATACGGCGAAGAGGTGCGCGTTGTTGCCATGGGCCACAAGGCAGGCTCGGGCAAAGGCAGCCGTCAGAACACCTATTCGCTCGAACTCTGCGGCGGGACGCACGTGCGCCAAACAGGCGACATCGGCGCCTGCGTATTGCTGAGTGATAGCGCCAGCAGCGCGGGCGTACGCCGGATCGACGCCTTGACCGGACAGGCCGCGCTGACATGGCTGCGCGCGCAACACGGCAGATTAGCCGAGGCGGCGGAGGTGTTGAAAACGAATTCAAGTGACGTGCCCGCCCGCGTGCGCGCCTTGCTGGAAGAGCGCAAGACACTGCAAAATGATATCGCGCTTCTGCGCCGTGAACGTGCCATGGTCGGAGGCGGTATCGCCGCCGCCCCGAAACAGATCAACGGCATCGCCTTTCTGGCGCAGACCTTAGAAGGCGTCACGGGTAAAGATCTGCCGGCGCTGATCGACGATCACAAACGACAGCTTGGGACAGGCGCAGTGCTACTGATTGCCGATACCGGCGGCAAGGCCGCCGTTGCGTGCGGTGTCACGGCTGATCTGACGGATCGCTTCTCGGCCGTGGACTTGGTGAAGGCCGCCGTGGCCAGGCTCGGCGGTAAAGGCGGCGGAGGACGCGCGGATATGGCGCAGGGAGGGGGCCCGTCTGTGTCCCAGGCTGGCGCGGCAATCAAAGCGGCAGAACAGATCTTAGGAGGCTAATATGGGCGCATTGTGGATCGCACATGTCACCGTGACAGATGAAGCGGCGTATCAGAAATATGCGGCTGAGGCGACGGTGGCCATTGCTGAGCACGGCGGCACGTTTATTGCTCGTGGCGGGCGATATGTTCAACTGGAAGGGAAAGAGCGGCCGCGCAATGTTGTCGCGCACTTCCCAGACGTGGAAAGCGCTGAAAGATGCTATCATTCGGCAACGTATCAGGCGGCGCTGGCGCATGCGCGCGGCGCGTCGGAGCGCGAGTTGCTGATTGTGGAAACCTCGGAGTAACGTCGGATCGGGGGAAGGCCCCGGATCAAGTCCGGGGCCTGTGCGTGCCTACACATGCCACCGTATATCGGGGCGTCGTGCATCGAGAAGCTCCTTAGAGCGCGACGCGCGGTAGGATTTTCGTGTTTCAGATTTAAGTCAGGGGTTTTAGCTCGCCTTTGCCATTCTTTTGCGTTCGTGCGGATTAAGGTAGCGTTTGCGCAGGCGCACGGCATTGGGCGTGACTTCCACCAATTCATCGTCGTCGATGTAGGCAATGGCCTCCTCGAGCGAGAGGGTCATCGGCGGTGTCAGGCGCACTGCCTCGTCATTGCCTGACGCCCGCACATTGGTGAGCTTTTTGCCCTTGAGAGGATTGACCTCAAGATCGTTCTCACGGCTGTGCTCGCCGATGATCATGCCGGTATAGACATCCGCCTGGGCACCGATCATCATCTTGCCGCGCTCTTCCAAGTTCCAGAGCGCGTAAGCGACGGATGTGCCATTCTCCATGGAAATCAGAACACCCGCGCGTCTGCCTGGGATGGGGCCTTTGTGCGGCGCCCAACTGTGAAAGACGCGGTTGAGCACGCCCGTGCCCCGCGTGTCGGTGAGGAATTCGCCGTGATAGCCTATTAACCCGCGCGAGGGGACATGGGCGACAATGCGCGTTTTGCCTGCGCCCGCAGGCTTCATTTCAACCAATTCACCCTTCCGGGTCCCGGTAATTTTCTCGATCACCGCGCCAGCATATTCGTCATCAACGTCGATGGTCGCCTCTTCGATGGGTTCGTGACGGGTGCCGTTAACGTTCTGAAACAGGACTTGCGGTCGCGAGATAGACAGTTCGAACCCCTCGCGGCGCATGTTTTCGATCAGGACGCCCATCTGTAATTCACCGCGTCCTGCGACCTCGAAAGCCTCACCGCCGGGGGTGTCGCTGACCTTGATCGCCACGTTGGATTCGGCCTCTTTCATCAGCCGCTCGCGGATCACGCGGGACTGCACTTTTTTGCCGTCTCTGCCCGCCAGAGGGCTGTCGTTGATGCCGAAGGTGACGGTGATGGTCGGCGGGTCAATTGGCTGGGCGGGAATGGCTGTCGTCACGGTCGGGTCGGCCAGCGTATCGGCGACGGTGGATTTGGCCATGCCCGCAATCGATACGATGTCCCCCGCCTCTGCAAGGTCGATGGCTGTTTGCTCAAGCCCACGAAACGCCATGATCTTTGTGCAGCGAAACGTCTCAATCTGAGTCCCATCGCGGGACAGCGCTTTGAGCGTTTGCCCGGACTTCAGCCTACCGCTTTCAATCCGCCCGGTGAGCATGCGACCCAGAAACGGGTCTGCGCTGAGGGTCGTAGCGAGCATGGTGAAAGGGTGATCTACATCCTGGATTTGATGCGGCGCGGGCACGTGATCGAGGATCAGATCGAAGAGCGCGTCCAAGTTCTGGCGTGGCCCATCGAGCGTGTGATCGGCCCAGCCTGACCGTCCTGAGGCATACATCGCGGGAAAATCGAGCTGTTCTTCACTGGCGTCTAGATTTGCGAAAAGGTCGAATACGTCGTCCAGCGCGCGATCCGGCTCGCTTTCTGGTTTGTCCACCTTGTTGAGCACCACAATGGGGCGCAGACCCAGGCTTAGCGCCTTGGATGTGACGAATTTGGTCTGGGGCATAGGCCCCTCGGCAGCGTCGACCAGCAAAACGACGCCGTCCACCATGGACAAGATCCGCTCTACCTCGCCCCCGAAATCGGCGTGACCAGGCGTATCGACGATGTTGATGCGAGACCCTTTCCACTCGACCGAGGTTGGCTTTGCAAAAATGGTGATGCCGCGTTCACGCTCTAGATCGTTGCTGTCCATCGCCCGTTCAACAGTGGCTTGGTTGTCGCGATAGGTGCCGGACTGCTTGAGCAGTTCGTCAACGAGCGTTGTTTTGCCGTGATCAACATGCGCGATGATCGCGATATTTCGCAGGTCCATGGGGTGCCTCTGTCTCTGGACTGGGCGCGCCATACCTTGGCGCCGCCCCAAAGGCTAGGAGAAAATGCGCTGATTTGCGGGCTGTCGGTCTGTTTGATTTCAATGCGCGTCAGTCCACGCAACACGCGCATCAATGAGTATTGGTTTGAGAAAAGACGTGGATGATGACGATCCCCGACACGATAAGCGTGAGGCCGAGCAGGGCGGCCATGTCGAGCCGTTGACCGAAAAGCACGTAGCCGATGCAGGCAATCAGCACGATGCCGAGACCGGACCAGATGGCATAGACGATACCCACCGGCATGGCCTTGAGCGCGAAAGACATGCAGTAAAACGACAGCCCATAGAACACAATGACCGCCAGCGACGGCCAAAGGCGGCTGAATTGTTGCGACGCTTGCAGGGCGGTGGTGCCCAATGTCTCGGCGATGATGGCGAAAAAAAGCCAGATGTAATGCGGCGGCATGAGCGTCCTTTCACAAAGGAAGTTGCGTGCTTTCCTTGATCTCTTCCATCACGAAGCTGGCCGAAACATCTGAGAGCGGCACTTTGCGGATCAGTCGTTGATACAGCCGATCATAGCCGGCCATATCGGCGACCCGCGCCCGGATCAGATAGTCCAGATCTCCCGACATTCGGTAGACGCCCAAGATTTCGGGCATGGCGCGCGTGACGGTGGAAAACCGTTCAAGCCAATCGGGTGCATGGGCATTCGTCCGCACCTGAATGAAGACCAGTAAGGAAAGGTCGAGTTTTGTCGGGTCAAGCACGGCGATGCGGCCACGGATAAAGCCTGCCGCCTCCAGCGCCCGGATACGACGCCAGCAGGCATTTCTTGACAGACCAACAGTTTCTCCGATCAGGTCCAGTGATTGGCTGGCATCACGTTGCAGTTCGCTCAAGATGCGCAGATCAAAGGTATCAATATTCTCCATACCATCAGGATGATGTGAAATTTTCTCGGCTACAAGATAATTTCTGGGCAAATTGGGATATTGTCATCGGCAACACGGAATAAAAAGACACGACAAGCGGAGGAGTTGCGTATGTTTGCCCGAATTTTTCTGGATCACCCGGCGAAAGTTGATGAAACCTATCTTCAGCACATGCTGTTTGCGCTGCGCTTTGCCGGGTGGCTCGGTGTGGCGGGTGCTGCTGCTTTGGTGCATGCGCTTGTGCCGTCTCTGTGTGAAAAGACAGCGAGTGGGATTATCAAGATGCTGTACGAGCGTACACACAACCGCGGATAAACATCGGCTCCCCTGGCGTTGTGCAAAAGATCACCCTGTATGAAATCGCCGCGGTCATCCACGCCGCGCTTTGGGTGCTCTCAGGGGCATCGGCATCAAGAGACAGTAGTTTAGGTCGCGATGTAGCGGTCACGGCGGTGGTTGATCGCGATGATCAGGTTCATGATTACCGCGCCCACAAGGGAATAGGCCACAACCATCCACGGAAAGAGCCACAGCGCGACGGCAAAGATGATCCCATCGGCAATCAGTTGAACCCAGCCGGCGCGAAACCCGGTTCGGTCTTGGATCATGAGCGCGACAACGCCCAACCCGCCTAAAGAGCCGTTGTGCCGGAACATCACCAAAAGCCCCGTGCCCACCAGCGCGCCGAAGGCAACGGTGGCCAGCGCTATATTGAGGGTGTCGAATGTCACAAAAAGCGGGAGCGCATCGGCAACTATAGAAAGGAACGTTACAGAGATCAGCGATTTTATCGTGAAAGTTGCCCCGAGCCGCATCCACGCGAGGAGGTAGAAGGGCAGGTTCACGGCGAAAAACACTACGCCAAAAGAATATCCGGTGACATAGGACAAGATCACCGCAATCCCCGCCGTTTGACCCGTGACCAACCCAACGGTGGTAAGGAACTGAAGACCTAGGCTGCACATGAAAACACCGAGGCTTAGACCTTGGATATCTTCCAAGAGACTGTGCTTAGGTGCGATTGGCTGTGTCGGATCGCTCATGCTTGAGATGTTAGAGGGTGAAGTGTCAAAAGCCACAGATCGGCAGCAGAAAAGCAGGCCGCTTGGAAAGACGGCCTGCGATCGCGGTGCGGCTTGACGGACTAGCCCGCCAGAGCCTGGTTCAGGTTTTCATCGACTTTTTCGAGAAAGCCCATGGTGGTCAGCCACTTCTGATCTGGTCCGACCAGCAGGGCAAGGTCTTTGGTCATGTGACCGCTTTCGACGGTTTCGACGACCACACGCTCAAGCGTTTCAGCGAAATTCGTCAGCGGCGCATTCTCGTCCAGCTTGCCGCGATGCTTCAGCCCGCCGGTCCAGGCAAAGATAGAGGCGATGGAGTTTGTCGACGTCTCTTCCCCTTTCTGGTGCTGGCGGTAGTGGCGGGTCACCGTGCCGTGGGCGGCTTCTGCTTCGACGATCTTACCATCTGGCGTCATCAGTTGCGAGGTCATGAGCCCCAGTGAGCCAAAGCCCTGAGCCACAGTGTCAGATTGCACGTCACCGTCATAGTTCTTGCACGCCCAAACAAACCCGCCGTTCCATTTCATCGCGCAGGCGACCATGTCATCGATGAGCCGGTGTTCGTAGGTGATGCCCTTTTTCTTAAAGTCTTCTTCGAATTCTTCCTCATAGACTTTCTGAAACAGTTCCAGAAAACGGCCATCGTATTGCTTCAGAATCGTGTTTTTGGTGCTCAGATATACGGGCCAACCCAGATTTAGACCGTAGTTCATAGAGGCGCGGGCGAAGTCGATGATGGAGGCATCAAGGTTGTACATCCCCATGTAGATCCCAGCGGAAGGGGCATCAAAGACTTCGCGCTAATCAACGGTGCCGTCTGCGCCTTCAAATTTGAGCGTCAGCTTGCCAGGTCCAGGGAACTTCATATCGGTCGCCCGGTACTGATCACCAAAAGCGTGCCGACCAATCACGATGGGTTGGGTCCAGCCCGGCACCAGGCGCGGCACGTTGTTACAGATGATCGGTTGACGAAAAACCACACCGCCGAGGATGTTGCGGATCGTCCCGTTGGGAGAGCGCCACATTTGCTTGAGCCCAAACTCTTCAACGCGCGCTTCATCCGGTGTGATGGTGGCGCATTTCACACCCACGCCATGCGCCTTGATCGCTTCTGCCGCGTCAATGGTGATCTGATCGTCGGTTTCATCCCGGGCTTCGATCCCCAGATCATAGTATTTCAGGTCGACATCCAGATAGGGGAGGATCAACTTTTTCTTGATAAAATCCCAGATGATCCGCGTCATCTCATCCCCGTCGAGTTCGACGACGGGATTGTCTACCTTGATCTTTGTCATGAGGCTTTCCTTCGTTGATGGCTATGCTGCGCGTGTAGCTGATCTTTTGTCAGAGGGAAAGACAGCATACAATGGTATGCAGAATTATCTTTGGCTTTTCCTGTGCAGCAACCCGCAAACCCGTTTTGGCGTTGCACTCCGCGCGGGCAGATTTTTGGGGACGATCCGGCCGCTAAAGCCCCCGGCTTCAGACCTGATACAAGCCGTCCCTA
Organism: Pseudomonadota bacterium; assembly: GCA_039208585.1. GTDB lineage: Bacteria > Pseudomonadota > Alphaproteobacteria > Rhodobacterales > Rhodobacteraceae > Sulfitobacter. Next base: position 10,007 of record JBCCQX010000020.1, on the reverse strand, counting down.
AAACCTCTTATTCACGGCTTCTGTTGACCGCGCCATGCCGCCCCAAAGGGCGGGGCGATTGCACCACCTCCTCGGCACTAAGTCGGTATTGTCAGGATGCCTTGGGGTTAAGGCCGGGTGCTTTATCGCGTATTCTCGGTCAGGCGGCGTTTGACGTACGAGGTTGTGGTATCGATCAGTGTTTCCATGAAGGGCTCTTCGAAAAAGTGCCCCGCGCCATCGACCTGCTCATGCGTGATCGTAATGCCTTTTTGTTCGTGAAGCTTGTTCACGAGGTTCACGGTGTCGGCGGGTGGCGCGACGCGATCTGCGGCACCGTTGATAATTAACCCCGAGGCGGGACATGGCGCCAAGAAGCTAAAATCATACATATTGGCGGGCGGAGAGACCGAGATAAACCCGGTAATCTCAGGCCGGCGCATCAACAGTTGCATCCCGATCCAAGCCCCGAAAGAAAAGCCCGCGACCCAGCAATGTTTGGAATTGTTGTTCATCGATTGCAGGTAATCCAGCGCGGATGCAGCATCGGACAGCTCTCCAACGCCTTGATCATATTCACCCTGTGATCGTCCCACGCCACGGAAATTGAACCTGAGCACCGTAAAGCCCATGTTATAGAAGGCATAATGCAGGTTGTAGACGACCTTGTGGTTCATCGTTCCGCCGAACTGAGGGTGCGGATGAAGCACGATGGCAATCGGGGCATCCCGCTCTTTTTGTGGATGATATCGACCTTCAAGACGGCCCTCTGGCCCGGGAAAGATGACCTCTGGCATGAATGCCCCTATCTGAGCTTCCGAAGTGTGCCTGGTTGATTGACTTCCACAGGGGCACACTTTAGAACTATTCTAACAATGATGAGCGCCGCGCGGCGCTCTGAGGATGTATGCGGATCAATCGCGCGCGTCAACAAAGCGGCGGTGGTCTTGGAGGCCATGAGATGAAGCTGTCGACGAAAGGGCGGTATGCGATGGTGGCACTGGCCGACATCGCCCTACAACCAGGTGATAGCCTGGTTTCGCTCGGTGACATTGCAGAGCGGCAGGCGATCTCATTGCCTTATCTTGAGCAGCTTTTCGTCAAGCTGCGTCGCGCCAATCTGGTGACCTCGGTGCGGGGGCCGGGGGGTGGCTATCGGCTCGCGCGATTGCCCGCAGACATTCGGATCGTCGATGTCCTTGCCGCGGTGGATGAGACTGTCGATGCCATGCACAAAGGGGCAGGCGCCTCTGGCGGGCAATCTGGGAGCCAAGCGCAATCATTGACCAATCGTCTATGGGAGGGCCTGAGCGCTCATGTCTATGTGTTCTTGCATCAGACAAGGTTGTCTGATGTGGTAGAGAACGATTTGGCACCATGTCCTGCGGTACCCAGCCTGTTCAACGTTGTGGATGACGCATGACACCTGACGCTTTCTTTTTTTCGCTGCTTTTGAAGGCTCTGTCGTTGGGCGGGTGGCCAAAATGAGCCGCCTGTATCTGGATCATAACGCCACGACGCCGCTTCGGGCGGAAGCGCGCAGAGCGATGATCGACGCGCTCGACGTGGTGGGCAACCCGTCATCCGTTCATGCAGAGGGGCGCGCCGCCGTTGCATTGAAGGAGCAGGCGCGCGCTAAAATCGCGACCGCTTTTGGCGCCGAAGAGGCAGAGATTGTCTTTACCTCCGGCGCCACGGAAGCGGCCGCAATGGCCTTGGCGGGGCGTGGGTTGGACTGTGCTGGCGTTGAGCATGATTGTGTTTCGGCCTGGTGCCATCCTGTGCTCAAGGCGGATCGCTCTGGCCGCGTCGCCGTGAATGCCCCCGAAAGAACAGCGCTCCAGGTCGCCAATAGCGAAACGGGTGTGATCCAAGATTTGCCGCTCGGCATCGCGGTGAGCGACGCGGTGCAGGCTGCTGGAAAGATCGCATGGCGTTTCGACCAAAGCGGGGCGCAGATGGCATTTATTTCCGCGCATAAATTCGGCGGTCCAAAAGGCATTGGGGCGTTGATTTTGCGGCGTGGTCTTGAGGTGGCGGCATTTCTGAAAGGCGGGGGTCAGGAAATGGGTCGCCGTGCGGGCACCGAAAATCTGATTGCCATCGCAGGGTTTGGCGCGGCGGCAGAGACAGCGGCACGCGATGTGACGCTTGGACGCTGGGAAGAAATCGCTGAATTTAGAAATATTCTAGAAACTGCCCTTGAGGCAGGGTCAGATGGGCTTATTTTCGTTGGCATGGATGAAGAACGTCTGCCCAATACGTCCTGCGTGATAACGCCGGGGTGGGAGGGCGCAACGCAAGTGATGCAAATGGACTTGGCTGGATATGCGGTCTCTGCAGGATCGGCGTGTTCCAGCGGCAAGGTGAAGACGAGCGCTGCATTGAGATCGATGGGGTTTAGCGCGTCAGAAGCGGGGCAAGCGATGCGTGTCTCATTGGGGTTGGAGACAACGAAAGAAGATGTTTTGCGCTTTGCGGATGCGTGGCGGGTGAAACGCAAGCGGCACGGGCAGCGTGCTGCTTAATGAAAGGAAACAGGGCCATGGAAGATCTGAGCATAACAGAAGACTTGGGCGTGAAAGACGGTGTCGATCAGGAAACCGTTGATGCGGTGCGCGAAGTTGGCGGCACCTACAAACATGGCTGGTCCACTGACATTGACATGGAATATGCGCCCAAAGGGCTGAACGAAGAAATCGTCAAGCTCATCTCCACAAAGAATGACGAGCCCGATTGGATGACAAAGTGGCGCCTGGACGCCTACGCCCGTTGGCTCACGAAAGAAGAACCCTCCTGGGCCATGGTATCCTACCCTGAAATTGACTTCCAAGATCAGTACTACTATGCCCGTCCGAAAAGCATGGCGGTAAAGCCAAAGTCGTTGGATGAGGTCGATCCAAAGCTTTTGGAAACGTATCAAAAGCTTGGCATTCCGTTGAAAGAACAAGCCATCCTTGCCGGTGTCGAGGGTGCGGAAAGTCTGGTCGAAGCGTCGCGCAAGGTCGCGGTTGATGCGGTGTTTGATTCAGTTTCCGTGGGCACGACGTTTCAAGACGAGTTGAAAAAGGCGGGCGTGATTTTCTGTTCGATCTCTGAAGCGATTAAAGAGCATCCTGAGCTGGTAAAAAAATATCTCGGCTCAGTAGTGCCCGTTTCAGATAATTACTACGCGACGCTGAACTCCGCTGTGTTTTCGGATGGGTCATTCGTCTATGTGCCCCCCGGTGTGCGCTGCCCGATGGAGTTGTCGACCTATTTTCGCATCAATGCAGAGAATACGGGGCAGTTTGAGCGCACGTTGATTGTCGCTGACAAAGGCTCTTATGTCTCATACCTAGAAGGGTGCACCGCGCCACAGCGTGATGAGAACCAATTGCATGCCGCTGTCGTTGAAATCATCGTCGAAGAAGATGCAGAGGTAAAGTATTCTACCGTGCAGAATTGGTATCCGGGCGATGAGGACGGCAAGGGGGGTATCTACAACTTCGTTACCAAGCGTGCCGATTGTCGCGGCGACCGGGCGAAGGTGATGTGGACACAGGTCGAGACCGGATCGGCCGTCACGTGGAAATATCCAAGCTGCATCCTCCGGGGCGATGACAGCCAGGGCGAGTTTTACTCAATCGCGATTGCCAATAACATGCAGCAGGCCGATACTGGGACCAAAATGGTACATCTGGGCAAGCGCACCAAGTCGCGCATCGTGTCGAAAGGGATCAGCGCAGGCAAGGCGCAGAACACCTATCGGGGGCTGGTGTCGATGCACCCAAAAGCCAAGGAATCGCGCAACTATACGCAATGCGACAGCCTGCTAATCGGCGATAAATGCGGGGCGCATACGGTGCCGTACATCGAGGTAAAGAACAATTCGTCGCGGGTGGAACATGAGGCGACCACATCGAAGGTAGATGACGATCAGATGTTCTACTGCCGCTCGCGTGGGATGGATGAGGAAGAGGCTGTCGCGTTGGTGGTGAACGGCTTTTGCAAAGATGTTCTGCAAGCGCTGCCGATGGAGTTCGCGATGGAAGCGCAAGCGCTGGTGGCGATCTCGCTCGAAGGGTCTGTGGGCTAATGCGACAGGCAGCGATTTCAGTGTTGGTTGCGTCATCCATTTTCTTTGTGCTGATGCTTGGGTTTGACGTTTTGCCAGACGGTGCAGCCATTAACACCGAAACAGTCATGGCGGGGCTTTTCAGCACTCTTATTTTTGCGCTTGCTTGTGCGGCGTTTCAGGTCGGATTGCTGGTCTTCAAAAGACAGGATTAATAGGCGCGCAGTTATAGCGTCACGTTTAGAATACGCTGTATGGCGCTGAAAGGATATAAAAATGCTGAGCATAAAGAACCTGCATGTGAAACTAGAGGAAGAAGATAAGCAGATCCTCAAAGGTGTCGATCTTCAGGTCGAGGCGGGCAAAGTGCATGCGATCATGGGGCCAAATGGCTCTGGCAAATCGACGTTGTCTTACGTGCTTTCTGGCAAGGACGGTTACGAAGTGACAGAGGGTGAGGCGACGCTTGAAGGGGAGGATTTGCTTGACCTTGAGCCCGAAGAGCGTGCCGCCGCAGGGCTTTTCCTGGCATTCCAATATCCGGTTGAGATCCCCGGCGTTGGCAATATGACCTTCCTGCGCACGGCCGTGAATGCGCAGCGCAAAGCCCGCGGCGAGGAAGAGATGTCTGCTGCGGAGTTTCTCAAAACCGTGCGTGCGAAGGCAAAAGAGTTGAAGATCGACGCGGACATGCTCAAACGCCCCGTCAACATGGGTTTCTCTGGTGGGGAGAAGAAGCGAAACGAGATCCTCCAGATGGCCATGTTAGAACCGAAGATGTGCATTTTGGATGAGACTGACTCAGGGCTCGACGTGGACGCGATGAAGCTGGTAGCGGACGGTGTTAATGCGCTGCGCACATCGGGGCGCGGGTTTTTGGTGATAACGCATTACCAGCGGCTGCTTGATCACATTAGACCTGACGTGGTGCACATCATGGCGGACGGGTGGATTGTAAAATCCGGTGGTCCGGAACTGGCGTTGGAAGTGGAAAACAATGGCTATGCCGACATCCTGGCCGAGGTCGCGTAATGGCCCAATCCGTTCAGATGGTTGACCTGACCGAGGCGCGCATTGCTGCACAATCACTGCCGACACAGCCTTGGACTGCGGCGGCGCGGTCAAAGGCCCTCAGCAGGCTGCGCGCGATGGGGCTACCCCAACGGCGCGATGAGTACTGGAAGTTCACCCGGCCTGATACGCTGACGCAAGTCGACGTCCCTCCTGCCGCGTTGTTTGATCCTCAGGAAAAGCCCGTTTTTGACGATATCGACCGCTTGAAGATTGTCTTTGTCGACGGGGTCTTTGACGAGGCTGCCTCAGACGACAGCCTGCTTGAGCATCTGACGATTGACCGTCTGCAGCAGGCCCAGACAGATTTGCACTGGGCGCGCGACATCTATGGCGCCTTGGAAGAACGCGGGCAAACGCCTGTGGCACGGCCCTTGGCGGCGCTGAACACGGCCTTCGCGGCAGATGGCGTTCTTATTCACGTGAAAGGGAAGGTAGCGGCCCCAGTCCATTTGGTTTATCGCCACGGCTCTGAAACGTCAGACGTGATGCTGCACCATTGCATCAAGCTTGATCCCGGCGCAGAGCTTACACTGCTTGAGACAGGCCCGGCCGCCGCGCGGTTTAACAGCGTTACAGAGATCGACGTCGCGGATGGCGCTGTTTTGCACCACATACGCACGCAGGGCCGGGATCATGAACGTCGGGCGGCTACCCACACCTTCGCACGCCTGGGCGAGGCATCTACCTTCAAGTCTTTCACGCTGACGGTGAATGGCATTTTGACCCGCAATGAATGCGTTGTCGAGCTCACCGGGGATGATGCACATGCCACCGTCGCGGGTGCCTGCGTTGGCGATGGCGCATTTCATCATGATGACACGGTCTTTGTGACCCATGACGCCGTTAATTGTGAAAGCCGTCAGGTGTTTAAAAAGGTGCTTCGCAACGGGGCAACGGGCGTTTTTCAAGGGAAAATCCTGGTCAAAGAAGGCGCACAAAAGACGGATGGCTACCAGATCAGCCAATCTTTGCTTTTGGATGGCGACAGCCAATTCCTTGCCAAACCAGAGCTTGAGATCTACGCCGACGATGTGGCGTGTTCGCATGGGTCGACCTCCGGCGCGATTGATGAGGAGGCGCTCTTTTATCTGCGCGCACGCGGTGTCCCCTTGGCGGAGGCTACGGATATGTTGACACTGTCCTTCCTTGCTGAAGCGGTGGAAGAGATTTCTGACGAGGTGCTGCGCGATGAGATGAATGATCGAATGGCGGCCTGGTTGCGTCGTCATCGCCTGTAATGGCTGCGACACGCAATATTCTGGCCACCTACCGCGCACCCATGCGCGTTGTGCAGCGCATTGTTGCTGAAGGGCAGCGTGAAGATCGGGCAATTATCTATTTGCTGCTGGGCTGCATACTGGTGTTTGTCGCGCAATTGCCAAGGCTGGCGCGCCAGGCTTACTTCACCGGCGAAGATCTGAGCCTTCTTCTGGGTGGCACCTTAATGGCTTGGATTTTTATCATGCCGGTGGTCCTTTATGCCATCGGATGGAGCAGTCATTTAATCGCGCGTTTATTTGGCAGCGCGATGAGCGGATATGCCGCGCGTATCGCGCTTTTTTGGGCGCTTCTCGCCTCCACGCCCATCGTTCTGTTATGGGGCCTCACAGCCGGTTTTATCGGTCCAGGGGTTGAAATGACCGCCGTCGGCCTTTTGTGGTTGATTATCTTCATCTGGTTTTGGGGCGCGGGCCTGATCGGTGCGGCGCGAGCAATTTTATGACACAAGAGATCTGGTGGTCGCTCATCCTGACCACGCTGCGTGATCCGCGCCAGGCGGCAGAGACGATTATGTCATGGCGCATTGACCGCAGCGCACTTTGGACGGCGCTCGCGCTTGTTGCTTTGCTCAATACGCTTGCTTTTCTCCTCGCCGTGCAAAGCAGCCCGCAGATGATACCTTTACCCATAGGTCCCGATCAGCCTTTGGCGGTTTTCATTCTGCTAACCGGGATGATGGTGGTTTACGTTCACAGCCTGCATTGGGCGGGCACCATGATCGGGGGCGACGGGCGGTTAGAGGACGTGCTCGCCGTCGTTGTCTGGTTGCAGACATTGCGGGCTGGGGCGCAGTTTATTCTGGTACTGGCCGCATTGATTGCCCCTTTGCTGGCCAATCTGCTCTCGCTCATCGTGATCATCTGGGGTTTGTGGATCTTGGTGAACTTCATCGCTGCCGCGACACGCCTGCAGTCGATCGGTGCAGCAATTGGTGCGCTGATCTTTGCTGGCATACTCCTCATTATCGGGCTCGGCGTGTTGACGGGCATACTTGGTTTTCTACTGCAGGGAGTGATGCGCTGATGTATGACATTGCCACTGTTCGCCAGGATTTCCCCATCCTCTCTCGAGAGGTGAATGGCAAACCATTGGTTTATCTCGATAATGGCGCCTCAGCGCAGAAGCCGCAGGCGGTTATCGATGTGATTTCACGCACCTATGAAATGGAATACGCCAATGTCCATCGCGGTCTGCACTATCTCTCAAACCTGGCTACCGACAAATATGAAGCTGTCCGTGGCAAAATCGCCCGCTTTTTGAATGCCGCTTCAGAAGATGAGATCGTGCTCAATACCGGCACGACCGAGGGCATCAACATGGTCGCTTACGGGTGGGCCATGCCGCGTTTTGAAGCCGGAGATGAGATTATCTTGAGTGTGATGGAGCATCACGCCAATATCGTTCCCTGGCACTTTCTTCGAACGCGGAAAGGCGCCGTGATCAAATGGGTCGATGTCGACAGCCAAGGGGCATTGGATCCGCAGGCCGTCATTGATGCCATTGGGCCCAGGACGAAACTGATTGCCATTACTCATCTGTCGAATGTTCTGGGCACAAAAGTCGATGTTAAAGCCATCACTGATGCCGCTCATGAAAAGGGCGTCGCAGTGTTGGTGGATGGCTCCCAAGGAGCGGTGCACATGCCCGTAGATGTTCAGGATCTTGGATGCGATTTCTATGCGATCACCGGCCACAAACTGTACGGCCCTTCTGGTTCCGGGGCGATTTATGTCAAAGCGGATCGACTGGCCGAAATGCAGCCCTTCATGGGCGGCGGTGACATGATTAAAGAGGTGCACAAGGATACTGTGGTGTTTAACGACCCGCCCATGATGTTTGAGGCGGGAACACCCGGCATCGTTGAGACCATCGGGTTGGGTGCAGCACTGGATTATCTCACAGATCTGGGCATGGACAATATCGCCGCACATGAAGATCGTCTGCGTGATTATGCCGTCGAAAAGCTAGAGGGGCTGAACTGGCTACAGGTGCAGGGCACATTGCCCGATAAGGCGGCAATTTTCAGTTTCACGATCGCTGGCGCGGCGCATGCGCATGACATTTCCACGATCCTCGATAAAAAGGGCGTTGCCGTGCGGGCCGGGCATCATTGTGCGGGTCCTCTCATGGACCACCTGGGTGTCAGCGCCACCTGCCGCGCGTCATTCGGGCTCTATAACACGCTGGAAGAGGTCGACATGTTGGTCGAGGCGCTGGAGCTTGCGCATGATCTTTTCGCTTAAACCACATGGTTTTGATCTTAGACCGCGCTCGGCATGAATACCCCGAGAGCGCTGAAAATACGGCTTGCTGTTTTTGACTTGGTCTAAAGGGCCGGCGCGTCGAGGTATCGGTTAGGCGTGGTTATTTCCGTTGCGAGGCTTGGTTCTGCATTCTATACCGCAATAATGATCCTTGGCTCAGCTGGATAGAGCGCTGCCCTCCGAAGGCAGCTATGTAGCACAGACGAGTTTAGCGGTTGCGGTGAAAGTAACGTTAAAACAACGGCTTAGGGAAAATTCGGATTTCCCTTCAAACAGGCCAAGTTTTCGCGTATTGACGCGGGGTATGAGGGCACCCGTAGCTCAGCTGGATAGAGTGTCGGCCTCCGAAGCCGAAGGTCACAGGTTCGAATCCTGTCGGGTGCGCCAATTAACACTTTGAAAGTGTTGATTATATATTATCGCTAGTCGCTCTTTTCTGAGGCTGGCTTTAATTTTGCAAAGGCTAATTCAGTTTTTTTGTCCACCAGCTTCAACAACTGGCTGGTGCGCATTTTGCTGATTTTAGCATAGGCTTAGCACAGGCATGACCTCTGCGTTAATTAGCGAAGATATAGAAATGACACATCCGATAACACACAAACGTGAGTACACAGTATATAAACGTAGCGATAACGGCGCATATGGCGTTCGCTTTTCACTCAAAGGCAAGCAATATCGGCTTGGACTTGGCAAGGTAAGCGAGCAAGAAGCGAACTACCTTGTTCATAGCAAGTATGTGGAAACCAAAACGCTCTCTGACATTAATCGGCTCGAAGACGGCGTTGGCTTTGATACCATTGCGCGTGACTACGTGTAAACGCAGTTCACTTTGGCCGACAAAAATCCGAAGCGGATGGAACATGCAAAGCATGCCAAGTCTACGGTTGAACGATACTTCATTGGGTACTTTGGTAATCCCCGCATTTTCAGAGGGGCGGATCAGTAGAATCTAAGCTGCTTTCAGTTTCTGTATTGGGGTCATACCTCCGCTTCCCATGTTTGGTCTTTCGTGGTTGTAAGTCCAGAGCCAGCGTGTGGGGTGGTCTTGCACCTCCTCACTGTTGTTGAAGTGATACCTCCCCAGCCATTCTGTCCTGACTGTCCGATTGTAGCGCTCGACATAGGCATTCTGCTGCGGTTTGCCGGGTTGGATCTAGATCAAGCCGATCCCTGCGGTCTCTGCCCAGTTCTGAAGCCTGGCACTGACATATTCAGGGCCGTAACACCTTCGGAATGTCGTTGATTTAGAGGCTATGATCGCCTGCGGAGCCCCCAACTAGCGCAGCGGGTGATCATAGCCGGGTCTCAGGTCCCTACAGTGGTTTTGCAACAAACCACACCGCATGGGAGAC
>JBCCQX010000019.1:0-70568 GCA_039208585.1 Pseudomonadota bacterium | reverse complement strand
TTCACATCGAAGATGTCAGGAGTTCAAATCTCTTATCACCCACCATCGCTTCTTTGAGCATCCGACCTTAAATCTGACAGATGTAGCCCTACCCGACATAGCGCCGCCCCGTGGGGGCCGAACAGCGCGGCCCAACAGTCCTGGTTGGGCAGGGCGGTGATGGGGAGCGGTTTGTATCAGGTTTAAGGCCGGATGCTTTAACTCCGAGATACCCCCATCCCTATTACCCACCCGCTCAACAGCTTCTGTTGAGCCGCGCCGTTTCGCCCCCAACGGGACGGCGCCCAGCTGGCTTGGCGTGATGTGTGTCAGGGTTAAGCCAGATGCCTTGATATCCTTGAAGTTTACCCACTTTGTTGGCGCACACACGTCGCAGGCCGCGTCGAAGGTCTGGCCTCACCGCATCGCTGTGACCGTTCTCACCACATGAACCATTGGTCTGAGCGGACCGCCTGAAATGAAAAGGTCGTTGAAACACCGGAAGGCGGACCGACAGTGGTCATGACAGGCGCCCTTTGCCACCTGCGTGGCGCATGTTTTCTCAGAGAGCCTATGGCCATCGCGCGCCATTACCCTGCGTCGACCGCCAGGAGTGACACGGCACTTCGTTCTTTGCCTGATAAATGGGCAGCCACAGGTGAAAGCCGGGGAAAGCGATTGCGTCGAAAACCGGAGGGGTTGCGTTTTTTTCGTCTATTTGTCTAAGTTGATGCCGAGCAAAGCCGCTCACGCGATAACGCGCCTCTCATTGAAGCCCATCGACGAGCTTCCAGCCCTTTAAAGTCATGCCACGGCGAACACGGTTCGGCGTAGATAGCCCTGAAGGAAATGGAATGTCGGCCTCGAACACGGGTTTCACGCGCGCGCAGCAAGAATATCTTGCCAGCCTCATCATGAAAATGAATTTGCACCGCGCCTTCGCACCGGCTCAAGTGTCGGCGCATCCAGCCGAGGCCCCAGCGGAAGCAGTCTTTGGTGTGCCGCTCGATGACCTGTGCAAGGAGGAGCGGCGTAAATACGAGCAACACCCCCTCGACATCTGGCGTCAGCTTGAGGAGTGGACGGCGAAGGACCAAATGGCGGAGGGATTGGACCAATTCCTCTTGCGGCATCTGGGCTTTTTTAACGTCACCCCCAACAGCCAGGGGTATATGATGCGGCTGCGCGCGCCCGCCTGCGTGCTGAACGCACAGCAGATGCGGGTGTTAGCTGCCTGCGCCGAGGATTTCGCAGGCGGCTATGCGCATGTCACGACACGCGGCTCCCTACAACTTCGCGAGATCAAGCCGCGGTATGTCATCGACCTCATTTCACGGATGGAGACGGCTTCGCTGACCGCGCAGGGAACCGGAGCAGACAGTGCCCGCAACTTGACGGTCACGCCCTCGGCCGGGTTTGACGTAGATGAGTTGATCGACATGACCGCCCAGGCGCAACGTTTGTCGATGCGGATTTTGCGCACCCGAGAGTTGCAGGGCATCCCACGCAAGTTTAACATCTCATTCGACAACGCGGGAAGATTGTCTTGTCTGTCGGATACGAATGACATCGGTTTTCTTGCCGTGATCGTGGAAGAAAACGACCAGGGCGTCGCGCCCGGACTGTGGTGCCGGATCGCCCTGGGTGGCATCACCGGCCACAAGGACTTTGCCCGCGATACCGGGCTTTTGTGCCGGCCCGAGGACACTGTCGACGTGGCCGAGGCGATGCTGCGCGTGTTTGTTGAACATGGCGATCGCACGAACCGCAAGAAGGCGCGGTTGAAGTACCTGTTGGAAAAAAGGGGCGTTGAGTGGTTTTTGCAGCGATCTCAAGAGAAGCTGGATGGCTTTTCATCGGATGTGCAACTCACTCGACTTGACCGGAAATATGATAGGCCGCGCACGCCAATCGATCGCCAAGGTCACATCGGGGTGCATCCGCAGTCGCAGCCTGGCAAAAGCTACATCGGCGTGGCGCTTGAGCTTGGTCGTCTGTCCTGCGCGCAAATGCGTGTCTTGGCAGATGTCGCCGAAAAATACGGCGCTGGCGATATCCGTTTGACGGTTTGGCAAAACCCGTTGATCCCCTTCATTGACGATGATGATCTCGAGGCTGCCTGTCGCGACATTGAAGCGGCGGGCATGTTTACGCGCGCTTCCGCGTTTGCGGCGGGCGCGGTGGCATGCACGGGGAAATGGGGCTGCAAGTTTGCCGCAGCATACACCAAACAGGATGCGCTTGACCTCGTCCGGTATTTGGAGGCGCGGCATACGCTGGAGAGCCCGATTAACATTCACCTGACAGGATGCAATAACTCTTGCGCGCAGCACTACATCGGAGACATCGGGTTGATGGGTGTTGCGGCCCCCGGTGGGGGAGAAGGATATCAGATTGTCATTGGCGGCGGATCGGACCTTGATCAGGGTCTCGCGCGCCCGCTTATCGGCCCAGTGGCTGCCGATGAGATCCATGCGATTATTTCTCATGTGATTGGCCAGTACCTGGCACGGCGGATGTTTGGAGAGACATTTCTTCAGTTCTCCCGCCGTTTGAGTGACGCCGAACTCCTCTCACTTTTGCCTCAAGACCTTCAAAAAGCTGCCTGAAGGAGCTTACCCATGAACGCGCAAACCTCATTGATCGCTCAGACCCTGGAAGCAGCGGCGGCCGCATCAGAACCAAAGGTAGAACTGGTTCCGGCAGACGCCCCCTTTGATGAGGCGCAGCGCCAGTGGTTAAACGGTCTATTGACTGGTTTGTCGGCCATCGCCGCCTCGGCCGCCGCAAGCAGCGCTGCCGAGGATGCGTCATGCGCGCCTGTCCATGTTCTTTACGGCTCGCAGTCGGGTAATTGCGAGACGCTGTCGAAGGACCTGCGAAAATTTGCGCCTTCCCAAGGTTTTGAGGCGACGGTGCAGACCCTGGACGAGGTCACCCCGACTGATCTGGCTGGGATGGCGCACGTCACGATCATCGTATCGACCTTCGGAGAGGGGGAGCCACCTGACAATGCGCGCAAATTCTTTGACGCTTTGATGGCCGAGGATTGCCCAAAGATGCCTGCAAGCCTGCAGTATGCGGTCTGTGGTCTGGGAGACACGAGCTATGCCGATTTCAACAAATGCGCCACGGACATTGACGCGCGTTTGAGCGAGCTGGGCGCGACCCGCGTTGTCGACGCCGCTCTGTGCGACGTTGATTTTGACGATGAATACGGCGCGTGGAAAACAGCGGTATTCGCTTCCGACCCCTTTGCGCAGGCCAGCGCGGGCAATGCCGCACCCGCCCTTGTTGATGTTGAGCCAGCACCTGCGTTTGATAAAAACCGACCGTTCATGGCATCGCTGATCGCCTGCGAGAAGCTCAGCGGCGACAGCAGCGCTAAATGCGTCAACCACATCGAGATTTCACTCGCTGGGGGTGGCACGGACCTTGAATACGCCGTCGGGGATGCTTTGGGGGTTTGGCCGGTCAATTGCCCGGCAGATGTTGCGGCGATACTTTGCGCCGCGGGGCTGACCGGGAAGGAAGCTGTCACACTCAAGTCAGGCCCGGCGCGGTTGCGCGCAGCCCTGTCAACGCGGCTTGATATAGCGACCGTCACGCCGAACACGCTCGCGGCGTTTGGGCTGTCGGAGGCGCCCGACGGCGTGCAGGTCTTTGATATCTTGCGAACCGTTGGGCCGGTGGAGGCGCAAGTTTTGGTCGATGCGCTTCGACCTCTGCAGCCGCGTCTTTATTCCATCGCTTCGAGCCCCAAAGCGCACCCTGGCGAAGTTCACCTGACAGTCGGCGAGGTCCGCTATCAACTGCACGACCGCGCCTGCAAGGGCGTTGCCTCCACCTATCTGGGTGAACGCTTGGCCGAAGGTGGCACGGTGGGCGTCTATGTGCAAGGGTCGGCGCATTTTCATCTGCCTGCCGATGACAGCAGACCGTTGATCATGATCGGCCCCGGCACCGGCATCGCGCCTTTCCGCGCGTTTTTAGAGGAGCGTGAAGCGCGGGGCGCGACGGGCAAGAATTGGCTGTTTTTTGGCGATCAGCACGAAGCTTGCGATTACCTCTACCGAGAGGAGATCGCGGGTTGGCAGGCGCGCGGCGTGCTCAACGAATTGTCGCTCGCCTGGTCTCGGGACGGGGCAGAGAAAGTCTATGTCCAAACGCTGATTGAAGCGCGCAGTGACGAGTTGTTCGCCTGGCTAGAGCAGGGGGCGGCGGTGTATATTTGCGGCGATGCATCGCGAATGGCTGCGGATGTCGAACGCGCGCTTTTGCGCGTTATCGCCAGCGGCGTGGGTGGTGATGAGGCAGCCGCGAAAAGCTATCTGGATGCCATGGCATCAGATCACCGCTACCAAAGGGATGTGTATTAATTTCAAGGCTTTCAGGGTCTTGCGTGCTCAAAAATCAAGCATCTACGTCAAACGACCCGCCCATTTCTGGGGCAGCCTCTTGTCTCAGCACCACCGCAGCGCGATGCAGATCACGTGTTCACTGACCTCTCCATAATGATCGTCGAGCCGGATCGTGACCGGGCGTTGCAGATCGCAGACAGCTTGCGCGACGCAGGCTATGAAAAGATCAAGTCGATCTCTGAACCCTCAAGCTTGGCGCGGCACATCTCCTCTTTTTCGCCCGATGTCGTTTTGATCGACATGACCAACCCGTCGCGCGACATGTTGGAGGAAATGGCGCTCGCCTCCGGCCCGCTGGAGCGACCGGTGGCGATGTTTGTCGATCGCTCTGATGATCAGTTGACCGCCGCCGCGATTGAAGCGGGCGTCTCCGCTTACGTGGTGGATGGGCTGCGCTCTGACAGGGTGAAACCGATCATGGATGCAGCCATCGCGCGGTTTCGGATGATCCAGCGGATGCGGACTGAACTGGCTGAAACCAAGCGCGCATTGGAAGAACGCAAAGTCATTGACCGCGCAAAAGGCATCGTGATGAAAGCGCGCGGCATGTCAGAAGACGAAGCCTATGCCTTACTGCGCAGTGCGGCGATGGATCAAAGCAAACGCATTGCCGAGGTCGCGGCCGCCCTCGTGGCATCGGCGAGCCTTTTGTCATGAAAATGACCCACCTTGACGTGGGGTTCATTCCCCTGGTTGACGCTGCACCGCTGATTTGTTGTCACGAAATGGGGTTCGCCCGAGAGGAGGGGCTGGATCTTCGGCTGCAAGCGTTTCCTTCCTGGTCGAGTTTACGCGATCAGCTGTGTTTTGGTCATCTCGATGCGGCGCACATGTTGGCGGCGGTGCCCGTCGCAAGTGCACTAGGTCTTGGCGGAACAGCCACAGAACTGCACGCTTTGGCGGTTCTATCTGTCAATGGTAACGTCATTGGCGTTTCTCGTGACATGGCTGACAGCATGCAGGCGCATGATTTTGCCTTCAATGATGCGCGTGCTGCGGGGGAGGCTTTGATCAACGCCAAACCCAACAGCCTGCGCGTCGGTGTGCCATTTCCCTTCTCGATGCATGCCGAATTGGTTTACTACTGGCTATCGGCCCTGGGCCTGCCGGCCCCGCAAAAGCTGATCGTTCGCACGGTTCCTCCGTCGCAGATGGCCGAGGCGCTTGAAGCCGGAGAGCTTGATGCGTTTTGCGTGGGCGAACCCTGGGGCTCACGGTCGGTCGAGGCGGGCGTCGGCAAGTTGCTGTTGCCCTGTTCAAAGATCTGGTCATTTGCGCCCGAGAAGGTGTTGGCCGTGCGGGCAGATTGGATCGAGACCCATGCGGAGGTTGGGCAGCGGCTGACACGCGCGCTGTGGCGAACGGCGCGTTGGTTGGCCACCCGAGAGCGGGCCGCGATTGTGCCAGAAATCCTTAGCCAACCGCATTATCTCGACCTGCCAGCCGAACTTCTTGAACACGCGATCACCGGGCGGTTCACCATTTCGCGTGAAGGGGAGTATCGGGAGGCGGATGGCTTTTTGGAGTTCTTTGACGGTTGCGCAACCTTTCCATGGCGCAGTCAGGCAGAGTGGATCGGCAGCAAGCTTGCCACGCGCACCGGGTTGGACCCGACTGAAAGTGCAAAGGCTGCTCGCGGGACATTTCGATCGGATCTATACCGCAAGGCTCTCGCGGGGATCGCGCCCAATTTACCTTCGGCAAGTGCCAAGGTCGAAGGGGCTGTGGCATCGCCAATTGCAGCCGGTTCGGTAGGGGCACCGTTGATTCTGGCGCGCAATGTGTTTTTCGATGGCAAGAGGTTTGAGCCCATCGCCTAGAGCGCTTCGCCTTAAATCTGGGTTCCTTTTTCGCTGCCCCTCCCTCCGGCCTTATGCGGAAAGGGGTGCGTGATCGCTCAAGTTAAAATCGAAATGCTTGAGGCGCGCTTGATTTTTAGGCAGCAAGGCATTGTTTCATGCTGCAACTGCGAAAAACACCCCTTTTGCTTGGCTCCTGATGAATTTTGCGTAATAGTTTCTGTGTGAGCAGCGCTGGTCCACCTACTTTTCGCCCGGCTGTTCGGGCCCCTCCCTAAGCAAAGCCGCTTCGAACCAATGATGCTTCATCATTCGGTGAGAGTGGCTTTTTGTTTGACGCATCTTCCTAAGCCCGAGATGAAAGGAAATTTGTTGATGTTTGCCAGGACCCCCCTTGCTGCTGTTGCGTTCAGCTTGCTCGCATCACCCAGCTTTGCCGAACTGCTTGACCTTGAGAAAGACGAGCTGACCTTCGGTTTCATTAAACTTACGGACATGGCCCCGCTCGCGGTGGCATATGAGAACGGCTACTTTCTGGATGAAGGGCTCTTCGTGACGCTTGAAGCGCAGGCCAACTGGAAGGTTCTTCTGGACGGCGTGATCGACGGAACACTGGACGGCGCGCATATGCTGGCTGGTCAGCCTTTGGCTGCGACTATCGGTTTTGGGACAGAGGCGCATATTATCACGCCCTTCTCGATGGATTTGAACGGCAACGGGATCACCGTTTCCAATGAAATCTGGGAGCAGATGCGCCCGCATATCCCTTCAATGGATGACGGTCGCCCGCAGCATCCGATCAGCGCTGCCGCTTTGAAGCCGGTCGTTGAGGATTTTCAAGCACGCGGTGAACCTTTCAACATGGGCATGGTCTTTCCGGTGTCGACCCACAACTACGAACTGCGCTATTGGCTTGCCGCAGGCGGGCTGGAGCCGGGGTATTATTCGCCCGAGAATATCTCTGGCCAGATCGGCGCCGATGTCTTTTTATCGGTGACACCACCGCCACAGATGCCAGCAACGCTGGAGGCGGGTACGATCCACGGCTACTGCGTGGGAGAACCTTGGAACCAGCAGGCCGTGTTCAAGGGGATCGGCGTTCCCGTGATCACCGACTATCAGCTTTGGAAAAATAACCCAGAAAAGGTTTTCGGCATCACCAAAGAATTTGCAGAAGAAAACCCTAACACCACGAAGGCAGTGGTGAAAGCGCTGATCCGCGCCGCCATCTGGTTGGATGAGAATGATAATGCCAATCGTCCAGCCGCGGTTGAGATGCTGTCGCGCCCAGAATACGTCGGCGCAGATTACGATGTGATCGCAAACTCGATGACGGGGTTCTTTGAGTTTGAGAAAGGGGACAAGCGCGACATCCCCGATTTCAACGTGTTCTTCCGCTACAATGCAACTTACCCCTTCTACTCTGACGCGATTTGGTATCTCACGCAGATGCGTCGCTGGGGCCAAATCGCCGAACCCAAAAGCGACGATTGGTTCATTGAAACCGCTCAATCCGTTTATCGGCCGGATATCTATCTGGAAGCCGCGCGCTTGTTGGTCGATGAAGGCATGGCGAACGAGGCTGACTTTCCCTGGGAAAGCGACGGGTTCAAAGCGCCAACACCAGCGGCTGACATCATCGACGGCATCCCATACGACGGACGCGCGCCGAATGCCTACCTAGAAAGCCTGCCGATTGGCCTGAAAGGTGATCAGATCGTCGTCGGCAACGAGGTGCAGGGGTAAAGACCTGGGGTGCGCCCTGTTGCGCACGACCCTCACGCGGGGGGTGAGCCGGTGTCGCGATGCCATTCATCACGATCACACAGCACCCCGCGTCTGACCGCCCGGCGTCCGTCTCCGGACCCACGGTGCGGTTCTTTCGCAGGCTCTTTCGCCGCAACACACAAGCCCGCCTGACTTAGGCAGATCAACGGAAGGGGAAACCCATGACTGCAATCGACCCAGAAAGCCTTAGCACCGAGGAGGTTCGCGAGGCCCGGCGCGAGCGGCTGTTCACGCGCATCAATGCTGCCGACAAATGGTTCCAAGTTTTAGGGCTCAGTTGGCTCACCCCGGTTCTCAAGGCTGCCGCGGGCGATAACCCGCGCGCGCAGGTGGCGGAAATCTGGCGTTTGCTCGGCGTTCCTGTCCTCGCCATTGTGACCTTCCTGATCCTCTGGGGCAGCTTGGCACCGCAGGTGCAGACGTCACTTGGCGCCATTCCCGGGCCCAGCCAAGTGTGGGAGCAAACCGTCAATCTTCACCAGGACGCGCAAGCCAAGGCGCAATCCAAAGCCGAGTTCGAGGCAAAAGTCGCACAACTCAACGAACGCCGGATTGAGCAGGGGAAAGAGCCGGTGCAGCGCGCGTACACTGGTGCCCCCAGCTACTATAGTCAGATCTGGACATCGATCCAAACGGTGTTCTTTGGCTTCTTGATCGCGACGATCGTTGCCGTGCCTTTGGGGATCGCGGCAGGCTTATCGCCCTACGCCAACGCGGCGCTGAACCCGATTATCCAGGTGTTTAAACCGGTCTCCCCCCTCGCTTGGTTGCCAATTGTGACGATGGTGGTATCGGCCACCTATGCCACTGACGGTGATGGGCTGTTTGCCAAAAGCTTTCTAAACTCCGCTATTACTGTCACGCTTTGTTCTTTGTGGCCGACGTTGATCAACACCGCGCTCGGGGTGTCCAGCATCGATAAAGACCTCGTGAATGTCTCAAAAGTGCTGAAGATGAGCACATGGACCAAGATCACGAAGCTCGTGCTGCCTTCTGCCTTGCCGCTGATTTTCACCGGGCTGCGTTTGTCTTTGGGCGTGGGGTGGATGGTGTTGATTGCTGCCGAAATGCTGGCGCAGAACCCCGGGTTGGGCAAATTCGTGTGGGATGAGTTCCAAAACGGGTCCAGCCAGTCGCTCGCCAAAATCATGGTGGCTGTGTTCACCATTGGCATCATCGGGTTCCTGCTTGATCGTCTCATGTATGCGATCCAGTCGCTCTTTACGTTCACGAACAATCGGTAGGTCACGCGCAATCTGATCAGGTTAGCGCAAGGAGGAGGCGATCATGTCGATCCTAAAATTAGACAATGTGTCCAAGAGTTTCGGTGAAGGTGCTCAACGCACAGACGTTTTAAGAAACATTGACCTCGACGTTGAAGAGGGCGAATTTCTCGTGCTCTTAGGGTTCTCGGGAACGGGGAAAACAACCCTGATTAACTTGCTCGCCGGGCTAGAGATGCCCTCCAACGGCGCGGCAAGCTTCTTGGGCGCGTCGATCACCGGGCCGGGGCCAGAACGCGGCGTGATTTTTCAAAGCTATTCGCTGATGCCCTGGCTGACCGTGACGGGGAATGTCAGGCTCGCCGTCGATGCCGTCTTCCCCTCAATGCCGTCGGCTGAAAAGGCGGCGACCGTAGACAAATACGTCAAGATGGTGGGGCTTGACCATGCGGCAAGCCGTCGTCCCGCTGAACTTTCGGGTGGGATGCGACAGCGGGTCAATGTGGCGCGGGCACTTGCGATGAACCCAAAGGTCTTGCTTTTGGACGAGCCGCTTTCGGCACTGGATGCTTTGACGCGTGCCAATCTTGCTGATGAGATCGAACAGATTTGGCACGCTGACAAAAAGACCTGCGTGTTGATAACGAATGATGTCGACGAAGCCATTGTGCTGGCGGATCGCATCATCGCGCTTAATCCTGATGGCACCCTGGGTGAAGAGTTCAAAGTGGATATTCCGCGCCCGCGTGAGCGCACGGCGATGAACAACCACCCAGGCTTTAAAGAACTGCGCGCGGCGGTGACCTCCTATCTCATGGATGTCGGCATCGCAGCCAAGGTAGAGGGGACCAAGAAGCTGCCCGATGTGCTGCCGATCCATGGGGTGCCAGCGGCGGTCGCCAAAGCCCAAGAGGGGTTGATTGACAATCGTTTCCTAGACTTCTCGATGCTGCACAAGGTCTATCCAACGCCAAAAGGCCCGCTGACGGTGGTTGAGGACTTTGATCTTAAGATCAACAAAGGTGAGTTTATATCGCTCATCGGGCACTCGGGATGCGGGAAATCAACGGTGCTGACGATGGCGGCGGGCCTGAACGAGATTTCAAAAGGCGCGATCAAGCTCGACGGTCGTCACGTTGAAGGTGCCGATCCGGAACGCGCGGTGGTGTTTCAAGCGCCATCGCTTTTCCCATGGCTTACCGCCAAAGAAAATGTGGCCATCGGCGTGGACCGCGTGTACCCGCGCGCCTCGCAGGCTGAGCGTCAGGACGTCGTGGAATACTATCTGGAGCGCGTAGGCTTGGCCGATGCCATGAATAAGTCTGCCTCGGCGCTTTCCAATGGGATGCAGCAGCGGGTGGGGATTGCGCGCGCTTTCGCGCTGTCGCCGAAACTGCTGTTGCTGGATGAACCTTTCGGGATGCTCGACAGTCTGACGCGATGGGAATTGCAGGAAGTGCTGATGGAGGTTTGGAGCCGGACCAAAGTCACCGCCATCTGCGTCACCCACGATGTGGACGAGGCGATCTTGCTCGCGGACCGGGTCGTCATGATGACGAATGGCCCCCGCGCCACGATTGGAAAGATCACGGAGGTAAAGCTTCCGCGGCCGCGGACACGCAAAGCGCTGTTGGAGCATCCAGACTACTACGCGTATCGTCAGGAGGTGCTCGATTTTCTTGAAGAATACGAGCACGGTGCGACGCCGAAGCCCAAGTTGGCGGAAGGTGACGGCCCGCCGCCTGCCGAGCCGGCAGTCGCAGCGGAATAGCCATGGCACGCGAAAAGCTGGTGGTGATTGGGGCCGGGATGGCCTCTGGCCGGGTGCTTGAGCATCTCACCCAGGCCAATGCACCCTTCGACATTACGATATTCAATGCCGAGCCGCGGGGGAATTATAACCGCCTGATGCTCTCTCCCGTTCTCGCTGGGGAAAAGACGTATCAGCAGATCGTGACGCATCGTGACGCGTGGTACGCGTCTCACAACATCACCACCCGATTTGGCGAGGTGGTTCTTCACATCGACACCGTGGCGAAGGCAGTGCATGGCGAAAAAGGCACGGTTGACTACGACAAGCTCATCATCGCAACCGGCTCCGTCCCTTTTATGCTGCCTTTGCCCGGCCAAGACCTCGTGGGGGTGATGGCCTACCGGGATCTGGAGGACACCCAGCGCATGATGGATCTGGCCCCAGGCGCCCACGCCGTCGTCATCGGCGGCGGTCTTTTGGGGCTTGAAGCTGCCGCTGGCATGGCGGCGCGGGGTGTCGCCGTCGATGTTGTCCACATCATGGACCACCTGATGGAGCGGCAGCTCGATCCCGAAGCGGCCCAGATGCTGGCCCGAACCCTGCAAGCCAAGGGGATCCGCGTGCATTGCGGCGCGCACTCCGAGCGGATTGTGGGCGAGCAGGGGCATGTCACGGGGCTGAAGCTCAAGGACGGTCGAACGCTTGACTGCGATCTTCTGGTGATGGCCGTGGGCATTCGCCCATCAGTGGCGCTGGCACAGGCAGCAGGCGTGAAGGTAAACCGCGCCGTCGTGGTGGACGACCAAATGCGCACGTCCACGCCTGATGTCTACGCCGTGGGAGAATGTGTTGAGCACAATGGCTCGCTCTTCGGTCTGGTCGCGCCGCTCTACGAGCAGGCGCAGGTCTTGGCTGATACACTGATGGGGCGCCCTGCGCAGTTCGTTCAAAAAAGCCTCGCAACGAAGCTGAAAGTCACCGGATGCGATCTGTTCTCTGCCGGTGATTTCGCCAATGCAAAAGACCGCGAGAACTTGATCTACCGTGACGACACCGCGGGTATTTACAAGCGCCTGATCCTTCGCAACGATCGCCTCATTGGCGCTGTGATGTACGGTGATACGTCGGACGGCGCTTGGTTCTTTGACTTGATCCAGCAGGGTCGCGACGTCGGTGAATTGCGCGATGCCGTGATCTTTGGGCCCGATTATTGCACGGCGGCTGAAAGGTTTCCTCGCTCCAGCGTGGCGGCCTGATGGACGGCGGTGGTGTTCTCTCTCAGCGGTCGACCTGCCCCTACTGCGGGGTTGGTTGCGGTGTCCTGTTGACCCCTGATGGTGCTGGCGGTCTTCTCGTTAAAGGCGATCCGCAGCATCCGGCGAATTTTGGCAAGCTGTGCTCAAAGGGCAGCGCCCTGGGCGAGACGGTGGGCGATAGGGTGAACCACGGCTACCGTTTGCGCACCCCGATGATCCGAGGCAAAGCAGCGGATTGGGACACGGCTCTGCAGGAAATCGCGGATCGTTTCAGGTCGACCGTGGAAACGCACGGGCCAGACGCCTGCGCCTTCTACGTTTCCGGTCAATTGCTGACAGAGGATTACTATGTCGCCAATAAGCTGATCAAAGGCTTCATTGGAACCGCCAACATCGATACCAACTCGCGCCTGTGCATGGCATCAACCGTGGCCGGGCACAAACGCGCCTTTGGGACAGACACCGTGCCCGGCACCTATGAAGATTTGGATGCGGCCGACCTGATCGTGCTGGTTGGGTCAAATCTGGCGTGGTGCCATCCCATCCTAATGCAACGCGTTCTGAGGGCGCGCACCAAGCGGGGGACACGGATCATCGTCGTTGACCCCCGGCGCACGGCAAGTTGCGACCAAGCGGACATGCATCTGAAGATCGAGCCGGGCAGTGACGTGGCGCTTTTCAACTTTCTTCTGCACCAGATCGCGGTGCGCGGGGGGATGAACGCAGATTTCCTCGCGCATACTGAGGGCGCTGAGGATGCTCTCAAAGCGGCACGCGCGGACCGGCATGCGGTGACGGGGCTCTCTGACGCAGAACTCAGCGCCTTTGCCGACGCCTGGATCAACACAGACAAAGTGGTCACGGTCTTTAGCCAAGGTGTAAATCAATCCACCTCGGGCGCAGATAAGGTCAACGCGATCCTAAACTGTCACCTGGCGACGGGGCGCATCGGGTTGCCCGGCTGCGGCCCGTTTTCGGTGACAGGGCAACCTAATGCGATGGGCGGTCGCGAGGTTGGTGGACTGGCCAATATGTTGGCCTGTCACCTGGATCTGGAGAATGTGATCCACCGCAGCGCGGTCCAAGCATTTTGGGCTTCTCCAAAGATGCCGTCACAGCCTGGCTTGAAAGCCGTCGACATGTTCCGCGCCGTGGGGCAGGGGCGGATTAAAGCGCTTTGGATCATTCACACGAATCCCGCTGTTTCCATGCCCGAGGCGGACGCGGTGCGGCAGGCCATAGCTGGATGCGACTTTGTCGTGGTAAGCGACGTGACAGGCGCGACCGATACCGCGCGGCTTGCCCATGTGTTGCTGCCTGCCGCGGCGTGGGCCGAGAAGGATGGCACCGTCACCAATTCTGATCGGACAATCTCGCGTCAGCGCAAGGTGTTGCCCGGGTACGCCGGCGCTCGCCCCGACTGGGCCGCTTTGGCGGAAGTGGGGCGGCGCATGGGCTGGCAAGAGGCATTTGACTATGCCACCCCAGCTGAGATCTTTCGCGAGCATGCGGCACTGTCAGGCATCGCCAGCAAGTTGGGCAAGGACTTTGACATCTCAGGACTAGCGGATATCTCGGACGCGGGTTTTGATGCGCTCGAACCCACGCGCTGGCCGGTCGCCGGGGCAAGACAGGGCGGTCGCTTTTTCGCAGACGGCAGGTTTTTTCACGCCAGCGGCAAGGCCAAGCTGTTGCCGGTCACGTGGCGCCCGCCCGCGCAAAAGCCAAGTCGGCGCTACCCCTTCCGACTGAACACCGGTCGGGTGCGCGATCAGTGGCACACCATGACCCGCACGGGCCTGTCGCCGAAGCTTTCGGGTCACTTGGCCGAACCTTACCTTGACATGCACCCCGATGATGCTGCCGCGCTAGCGATCGACCCCGCCGATTTGGTGGACGTCAAAAGCCCGACAGGCGCGGCCATCTTGCGGGTGCGGGTGACAAAGGATGTGGCCGCTGGTCACGTCTTTGCGCCGATGCATTGGACGGGGGAGACAGCCCCCTCTGGCCGCATCGACGCGCTGGTCGCGGGCAATGTAGATCCGGTTTCCGGACAACCAGAGAGCAAGGCAGCCGTCGTTTCCGTGCAGAAAATGCAAGCCGCCTGGTATGGATTTGCTGTCAGCCAGCGGGCAGCAGCTCCCAGGTGCAGCTATTGGGCGCTGGTCAAAACCGACTGCGGATACCGGATGGAACTCGCAGGGCGCGAGATGCCTAAGGATTGGGAAGCCCAAGCGCGTTCTCTCTTCGACCTCCCAAATGCCGCGGTCGTCAGTTTTACCGATGAAGCTCGGGGCACATCGCGCTTGGCGTTTCACGAGGATGGCGTGCTGCTTGCGGCGCTGTTTGTGGCGCGCCAACCTGTTGCGATCATGCGAGACTACCTGGCAACGCGCCCAGGCAAAAGCGTCAGCGGCGCGCTGCTGGGTCGGACACCGGCAGATGTACCCGACCCGGGCCCGACACTGTGTTCGTGCTTTAACGTCGGTATCCATACCATCGCACGCGCGGTCGAAGATCAACGCCTGATGGACGTTGACGCAGTGGGCTGCGCGCTGCGCGCGGGCACAAACTGCGGTTCTTGCAAACCTGAAATTGCAGCCCTTCTTGCTGCGATCAATCGTCCTCAAGCAGCTCAATAGGGGCATCCCATGAAGGCTTTTCCGATGTTTATCAAAACCAGCGGGCGGCGTGTCATCATTGTGGGCGGTGGTGAACAAGCAGCGCAGAAAGCGCGTTTGATCTTGAAAACCGACGCGCGGATCGTCCTCGCGGCACCGGCTCTTGATCCTGAACTTGAGGCGCTTGTGGATGCGGGCCGCGCGGTGCATTTCACAGGCCGCCTGACGGAAGCGTTTTTTGTTGGTGCGGCGATGGTGTTCATCGCCACGGGCTGCATTGGTCTTGATGCTTCAGTTCATGTGATTGCCAAGGCCGCGGGGGTGATGGTCAATGTCGTTGATCAGCCCGATCTGTGCGATATGACGACACCGTCGCTGGTGGATCGCGATCCAGTGGTTATCGCCATCGGTACCGAGGGGACCGCGCCCGTGCTCGCCCGCCAGATCAAAACCAAACTTGAAGAGGATTTGCCCCAGGCTCTGGGCGGTTTGGCAAGCCTTGCTGGGCGGTTGCGGCGCGCCGTTGCGGCGCGCGTGCCGAGAAAAGCGCGACGCGCCTTTTGGCAATGGGTCTTTTCACAGGGGCCACGGCGCATGTGGGATCGCGGTGCGCAAGCGCATGCCGCGCAAGCCATCAAATCCGCCATCGCAGAAGGTGGTGCGCCGCAAACACAAGAGGGTGGATCGATCACATTGGTCGGCGCAGGCCCCGGTGCGCGTGACCTGCTGACGTTGCGCGCGGTCCAACGCCTGCAAGAGGCTGACATTATCTTTTACGACCGACTTGCAGGGGAAGAGGTTTTGGAGCTTGCCCGTCGAGATGCAGAGCGCGTCTATGTCGGAAAACGCCCCGGCACGCATACTTGGCCGCAAGAAACGATCAATGCGCGCATCGTTGCCGAGGCGAAGAAGGGGCTCAAGGTGGTGCGGCTCAAATCTGGCGATCCGGGGATATTTGGCCGGGCAGGGGAGGAGCTTGCCGCCGCGCGCGCCCAAAAGATCGAGGTGGAGATTGTTCCCGGTGTGACGGCGGCCAGTGCTGCCGCTGCGGCTGAGGGTGTAAGCCTTACGGAGCGCGGCAAAACCAATAGGATCGTTTTGGCCACCGGAACCGGACGAGACGGTGCATTCTCTGATGCCGCTTTGATGAGCGCCGCCCCTGGAACCTCAACGGCGATCTACATGGGTGTAAAGCAAGCTGCCCATATCCGGGCAGGTTTGATGGAGCGGGGAATGCCGGGCAGCATGACGGTGACAGTGGCTGCAAATGTCTCCAAGCCAGAAGAGCGCATCATCCAAACACCCTTGCACGCACTGCCGGAAAGCTTGCGCGCACATGGGATTACGGGTGAGGCCATCATGATGCTGCGCTGGAATGCAGGGCAGGAGGCTGAAAGGCTGATCGCGGCGCAGTAACAAAGAAACTTCGGCGGCGTCAGCGTTCATATCGCGAAAGTTAGGGGGTTGACGCGTGCTGGTCATAGGCGTTCGATCTGCGAACGCCCCGCGACGCAGAAGTGATATCAACGACCTGCGGGCTGCTCGCTTTCGCCCTGGGAGGTAGCACCTCTGATGGGGATAAAGGTAGTTAAGCCATCGGCCTTAAACCTAAGACAGCTTGCCCGAACCGATTTAGCGCGGGTGTGAGGGGTGGCGCAATCGCGCCGCCCGTCAAACCGAAGGTTTGCCTGCGGCAAAACGGGGCGGACCGGCGCGGCTTAAGAGAAGCTGTTGAGCGGGTGGGTGATAGGGAACGGGGTGTATCAGGTTCAAGGCCGCATGCTTTAAATGCTGCCTTTCAGGCAGCACACCAGGCGAATTGACGATGCTGATGTATCGGGTCCTGACGTTCTATGCTTGAGCATGGTGACAGCTTCCGGGGAAACGGCTGTACTGCCTACATCCGACAACAGATGACAAGATGACCCTGGCTAGACCGAGTGGACGTTGCGGAAAGTGATCGACAGCCGCCGTGTACGAAGCTGCTTTTCGCCATTGATCAGATCAGATTTTCTTTTCGGGATACCGTGTTTCCAGCGAAATCTGGCGTCTCCTGAAAGTAAGAGCATGCTTCCCGGTTTCAGGAATATGGCATGGCGACCCCGACCGCCGATCTGCAAGAACCGCATTTCGCAACTTCCCAGCAAGCTCAATGACACGATGCGCGCGCCAAAGCAGGGCAGACAGTCAACGTGGTCAGCAATACCTTGTCCAGGCTCGTATTCATTGACGATGGCCTGATCCGGCGGGTGCAAGAAGTAACCATCCCTCGCCAAACGACGTCCAAGCGTGTTCAGCCAGTTCGGAAGCGGACCAAGATAATCCCCCCGCTTCACGCGGCGCGCCTTGTAGTCATACCGATACCCGTAGTGTTGCACGCGGCGGGTTAAATCATTGATCCAGGGTGCTGCATCTATCGCAGACACGACATCGGCCTGATCTGTTCCGTTCAGGTAATCGGATCGGTAGATTAAGCCGGCGGGATATTCGGCGATGGATTTCAAGGTCGCCCTCCTATAGTCAAGGACGAGTTCATGAGACGTATGGGGAGAATGATGCCGTTGCGGGGTTAAGCAACGGTTACCCTTTTGCGGTGTTTGGCTGTGAGGCGCGACAGCATCCGGCCTTGAACCTGATACACCCCGTTCCCACTCACTCACCCGCCCGACAGCTTATGTTGGGCTGCGCCGGTCCGCCCCCGTTTTGCCGCAGGCAAACCTTCGGTTTGACGGGCGGCGCGATTGCGCCACCCCTCGGACCGGCGCTACGTCGGTTTGGGTAAGCTGTCTTACAGCTTTTCGAGTTTAACTTGAGCCATCATTTATCACTTTTCGCGTTCGACCAAAGGAAGAGCCAGCGAACAAGTGATCCAGGTTTAACTCGAAATGCTTTAGGCTTAAGCCAAGATGATTTTGGGATCGAAACATCCGATCTCGAAGCGGCCGGGTGGGGTATGGTATCGGTGCCGTTGATCTGCGGCGATCGTCGGTCGCGATGAAAAGCGTATCCTCTCCGCAAGATACCCGACCACACCGATTATATTCTTGGCGGCGGCATCCCTGCTGGATCGAGACTGAGCTCAATGAAAAGAGGGCCCGCGCGGTTGTGTACGGCTTCGACGGCAGTCTCCAGCGATGCTGCTGAATCAACCTTCACGGATTGCGCGCCAAAGGCCGTGGCGAGGCTGGTGAGGTTGGGCCAGTTGAACATCGACATCGACGGGTCCATCTGCCTGTTTGAGAATTGAATGTGCTCCGCCCCGTATGATGAATCATTGGCGACGATGACGATGCAATCCATCCCTAGGTTTACCAGCGTGTGAAATTCTGTCAGCCCCCCCATCATGAAGCCGCCGTCACCACTGAACAGAACGACAGGCTTCTCAGGGGCGGCAACACCGGCGCCGATGGCCGCCTGTAGGCCCAAGCCGATGCTTGTGAAATTGGTGGTCGGCACAAAATTCCCAGGCCCGGGAACCGAGATGCGACACCAAACTTCCAGCATGAACCGACCGACGTCAGTGACCAACACCCGGTCTTTTGGAAGCGCCGCCTCCAGACGTTCCAATGCCTGTTCGAAATCGATGCAGCCGTCCTTGGCGGTTCTGTTGGATGTTGGATAATGCGTCAGGGTTTCAGGATCTAGCTCTTGTGTAAAACCGCTTGGCGCTGCCTCCGCTTCGTTGATCCAGTGCAGCATACGTTTTGCCGCCTCTCCGGCGTCTGCGATGATTGCGGCATCGGGGTGCAAACCGCCGCCAATCGCCTCGGGCCGGACATCGACCTGGATCACCCGTTTGTCCTTCATCAGCTTGCCGTGATCCGTGGTATAATCCGTCAGACTTGCGCCAAAGCACAGGATGCAATCTGCTTTGGCCATCACGTCGTAGGCTGCAGGGGACGAAAGCGTGCCGAATAGCCCGATGTTGTAGGGATGTTCGCGGAAAAGGTCTTTGCCTTTGAGAGACGTCGCAAGCGGCGCTTGGAGCCGATCAGCCAGTTCAATCAGCGCGTCTTGCGCGTCAGCGGCGCCGCCGCCCGCCAGCACCAAAGGCCGTCGCGCAGACAAGAGCATGCCAACGGCTTCATTGAATATGTCGCTTTCGGCAGCACCCTTTGGTTGCGTATGTGCCGGGAGTTTGCGATCCGCATGCTCAGTCATTTCCCACATGAAATCGACGGGCATATTCAGCACGATGGGGCGTTTCTCAACCTGGGCTCGATAAAAGGCGCGCGCGACATCCTCGGCGGCGGTAGATGGGGCGCGCAATTGTTCAAATCCCGCCCCCGTCGTCTTGATCAATTCACGCTGGTCTATGTTTTGCGTGTGGCGTGGGTAGCCCGCTGGCGTGTCCCCGGCCAGAAGGACCATGGAAGAATGCCCCCGAACGGCTTCGACCAGGGCTGTTACGCAATTGGTCAGCGCGGGCCCGTGGGTCACGGTGGCAACGCCCACGCGACCCCCGACATGCGCATATCCCAACGCCATCAGTATGGTGCTTGCTTCATGCGCGGCGGGGATAAAGGTGCCGCCAAGCTCTTTCACGTAGTGATCGACCATGAAAAGGTTTGCGTCCCCCATCAGGCCAAACAGCGTCTCAACGCCGTGATCCTGCAAAGAGTGCGCGATGGATTTATGTACCTGAGTCTGCATATCTACCGCCCAGTTCTGCGTTATGGATGCCTCTTTCCGATGCCCTTTTCCCTCTCGGCAGAGGCAGAAGCACGGAAAATGCGAGGCAGCGTGGCTATCCTCAAACCCTAAGGACCGTCTTCTCGCGATGCAACGAGAGTTTTCGAAGCGACGATTTCTTTCGTGGATCCTTCTTACTCCCGTTACCAAGGCTGTGCTTGCAGAAAGCCCCACCGCCGATACATCCGCAGCTCACGTCAACGCGCGCGGCACCTGCAGCACGGCGGCAGCGCAAGGGTTTATATCGCACATGAAGCGTGACGAGATTGCGCGCGCCCGTGCGACCATGGGCGCGTTCAAACCTCAGATCGTCACGCGCTTAGGTCGGCGCAGCTCCCGGGGTCACGTTCGCTCGTAGACACGCGATGGGTGGATCGGTTCAACGGTGAGAACTTTCTTGAGGCGACGCACGCGATCGCGACGATCAAGGCGGAGGAAAACGCAAGCCTCTCTCCAAGCCAGAAAGAGGGGCAGTTTCGGATACAACGCTGCCGTTCTTGGCAAAATCGGTGCGGTCCGACGATGATGTCATTGCATGCGATGCGCAGGCCGATGAGGGTCAAACACCCTCGCGCAGTATCAAAATCCCTCATCTTCTTTTTACCCCTGCTGTCTGTTACCTTGTATTCATCAAGAGGAACACGCGAATGGATATCAAACCGCTCACCGGCGTTTTGGGTGCAGAAATTATCGGTGCTGACATTCTGGACGCGCGCCAGTTCGACGATATTCACGCGGCTTTTGCGAGGCATTCTGTCATTGTCCTGAGAGATCAGCGTATCAGACCGGAGGATCACCTCGCCTTCGCCCGCCGATTTGGTCCGATCAATGTGAACCGCTTTTTCAAACCGGTGGATGATCATCCAGAGATCGCCATGGTCCTGAAGGAAAAAGATCAGAAGGAAGCCGTTGGAGAGGGCTGGCACACGGATCATTCCTATGATCAAGAGCCCGCGTTGGGTTCGATCCTACATGCCATTGAGATGCCGCCCTATGGCGGTGATACGCTTTTCGTGTCCATGGGGGCCGCCTATGAGGCTTTGTCAGCGCCTATCAGAGAATTGCTTGACGGGCTGACAGCGGTCCATTCCTCCCGCCATGTCTTTGGTGCCGCCGCTCAAGACAGTGAGGCCGTCAAAACCGGGCGTTTGGGCAACGCCGATCACGCGCAACAAGATGCACGTCACCCCGTTGTCATTACCCATCCGCTCAGCGGGTGGCGCGGATTGTTTATCAATCCGGTCTTCACAACGCATATCGAAGGACTTTCGGCGGAAGAATCTGACGCGATCCTTGCGATGCTGTATGCGCATTGCAAACGGCCTGAGTTTCAATGCCGTGTGCGGTGGCGGGTTGGCGATGTCACCATGTGGGACAACCGAGCGACTTGGCACAAGGCGATCAACGATTACCACGGTTTCCGTCGTCTGATGCACCGTGTCACGGTGGAAGGCGTGCCACTGATCCAGGCGTAAGCGGCTACGGTGTCGGCGCCTACCAAACGACCAGGCCGGTTGCGTTCGACGATCACTCCCGCTTGGTGAGGCATGGGTGCTCCAAGGTGCTTAACGCCATGACAGCACCGCGCCTCATGCGCCGAGAAGCGGCAACCGCCAATGCGATAGAGCAGGGCCAAAAGCATCCGACCTTAAGTTTGACACATCCCGTCCCTCTCACCTTTCTGCCCAACAGGCGCTGTTGGGCCGTGCCGGTCCGCCCCATGGGGCGGCGCCCAGGCGGCTAGGCAAGCTGTACCGGTTTTAAGTCGGATGCCGCAGAATTTGGGCTACTTTATTCCAGTGTCTCTTGATTTGTGAAAGCGGCAAGCGACACTTGCTGAAACGTTCTCTCAGCAGGCGCGCTGATCGTTCAAGATCTCAATGCTTGCGCGTTCGAAAACGATGCGCGTTTCGCCGCAAAATACATCGAAGTCTGCGCAACGGTGAAAACCGGTCAATGTCATTCCAGCGCCAGCAGCGGTTTCCACCGCCAAGGCGCTGGGACCGGATATGCCTGAGAGGATCCCGCAGCCCACGCTGGCCGCTTTCTGAACCAGTTCGACAGAGATGCGAGAGGTCATGATAATTGCCCCCTCCGCGGGTGAGATGCCTGCGGTCAGCAATGAACCGATTAGCTTGTCGAGTGCGTTATGCCGCCCGACATCTTCCCGCGTGACCACGAGACCGTTCTCGGATGTGACAAAACCTGCCGCGTGACACGAATGCGTGGCGTTGTGCAGATGCTGTTCATCGCGAAGTGCCTCAAACCCCTCTCGCAGCACGTCTGCGCTGAGGCAAGTATGCGTCCGCACGGGTGGGACCCTGCGGATCGCTGCCTCAAGACTGTCTATGCCGCACAGGCCGCAGCCAACCGGGCCCAGCATGGACCGTCGACGCTCTTTAAGTGCGTCCGCACATATCGTGTTGACCCAAAATCGCGCTTCAAGACCCGATGGATGGGTGATGATCTCAAACTCTTCCACATCGGCCGGATTGCGAAGATAGCCCTCCGTCACCACAAAGCCCATAGCAAAGTCGGCGATATCGAGCGGAGAGGTCATCATGACCGCGACAGTCGTCCCATTTAAGACGATGGCGACAGCGCATTCGTGGATGATCGTGCGATGCGCTGCACTGTCACCCTCGGGTGATCGTCGCATGACGCGCGTCTGACAGGCTGGGTTCAGGAATGCGGGCTTGGGAGGGTCAAATTTTGTCATCTTGCTGCCTTCCTAAAGCTTGCGGCCCTAACCCTGACGCACCCCGTTCCCGATCAACTTCCCGCTCCACAAAGGCTGTTGAACCGCACTGCGCCGCCCCTCGGACCGGCGCTAAGTCGGTTTGGTCAAGGTCGCTCAGGTGTAAGGTCGCAGGTTCTTGTGGCGGCGCTATGGCCGCTTTGGTGAGCGCAAGGAAAACGCGCTGCGACCGGTCGTTGCGGCGCTGCGTTGTCAGAAGATTGAGATCCTCGGACAGGCTCGTGGCTTCGCGGATGACAAGCGCATGGGGTACGCCGAACAGCCGCGCAAAGCTTCGCGTATCGCTCGCAACACCTTCCGCCACCGCAGCCAAAAGATACGGGCCAAGCTCGCTCAGAAAACCTGTCTCAGATGCCCTCAACTGGGCGGTGCGCTTTTCTATCGTTGATGCAAGATCGGTCATGGTCGATGCGGGCTAATCTGAACGATCACTGACTTTGAGGTCGGCGTATAGCTTTGCTCACCATAGGTCTGATGCGGCACAAGTTCGTTCATTTCAGGGTAGTAGCCTGCGATGCACCCCTCTGGTGTGTCATAGGGCACGACCCGGAAACCTTTGCACTGGCGCAAGCGACCATCATCGTATGTGCCCGTGATATCCACAAGTTGCCCAGCCTCTACACCCGCCCTTTCCATGTCACGCTGATTGATGAACATCACATCCCTGACGCCATAGACCCCGCGATAGCGGTCATCCATGCCGTAGATCGTCGTGTTGTACTGGTCGTGGCTGCGAAATGTTTGCAGCACGAATGTGTCAGGCTGACCGTTGATCGCCTGCCATTCGGTGGCGACGCGCAGGTCGGCCTCTCCGAAATTGGCCCGCTTTGTGGGCGTGTTCCATTCGCGACAGGTCGCTGGGTTGCGCAGCCAGAAACCACGCGGTTTGCGCACCTGTTCGTTGAAATCACCGTAGATGGGAAGCACGCGCGCAATCATGTCGCGGATCTTGTCGTTGTCATCGCCCAGTTCGTCCCAGTCAACGACGGCATTGCCCACGGTGGCCTTGGCGATGCCGGTAACAATGCGCACTTCCGACAGAAGATCTTTCGAGGCCGGCAGATTGATCCCTGACGAGCCATGCACCATCGACATCGAATCCTCCACCGTCACCATCTGGCGCTGCATTTTTGAGTTACGATCGATCTCTGTGCGGCCCAAACACGGAAGAATGTATGACACTTTCCCCGGCATCAGATGCCCGTGATTTAGCTTTGTCGCGATGTTCACGGTCAGATCGAGCTTGCGAAAGGCCTCTGCGACCAGCGTGGAATCGGGTACCGCGCGGGCAAAGTTGCCGCCCAAAGCGATGAAGGCGCGTGCCGAACCTTCAAGCATCGCGCCAATGGCTTGGGTCACGTTGTGGCCGGGCGCACGCGGCATCTCAACACCGAGCTCTTTTTCCAACGCGTCGATGAGCGGCTTGGGCGCTTTTTCATTGATCCCGACCGTGCGATCACCTTGGACGTTGGAATGACCTCGTACCGGGCAAAGCCCCGCGCCCGCGCGCCCGATATTGCCGCGTAGGAACATGAAAGATGCGATTTCGCGGATCGTGGGTACGGAATGCAGATGCTGGGTGATCCCCATGGCCCAGGTTGTTATGACGCTGTCCGCCTCGATATACATCTGCGCCGCCGCGCGGATCTCGGCCTCTGTCAGACCGGACTGATCCTCGATATGATCCCAGGGGGTTGCCGCCACCATCGCTGCCCATTCCGGGAAGCCCGCTGTGTGTTCTGCGAGAAAATCGTGATCGAGAATTGACGGCTTGCCATTTTCCAAGGCCAATTCTTCTGCTTCCAATACCGCCTTCGACATGCCGCGGAAGACGGCCATGTCACCGCCCAGACGCGGGCGAAAATAATCGGTCGAAGTCGGCTCCGAACCGCCCCGGATCATCTCGATCTTTTCCTGTGGGTCGGCAAATCTGGTCAGACCTTTCTCTTTCAGCGTGTTAAAGACGCAGACTTTCGCGCCACGCTCTACCACCTCGCGCAGAGATGACAGCATCCGGGGGTGGTTGGTGCCCGGGTTCTGACCGACGCAATAGACCAGATCGGTCTTCTCGAAATCCTCAAGATGCACCGTGCCTTTGCCGATCCCAATCGCCTGGATAAGTGCCACGCCCGATGCCTCGTGACACATGTTTGAGCAATCTGGGAAATTGTTCGTCCCGTAGAGACGCACAAAGAGTTGGTACATGAATGCCGCTTCGTTTGAGGCACGGCCCGAGGTGTAGAATTCAGCTTTGTTTGGATCGTCAAGCTTGTTCAGCTCTTTCGCGATACCTGCAAAAGCACCCTCCCAAGCGACCTCTTCATAGTGATCGGTTTCGGGGTTGTATCGCATGGGCTGTGTCAGACGCCCCTGATGCTCTAAGTCGTAGTCCGACCAAGTCTGTAACGCGGTGACAGAGTGTTCAGCAAAAAACGCGGGCGTCACACGCGCTTTCGTCGCCTCCCACGCCACGGCCTTTACGCCGTTTTCGCAAAACTCAAAAGAAGAGCCGTGTTCTGGATCGCCCCACGCGCAGCCTGGGCAGTCAAATCCATCGGCTTGATTGAGGCTGAGCAGGGTGCGCGCGCCCGAGATCGGTTTGCCCGATCCCATCAGCTGTCGGCCCACGCTCTTGAGGGCGCCCCAGCCCCCAGCCGCGCCAGAGGGTTTGCGAATGCAATTGTCCGTTTTGGTGGATATCTTGGACATCACGGGGCCCTCCCTGGCCTGGCTTTGTTCAATGTCTTGGGAAGAATTGCAGGGCCGCCAAAGAATTGAACGGCAGCCCTGCAGGTGGCGGAATTTACTCCGCTGGAACGGCGCTTGGATGCGTCTTCGTGACGTGATGCTTCTCGCCCACAGGGCGCACCAGAGCATTTGCCACAAAGGCGATCACAAGAAGAGCGGCCATGCAGAACATCGTCGTGTTATACAGCGTCGATGTTGGATCCACAGTGCCAGCTGGCGCAATCTCCATCAGGCGGGCAATGGTCACAGTGTTCGCGGCGACCAGTTCGTTCAGCTGCGCGATGGGCGCGCCGAATTTCTCCGCAAAGGCTGCGGGATCCACGGCTGCAGCAAGATCTGCTATCGCGTTGTCTTTTGACCGCTGACGCAGGAACGTGATCGCAAAAGGCCCCAGGACACCGGCGGTGGACCAGGCCGTCAAAAGACGTCCGTGAATGCCGCCCACATGCAAGGTGCCAAAGATGTCCGCCAGATAGGCTGGGATTGTCGCGAAGCCGCCACCGTACATCGTGAAGATGATCATCGTGGCAATGTAAAAGCCAATCAACGCTGTCACTCCGCCGGAGCCGGCAAAGAAGGGGATCGTGCAGTAAAGCAGCGTGCCCAGGATGAAGAAGCAATGATAGGTGTTCTTGCGCCCAATGAAGTCTGAGGTGGATGCCCAGAAGAACCGGCCGACCATGTTGAAGACCGAAATCATCAGAACATAGGTGCCCGCAAAGGCCGCCGTCACAAGGGCCAGATCGCCAAAGATTTCGTTGATCATCGTTTTCGCGACGCCAATCACCCCGATGCCCGCTGTCACGTTGAAGCACAGGACGATCCAAAGCAGCCAGAATTGTGGGGTTTTATGCGCTTCGTCGATATGCACGTTGTTGCGCGTTACCATGCCGCCTGCCGCGGGCTTGGGTTCCCAGCCTTCGGGCTTCCAGTCTTCACGTGGCACGCGGTATTGAAAGGCTGCCGTCATCATCACGATGAAATAGACGATGCCGAGCGTCATGAATGCCCCCGCAGCACCGGTGTTGCCAGTGCCGACAACATACACACCTGCCTCGCCGCCAAAAGGCGCTGCTTGCTCTGCCGAGGCGACAACGATTTCGACAAGGCCATTCGCCGTTTCAGCGAAGCGTCGCCCGCCTTCTGTCACGAGGTTTACCGCGGCTTCTGCGCCCAAATACTCAGGTGCTTTGGCATAGAGCCCCAGAAGCCAGGATTTGAGTGGCGCACCGATCATGGCACCGCCGCCAAAGCCCATGATGGCCATACCCGTGGCCATGCCACGGCGGTCCGGGAACCATCTGATCAGGGTAGAGACCGGGGATACATACCCCAAGCCAAGCCCCATGCCCCCAAGGACGCCGTAGCCAAGATAAACCATCCAGAGCTGACCGAGAGAGATGCCGAAAGAGCCGAGAATAAAGCCACTGGCCCAAAGGCACCCGGCGACGACGCCAACATAGCGTGGGCCGACCTTTTCAAGCCATTTGCCGCCCACGGCTGCCGTCAGCCCTAACACAACGATGGCAACTGAAAAGATCCAGACAACCGAGCTGAGCGACCAATCGCTCGCTGCGGGCGCCACAACGCCGCCAAGGCGGGTGAGCGGCGGGTTGAAGACCGACCAAGCATAGACAGAGCCGATGCATAGGTGAATGGCAATGGACGCCGGCGGGACCCGCCAGCGATTGTAGCCTTCGGGGGCTACGATGTTCTCTTTACGCAGAAAGCCGAGAGGCCCTGCTGGTGTATTTGACATGGGTTTTCCTCCGCGTTGGAGGGGGCTCCTCACCCCGCTCTAAGCGGCGCAGCGACGGGATTGTCTACATTTGTATGCTGCGCCTTACTTTTTCACGGCTCGCACTTGAACATCCGGGCTGTCAACATAAATATTGTTTTTAATCAATTACTTATGTTTAATTTGCGGCGGTGCAGAAAGGTCAAAATGTCTATCTTTTCCGCGCATGGGCGATCACTCTAGGGTCAAAATGTCCAGTATTTCGGCGGGGGTCGCGACTTATTAGGACAGATTGTCCGCCGCCGGGCACCACAGAAAAAATGTCGTGCCCACGCCGATTTCGCTTTTCGCCGTTAAAAGGCCCCCGGCTTTTCCCGCCAAGGCTTGGCTAATCGACAAACCGAGTCCCGTCCCCTGGGCGCGTTTCGTTGTGAAAAAGGGATCAAAGATTTGCTCAAGCTGTTCGGGCGAAATGCCCTCTCCGGTATCGGCGACACTGATGCATACCCCTGGCTTGCCTTGCCGCTCTTGCGGCTGGGTTGAGATGCGTAATGACCCGCCGGATTTCATTGCTTGAATAGCGTTGATAAATAGGTTCACGAGGATCTGCTGCAGCTCGCTTTCTACGATCTCTAGCGGCGGCGATGCCTCGTGCTGCTGCGCGATCTTTACCTCGTGCTTGGCGGCATCTGCGGCGATCAGCACCAGCGCGTCACGCACCGCCTGCTCTGCAAAGGCGCGCGCCGCACCCTCGGACAATTCGCCCGGGCGGGAGAAATTCAAGAGCTTGGCCGTGATAACGGAGATCCGCTGTGTTTGATTGTCGATCAACGCAAGTTCAGTGTGCAAGTCCTTTGCCTGTTCGGGGGTCAATGTATCCCGCACCAGTTCCATATTGCCTTGGATGACGGCAACGGGGTTATTTATCTCATGCGCGACCCCTGCCGCCACTTCGCCCAAGGTCGCGAGTTTTTCTTTGAGCACGAGTTGCGCGAATGTCGCTTCCAGTTTGCTGTTGGCATCGCTCAGCTCGCGCGTTCTTTGCTCGACGAGCGTATTCAGATTGTCGGCATAGCCGCGCAATTCTGCATCCCTGTCTTGAACTTGGTCGAGCAGTCGGTCGAGATGCCCCGCGACGGCACCGATCTCATCCTGCCCTTTGACCTGGCCGATCCGCGCGTCAAGGGCCCCTTGCTCAACCCGTGCCATGGTGGTGCTCATCTTTTCAAGCGGCGCAAATACGCCACTTGCAAGCCTTAGAAAGATTGGCACAGTCGCGACGATGACCGCGATAAAGGCGAGCACGAGCGTCAGGATGGTCTGGTTCCGCTGTATCGTCACTGGCGCCTCCAGAAACCCGGTGTAGAGCATGCCAATGCGCTGGCCGCTGACATCTTCAAGCGGCACATATCCCGAGATGTACCAGTCATTCACCACAAACGCGCGGTCGAGCCAGGTTTCGCCTTCGATGAGCACCTGTCGCCAAACAGCTTCTGAAACACGGGTGCCCAGTGCGCGCGACCCCTCGAACAGCCGCACGTTGGTTGAGATTCGAACATCGTCCAGGAAAAGCGTTGTCGTGCCGGTTCTGGCCTCTTCTGTTTCCTCACCTCGATAGATCAGAGAGTTCATGCGATCGATGATATCGGTGTCACGGTTGAGGATGCGCCCGCCTATGAGAACGCCGCTTTCATCACCCGCGATGCGATGCGCCGCCAAGATGACCATGGCGCGCGTCTCCTCGGACCGGTTGATGGGGCGCGCGGCGGTCGTGTCCACCAGGGGGACCCGCGCTGTCGCGGCCGACCCTGGGCGCAAGCCCTCTAGCTCCTCCGCCTTTAGGATCACGAGGCCCGCGCTGGGCTGGTTCTTTCCGGTCTGCGCCACCAGCGGCACAGTGCTGGGGGGAAGCGTTTTATCTTGCGCGCCCGCACTCATCAGCAGAAAGTCGAGGCCGAGCCGCTGGCGTTCAGCAGCCAGAAATTGGTCGAACGCAGCCTCGCCCGAGGCCATCGCGTCTCGAAAGCGCGTTGACTGTGCCACCGCTGAGACGCTTTGCGCCTGTGCCTCTTCGATCTGACCAAAAAACTGCTCCGCGACACGCAAGTCGCTTTGAACCTTAGCAATCAGCAACTCGTCGTAGCGGTCTATCCAGCGCCACATCGTCACGCCCAATAAGATCGGCATCAGCACAACCAGCGGCAACAGCGCGAGTATCAGGAGTCTTAGCCGGACGCTAGTGCCGAACACGTCAGAGATCCCACGCTTGGCATTTTCGGTCGATGGTTTTGCGTGCAACCCCCAGTCTGCGCGCAGCCTCGGCCCGGTTGCCATTGCATGCCTCTAGCACGCTAAGGATGTGACGCTGCTCGACAGCGGCTAAGCTCTCACTTTTGGGCGCGGCGTCGCTTCCAAGCGCTTGTTCGAACCCTCCCATGATCAGCGCCCTTTCGACCAGATTGCGCAGTTCCATCACATTGCCGGGCCAGGGATGTGCCATGAGCTTTCGTTTTGCTGCGGGGCTTATTTGCACCGCAGCCGCGCCCAATTTTGTCGACATCTCTTTGACAAATACCTCGGCGATTTCAGGCACATCTGAAGGTCTTTCCCGCAGGGGCGCAAGACGGATGCAGTGCACGCTGAGAAGATAGAAAAGGTCGGGATGAAAGCTGCCGCTTTCGCTCGCATTTTTCAAAGACTGGGTCGACGAACATACAAGCCGGATATCCGTGCTAAAGCTGCGCGACCCGCCCGCAGGTTGAAACCGCCCCGTCGTGAGCCAATCAAGCAGGACATTCTGGCTTGACGTGTCCAAGAGGTCCACATCCTCTAGATAGATCGTGCCCCCGTTTGCATAGCGCAGCATCCCTTCCCGCTCTTCTGTCAAAGAACCGCACAACCTGTCGCGGAGGTCTGAGGCAGAGAGCCCGTAGCAGTGCAAAGCGGCGAAAGGTTTATCGCGCCGGCTGGACTGAGCATGCAGCATCCGCGCCGCGACCTGCTTGCCAAGACCGGTTTCCCCTTCAAAGACCACATTGGCCGAGATAGAGGCTGCAGAGGCAATCTTGCGCCGCACGTTTTGGCTGACATCGGAAGAGCCAATCAAACTGTCACGGTGGCGCATCAGGTCCTTACCCTCAGACAGCTCATGCCGCAGGGCAGAGTTCTGCCGTTTTAGCTCCGATTTCGTCAGGCACTTCGAAATGGCGTTCAAAACCTGGTTTGACCGAAAGGGCTTTAAGATAAAGTCGCTTGCCCCCACGCGAATTGCCTCAATGGCGGTATCGAGATCGGCGTAGGCGGTGATGACGATGACGTCTGACATCAGCCCGACGGCGCGCTGCTCTAAAAGCCACTCTAGGCCCGTCTTTTCAGGCATGACGTTATCAAGGATGATGATGTCATAGCTGCGGGCGTCCAAAGCTTCCGAGGCAGCGGCGGTATTCGCGCAAACATCGACGCGCGCGCAGGTTTTAGAAAGAGACTTTTCCAAGAAGTGGCGAATGCCGGGTTCGTCATCCACAACGAGCACAGCTGCCGTGGCCAATTCCCCTCCCAAGACTGTCTTGCTCACGCCAGCCACTCCTCCCCTTCGTTTTTCTTTGAAGTGTATCAAGGCTTCTCAGTTCTACAAGGTCAGCAAATCGCTGCGATGGATATTGAGTTCAGGACATATTGATTGGCCCAGGAAGCCGCGGTCGGCGCGTTGGTATCCAGCAGTTGCCCGGTGCTTTGGGTCTGCGCTATGTTTTGCGCATGGCGGCAAAGCTGAATCTTTATCAACGATCGAGGATAAATGCACTCGTTCGCGACCACAAATTTGTCGCTCTAAACCGCTATCTTCAAAAGCTCTCCGATAAGAACGTCGATGTTGCTGGCGTGCCTTTCCATGCCCTCGATCATGTGCTGTCAAGCAGCACAGAGGTTGACTTGGCAGAAATGGCACCGCTTGCGCATCACACTTTGGAGGGGCAGCCACGCCTGTTCTGGGCGATCTTGCGCGACCTAAAGGCCGGTGCCCAGGACAATTTGGATGAGATTGCCTTGGACGATCACGCGCATCCAATGACACGTTTTGAAGCGATGGGTTGGGCAGTTTTCTGCGCCAATCGTGCCGTTTTCCCGGCCGAAGGAACGCAGGTCACGGATGTGTTTCAGTATTGGGACCAGCCGGAACCACCCTCTCAGATCAAGGCTGCACGCCAGAAATGGGTGTCTGCGGCTCACGCGCATTCATGGTATGACGATGCCGCTGCGCAAGAGTACATCTACGCAGCCTTTGGCCCAGCGGCGGCTCGTGAGTTTGACGCATTTTGGCATCCCGCCCTGAAATCAGATGTCTTTAGATTGTATCGACTGATTAAAGATGGTGGCATCTACTGCGATGCAGACAGTCTACCGGAAGCGGAGGCCGCCCAATTCCAAAGCGTTGGTGGTTCATTCCTCTGGGCCTCCTCTCTGACACATGTTCCCAATTGTGTTGTGTTCAATGGATGGCTTGCAGCGCCGCCGCAGAACGTGATTATCGCACGGCTTCTAAGTCACGTTTTGCAAAATATCCGAGATCTTGAAGGCGCTGGTATCTTCTGGCTTTCGGGTCCTGGCGCATATACCACGTTCATGTATAGACACAGGCATAGTGTTGACCTGAAACTATTGCCCCAAGGGACCCTGAAAGCCAAAGTTTTCCGTCAGTTTTCAGCGCCTTACAAAGAGACTGAGAGGAACTGGCGGGTGTATGAGCATAACCGCGGACTGAACAATGAGGCCGGTGTGCAAAATGCGTTACAGAGCGCACTGGCTGCGGCCTAACTCCTGACATCGGACGCTAAAGACTAATTCAAAGAAGACAAATGCCGGACCCAATCGACGCATTTATCGCTGAACAGAGACTGTATGAGCTGGTGGAGCGGCATCCAGCATTCAAAGGGTTTCGTGTCGAGAAGATCCTGAAAACAGGACCAGATCAGCTAACTGCACGCGCAAAGTTTCAGGGCAAACGGGTGGTCATCAAGCGATCTTTGTTGTCAGAGTCCGAACGACGCGTGTTGGAAGCCAAGCAAGAGCTTGATATCCTCGCGAAGGTGATGAGCGCCCCCCCGTACCGGGTGAATGAATGCGTCGCGGCGTTTCCGGATCTGGGTCTCATTGTGCTCAGTTTTGTTCCTGGCATACGCCTGGATAAAGCCATCAAACAGGCAAGTCATCAGGAGCGGCACGACCTGATGAAGCTCAGTGGCGGTTGGCTGCGGACGTATACGCTTGGTCGCGTGGAACGCGGGCATCATTTCAGCCCCGGCTGGTGGATTAAGAAAACGGCAGGCCATCGCAAAGAGAACCTGTCGGAAAACGACCTTTCTCTTTTCAACCGAGTGCTGGCGCATTTGCGCCGTTTAGCGCCTGATTTGCGGGGCCAGAGCCTTGCAAAGGCCGCGATACATGCGGACTTTGTGAGTATAAACGCACATTTTGCAGATGGCTGTCTTTATGGCTATGACATACAGGGCCGCGCGCATCTGCCAATCGCCCAGGACGTCGCCCGGTTCTTGGTTTGGACGCAGGTGCAAACGCCCGCGCTAGATGACCAAACAGGTTTCATCCATGGGATTTCCAGATCGGATGTCGAGGCTTTCCTCTCCAGCGGCGTTCTGCCCGCGGAGGAATACGAGACAATTTTGCCTTTCTTCATTGGCCTGCACGTTCTGCGCACCATCGGATCTTTGAGGCAAAACAGTCAGGCCCTTGAAGAGGTCACTCAGTTGGCGCATCGGTTTATCAAAGGCTGTTGATCATACATCATCGATGCCGACGACCCGAGATCGTCCGAATGGTGCCATGGTCGCGTGAGGTCGGATTGCCAGGATAGAAAAGTTTGACAAACCAACATACTAAAGCATCTGGCTTTAAAACCAGGACATCGGGGCCAAATAGATCTAGCGCTGGTCCGAGGGGTGGCGCAATCGCGCTGCCCCGTGGGGCGGACCAGCACGGCCCAATAGGATCTGTTGGGCGGGAAAGTGATAGGGCACGGGTTATGTCAGCCCTGACGGCGCAAGCTTCCGGCAGTGCACCTTTAGCTCAAGATCACCAGGGCCCACGCATTCAGTGCGATCTGTATCAACTGAATGACCACAGATGCGCCGTGCAATACCCCGAACGCCCGTTTGTCATTTCGGTCGGTCGCGGCGTTGATCTGGATCATCAGAATTTGTCGGGCATAGATCGTGCTGACGCAGATACCCCCAAGCAAAAGGCCAGCCATGGTCGACTGTGTGAAGGCAAAAGCGGTCGCAACTGCCGATACAGCGATCACCACGAGGTAATAGTAGGGGAAAGTGCCCCGCAGGATGGGGCGCACTTGCTCACTTGAAAGTTGAGCAAAGAGCACTGGCGCGAAACCGAAACTGTAAAACACCATGCCGCCAAACAATATGGCGGTGATGAGCAGGGTAAGGGTGTCAATCAACGCAGTTCTCCTTCGACGCCAGAGCTAGCGGGGACACCACGATTGCCAAGCGACATTTTGCCCGCCGCCATGCCCGCGCGGCAAGCTCAAAACGCGGGTGGTTTACTGCAGGCGCCCGTAAAAAGTGCGGCGCGCGCTTTCTGAAAGCGCCACACCCGGTTCCGCATTGTAGGCCAACACCGCAAGCATGCGCGTTGTGTCGCTTTCATTGGGAGAGACGCGGTGAATGGAGTTGCGACCGCGAAAAAGGACGAGTGTGCCAGGATCCATCGTCAGTGTTTCAGGTACAATCTTGCCATCTAACACATCCCCAACGCCCTCGTAGTTCATCTCCCCCGCATCGGCATCGCGCAAATCCTTCACGTATTCGAACTGGCTTCCTACCTCTGGCTTCTGGATCAGCAGCGTGATTGCAAAAGAAGAGTTGTCGAAATGCCATCCCAGTTCTTGACCGCGCCTGGCGTAGTGAATGTTGATCGACGACAGCGGGTCGGCATAGGGGTGCAGTTCCCTCTGGCCGGTGACCGCTGTGATGAAGGATTGAAAGTATGCGTCGTTGTAGAGCGATCGCAGGGGTGAGTTCTCATCGACGATATCGTCGCAGATGCATCCTTTTGAGCTTTCGACCTGTCGGTTAGCGGGGTGATCTGGCGGGTGTGCTGGGTTTGGCGGCGTGAGATATACCGAGTGGCTCTGCGTACAGAAGTAGGCGTTGTCTTGTTGAGACGTGCTTTCCGATAAGACAGCACGCAAGGCGGTGCCCCGAAGAAAGCCCGGCAAGACCAATATGCCCTTTTCGTGTAAAATTCTCGCGCATGACCGCTGAAAATCGGGATCTGTCAAAGGATGAGCTTGCATGTCAACGATTGTCGCGATTGTCATAAGGCCGCTCTTTGTTGTCCTAAAAAAGATGTTACCGCCAACTGTAGTTAAAGGAAACGGAAATGCGTTCCCGCTCCGCCATGTTCATCGGCACTTCGTGGCGCAGCCAGCTTTCCCACAGCAGCACGTCGCCCACCTTGGGCGTAACATAGACAAAGGGGCGCAGCGTTTCAGGGGCGTCTTTCACGCGGCCGGGCGCGGCCATCATCATCGGCAGACGGGGATCTTCGAACTTGATCGAGGCTGAGCCGTCGGGCAAGGCGACATAGGTGGTGCCTGAGATCACGGAATGCGGGTGGAGATGCCCGGTGTGAATGCCACCCTCGGGCAGGATGTTGATCCAGATATCCTCGAGTTTCAGCGCTCTACCGTCCAGGTCAAAGGAAAGCTCTTGCGCGAAGGTGGCGACATGCGCGTCAAGCAATGTGATGAGTTCGGCGAATGTGGGGGAGCGCCAGCCGAGATCAGAGAGCGAGGCGTAAGAAGTGTAGCCGGGGTAGCCGTTTTCTTCCGACCATTTCTGACCTGCC
The DNA here is from genome assembly GCA_039208585.1 of Pseudomonadota bacterium. GTDB lineage: Bacteria > Pseudomonadota > Alphaproteobacteria > Rhodobacterales > Rhodobacteraceae > Sulfitobacter. The sequence goes on along the minus strand of JBCCQX010000019.1, from coordinate 35,914 downwards.
TCATCATCTTGTGCGATCGACCAGCAAGACGCCTCCAGAGCCGGTATATCGATGCGATCTGGACCCTGCGTCAGGGCGGCGTGATAGAGCGGTGTGACAAATAAAGACTTCAGGTCTGCCATGCGACATTGGGGGCTTGGGGTTTCACGCGGCCTAGCACTCTAAGCACATGGGCAACGTCGCGATCTTCGTTGCGGCAGTCAAGAGCCCAAAGTCAGGAGTGACCGATGTTGCTGGGGTGGGGCGCATGGTTGCGCGATCTTGGCTGATGAGGGCATACTGCCTTAAACTCGCGTAAACTCGGTATGCCCCGTCCTTATCGGTCTCCCGCCCAACAGGCATTTTTGGGCCGCGCCGTCCCGTCCCCACCGGGCGGCACTACGTTGGCTGGGCAAGGCGTATCAGGTTTAAGCTCGGATGCTTTGAGGCAGTTGTCATCATGCATATTCTTTATCCGCATTCAGGTGTAGGATAGGGGTTGCGCAGTCTCATAAACGCTCCTACAAGGCGCGCTCTACCACTCCACCGGAGTGCGGGTAACGTTTTTCGGCCTGCCGGTGATGTTGAAAGGAAAAGTGTGATGAACGCACAAGAACTTCGGGATAAGACCCCCGACCAGCTTCGTGACGAGCTGGTGACCCTTAAAAAAGAAGCCTTTAACCTGCGCTTTCAGCAGGCGACAGGCCAATTGGAAAACCCTGCGCGTCTGCGCAGTGTCAAGCGTGATGTGGCCCGCGTCCACACCATTCTGAACGAAAAAGCCAAGTCTGGCGCGGAAGAGTAAGGAGAAACCGAAATGCCAAAGCGTATCTTGCAAGGCGTCGTCACCTCCGATGCAAACGCCCAAACCGTCACCGTGAATGTGGAGCGCCGTTTCACACATCCGGTTCTGAAAAAAACGGTGCGTAAGTCCAAGAAATATCGGGCGCATGATGAGAACAATGCATTCAAAGTGGGCGACATTGTCCGCATTATTGAATGTGCACCAAAGTCAAAGACAAAGCGTTGGGAAGTGTTGACGGCCTAGTCCCTGAATGCAGACCCCGTCCGCCGCAAGGCAGGCGGGGTTTTCTGATGCAATTAATCGAAACCCTGGGGATCAGGCATGCATCGCCCCCCATAGGTCGGGAGAAACCAAATGATCCAGATGCAAACCAACCTGGATGTTGCTGATAACTCAGGCGCACGCCGAGTTCAGTGCATCAAGGTTTTGGGTGGTTCAAAGCGTAAATACGCCTCCGTCGGCGACATCATCGTCGTCTCGGTAAAAGAAGCCATCCCACGTGGTCGCGTGAAAAAGGGTGACGTCCGCAAGGCCGTCGTCGTGCGCACCGCCAAAGAAGTCCGCCGCGAAGATGGCACCGCCATCCGCTTTGACCGCAACGCGGCGGTGATCCTGAACAACAACAACGAACCTGTGGGCACCCGCATCTTTGGGCCCGTGGTGCGTGAGCTACGCGGCAAGAACTTCATGAAGATCATATCGCTCGCGCCGGAGGTGCTGTGATGGCTGCTAAATTAAAAAAAGGGGACAAGGTGATTGTCCTGGCGGGCAAGGACAAGGGCAAGACGGGCACAATTGCTTCCGTTGATCCCAAGTCGAACAAAGCCATCGTGGAAGGCATCAACATTGCCATCCGCGCCACCCGTCAGTCACAGACATCCCAGGGCGGTCGTCTGCCCAAGGCGCTGCCGATGGATCTGTCGAACCTGGCTTACGTCGATGCCAATGGCAAAGCCACACGTGTTGGGTTCAAGATGGAAGGCGACAAGAAAGTGCGCTTTGCCAAAACCACGGGGGACGTGATTGATGCTTGATACCGCGACATACACACCCCGCCTTCTGAGCGTCTACCGCGACACCATTCGCGGCAAGATGAAGGAAGAGTTCGGGTACAAGAACGACATGATGATTCCACGTCTGGACAAGATCGTGTTGAACATCGGCTGCGGGGCTGAAGCGGTGCGCGACAGCAAGAAAGCCAAATCCGCGCAAGAAGACCTGACCGCAATCGCGGGCCAGAAGGCGATGACCACACGGGCCAAGAAATCCATCGCGGGGTTCCGGGTGCGTGAGGACATGCCATTGGGGGCCAAAGTGACCCTGCGCGGTGAGCGGATGTATGAATTCCTGGACCGTCTGATCACGATCGCATTGCCCCGCGTCCGCGATTTCCGCGGCGTGTCTGGCAAATCTTTCGATGGACGCGGCAATTATGCCATGGGCTTGAAAGAGCACATCGTGTTCCCAGAGATCGACTTTGACAAAGTGGATGAACCCTGGGGTATGGACATCGTCATCACCACAACGGCGAAAACCGATGCTGAAGCCAAGGCGCTGTTGAAAGCTTTCAACATGCCCTTCAACAGCTGATCGGAAGGATTGAGATATGGCTAAGAAATCCATGGTCGCACGCGAGAAAAAGCGCGAAGCACTGGTCAAAAAATACGCGGCAAAGCGCGCGGCACTGAAAGAAATCGTCAGCGACGAAAGCAAGCCAATGGAAGAGCGATTCCGCGCTTCCCTGAAGCTGGCGAAACTGCCCCGCAACTCCAGCGCTGTGCGTCTGCACAACCGCTGCCAGCTGACGGGCCGTCCGCATGCGTATTACCGCAAACTGAAAATCTCGCGGATCGCGCTGCGGGACCTGGGCTCAGCCGGCCAAATCCCCGGCATGGTCAAGTCAAGCTGGTAAGGAGGGTATAGTATGAACGATCCTATCGCAGATATGCTGACCCGCATCCGCAACAGCCAGATGCGTGGCAAATCCACCGTGATGACGCCCGCCTCCAAGCTGCGCGCCTGGGTGCTCGATGTGCTGGCCGACGAAGGCTACATTCGCGGATATGAGAAAGTGACAGGCGCTGATGGTCATCCGGCCATTGAGATCAGCCTGAAATACTACGAGGGCGAACCTGTTATTCGCGAGCTCAAGCGGGTCTCCAAACCCGGTCGCCGCGTGTACATGGGCGCACAGGACATTCCGCAGGTCCGTCAGGGTCTGGGCGTGTCGATTGTCTCCACCCCCAAGGGTGTGATGTCGGACGCAGCTGCACGCAGCGCCAATGTTGGCGGTGAAGTGCTCTGCACCGTATTCTAAGGAGGGGCTGATGTCTCGTATTGGTAAAAAACCGGTTGAGCTGCCCAGCGGTGTGACCGCCAGCGTGTCCGGCCAGTCCATCGAAGTGAAAGGTCCGAAAGGCACTCGCAGCTTCAAAGCGACCGATGACGTTGAGTTGAACGTCGAGGACAACGTGGTGCACGTGACCCCGCGCGGCAAATCCAAGCGCGCGCGCCAGCAATGGGGCATGTCCCGCACGATGGTGGCGAACCTTGTCACCGGCGTGACCGAAGGTTTCAAGAAAGAGCTTGAGATCCAGGGTGTGGGCTATCGCGCTCAGATGCAGGGCAACACGCTGAAACTGAACCTCGGCCTGTCCCATGACGTGGATTTTGTTGCCCCCGAAGGTGTGACAGTGACCGCGCCAAAACAGACTGAAGTCGTTGTGGAAGGTATAGACCAGCAGCTTGTTGGTGAGGTCGCAGCGAACATCCGCGCATGGCGCAAGCCTGAGCCCTACAAGGGCAAGGGCATCCGCTATAAGGACGAGTTCGTCTTCCGCAAAGAAGGCAAGAAGAAGTAAGGAACGAGAAAGTGGCAAACAGCAAGAGAGATCTGTTCATCAAACGCCGCCTGCGCGTTCGGAACAAACTTCGCAAGGTCAATGCAGGCCGCGCGCGCCTCAGCGTGCACCGGTCTTCCAAGAACATCAGCGTGCAGCTGATCGACGATGTGAACGGCGTGACCCTCGCCGCCGCGTCGTCCTTGGAAAAGGACCTGGGCGTGGTTGGTAAAAATAACATCGAAGCGGCCACAAAGGTGGGTGCAACGATTGCCGAGCGGGCCAAGAAGGCAGGCGTGGAAAAGGCGTATTTTGATCGGGGCGGTTTCCTGTTCCACGGCAAAGTGAAAGCGCTGGCCGATGCAGCCCGTGAGGGTGGTCTGAAGATTTGATGTTCGGTGGCGTGCTGTTTAAGCACGCGTGATGCAAGATAAGAGGTCATTATGGAAGACGATAAGTTCAAAGAGGCTGTTCTCGCCCAGTTGGCTGCCATCGTCTCTCGCCTTGATGATCAGGATATTACGCATGATTTGCTTGTCGGTAAGGTTGATCGCTATGCAGCCAATACCGCAGCAGCACTTGAGGCGGCAGAACAGGCGTTGAACCGGACAACAACCCTTAGTCGCAGGGTATCGAGCCTCGAAAACCCTGGCTCAAAATAATAGCGTAAAGGGCCATACCGGCCCTTTCGATGATCCGGGGGCGGAATGCTCACTGGGATCGACATAAACTGGGCGCGTGCCCACCAAAACAAAGGAAGTTCTCATGGCAGAACGTGAAAACCGTCGCGGCCCGCGCCGCGATCGTGAAGAGGCCCCGGAATTTGCCGACCGTCTGGTCGCCATCAATCGGGTGTCCAAGACTGTTAAAGGTGGTAAGCGCTTTGGCTTTGCCGCATTGGTCGTTGTTGGTGACCAGAAAGGTCGCGTTGGCTTCGGCAAAGGCAAGGCCAAAGAGGTGCCAGAGGCGATCCGCAAGGCAACCGAGCAGGCCAAGCGTCAGATGATCCGCGTGCAATTGCGCGAGGGCCGCACGCTGCACCACGATATGGAAGGGCGTCATGGCGCCGGTAAGGTCGTGATGCGCACCGCGCCGGAAGGGACAGGCATCATCGCCGGGGGTCCTATGCGCGCCGTGTTTGAGATGCTGGGCGTGAAAGACGTGGTGTCCAAATCCATTGGCTCGCAAAACCCCTACAACATGATCCGCGCCACCATGGACGGGCTTAGAAAAGAGGCGTCCCCGCGTGCCGTCGCCCAGCGTCGTGGCAAGAAAGTGGCCGACATCCTGCCGGCGCGGGCAGAGCCTGCGCCCGATCCAGAAGCGCCCGCGACAGAGGAGGCTTAAATCATGGCTAAGACAATCGTCATAAAACAGATCGGTTCCCCGATCCGCCGCCCCGCCAAACAGCGTCAGACCTTGATCGGCCTGGGCCTCAATAAAATGAACAAAACCCGCGAGCTGGAAGACACCCCGGCCGTGCGCGGAATGATCAACAAAATTCCTCACATGGTTGCGATCATCAAAGAGGATTGATGTCACATCATCACTCTGACAGCAGGCTCCGATCGGCACATCGATCGGGGCTTTTTTTCATCTTGCCCATAAACTCCGGGGGAAACGCGCGCAGCGCGTTGGGGGCTGGCCCCCTGCAGCATCTGCAGCGTTCCTCTTATCTCAAAACCGAAAAGCTCGCGGCCCTAACCAGGACACACCCCGTTCCCTCTCACCCAACCGCTCCTGTTGGGCCCCGCCGGTTCGCCCCCGGCGGCGGCGCCATTGCGCCACCCCTAGAACGGGTGCTAGGCTTATTTGGTCAAAGTCTCTTAAGTTGAGCGCCGGATGCCTTAATATTTGAAAGCCTTCATGAGGTTTGACGCGGATATCGTAATGCCATCTTCATAGCGAAAATCCTTGGCATCCATGCTCTCGCCTCTGTTCGACGTCGGTGCGGACCGCATATTCGCCAGGCGTCGATCTACTTCAAACGCGACGATGGACTCAAAAAACTGCACGCTTGAAATCACGCGCTCTGTCTTGTGATTTTTCTCAAAAGCCGAAAATCGATGGTTGATCCCATCCACGATGTTTTTTGAATATTCGATAAAGGAAAGCGGGCTGGGGCCGCCGAAACTCTCCATGTAAGAGGTATGCGCGTCTTCCACGACAAGCAGCCCGCCGTCATTGATGTTCGGCGCGGCGCAGTGGCATGTCACAATTTGCTGTTCAAACGTATGCCCGCCGTCATCGAGCAGCACATCTACCGTCCCCACCTTCTCGAAAAAGGTCTTCCAGAATTGGGGGTTCTGTTGGCTGCCGGTGAAAATCTCAAACCCGTGGTCTTCCCATTTTCGTGCCACAGGGTTCAAATCAATTCCGATGATGCGCGCTTTTGGCCCGAAAAAATCGCGCCACATGAACAGTGAGCCACCGTTGAAAACACCTATTTCAACAAAGGTAAAATCCTGACCCACAAATCGCCCGAATAGACGATCATAGACATGAAAATAAGTCGTGTGTTTGATGCTGAGGTAGGGGGAGGCCTGGTAGCTTTTCAGCGTCGATGCTTTGTCTGTCAGATCATCCGGTGTTTGTGCCATGTTGCCTTCCTTCCTGCCCACGCTCCAGGGTAAGTGGTTTCGCGGCGAGCGCAACAGATTGTCGGTATCGGCAACCTTCAGCCGCGCATGTTCAATGGGCCGTCGCAGCATCCTTTTTGACTGAAAGATCTGGACTGTTCGTTTGCGCGGTAGAGATTTGCCCGCAGGAGGACATGGCATAATCTACCGCTTCAAATCGATGTTTGCCTTGCCCCTTGCACAGGGATGCGACACGCGGTATCGCGAGCGCGTCGGGCGATCACGCTCGATCAAACAAAAAATACGAAAACGCCGTGTGTGCCCGCTCCCGTCGCTGGGGGGCATCTCCGGCAAAGGAGAAGCGACATGAAATTACATGAATTGTCTGACAACCCAGGTGCGTCGAGAAAACGCAAGCGCGTGGGCCGCGGTCCCGGATCCGGGATCGGCAAAACGGGTGGTCGCGGTATCAAAGGTCAAAAATCTAGGTCCGGTGTGGCGATCAATGGCTACGAGGGGGGGCAGATGCCTCTCTATCAGCGTTTGCCAAAGCGTGGATTTAACAAACCCAACCGCAAAGCCTTTGCGGTGGTCAACCTTGGACTGCTTCAGAAATTTATCGACGCTAAAAAGCTTGATGCGGATCAACCCATCGATGCAGAGGCGCTCATTGCCTCTGGTTTGGTGCGCCGCAAACTGGACGGCATTCGCGTGTTAGCGAAAGGGGAGTTGACCGCGAAAGTTGAGCTGATCGTTGCGGGTGCCTCCAAAGCGGCGATCGATGCCGTCGAAAAGGTGGGTGGCACCGTTTCGGTGACGCCCAAGCCAAGTGACGCCTCGGCCTAAAGCAGGGTGAAGGCTTGTGAGCAGGAGGCGTTCCGCTTACATGTTGATCTAGGACGTAACACAGCTGCCCGCAGAGCGATGGCGGGCAGCCCCCATCAACAGCGAAAGAAGCCCCTTTATGGTATCAGCCGTTGAAAACATGGCCGCCAACACAAGCTGGTCTGCGCTGGGTAAGGCCACGGACCTACGCAACCGTATCCTGTTCACGCTGGGTCTTTTAATCGTCTACCGCATCGGCACGTTCATCCCCGTGCCCGGCATCGACGGTACGGCGCTGCGCGAGTTTATGGAGAGTGCGGGCCAAGGTATCGGTGGCATGGTGTCGATGTTCACCGGCGGCGCTTTGGGGCGCATGGGCATTTTCGCTTTGGGCATTATGCCTTACATCTCGGCCTCGATCATCGTTCAACTTTTGACGGCGATGGTGCCGTCGTTAGAGCAGCTTAAGAAAGAGGGCGAGCAGGGGCGTAAAAAGATCAATCAATACACGCGGTACGGCACGGTGGCGCTGGCGACGGTCCAGTCTTACGCGCTTGCAGTATCGCTTGAGGCGGGGGATATCGCTGCTGATCCAGGTCTGTTTTTCAGATTGTCCTGCATGATCACGCTTGTGGGCGGGACGATGTTTTTGATGTGGCTGGGGGAGCAGATCACCGCGCGTGGCATCGGAAATGGTATTTCGTTGATCATCTTTGTCGGCATCATCGCCGAGGTGCCTGCGGCGCTGGCACAATTCTTTGCCTCAGGCCGGTCCGGCGCGATCAGCCCTGCATTGATCGTCGGCGTGTTGGTGATGGTTGTCGTCACCATCATGTTTGTCGTGTTTATGGAACGCGCTTTGCGCAAGATACACATCCAATATCCGCGCCGGCAGGTGGGTGCTAAGATGTACGATGGCGGCTCCAGCCACCTGCCTGTAAAGGTTAATCCGTCGGGGGTGATCCCGGCGATCTTTGCCTCATCTCTCTTGCTTTTACCGGTGTCTGTAAGCACTTTTTCGGGCAATGCGACGGGACCTGTGATGTCTATTTTGCTTGCCAACTTCGGGCCCGGTCAGCCGCTATATCTGCTGTTCTTCGTCGCGATGATCATTTTCTTCGCGTATTTCTATACCTTCAATGTCAGCTTTAAGCCTGACGATGTTGCGGAAAATCTGAAGAACCAAAACGGCTTTGTTCCTGGCATTCGCCCTGGGAAGAAAACCTCGGAATATCTTGAATATGTGGTCAATCGCGTCTTGGTCCTTGGCTCTGGCTATCTTGCGCTGGTGTGCGCACTGCCAGAGGTTTTGCGCGGCCAGTTTGCGATACCTTTCTACTTTGGCGGCACCTCGGTATTGATCGTCGTCTCGGTCACGATGGATACAATACAGCAGGTGCAAAGCCATCTTCTTGCGCATCAATATGAGGGTTTGATTGAAAAGTCTCAGTTGCGTGGCAAAGGAAAAGGGATACGAAAGAAACGGAGCCCCGTACGTCGATGAACATCATATTGCTTGGGCCTCCTGGGGCTGGGAAAGGCACGCAAGCGAAGCACTTGGTTGAAACGCATAACATGGTGCAGTTGTCGACAGGTGACATGTTACGCGAAGCGAAGAACTCCGGTACCGACATGGGGCGCCTGGTGGCGGACGTAATGGCGCGCGGCGATCTTGTGACCGATGAGATTGTGATCGGTCTCATCCGGGAAAAGTTGACGGGCGAAACATCGAAAGGCTTCATTTTCGATGGCTTTCCGCGAACCCTTGCGCAGGCGGATGCCTTGGGCGAGTTGTTGGAAGAAGTGGGTCAACGGATTGATCAAGCGATTGAGTTGAGTGTTGACGACGACGTGCTTGTCGGTCGGATTGTCAACCGCGCTGAGCAGGCGCGCGCTGCAGGAGAGCCTGTCCGCGCTGACGACAATGCTGAGAGTTTACGGGTGAGGTTGCTGGCCTATTACAAGCAGACGGCACCTCTTATCGGATATTATCATGCAAAAGGCATCCTAAAGGCGGTAGACGGGCTTGGTGAGATCGAGGCGGTACAAGGTGAAATCGCGTCTTTGATCAGTGGCTAAGGTGCTTTTCCCACCTGATGCGCGCATCATGCGCCCCGACCCGACCAAAAAGTGTTTCATGAAGCCTACGTTGGGTGCTGGGTTCCGCTCCCTTCACGACCGCCAAAGGACCGAAGAATGACACCTTCCGGCTCCTGCTTGGTGATCGGCGCTGGGGATGACACTGGCGGGGCGATTGCACGTGCCTTCGCCGCGGAGGGTCTGATGGCCTGTGTTGTCCGTCGCCCGCGTCATGCAAAAGCGCTTGAGGCACTCGCGCAAAGCATTCGGCAAGAGGGGCACGCAGCCCGCGCTTTTCCCGCGGACGCGCGCAACGAGGAGGAGATGGTTGCCTTGGTCGACCGGATTGAGGCGGAACTGCCCCCGCTAGAAGTCGCGGTTTTCAACATTGGTGCGAATGTGCGCTTCGATGTCACCGACACGACGGCACGGGTGTATCGCAAGGTTTGGGAAATGGCCTGTTTTGCGGGGTTTCTCATGGGTCGAGAGGCGGCGCGCGTAATGACCCCTCGGGCGCGCGGGACCATCATCTTTACCGGCGCAACCGCCAGCATGCGGGGTGGTGCAGGCTATAGCGCCTTTGCCGGCGCAAAACATGGCCTGCGGGCACTGGCCCAATCGCTGGCCCGTGAATTGGGGCCGAAGAATATACATGTGGCGCATACGCTGATCGATGGCGCCATTGACTCAACTTTTATCCGGGAAAATCTTCCCAATGCCGATGCTTTGCGTGACCAGGATGCGTTGCTAAACCCCGAACACATCGCCGCAAATTACGTGATGCTGCATCGCCAGCCACGCACGGCATGGACCCACGAACTCGATCTGCGCCCATGGCGCGAGAAATGGTAAGAACCGATGTCTGAGATTGAACTGATTTTCGATTTTGGGAGCCCCAACGCCTATCTGGTGCACCGTGTGCTTCCCAAGATGGCTGCCTCGGCGGGTATCAAACTGCGGTATTCTCTGTGTTTGCTGGGCGGGGTTTTTAAGTTGACCAATAACCGCGCGCCGATGGAGGCATTTGCTCAGGTCGACAACAAACTGCGATATGAGCGATTGGAATTTGATCGCTTTGTGCAGCATCACCAACTCAGCAACTTCAAATGGAATCCGCATTTCCCGGTGATTACCGTGACACTGATGCGCGGCGCATTGGCAGCCGAGGAGGAGGGCATGTTGCCCGCCTACATAGAGGCCGGTTTGAAGGCGACCTGGGAAGAAGAGTGTAACATGGCTGATCCCGACATCTATGCCGAAGCGCTGACGAAACATGGGATAGATGGGGAGCATTTCCTGTCACGCGCGCAAGACCCACGGATCAAGCAAAAGCTGATCGACAACACCAACGCCGCCGTGAAGCGTGGCGTGTTTGGCATTCCGACATTTTTCGTAGGAGACGAGATGTTCTTTGGCAAAGAGCGGTTGGATCAGGTGCTCGCCGCGGCCGCTGGATAGTCAAACACGTGTGAGACAGTTTCAGCGCGGTTCGCAGGTGCTCGTGCGGCGTTGTGCGTCGCGGGAGACGGCATCCGGGGTCAAGGACGCAGGGGGATGCAGGGTGTGGAACCCTCCTGCAGCTTTCCCCGAAGTGCTTCAAGATCGGGATCTGCGTTGTGTCAGGGCTATTCTTCGCAAAGCAAAGCACCTTCCCGGTTGACGTTTACTTAAAATGCTTCTAATCAGCGCTGTCGATTAGAGGACCGAAACTGATTGATTTAAATCAAGGTACTGTTGTTTCAGTATTTTATCGCCCGGCTTCGACAAGGGACCGGGGATAGGTTGTGAAAAAAGGGTCTGGAAATACGGATCCGCAACGAAAGGAATTGCACAAGTGGCACGTATTGCCGGCGTTAACATCCCGACTTCAAAGCGGGTTCCCATCGCTCTCACTTACATTACTGGTATCGGCAAGTCTTCAGCCTCTGCGATCTGCGACGCAGTTGGGGTGGATGGCGCCCGCCGGGTGAATGAACTTTCTGACGCTGAAGTGCTCAAAATACGCGAGCATATCGATGAGAATTACACGGTCGAGGGCGATCTTCGGCGCGACACGCAGATGAATATCAAGCGCCTGATGGATTTGGGATGCTACCGTGGCCTGCGTCACCGCCGCAATCTGCCGGTGCGTGGTCAGCGCACGCACACGAATGCACGCACGCGCAAAGGCCCAGCGAAGGCCATCGCAGGTAAAAAGAAATAGGGGCTGATCAGATGGCACGCGATACACGTCGGACCAAGCGCAAGGTCTCAAAAAACATCGCCGCAGGCGTCGCGCATGTAAACTCAAGCTTTAACAACACCAAGATCCTGATCTCGGATGTCCAAGGAAATGCGATTTCTTGGTCATCTGCCGGGACAATGGGTTTTAAAGGGTCTCGGAAATCTACGCCCTATGCAGCGCAGATGGCGGCGGAAGATGCCGGCAAAAAAGCGCAAGAGCACGGTGTAAAAACGCTGGAAGTGGAAGTTCAGGGGCCAGGTTCTGGCCGTGAATCAGCATTGCGTGCATTGGCGGCAGCAGGCTTTAACATCACGTCCATTCGTGACGTAACGCCGATGGCGCACAATGGGTGCCGCCCGCCGAAGCGGCGTCGCGTTTAAGCGAAAGTTATTCTACGTGGGGCTGTGTGTTGGCGCGGCCTCCGTCCGATATTTTTGACCTCGAGCGTTTGCGCCGTTTGGACCATGAGGCGCAAACAGGAATGGAGGGAAGCATGATCCACAAAAACTGGGCCGAGTTAATAAAACCGCATCAATTGGATGTAAAACCTGGCAATGATCCGGCGCGAAAAGCCACCGTTGTGGCGGAGCCGTTGGAGCGTGGCTTTGGCTTGACGATGGGCAACGCACTGCGCCGCGTGTTGATGTCATCTTTGCAGGGTGCCGCGATTACCTCGGTGCAGATTGACAATGTCTTACATGAATTCTCTAGCGTTGCGGGGGTGCGGGAGGACGTCACGGATATTATTTTGAATCTGAAAGGCGTATCGTTGCGCATGGAAGTGGAAGGGCCGAAGCGGCTGTCGATCTCGGCCAAGGGTCCGGGCGTTGTGACAGCGGGCGACATATCGGAGTCAGCAGGCATTGAGATTTTAAATCGCGATCACGTGATCTGTCACCTTGACGATGGTGCCGAGGTGTACATGGAGTTGATGGTCAATACGGGTAAAGGCTATGTATCGGCCGAAAAGAATAAGCCTGAAGACGCGCCCATCGGCTTGATCCCGATCGACGCGATTTATTCGCCGGTCAAAAAGGTGAGCTACGACGTGCAACCGACCCGCGAAGGTCAGGTGTTGGACTATGACAAGCTGACGATGAAACTGGAGACCGACGGCTCTATCCCTCCTGATGATGCGGTGGCATTTGCTGCGCGGATCTTGCAAGATCAACTGGGTATTTTCGTCAACTTTGACGAGCCGGAGTCCGCCTCTCGCGCGGATGAGGATGACGGGCTAGAATTTAACCCGCTCTTGCTGAAGAAGGTCGATGAGCTTGAGTTGTCTGTGCGCTCTGCGAACTGTCTGAAAAATGACAACATCGTCTACATAGGCGATCTGATCCAAAAGACCGAGGCTGAGATGTTGCGCACCCCAAATTTTGGCCGCAAGTCCTTGAACGAGATCAAGGAAGTGCTGTCCGGCATGGGCTTGCACCTGGGCATGGACGTTGAGGATTGGCCGCCGGAGAATATTGAGGATCTCGCAAAGAAGTTCGAGGACAATTTTTAGCGGGTTTTGGCGGCGTGAGGGGAGAAACCGCACGCCAACCGAAAGGCCCCGGATCAAGTCCGGGACCGTCGAAGATCTGGGCGAAGGCCCCAAGGAGCGCCCGAGACGTTTTGCGGGCCGAACAAAGTAAAACGGCCCAAAGGGCATCTTAGTGGAGATTGAAAATGCGTCATGCACGTGGATACCGTCGCCTTAGTCGCACACATGAACATCGAAAAGCGCTGTGGGCTAATATGGCAGGCTCGTTGATTGAACATGAGCAGATCAAGACGACGTTGCCCAAGGCAAAAGAGCTGCGGCCAATTGTTGAGAAGTTGATCACCTTGGCGAAACGGGGTGATTTGCATGCGCGCCGTCAGGCGGCGTCACAGTTGAAGCAGGACATGCACGTGGCAAAACTCTTTGACGTGCTGGGGCCGCGGTACCAGGAACGCCAAGGCGGGTATGTGCGCGTGTTGAGAGCCGGTTTTCGCTATGGTGACATGGCGCCGATGGCGATCATTGAGTTTATCGACCGGGACCGGGACGCCAAAGGGGCAGCGGATCGAAAAAGGCTCTCGGATGATGAGGACAATGCAGAGTGATGCAGTCTCTCAGATAAACCCAAAGCCCCGCTTTTGTCGGGGCTTTTGTTTTTCCGGCACATCGGCATGCGCGTTGGTCTTGCACAGGTGACGTCTTGCATGCCCATGTCCGTCTACGCATATGTGTGAACATGAGATTTCTTTTACTGATATTCCTGTGTTGGGCGACCGCTTTGCCCGCGCAGCAGGTGCCAAGCTCGCAAGCTCAAGTACAACTCAGCTTTGCCCCCTTGGTGAAGGAAGCCACGCCGGCTGTGGTCAATATCTATGCCAAGATCATGCGGGCTCCACGCCGGACGCCGTTGCAAAACGACCCTTTCTTTGAACGGTTTTTCAGTGATCCCTTTGCAGAGCGGCCCCGGGTGCAGAACTCGCTCGGCTCCGGCGTGATTTTGTCAGCGGATGGGATCGTGGTGTCCAACTATCACGTTGTGGGCATGGCAACGGAAATTCGTGTCGTTCTGAATGATCGTCGCGAATACACCGCGCGCGTTCTTTTGGGGGATGAAGAGGCTGATCTGGCGATCCTCAAGATAGATGCGCAAGAACCGCTTCCTTGGCTTTCGTTGCGTGACAGTGAGACTGTCGAGGTGGGTGAATTGGTGTTGGCCATTGGCAACCCGTTCGGTGTGGGTCAGACCGTCAGCAGCGGGATCGTTTCAGGATTGGCACGCTCTCGCGCAGGGGGCAATAACTCTGGCTTGGGGTATTTTATTCAGACTGATGCGCCGATTAATCCTGGGAATTCGGGCGGCGCATTGATCGATATGGCCGGGCGTTTGATCGGGATAAACACCTCAATTCTGACCCGATCAGGTGGCTCTAACGGCATTGGTTTTGCCATCCCCACGGATCTGGTGGCTGCGTTTGTTGCGCAGGCGCGTTCGGGTGCGACAGAATTTGGCCGTCCCTGGGCGGGCATCAGCGGACAACCAGTGGATGCTGATATGGCGGCATCGTTGGGGCTTGATCGACCCGGCGGCATTATCGTGTCGGGCTTGCATGCGCAAAGCCCATTCTTAGCGGCTGGACTGGCGGTGGGGGATGTGATCACCGCCGTCGCGGGGCAGCCGGTCAATACACCGGCAGAGATGGTGTATCGCATGAGTGTGGTGGGATTGGGAGAACGGGCTGAGATTTCATTTATGCGAGACGGGCAGGCGGCAGCGCGGTCGGTTTCGTTGATGACGCCGCCTGATCGACCGTCTCGCGATCTTCGCGTGCTCTCAGATCGCAGCTTGCTGCCGGGCTTGCAGGTGGCACGGATAAATCCCTCGGTGATGGCGGAGCTCAACCTGCCTTTAGAGAGTGCGGGCGTCGCGGTGCTGGCGCCGGGTGGCTACGGTCAGCGGGTCGGGTTGCGCAGAGGTGACGTGATCTTAGCCGTGAACAATGTCGAGATTGCACATCCAGACGATGTTGCCAGGATACTCTCAGGGCAGATCAGGCGCATTTCTTTCACGCTGCAGCGGGGCAACCGGCGCACTCTGCTGCGCTTTAGAGCCTGAGGTGAGCGATCTTTTTGACACTGCGGCTGCCCCGAAAGAGGCGTCTAACCGCCCGCTTGCAGACCGTTTGCGCCCACAGACTTTGGCGGAGGTCATCGGCCAGGACCAGATTTTGGGGTCGGAGGCACCGCTGGCGGTTATGCTGGCGTCCGGTGCTCTCACATCATTGATCTTTTGGGGGCCACCTGGTGTCGGTAAGACAACGCTCGCACGGCTTCTTGCCCATGAGACTGGCCTGCATTTCGTGCAGATATCAGCGATATTTTCCGGTGTCTCAGAACTGCGCAAGGTTTTTGAACGGGCAAAGCTGCGTCAGCAACAGGGGCAGGGCACGCTGCTTTTCGTCGATGAAATCCATCGGTTTAACAAAGCTCAGCAAGATGGGTTTTTGCCACATATGGAGGACGGCACCATCACCTTGGTTGGGGCGACGACGGAGAACCCGAGTTTTGAGCTAAACGCGGCGTTGCTGTCACGCGCACAAGTGATGGTGTTGGATCGTCTGACGCTCGCGGACCTTGAGCGGTTGACGCAGAGGGCCGAAAGCATGCTGGGTGCATCGTTGCCGCTAACCGGTGCTGCGCGGGAAAGCCTGCTGGAGATGGCGGATGGCGATGGACGCGCGTTGCTCAACCTGGTTGAGCAGGTGTCGGCCTGGAGCTTAACCGAAAAGTTAGATCCGGCCACATTGGGCGCGCGACTGATGCGCCGGGCTGCGCAGTACGACAAAAGCGGAGAGGCGCATTACAACCTGATCAGCGCTTTGCATAAAGCGGTGCGGGGATCCGACGCGGATGCGGCGCTCTATTGGTTTGCGCGGATGTTGGAGGGGGGCGAAGACCCCAGATATCTGGCGCGGCGCATCACACGCATGGCTGTCGAAGACATTGGCCTGGCCGACCCGCAAGCGCAGTCGGTCTGTCTACAATCCTGGGAAATCTTCGAACGCCTTGGCTCGCCCGAGGGGGAACTGGCGCTCGCTCAGGCCGTGCTGTATCTCGCGCTCGCGCCGAAATCGAATGCGGGTTATGTGGCGTACAAAGGGGCGCGCAAGTTTGCCAAGCAAAGCGGGTCGGCACCGCCGCCCAAGCACATATTGAACGCGCCGACCCAGATGATGAAAGATCAAGGGTATGGCGAAGGATATGCCTACGATCATGATGCAGCAGATGGGTTTTCGGGGCAGAATTACTTTCCCGAGGGGATGGCGCGTGAAAGCTTTTACGCGCCCGTAGAACGCGGGTTCGAGCGGGAACT
Organism: Pseudomonadota bacterium; assembly: GCA_039208585.1. Taxonomy (GTDB): domain Bacteria; phylum Pseudomonadota; class Alphaproteobacteria; order Rhodobacterales; family Rhodobacteraceae; genus Sulfitobacter. Next base: position 19,724 of record JBCCQX010000019.1, on the reverse strand, counting down.
GAAAAAGCGGTTGGCGTATTTTGCGAAGCTTCGGGCAGAGAGGGATGCCCCATAAACGATCGCCTGGACGTAGGTCGGGCAGCCCTTATCAGCGGTCTGACGCCGCCCTTCGCAGGATCATCGCAGCAACTTGACATTTTTCAGCCAAACCCCGACAGACGCGCCATGATGTCAACGCTGTCTCTGGTTGCTTTGGGCGGAGCTTTTGGTGCCGTTTTGCGCTACCTTTCCGGCGTTGCCTTGCTGAAATTGGCCGGGCCAACGGAATTTCCCTTCACGATCATTTTGGTGAATGTGCTCGGCTCGTTTTTGATGGGGTTGGCGGCGGTGGCCGTTGCGCAAAGAGAGATGCCATTTCTGCACCCTTTGTTGATGACAGGCGTCTTGGGCGGTTTCACCACGTTCTCAGCATTTTCTCTTGAGGCGGTCACGCTTTTCGAGCGGGGAGAGATCACTGCCGCGTTGCTCTATGTTGCGATATCTGTGATCGGCGCGATTGCGGCGCTCGGCTTTGGCCTATGGTGCGCCAGGGCGATGTTCTTGTGAGCCGAGTGCAGGTGATCACGGTGTCGGCCGAGGATGCCAATCAGCGCCTTGATCGCTGGTTCAAGCGGATGTTTCCGCAGATCTCGCAGGGACACGTCGAAAAGATGTGTAGAAAGGGCGAAATCCGCGTTGATGGTGGTCGCGTCAAAGGGTCAACGCGTCTGACGGGCGGGCAAAGCGTGCGCGTCCCTCCTCTCCCAGAAGGGGCGCACCCCGCGCCTTCCGCACCGCAGCGGCTTTCCGCAGCTGATGCGGCATTTATTCGTTCTTGCGTGCTTTACCTCGATGATCACGTGATCGCTTTGAACAAACCGCCGGGCCTTGCAGTACAGGGCGGCTCGGGTCAATCGTCACGGCACGTGGACGGCCTTGCCGCTGCATTGACATTCGATTTGGACGAAAAGCCGCGCCTTGTTCATCGGTTGGATAAAGACACCTCTGGTGTGCTGCTTATGGCGCGCACGAGATCTGTGGCGGCGGCACTCACCGCCTCTTTTCGGCACCGCGAAACGCGTAAAATCTACTGGGCGGTGGTTGCAGGCGTCCCACAGCCGAAACGCGGCACCATCCGCTATGCGCTGGTCAAAGCCGCTGGGCGCAGCGTGAAAGGGGAGGGGGAGAAGATGATTGCCGTCCACCCCGCCGAGATGGATCACGTTGACGGGGCAAAGCGGGCGACGACGGAATACACCGTGCTCGCGCAAGCCGGCTCTCGCACCTGCTGGGCAGCGCTGGTCCCCGTCACCGGGCGCACGCATCAATTGCGCGCGCATATGGCCGAGATTGGCCATCCCATTGTAGGAGACGGGAAATACGGCGGATCCGGCCAGGAAAACCTAGGCGATGGCTGGGGCGCGCAGTTGGGCGGCGACATATCAAAAAAGCTGCATCTACACGCCCGGTCGCTCTCTTTGGAGCATCCGGTAACAAAAGCCAACCTGCACTTGGTGGCGCCTTTACCGGATCATATGCAAAGGACATGGGACACCTTCCAATGGCGTGCCGGTGATGTTCCGGTGGACCCTTTCGACGAGACGCCAAGCGGATGAGCGCATCACTGAAGTTGGTGGTCTTTGACGTCGATGGCACATTGGTCGACAGTCAGAACGACATCATGCAAGCCATGCAGACAGCATTCGCAGCGGTGGGGGCGCCGATGCCTTCCCGTGCGGTTATTTTGGGCGGTGTTGGTCTTTCGCTCGACGTGATTTTTTCCAGGATTGCGCCAGCGCTTTCCCTGTCAGAGCATGAACAGATGCAGGCGGCATACCGCGCGTGTTATGCAGATTTGCGGGCGCGTGCGGCTGTTGATCGATCATCCCCACTCTATCCCGGCGCTGCAGATGCCTTGATGCACCTGCGGGCGATGCCCGAGGTTCTGCTCGGTCTCGCGACGGGCAAATCTCGGCGCGGGCTTGACCGGTTGATCCATGCGCATGGTTTGGAAGGTGTTTTTGTGACCCAACAAGTGGCGGATTTTCATCCGTCAAAACCGCATCCCTCGATGCTTCTGAGCGCCATGGCTGAAGCGGGCGTTGCGCCGAAAGACACGGTGATGATCGGCGACACCAGTTTCGACATGGAGATGGCTACCGCTGCTGATGTTTTAGGCATTGGAGTTTCCTGGGGCTACCACACAGCCGCGCAGCTTGCGCAAGCAACTGAGGTTTTGGATGCGTTCGATCATTTGCCCGCAGCTTTGGAACGGATTTGGAGTTCACAGGCGTGAGTAGCTGGAGACTGAAACGATTTTGGAAAGCGGCGCAGGTCATTGAGGACACGGACGGCTTTGCGATCGCCCTGGATGATCGGCGCGTCAAAACGCCCGCGAAGCGACCGCTCGTTGTGCCCACACGCCAGATGGCGCAGATGATCGCCGCAGAGTGGGACGCACAAGAGGATGAGATCAAACCTCAAACCATGCCGACAACAAGGACGGCGAATGCCGCATTGGACAAAGTTGCGTTCCAGCGCGCAGAGGTGGCTGATTTGATCGCCGCCTATGGTGACAGTGATTTGTTGTGCTACCGGGCGGAACATCCAGTATCGCTGGTAAACAGACAATCAGCGGCCTGGGATCCGATGCTTGACTGGGCAGAGCAGGCGCTAGGCGTGCGGTTACACCTGCGCTTTGGGATCATGCATAAAGCGCAAGATGCACATGCTTTGTCTGTGCTTCAGGCGCGCACGCATGCGTTGGATCCGTTCGAACTTGCCGCGTTTCACGATCTGGTAAGCCTTTCTGGGTCCCTGATCCTTGGCTTTGCCGCCGCCGCTAAGGTGCGCAGTTTGGAAGAGCTTTGGGAGATGTCGCGGCTGGATGAGATTTGGCAAGCCGATCAATGGGGCCGTGACGACGAGGCCGAAGCCCAAGCTGCCCAAAAAAAGAGCAGCTTTCTGCATGCCGGTCTCATGTTCCAGCTGAGTCAGCCTTGAAAAGAGCTTTAGATATTGAGGATTACGCTGCTGTCTTGGACCGTGGCTGGGCAGCGCGCATTTTTTGAGCGCACGCCCTTGACGTTCAATTAGGAATCCGACCAAACTATGCGCCACTGAGTGGGAGGTTCCACGATGTATCACCGACGGCATGAATTATGCCGGATCGACCGCCCGGGGACCCGGCGGCATATCAGGAAGAGGTAAACATGAAAAAATCTGTACTTTTGGGTGCACTTACCGTTGCCGGATTAGCGGCGACAGGTGCCGCAGCGAGCACGTTGGATGACGTGAAGGCACGCGGCAAATTGAATTGTGGTGTGACAACCGGCCTGGTTGGTTTCGCTGCACCGGACGCCAACGGCGAATGGAAGGGATTTGACGTCGCGGTATGTCGCGCAGTTGCGGCAGCGGTTTTGGATGATCCAACCGCCGTTGAGTTCGTACCGACAACGGGTAAAACGCGTTTCACCGCGTTGGCATCCGGCGAAATCGACATGCTGGCACGGAACACTACTTGGACATTCTCTCGCGATGTTGACCTGAAGTTCGAATTTACCGGCATCAACTACTACGATGGCCAGGGCTTCATGGTGCCATCCGAGCTGGGCGTGTCTTCCGCCAAAGATCTGGACGGTGCGACCGTCTGCATTCAGACAGGAACCACTACCGAGTTGAACTTGGCCGATTTCTTCCGGTCAAACAACATCTCTTATGAGCCCGTGCCGATCGAAACAAACGCAGAAGCGCAGCAGCAGTATCTGGCTGGCGCGTGTGACGTCTATACTACAGACGCATCCGGTTTGGCGGCGACACGTGCGACATTTGAAGATCCAAGCGCGCATGTGCTGCTTCCGGAGATCGTGTCAAAAGAGCCATTGGGCCCGCTGGTCCGTCATGGCGATCACGATTGGGGTGACGTCGTGCGTTGGACATTGAACGCTTTGATCACGGCAGAGGAATTGGGCGTTACTTCCGCGAATGTGGCAAGCTTGGCCGAAGCCGCCAACCCCGCCACGCCAGAGGTGAACCGCCTGTTGGGGACCGAGGGCACATTGGGTGAGATGCTTGGCCTTGACGCCAACTGGGCAGCGCGCGCGATCGCAGTGGAAGGAAACTATGGTGAGATCTTTGCCAAGAACATCGGCGAAGAGACGCCAATCGGATTGGCGCGTGGTTTGAACGCGCAGTGGACAGACGGCGGTCTGCTCTACAGCCCACCTTTCCGTTAATGCTTTATGAAGGGCGCGAGACATTCTCGCGCCCTTCAACTTTTACGCAGACCTTCAGAACACAATCAAACCAATAACGCGCCAGCCCAACGCTCAAAGATTACACATAATTCAGGCTAGGCAGACGGGGAAACATCTGATGTCAATCACAACCGACCCTCAAGAGGGGACGTTCAGGCTTTCAATGCTGCTGAACGATACGCGGTATCGTTCTTTAACGCTTCAGGCCGTCGCGGCCATCCTGATCGCCCTGACGCTGTTTTATTTGTATTCAAATGTGTCGACGAACCTCAGAGATGCCGGCTTAAACATCTCGACGGCGTTTTTAACGACGCCTGCTGGCTACGACATCAACCAAACTCTGATTGACTATACCAGCCAGTCAACGCATTTGCGTGCTGCCTTTGTCGGGATCCTGAATACGCTGCTGGTTGCTTTCCTGGCGTGTTTAACCGCGACTGTCTTCGGCGTTTTGGCGGGCGTGCTGCGATTGTCAAACAATTGGCTCGTTGCCAAGCTGATGTCTTTCTATGTCGAGATTTTTCGGAATATTCCGGTTCTCGTTTGGATCATCATTATTTTCACGATCATGACCGCCGTGATGCCCGCACCGCGTGCTTTCCGCGGCGATGATCCCGCAGCGAGCATGTTGTTTGACATGGTCGCCTTCACCAATCGAGGCGTTTATGTGCCCGGGCCCTACTTCACCGGCGGCGTTGGCGGTGAGTATGGTGGCTTGCTCAACTGGAGCATCGTTATCCTCACCTTGATTGGATCGCTCGTTGTGACGCGTCTGGTTTCGGGGCGGGCGAATGCGGTGCAAGCAGCGACAGGGGAGCGTCCAAATACGCTCTGGTTAAACGCTGCGATCTGGTTCCTTCCCCTGATTGCGGTTTTGTTCGTTTTGGGACTGACGTGGGAGATGCCTGAACTGCGCGGTTTTAACTTTGGGGGCGGAATCAAAGTTGGGGGTCCGCTGATCGCGCTTTGGTTTGCGCTATCGATATACACCGGTGCCTTTATCGCAGAGAATGTGCGCGCAGGTATTCAGGCTGTCTCCAAAGGTCAGACAGAGGCGGCGTCAGCCTTGGGGCTCCGCTCCAACCGGGTGATGAGCTTGGTGGTTTTGCCGCAGGCGTTGCGCGTCATCATCCCGCCGCTGATCTCACAGTATCTCAACATCACCAAAAATTCCTCCCTCGCCATCGCGGTTGGCTATGCGGATATCACGGCGACGCTGGGCGGGATCACGTTGAACCAAACAGGCCGCGCGATTGAATGCGTTCTGCTTTTGATGCTGTTTTACTTGATCATCTCGCTCCTCATCTCTTCTGGGATGAATATTTACAACAACGCCGTGAAGTTGAAGGAGCGCTGATATGTCGGAAGCTCAGACAAACATCGGATCTTTTGTACGCACAGAAACGATCCCGGCGGCGCCTGCGCCTGCAAATACAACCGGCCCTGTGAAATGGCTGCGCGACAATCTTTTTGCCACCCCCGCCAATGCGCTGCTGACAGTTGTTTCGCTCTATTTCATTTATCTGATCTTAGCCGCCATCGGGCCTTGGATGCTGAACGGTGTTTGGATCGCCAACAGCCTGTCTGAGTGTCGGGAGATTTTGGATGGTACATCTGGTGCGTGTTTCGCTGTATTGACCGAACGCTGGCCCCAGCTGCTGTTTGGCATACAATATCCACAGACAGAATACTGGCGTCCGACATTGGCCTTTGTGCTCATGTTCCCTGCCTTGGCGCCGGTGCTGTTTTTTGATCTGCCCCGTCGTTTGTTGGTGATGACCGGGCTCTTCCCCTTCGTTGCGTATTGGTTAATTTGGGGTGGCACAATCTGGACGCCGATCTTTGCGCTGCTTGGATTTATCGTCGGTTACTTGGTGTATAGCCGGTTTGTGGCCGACAGTTTCGCCATGGGCTTTTTGGGCGGATGCGCTGCTGCGCTCGTTACCTGGATCGCCTCAGGCTATATCGTGCCGCTCATCGCGCCTGCTGAAACGACATGGCTTAGCGCTGTACCGTCCCGTGATTTAGGCGGTTACATGCTGAACATGATGCTGGGTGTCACCTGCGTGTCATTATCGGTGCCTCTGGGCATTGTGCTGGCGTTGGGGCGGCAAAGTTCGATGCCGCTGATCAAATACATCTGCGTCTTGTTCATCGAGTTTGTCAGAGGGGTGCCGCTTATCACCTTGCTGTTTGTGGCGAGTGTCATGTTGGCATATTTCTTCCCGCCGGAAGCGACCGTCGATTTGTTCCTGCGCGTTGTCATCATGATCACCTTATTTTCAGCCGCTTACATCGCAGAAGTGATCCGCGGCGGTTTGGCGGCCCTGCCGAAGGGGCAATATGAGGCGGCTGACTCTCTGGGCCTCGATTATGCCCAGGCCATGCGTTTGATCATTTTGCCGCAAGCGCTCAAGATCTCAATCCCCGGCATCGTTAATGTCGCCGTCGGCTTGTTCAAAGATACCGTGCTTGTGTCGGTGATTTCGATGTTTGACATCATTGGGATGATCCGGGGCCCAATCCTCGCCTCAACCGAATGGAACGGCGTCTATTGGGAGCTTTTCCTGTTTGCTTGCGTCGTGTTTTTCGTCGTCTGCTACGGGATCTCGCAATACTCGCAGTGGTTGGAACGTCGCCTCGCAACAGATCATCGCTAACGCAGGCTTTTGAAAAAGCTGTAGAAGAGTATAGAAAGGGTGGGGCAAATGGCCGAAACTGCACAAATGACCGTTAGCGACGAGGTCGCGATTTCAATCCAGGCGATGAACAAGTGGTACGGCGCTTTCCACGTATTGCGCGACATCGACCTTACCGTCTTCAGGGGCGAACGGATCGTGATTTGCGGCCCGTCAGGGTCGGGTAAGTCTACGCTGATCCGGTGCATCAACGCGCTGGAAGAACATCAGCAAGGGTCGATCAATGTCGACGGCACGCTGCTGTCCTCCGATCTGAAAAACATCGACCGCATTCGATCTGAGGTTGGCATGTGCTTTCAGCACTTCAACCTCTTCCCACATTTGACAATTTTGGAGAATTGCACGCTTGCGCCGATTTGGGTGCGCAAGACGCCAAAAAAGGAAGCCGAGGAAACGGCGATGCATTTCCTTGAAAAGGTCAAGATCCCGGATCAGGCAAATAAGTATCCCGGGCAGCTTTCAGGCGGACAGCAGCAGCGCGTCGCGATTGCGAGGTCGCTCTGCATGAGGCCACGCATCATGCTTTTTGACGAACCAACTTCTGCGCTTGATCCCGAGATGATCAAGGAAGTGCTGGATACGATGATCGAACTGGCGCAAGAAGGCATGACCATGCTCTGCGTCACGCATGAGATGGGATTTGCACGCCAGGTTGCCAACCGCGTGATCTTCATGGACCAAGGTCAGATCGTGGAGCAGAATGAACCGGAAGAGTTCTTCAACAACCCTCAGTCTCCTCGCACGCAGTTGTTCTTAAGCCAGATCCTCGGCCATTGATTCGCACTGCGCTGTTTGCCAGAGAAGTGGATTTCATTTGCGGACTTAAACCTGAGACCTGTGCTCAAAGATAACCAGGCGCAGGACCGTTGTGAGAGGAACAGCGCGGCCCAACTGTAAGTATTGGGCAGAACGGTGGTAGGGTACGTGTTGTCTCAGGGGTAAAGCCGTTGGCTTTAGACCACTCAGGGCGTCGGCGATGCGGTAGGATGTATTCACTGGCGCTTCGCCCGATATTTTTTTCTCCTGCAAACGCGAGGGACAGACGTCTCATTTGGCGGGGTTGTGAAATTGCCGCATGTGGTACGATGATTGTCCTTCCAGCCTGCCGAATGTTTTCGAAACAGGGCAACTGCGCCGCACGTGGCATCCATTGGCGATGTTATCCGCGCCAAGCGCTGTTTCTAAGAATGCGCGACACGCCGGCACGTTGTATCCGGTGACCGTAAGCGCCCGCGACGAACAGGCGCTTGTGCAGGGCGTGGTTTCGCAAGCTCCACAGGGTGCGGGCGGGGGATTGGGCAAGACAATCCGTTCTTTAAGCGCAAGCGCGCCGCGAAATGAAACGAATAAACCCGCAGTGTCATGGACCAGCAATTTAACGGGTGAGGCATGAACCCGGCCTGTGCGCAACGCCCAGGCATAAAAGGGCAAATAGGGTGGGGGGCCGAAAGGGTACAGCGCCATCGCGCCTAACTCATCTGCCCAAGCGCCCACAACCCGAGTGGACCATCGGTCCATCGGATCGCGCGCACCATCCAGCCATTCTGGACTTTGCTTGAACGCGGGCCAGAACGCGGGCTCGTGCGGGCCGAGCATCAAAAGCGTTTGACACGCTTTGGGTGCGTTGTCTTTGGGCGTTGGATGAAATCCACCGAGGATGGTAAGATGGCGCGCGTGCGCCGCGGTTTCCAGCGCTGCGTATCTCATCCGCGCCGGATGATGCTGCCCGCACCGTGATCGGTGAAAAGTTCAAGCAGGCAAGCATTGGGCGCGCGTCCATCCAAGATGACGGCGGCGCGTACCCCACGCGCCAACGCTTCAAGAGCGGTTTGCGTTTTGGGGATCATGCCACCCGCAATCGCACCCTCTAAGATCATGTCGTTGATCTGCGTTGCGGTGAGCTCTGTCAGCACCTTTCCTTCAGGGTTTTTCACACCGGCCACATCTGTGAGCAAAAGCAATCGATCTGCTTGCAAGGCGCCAGCGATGGCGCCCGCCGCGGTATCCCCGTTTACATTGTAGGTTTCGCCGTCTGCTCCCATCCCCAGCGGCGCAATCACCGGAATGATCCCTTTGTCAGCCAAATCGTTCAGCACGCGCGGGTCCACTTTGACCGGTTTGCCCACGAGCCCCAGTGTTGGATCCTCTGCTTCACAGAGCATCAAGCCTGCATCCTTGCCCGAGAGACCCACCGCGCGTCCGCCCTGCGCGGTGATCGCATGAACGATGCGCGCGTTGACCATCCCACCCAGCACCATTTCGACCACTTCCATGGTTGCAGCGTCCGTCACGCGCCTGCCATTCACAAAGTCAGATTGAATGTTCAGCCGATCCAGCATGTCGTTGATCATCGGTCCCCCACCATGAACGATGACCGGGTTTACGCCAACTTGCCGCATCAGCGTGACATCGCGTGCAAATTCGGCCATCGCCGCATCGCTTCCCATCGCATGGCCACCCAGTTTGATGACCACCTTTGCATCGGCATATCGCTGTAGATAAGGCAACGCCTGGCTAAGTGTCTTGGCCGTGCTGATCCAATCGCGATTCATGTCTTGGGTTCTCATTGCGTCGCTACTGCTATGCTATTGCGGCGATGATGGCACGAAGCGTTGGAATGCCCCAGCCTTTTTCTGAAGAGGTGACGGCGATTTCGGGATAAGCCGCTGGATGATCAGCCAAGGCTGTGCGTACCTGTGACAGAACGCGCTCGCGGTCGCTTTCTTTGACTTTATCGGCCTTCGTCAAAACAGTCTGAAAGGTGACCGCGGCACTGTCGAGCAGCGTCAAGATCTCTGTATCGACTTTTTTTATCCCGTGCCGTGCGTCGATCAGAACAAAGGCGCGCCGTAAATTTTGGCGGCCGCTCAGGTATTGCTTGAGCAAAAGCTGCCATTTCTCAACCACAGCCAAGGGTGCATTGGCATATCCATAGCCGGGCAGATCGACGAGGTAATGCGTATCGCTTGCGGTAAAGAAGTTAATCTGCTGCGTCCGGCCTGGCGTGTTCGAGGCGCGAGCCAACGCCTTCATGCCTGTCACCGCGTTGATCAACGATGACTTCCCGACGTTGGAGCGGCCAGCAAAGCAGACCTCGACCCGGTCTGCTGCAGGCAGCCCTGACATGGCCACCACGCCTTTCACAAAATCGGTGTCGCCTGCAAAGAGCCGTCTGCCCCGCTCCTCCGCGAGGGGTTCCGGTGTCTCAGCGATCGGAAAGCGGATGGACATCAGAGCAATCTGACAGGATCGCCGACTGTGACGTCCCCGCCAGTGACAACGACAGCGTGCATGCCAAAGTCACGGTGGGAAAAGGCGCGCTCCAATGTCCCTTCGACGTCTCTGTCCCGTTGACCCGTGTAGGGGTTGGCGGCGGTATGTGCGCAGCGGTCAATGCGGTCCCGGATTTCCAACACGACATCGCCAATCCGGAGCCTTTGGCCACCCCACGCCATTTCTGCCCATGCTGGTGCACCGTCGAACCAGATGTTGCCGCGCCAGCGTTCCTTTTCGAGCGCGCCCCCAGCCGCCTGAGACACGGCGTCATGCGACGCGATGTTCATCACCGAAACCGACGGATATGCGCAATCTGTCATGCCCCGTGCACCGGCAGAGACAAGCGCGGTCGGCACCCCGCGTTCAGGAGGGCAAAGCGGTGTGACCCATCTCAAGAAACGCGCAACACTTTCAGGGTCAAGAGGGGCGAGGGTGATGTCACCCAGGTTCTGATGTGTCAGGGTGATGTTTCCCTCTGCCTCATCCAATCGTGCCCAGATACCGGCTAGGCCCGGTGTCCGCACGCCTATCATGAAATTGGCGCAGCGTTCCCATTTTGGATGTGTTGCGTCGAATTTGCTGCGCGCATGCGTGACCGCCCAGGTTCGATCCCACGGCATGGTTTGCCCTGCGATCAGAGAGGTATGTTCAATGCTCTCGCGTCCGTGACTTTTTATGGGATGCCGATAAAGCGCGGCAACCTGCATCACTTCCCGCCCTTTTTGGACGGTGCCGCCGCCGAGTTGGCTGCCGTCTTGGCCTTGCCTTTGAAGCTGCTTTTTATGTTGCCCAGGATATCAGGCGTATATCCCTGCGAGCGCATGATGACATACTGCTGGATAAAGGTGATTGTGTTGTTGGCGATCCAGTAGACGATCAAACCGGATGCGAAACCGCCCAACATGAACATGAACACCCAGGGCAGCCACGCAAAAATCATCTGCTGTGTGGGATCAGTGGGCGCGGGGTTCAGCTTTTGCTGTAACCACATGGAGATGCCCAAGAGCAACGGTAGTATACCAATGAAAATGAGCGCGAGAATGCTGCCTGGTTCGGGCCCTCCCCAGGGTGCAAAACCCCAGAAGTTCATGATCGACGTTGGATCAGGTGCCGAGAGATCCTGAAACGGCCCGAAAAAGGGCGCATGACGCAGTTCAATCGTGACGAAGATCACTTTGTAGAGCGCAAAGAAGATCGGGATTTGCAAAAGGATTGGCAAACATCCGGCGGCTGGGTTGACCTTTTCCTTCTTGTAAAGCTCCATCATGCCTTGCTGCATTTTCTGACGGTCATCACCGGCCTGCTCTTTGAGCTTTTCCATCTGGGGCTGAAGCTCTTTCATTTTGGCCATCGAAACGTAGGATTTATAGGCCAGCGGAAAGAGGATCGCTTTGATGATGAGGGTCAAGGTGATGATCGCCCAACCCATATTCCCGATCATCTTATTGAGCTCGTGAAGCAGCCAAAAGATGGGTTTTGTCAGGAAAAAGAACCATCCCCAATCGATGCTATCGATAAAATTCTGCACGCCATCAGCTTCGTAAGCGCGCAAAATCGCCCACTCTTTGGCACCCGCGAAAAGCTGCGTGGTCGCTGAGACCGCAGCGCCGGGCGCGACGGTCTGCGTGGGCAAGCGTGTTACGGCGCGGTATATTTCCGCGCGCGCATCAAAGGTCAGGGCCTGATCAAAGGTTTGCCCGCTGCCTGGGATCAGAATGGCCTGCCAGAAGTGATCTGTGAAACCAGTCCAGCCGCTGCTCACGTCTTCTTGCACAATGGCTTGACGGCCCCATTTCGCGTTGACCTCGGCATCTGCGATATCAGACCAATCCGTCTCGGCGAGTTCGCCATCCGTCATGGTGACCGCACCCTCGTGCAAGATGAAGAAATTCTCCAGATCATCGGGTTCAGTGTGCTGCACCACCATGCCGTAAGGCGCAAGACTGACGGGCGCATCGCCGTTATTGGTAACTGTTTGCGTCAGGGAAAACATAAAATTTTCGTCAACGCTGATGCGGCGTTCGAAAATTTGACCCGCACCATTGTCCCAGCGCAGCGTGACCGGACTGTCCACGCCAAGTGTGGTGCCTTCACTCAGGCGCCAATTCGTTGTGGGCCCCGGCACCGCTTGCGGGTCGATCCCAGTGCCAGCAGCCCAGCCTTGCAGGGCATAGTAGGCATCAAGTGTTCCTTGCGGCGACAGCATCGTCACGATGGGCGCGTCGGGGCCCAGCGTCGTGCGGTAGTCTTTGAGCTTTAGATCGTCGATCCTTCCGCCAAGCAGAGAGATGGAGCCGTTTAGGCGCGATGTTTCGATGGGCACCCGCGCCGCAGCTTCAAGAGCGTCCAGCGTATCTTGCTGCGGGCTTGAGATGGGAGCGGGTGTTTCAACGCTGATGGGCGCTGCGGGCACATTTCCGTCTACCTGAACCGCCTCTGAGGTTTGTTCTACAGAGGTGTCGGGTTCGGGAGGTGGAAAAAGGGCAAACCAGATCAAAATCACCGCAAAGCTGAGCGCTGTGGCAAGCAATAAGTTTTTGTTCTGTTCGTCCATCGGGATACCCCTCCAGTTTGCCAAGAACCTTGGCTGGTTGAACAGAGTGCGACCCGAAAGGTCAAGTGGAATCGGTCGGCATCAGCCAGCGGGCGAGAGCACGCCCGACACCCTTTCTGACGGGGCACAGGTGATCTTTCGCATTTGGTCCGCTTTGTGTTTTCAGATCGTTTCAAACGCTTCTCTGCGCCTCCCAACGCGCAGATCTCCGGACAGTGAAACCGCATGTGCGGCCACATATCAGCGTTCAGCAGGATGCCCCGCGTTTCTTTCTACGTGCCTTTGCCATCCATCAGCCGGGGCACATGGGCCAGTTTCTGTTGATGGGCCGCGATCCACGGGAGTGTGTCGTCGAAGGGCATGGGTCGCGCAATGCCAAACCCCTGAACCTGATCGCAGCCAAGCTGCGCGAGAAGTGCATGTTCCCCCGCTGTTTCTACCCCTTCTGCAACGGTTTCGATCTCCAACTGTTCAGCCATCGTGAGGATCGCGCTGATCATGCGCTGCTGCTCAAGGTCGCGATCAGCCTTCATCACAAAAGATCGGTCGATTTTTATCCTACTCACAGAAAACCGCTTGATCGACGCAATCGACGCGTGCCCCGTGCCAAAGTCGTCAAGATCAACACAGCAGCCCAGTGCCCCCAGCGCGTTGATGTTACGGGCGATGATGTCGTCTTGCGCGTTGCTGACGACGGTCTCTAAAACCTCTACCGCCAACCGGTCTGGGCTCAGATCAAATCGGTCAAGTTCCCACCTGATTTTGTCGACTAGCCGGGGATTGCTCAATTCAGGTCCGGCAAAGTTCACCCCTACCTTGGGGATCTTCATGCCTAACTGATCCCAGCGCTGCAGTGCTGTGAACGCGGCGCGCATCATGACATCCGCCAGATGCTCAAGCTGGTCCTCTTCCTCAACCAGGCTTAGAAAGTCAGCTGGTGCGATCAAACCTTGCTCTGGATGCACCCAGCGTGCCAGCGCCTCAAACCCCGTGATCTGACCTGTATCCGTCGAAATCTGCGGCTGAAACCAGGCGGTGATCTCTCCACTTGCAAGGGCTTTTGTCACGTCTTGGCGCAAGCCATCTCGATGATGGTCACTTCTCAGCATGTGATCGGAAAATGCACGGATCGCCCCAGAACCAAAGGGGCGGGCCTCGGTCAGGGCGCTTTGGGCGGCGTTGAGCCACTCTTGACCCGACGTCCCCGGCGCACGTGCACTGGGGCAGAAACCAACCGATGCCGAAATGTAGAGACCGAGCCCATCAACGTGAATGGGTTCTTCGAGCGCGCTTTGCACCCGACTGGCGAGTTGAATGGAAAGTTCGAGATCAAGCCGCAGAAGCGGTGTGGTGCAGATCGCAAAGTTCGCCGCGCTCAAATGCGCGACGGCGTCTTCCGTGCGCAAACTGCTGTGCAGGCGATCATTGATTTTTCGCAGCGCTTGATCTGCGGCTGCTTGACCGTGGCGTTCGGCCAGATGATCGAAATCCTCAATGGCAAGGCAGATGAGCAGTCGCTGCGCGCCCGTTTGATGGGTTTCTTGCCTTGCAGTATCCAAAAGTTCAACGAACCGCTTGTGCGGCATTGAAGCTTTTTTTTTCCGACGCCGTATGCCACCGGTGGCCGCGAATTCCGTTCTTGCAACATACACCATCGGCAAGAGCGCCGCGAGTAAGACGGATGCGCCGCGTACGCCGAACCAATAGGCAGCCAGCCCGATTGCGGGCAAAAATGTCAAAAACATCGGGTTAACAGAAAAACCAACGAGGCTTTTGCGGAAAAGGCCGGTGCCGGACCGGGATCGAAAGGCCATCTTTTGTCTCCTATCGCGAGCGCATTCAGCGCGCGGCGGTGATCCCCTATTAGAATTATTGCGGTTCGGAGAGCGTTAATGATCGAAACAAATCGGCGAGATTGTGTTTAAAATTTTTCAGGTCTTGGAACAAAATTCTGGGGTTGAAAACGCTGTCAGATTGAAGCGTGACAGCGATGGAGCAGCGCAGGTTCGCCCTCTGGGCGGGCGCTGACAGAGCGACGCCCGCGGTCGAGCGCTGCCCTAAGCATTTTGGAATGAACATCGCAGATTAAATGGACGGCGCTTAGTCGGTTTGGGCAAGAGTTGTCCGGGGTCTAAGATCGAAGGCGTTAGTCAGGCACGTTGTCGACGCCGCTGCCGCCCAAGGGATGGCAGCGCATGATCCGGCGCAGGGTAAGCCAACCGCCCTTGATCCCACCATGCTTTTCCAAGGCTTCCAGCGCATAAGCGCTACAGGTTGGGTGGTATCTGCAGTTAAAGCCCACCCAAGGGCTCAAAATGGCCCGGTAGCCGCGCACCGGTAAGGCGAAGAGCCAGGCCAGCACTGTCACGAAAGGTTCTCATGCACACGCGAGACAGCATGGCAAAAGTCGCGTTTAAGCAGTTCAAATGCCCGCGTTGTCGTCGCGTCGCGGCGGCCAATCAAGACGTAGTCGAAACCGGCTCTCCCGTGTTTGGGCAGCATAAGGCGCGCCACTTCTCTCAAGCGACGCTTTGCTCGATTGCGCGTAACAGAGTTTCCTACTTTTTTGGAGCAGGTGAACCCCACGCGAATGATCCGCTCGCTTTTACAAGATGAACGCGCACGCGCTTGAAGAAACAAACCTTCCGTGCGCACAGTTTTCGAGCGCGCTGCGCGCAAAAAGTCTGCCCGTTTGCTTAATGTGACGAGGTTTACTTTGCCGCCGGTGGCAAGAGGCTCAACCGCTTGCGTGTCATCCTCAAAACCGATTGCGGTTTTATCGACCATTGCGGCAAGCTACCCTCTTAAGCGCTGAGAGATTTGCGGCCCTGCGCGCGGCGGGCATTTATGATCTTACGCCCCGCTTTGGTCGCCATGCGCGCGCGAAACCCGTGACGGCGCTTGCGCACCAAGTTAGACGGTTGATAGGTGCGCTTCATCGCCCGATCTCCATACTTAAAAGGTAATTTGGAGGCCAAAAGCCCCGAAGTTTCATCACGGGCAATATTGAGGTTAGCGCATGGTGTCAAACCCTCACCCAAAGCTTTGGAGCCCGATTGCAACATTTCACACCCTCTTGCCGCTGGAAATGTTTCAATTGCCAGTTCTGATCGACCAACGCGCAATGAAAAGCGGGCAGACTATCAAGCGGTTGTGAAGGACCTATAATCTTCGGCTGGATTTCGCCATGTAGAAGGAACAGAGCGTAGGAGGCAAAGTGGATGACCGATGTGAGCAATCGCAGAAAAACCAAGGCAAGCATTGTCCATTACTTTCCTTTGTTCGTGATCTCAGTCGTTGCGGTGATCGGTGCATTCACGCTGAAAGACTATTTGAGTTTTGAGGCATTGCGTGAAAACCGCGAAGCGTTGATCGCCTTTCGCGACGCTCACTTTGCACTGACCATTGGTGCCTTCCTTTTCGCCTATGTCATGGTCGTCGCCTTTTCTTTGCCGGGGGCCGCGATTGGCACCCTTACTGGGGGGTTCCTTTTTGGAACCACGCTGGGAACCGCGTTGAACGTCACGGGCGCCACCCTTGGGGCCACCATGATATTCTTGGCGGCACGCTTGGGTCTCGGCGAAAAGCTGAAAGCGCGGCTTGACGCATCGGAAGGGGCCGTTGCGAAGCTGACGAAGGGCATCGATGAAAACCAATGGTCGATGTTGTTTTTCATTCGTCTGGTGCCCGCAGTGCCTTTCTTTGTAGCCAACCTCATCCCTGCCTTTCTGGCCGTGCCGCTGCATCGTTTCGTGATATCGACGTTCGTTGGGATTATCCCCGGCTCTTTGATTTACACGTCTGTCGGGGCGGGGTTGGGAGACGTCTTTGCACGCGGCGAAACGCCAAATCTCGGCATCATTTTTGAACCCTACATCCTCTGGCCGCTGCTCGGGCTGTGTGCATTGTCATTGCTGCCTGTCGCGATCAAAAAAATCTCCACCAAACAAGGTCGGGTGACATGAAACAGATAACGACGGATGTCTTGGTCATCGGGGCAGGGTCGGGTGGCTTATCCGTTGCGGCGGGTGCGTCTCAGATGGGGGCCAAGGTCGTCCTGCTGGAAGGGCACAAGATGGGTGGGGATTGCCTGAACTACGGCTGTGTCCCTTCCAAGGCGCTGATTGCCAGTGGCAAATCTGCCACCGCCCAGAAAGACGCGGCTCTCTACGGGGTAGCGCCTGGGGCAGGGGCGGTTGACTATGCCGCGGCGAAAGATCACGTCGCGGATGTGATCGCACAGATCGCGCCGATGGACCGCCAAGAACGCTTCGAAGGTTTTGGCGTTCATGTCATCCGCGAGTTTGGCCGCTTCATTTCGAAAGATGCAGTGCAAGCAGGGGACACGGTGATCAAGGCCCGCCGCGTGGTGATCGCGACGGGATCTTCGCCCTTCGTGCCCGACATTCCTGGCTTGAATGAGGTCCCCTATCAGACCAATGAGACGCTATTTGATCTACGCGAAAAGCCGCGGCATCTGCTGATCATTGGCGGGGGTCCCATCGGCATGGAGATGGCGCAAGCCCATTTGCGCATGGGGTGCGACGTTACCATGATCGAGGGGGCGACCGTTTTGGCAAAGGATGACCCTGAAATGGCGCAGGTGGTGATCAACACTTTGAAGGAAGAGGGGCTTTCGCTCGAAGAAGGTGCCATCGCCGTCCAGGTCAACGGTCATGAAGGTGCGATAGAGGTTCTGGCGCAGGATGGTCGCGTGTTCCGAGGGTCTCATCTTCTGATTGCCGCAGGTCGCAAAGCCAATGTTGACAGCCTTGACCTTGACGCAGCGGGGATTGAGAAAACGAAAACTGGCATCAAAGTTGATGCCGCGCTGCGCACCACGAACAAGAAAGTCTATGCCATTGGCGATGTCGCGGGAGGGCTGCAATTTACGCATGTTGCGGGATACCATGCCAGTGTCATCATCCGGTCGATGCTGTTTGGTCTGCCCTCCAAAGCGAAGACGGCGCATATTCCATGGGCGACCTATACCGATCCTGAGATAGCCCAGGTCGGTTTGATCGAGGAAGAGGCCAAGAAGCGCTATGGCAAAGCCCTAGAGGTTGTCCGCTTTCCCTTTCATCACAATGATCGCGCCATTGCCGAACGAAAGACCAAAGGGCTGATCAAAGTGATGGTTGCCAAAGGGCGGCCTGTGGGTGTGTCAATTGTCGGCTACCAAGCAGGGGAGCTCATCAACCTTTGGGCGCTGGCCTTGGCGAACAATATGAAAATGAGCCAGATCGCAGCGATGGTCGCGCCCTATCCCACGATTGGTGAAATCAATAAACGCGCGGCAGGCGCCTATTTCGGACCGCGACTGTTTGATAATCCTTCTGTCAAACGCGTGGTCGGATTTGTGCAGCGCTATCTGCCCTGATAAGCACCTCGGTAAAAGGAAACCAACGCGAACACGATGTTTAACTCGCTGTCTGGACGATTGCTGATCTTGACCGTGGTCTTTGTGATGATCGCGGAGATATTGATTTTCGTCCCCTCCATCGCGCGGTTTCGGGAAGACTACATGCTCAACCGGTTGGAGCGCGCTCAGATCGCCTCTCTTGCGCTGCTCGCCGATGACATGCTCGACCCCGCGTTAGAGGCTGAGCTATTGGAAAATGCGCAGGTCTTTAACGTGGTGTTGCGCCGTGATGAGGTGCGTCAGTTGATGTTGGCCTCTGAAATGCCCCGCATGATTTCAGCGACCTACGACCTTCGCCAGGCGTCGGCGATGGTTCTGATCCGCGATGCGATGCAGCGCTTGATCAATCCAGATGACGAGGTGATCCGCGTCATTGGCGCGCCCGTCAAAGAGGCTGGCTTGCTCATCGAGATCACGATGGAAACCGCACCCATGCGCATGGCCATGATCGATTATGGCATTCGCATTCTGATCCTCTCTGCAGTGATTTCCATTATCACGGCGGTATTGCTGTTTTTTGCCGTTCGCGCGCTGATTTTGAAGCCGATCAAAGGCGTCGTAGATTACATGCAGCGCTATGCCCAAGCACCTGAGGATGCGCGACGCGTCATTGAACCCCGGGCGGGTGTGACAGAGCTACGCGAGGCCGAGGTTGCCCTGCGACGTTTGCAAACGGATTTGACACAGGCCCTGAAGCAGAAAGAGCGGCTCGCACAGCTCGGCTCCGCTGTCAGCAAAATCAGCCATGATCTGCGCAATATCCTCACCTCCGCACAGCTTTTTACCGACAGGATCGAGATGTCGGAGGACCCAACAGTCAAACGGATGGCGCCAAAGCTCGTTGCTTCCATCACCCGCGCGGTTCACCTGTGCGAAAGCACTTTGGCTTTTGGCAAAGCGGAAGAGCCAAGCCCGACGCTCACCCTCGTGTCGCTGACAGAGTTGATCGAGGATGTTTTTGCAGGCGAACGCCTGGCCGTTGGGACACAGGATGTTCGATATGAAACTGACATTCCCATCGGCTTTACGGTGCGCGCTGATCAAGAACAGCTCTACCGTGTGCTCTCCAATCTGATCCGAAATGCGCGTCAAGCCATCACCGCCTCGGGGCGAAGCGGACGCGTTTTACTTGCCGCGCAGGAGGACGAGGGCGCCTGGCACATTGATGTGGTTGATGACGGGCCGGGGTTGCCTGGCAAAGCGCAAGAGCACCTGTTCACGCCGTTTCAAGGCGGCGCGCGCAAGGGCGGATCAGGCTTGGGGCTGGCGATCGCGTCAGAGCTGATCAAAGGGCACGGCGGGCAATTGCGTCTGTGCCGCACCTCCGCCGAGGGCACGACGTTTCGCATCACCCTTCCCAAAGGGGATGAGACGCTTTTGAATTTCCCCTGAGGCGTCGCTCAAGACCCAAGAAACAGGGACTTGCAAAGCCGATTGCGTAAGACTAGTGGTATGGCCTGTGGACCGATAGCTCAGCTGGATAGAGTACTTGACTACGAATCAAGGGGTCGGGGGTTCGAATCCTCCTCGGTCCGCCA
>JBCCQX010000018.1:0-71583 GCA_039208585.1 Pseudomonadota bacterium | reverse complement strand
CCACGATCCCCATGCTTGCCCGGAACCAAGGGCGCGATCACCGCCCATTGTCTGTCGGTCAAAGTTCGCCTGCTCAAAATCGCCTCCCGTTTTTGATCTTGAATCAAACGAAAGGCGATTTGAGAAGCCCCTAAATGCAGACGCCGCCTAGACCACGCAGACGCTTGAGTGACAAACCGCCACCATCTTGCGTAATCAATCGCTTTATTTCTGGCGCATCAGCTAAAATAAGCGCTCACTGACAGGTCATCGACCTCTCAAGCGGGGGTCGAGCGCGTCCCTCAAACCGTCGCCAAGATAGTTCACACTCAACACCGTCAAAGAGATTGCGATCCCCGGCAGAAGCACGCGCTCAGGATATTCTTGCATGCGCTGCACCGCGTCCGCCAAGAGCTTGCCCCAAGTTGGGAAATCAGATGGAAAACCCACCCCCAAAAAGCTTAGCGCGCTTTCGGTGATGATCGCCGTAGCCAAGCCAAGCGTGGCTGATACCATGATCGGCGATATGACATTCGGCAGAAGGTGCCGGCGGATGATTTTACCGTTTGTCGTGCCAATCGAACGCGCGGCGAGGATAAACTCGCGTTCTTTCAACGCGAGAATGTCGCCCCGGACAATTCGAGCGGTCTGCATCCACGAGGTAAGCCCGATGATCGACACAATAAGAATGAACATCCCGCCTTCAGGTCCATAGGCCGCATTCAGCGGTTGACGAAACAGCGTGACGGCAAGCAACACCATGGGCAGAAGCGGCAAAGAGAGCATGAGATCTGTAAAACGCATCAACGCGAAATCGAGCCGTTTGAAGTATCCGGAAGCGACGCCAATCGCGGTGCCGATCACAAGCGCCAGCCCCATAGCGAGCCATCCGACCGCCATGGATACCTGACCGCCCGCGATCATCTGCGCCAGGATATCTCTGCCCAGTTGATCGGTGCCAAACGGATGTTTCCACCCCGCCCGTGCGTCCGCATCCCACAGCAATGTGTAAACCGGGCGCCAGTCCTTGTTGCGGATGTCTAACTTCTGCGGGTCAATTTCCCATAGGAACGGTCCAATCAAGACGCCTAGCGTGATGAAAAACAGAAAGCCACCACCAAAAACCGCACCTTTGTGTTTGCGAAACTGATCCCAGACGTCGCGCCATTGGCTGCTCGGCGGTTTTTGCGGTTCTTTATCGGTCAGCGCCCCGAAGGTCTCAACCTGGTTGTCCGTGGCCTGATCAGTCATAGCGGATCCTCGGGTCAAGCGCGCCGTAAAGAACGTCAGCGATGAGATTAAAAAGCACAATGAGAATGGCGAAGATAAAGGTCAGTGTCATGACCATCGGCAGGTCATTCGCAAACAGAGCGGTCAGCAGCAACTGCCCGATCCCGTTCACCTTGAAGACATTTTCAGTAATGATCGCGCCGCCAAAAATCGCTGGCATGCCGAGCGCGATCACTGTGACAACGGGGATCATTGAATTGCGCAAAACATGGGCCATCACCACCGCGCCTTCTCGCAGGCCCTTGGCGCGCGCTGTGCGCACGTAGTCCTGATTTAGATTGTCGAGCATCGCGCCACGCATGTAGCGGCTGATCTGCGCGGTGGTTTGCAACGCCAGAACCATGACAGGCATGATCATTTGATAGAACTGCACCTTAAAGCTCTCCCAATCCGTGACCACATGCGTCGTGTCGTAGATCGACGGGAGCCATCCGAGAGAGACCGAGAAAATCACGATCAAAAGCGGACCCGTGAAGAAGGGTGGGATCGAAAAGCCGACCATGGTGATGAAAGTGCCTGCCTGGTCGAAAACGGAGTAGTGGCGGTAGGCGGAGTAGATCCCAATCGGGATTGCAATAAGGATGCCCACAACGTAGCTGAGCGCGACAACCCAAAGGGTTTGTGGAAGCCGCTGTATGACGATGTCCATCACCGGACTGCGGGTTTGCCAGCTAATCACGCGAAGCTCGTCATTGTACAAAGACGTGTCAGGCAGCCAGCCAAAAAGAAAACTTCGATTTGTCAGGTAGTCGATGAAAACCTGTGGTTCGACCCAAAAGAACTGAACTAACCACTTCCAATATTGTATGTACCAAGCTTCGCCTAGGCCAATCGCTTCCCGCATCTTCTGCTTCACCTCGGGGGGCACGGTGAGCGGGACCTGCGCCATGGGGTCGCCCGGTGCGAGCTGAAGCAGGCCAAAAATCACAAGGCTGATGAAAAGAAGTGTCGGGATCGACAGGATGAGCCGTCGGATGGTGAAGGTCAGCATCTGCAGGGGCCTTGTTCAGCGACGAAGCGTTCGGATAGGGGCGCGCTTTTGTTGCGCACCCCTTGAGAGGTGGTAGGGCGCGCATCACCTGCGCGCCGCCACGCATCAATCGATGCGATACCAATCGGCAACATTCCAAAGCTCGCTGTCCCAAACATTCAGTTTGACACCGCCAAGGCTGTTGGCATGCGCAGATACGCGACCACGGTTCACCAGCGGCACGATGGTCATGCTTTCAGATGTCAGCATCGCGTTCATCTTTTTGGCAATTTCCGCACGTGCGTCGAGGTCCTGGGTCCCCGCCAGCTCATCAATCAGCGCGTCATAGGCTGGGTCGCAGAAACGGTTGATGTTCTCGCCCTGCCACTGGCTGGATGGCTTCGGTTCACCACCGCAACGGTAGGCCGCAAGATACTGCTGTGGGTCGGTGCCAGAGAAGGTGTTGGCATACATCTCAACATCGGCATAGAACTTTTGGAACGTGTCAGGCGAGCCTGGATCGCCGCCAAAGAAGACAGACGCGTCGAGGTTACGAAGCTCTGTTTCAACGCCGATTTCACTCCACCAGCTTTTGATCAGTGCCTGGAAGTCTTGGCGCACAGCATTTGTTGAGGTTTGATAGAGGATACGCAGTTCGACGCCGTCCTTATCGCGGATCCCATTGCCGTCGCTGTCAACCCAGCCCGCTTCGTCGAGCAACGCATTGGCGCCTGCGATGTCCTGGGTCAAACAATCTGTGTTGCCGGAAGCATAGATCGCCGGTGCAGGCACCAGATCACATGTGGGTGTCCCGGCAGGGCCATATCCGATCTCTGTCAGCAACTCGCGATCAATTGACATCGACAGCGCGCGCCGCACGTTCACGTCGCTCAAGAACGGATGCGGCTCTGCAACTGTGGAGCGTGTCTCCGGCGGGAGATCCGGCGACGGATTTGTGAGGTTCATCTCAAGCCGTTCGACCAGCGGTCCAAAACCGGCAACAACCTTACCCATGCCGCCATTCTCTTCCATGGGGCCGATGACATCGGGTGCCAATTGCAGATTCCAGGCATAATCAAATTCGCCGGTTTCCAAAACGGCACGCCCCGCCGCCAAGGCATCGCCACCGCCTTTGAAGGTCACCGATGCAAACGCTGGCTTGTCGGCCACGCGATAATTTTCATTGGCCGCATAGGTGATCACGTCATTTGGACGGAAATCGGTCACGACAAAAGGACCGGTGCCAATGGGATTAAAATTGGCTTCTGTGCATTCGGGCGCTTTGGCACCCATGCAATCTGCAAATTGGGCGGCCTGAATAATCGGTGACTGGCCACCAACGAGCGGGCCATAGGGGTTTGGCTTTGGCGCGTCGAAGGTGATCTTGACGGTCAGATCGTCGATCGTCTCAACGCTTGTCACGCCGTCAAAGAAGGACGCAGAGGCGCAGCCTCCATCGGGGTCCATGCAGTAATCTGCCGTGAATTTCACATCGGCAGAGGTGACGGGCGTTCCGTCAGACCACAGCAGGCCCGCCTGCAATTTCCAAGTAATGGATGTCAGATCTTCGGACACGCCGCCATTTGCGACGGTCGGTACGTCTTCTGCCAACCAGGGAATAAGCGCGCCTGTTTCATTGTAGCGCGCAAGTGGTTCGACCACCAAAGAGGCGGATTCGATGTCTTTCGTGCCGCCAGACAAATATGGGTTCAGGATCGATGGGGCTTGCCAATACAGTATTTTAACCTCGCCATCCCGACCGCGCTCTCCCGCATGCCCGTCGGCCATCGCCGCAGGTGCGAATGCTGTGCAAGCAACGGCGCCCATCAAAAGGGTTTTGATCTTCATTTTACACTCCTTGTTGGACACACCTGATGTGCCTCTTGTTTGAACAGGAAGATCCCGTCCTCTTTCATCGTTTCGAAAGGATGTGAAAGACAGTGTCTAACCGCCTTTTGTGCAATCACAAATTAACGCTTATCACCACACACCCGCCCAAATCGCGTGCACAGCATCGAAACAGGTTTCGCCAAAAATGCAAGCCTGTACGTGCGATCTGCGCAATTTTTGGGCGCTTGTTGGTCGACTTGTTTGACACGCTCCGGCCAATCGCCTTAGCGTTCAGAATATGTCGTTTTCGTCTCGATAGGGAAGCCTAATGCTCGATACAGCCGAAACTCATCCGATAGCGCAGATCAAAGGGCTCCGGGTCGAATTCCAGACCAAGGATGGGCCGGTGGTGGGCGTTGAAGACGTCAGTTTTGACATCAACCCGGGGGAGACGGTCTGTGTGGTGGGTGAATCGGGCTCCGGTAAATCTGTGTCCTCTTTATCTCTGATGCGCTTGGTCGAATACGGCGGCGGTGTCATCGCTGATGGAGAATTGCTGTTCAGACGGTCGCAAGAACGCGCCATCAACCTCGCTGAAACTGATCAAAAGGACATGCGCGGCATCCGCGGCAATGAGATTGGGATGATTTTCCAGGAGCCGATGACGGCGCTCAATCCAGTCTTTACTGTTGGCCGACAATTGACCGAAGGGTTGCGCCTGCACAAGGGCATGACAAAGGCGCAAGCGAATGCGCGCGCGCTCGAATTGCTGCGGCAAGTCCGCATTCCCGAGCCGGAACGGCGATTGGCGCAGTTTCCACACGAGCTGTCTGGTGGCATGCGTCAGCGGGTGGTCATCGCGATGGCCCTGGCCTGCGAGCCACGCCTGCTGATTGCCGATGAGCCAACAA
Source organism: Pseudomonadota bacterium (assembly GCA_039208585.1). Lineage (GTDB taxonomy): Bacteria > Pseudomonadota > Alphaproteobacteria > Rhodobacterales > Rhodobacteraceae > Sulfitobacter. Next base: position 66,603 of record JBCCQX010000018.1, on the reverse strand, counting down.
CAGCGCTGGATGTGACGATCCAGGCCGAGATTTTGGCGCTGATGGATCGCCTGAAGCGTGAAACCGGCACGGCCGTGATGTTTATCACCCACGACATGGCGGTGGTGGCCCAGATGGCGGATCGTGTGGTGGTCATGTTTCGCGGCAATAAAGTGGAAGAGGGTACGGTAGAAGAGATTTTTGAAAACCCGAAACATCCGTATACCCAGGCACTGCTCGCTGCTGTCCCCAAATTGGGAGAGATGTCTGGCAAGCCCTACCCCGAACCCATGAAGTTGCTCGGCCGCGAAGGCAGAGAGATTGCACCGATCAAAGGGACCGAAAAAGTTCTGCTTACGGTCAAGAACTTGACCACCCGGTTTCCTGTGACCGGTGGTTTTTTCCGACGCCGTGTTGCCAATGTTCATGCGGTTGAAGATGTCTCTTTCAAAATTAACAAAGGACAGACGCTCAGCCTGGTGGGTGAATCTGGCTGTGGAAAATCAACGGCAGGCCGATCTATTTTGAGGTTGGTGGAACCGCAATCGGGTGAAATCAACCTCGACGGTGTTGATATCATGTCGCTGAACAGCGCCCAGTTGCGCACGGCGCGCTTGAACATGCAGATGATTTTTCAAGATCCTTTCGCCTCGCTTAATCCTCAGATGCAGCTTGCCGATCAGGTGGCTGAACCCATCCATAATTTTCGCACCCTGCAAGGAGCGGACATTCAAAAGCGGATTGAGATGCTGTTTGATCGCGTGGAACTGCCGCGCAGCTTCATGCGCCGCTTCCCGCATGAGTTGTCAGGCGGCCAACGTCAGCGCGTCGCCATCGCGCGCGCACTTGCTTTGAACCCCAAGTTGATCATCGCAGATGAAGCGGTTTCGGCGCTTGATGTGTCTGTTCAGGCTCAGGTGCTGAACTTGATGATGGAGCTTCAGTCCGATATGGAACTCAGCTTTCTCTTCATCAGCCATGACATGGCGGTGGTCGAACGGGTTAGTCACTTTGTCGGCGTGATGTACCTCGGCCGCATTGTTGAGATTGGCCCGCGCCAGCAGGTTTTTGAAAATCCACAGCACCCCTATACGCAAGCGCTGATGAAAGCGGTGCCCATCGCCGATCCGCGCAAGCGGAAGGAAGAGAAAGATCTCAACTTCAAACCGATCCCATCGCCAATTCATCCCGTTGAATACGAGCCCGAGCCCTCAATCTATTCCCAGGTTGTGCCGGGCCACGAGGTGTTGCTGACCAACAGCGGGTATTGAGAGATGTCGATGGCCGATCATTTGAGCCCGCTCGCGTTGATGCAAAGGCTCGTCAGCTTTCCAACCGTGTCTCGCGATACCAACATCCCGTTGGTCGATTGGGTGGCGGGATATCTTCAAAGCCACGGTATTGAAAGCCATCGATACGTTGATCCAAACCAACCAAAGCATGCGCTTTTCGCCCATGTCGGGCCCCAGGTTGAGGGTGCCGTCGTGCTGTCTGGACACACCGATGTGGTGCCCGTCGACGGGCAACCTTGGCAAAGTGACCCGTTCGAAATTGTCGAAAAAAACGGTCGATATTACGGTCGCGGCACCTGCGACATGAAGGGGTTTGACGCACTTGCGCTTTGGGCTTTGGTCGAGGCGCATCAACAGGATATTAAACGACCGCTGCAGATCGCCTTGAGCTACGATGAAGAGGTCGGATGCACAGGCGCCCCACCGATGATCAAAGCCATGCAGCCAATATTGCCCAAGGGGGAGGTTGTGATCGTGGGGGAGCCGTCGATGATGCAACCGGTGACGGGGCACAAAGGGGGGGTCGGATTTGACACCCATGTGATTGGTTTTGAGGTCCATTCATCGCTTTTGCACAGGGGCGTGAACGCCATCATGGCGGGGGCAAAACTGATCGATTGGGCCAATGAGATGAATGCGCAAAATATGGCATCCACGCCTAGCGCAACCGCCATGATGTTCGACCCGCCCTTTACCACGGTGCATGTCGGCATGATTGAGGGTGGCACCGCCCACAACATCACTGCGAAGGATTGCCGATTTGCGATGGATTTCCGGATTGTCCCGGGCGAAAGCAAAGAAAGCTGGGCCGCCGCTTATCAAGACCAAGTGCGCCGGGTCGAGGCGCAGATGCAAGCCGTTGTGCCAGAGACCCAGATCCTTCTTTCGGAAAGGTTCGATGTCCCCGCGCTTGCGCCCGAAAGTGATGGCAAAGCCGAAATGATTGTGCGTCAGGTCACCGGGGATAACGCCAGTCATCAGGTGAGCTACGGCACAGAAGCTGGGCAATTTCAGCAAGCGGGATACTCAGCGGTTGTCTGCGGTCCCGGCGATATTGCTCAGGCCCACCAACCCGATGAATTCATTGAAATCGCTCAGTTTGAAGCGGGACACAGTTTCATGAAAAAACTCGTCTCTCGCCTGTCGTTGTGATGCATCGCGCATTCTTTTGGCGAAAAATACTTCGGGAGCGCGAGGGCTGGCCCTCGCTAAAACTCATGCAATATCGCATCCTGCCGTTTTGATCGCATGACCCGTTTCCCGATCACCGATCAAAGCCCCATTGTGTATTCGCCCCCTTTGCCCGCCGCCTCTGACGTGGTGGTGATTGGCGGTGGGGTCATCGGCGTGACCACCGCAGTCTACCTCGCCCAGGCGGGCCATCGCGTGAGCCTGCTTGAAAAAGGGCGGATCGCTGGCGAGCAATCGGCGCGGAACTGGGGATGGATCCGCCAGCAAGGACGCGACCCTGCTGAACTGCCGATCATGAAAGAGGCCAATCACCTGTGGAGAGATTTCGCACGTCAAACGAATGTGGATTTTGGTCTCCGACAGGGGGGCACGCTCTATATCGCGCGCAGCCCACGCGAACTGCGCAGTTTCGAGGCGTGGTTGCCGCACGCCGTTGCCTGTGACGTTGACAGCCAAGTGTTAAGCCGCCGAGAAGTAAAGCGTCGCTTCCCCGATTTGACGGACCCGGTTACCGGCGCGCTTTATACCGCCTCTGACTTGCGGGCAGAACCCTGGCTTGCAGTGCCCGCGCTCGCCGAGATCGCTGTTCGCGCCGGCGTGACAATCATTGAAAACTGCGCTGTGCGTGCGCTTGATATCAGCGCGGGCCGTGTCAGCGGTGTGGTGACAGAGCGTGGGGTCATCAAAACCACCAGCGTCGTTTTGGCGGCGGGGGCTTGGTCGGCTCTGTTTTTGCGTAACCATGATATTAGCATCCCCCAACTCGCCGTGCGAGAGACCGTTGCCGCGACAACCCCCTTGCCAGAGATTACACCGAGTGCCTTTGCCGATCCACATGTGTCTATTCGGCGGCGTCTTGATGGCGGGTACACGTTGGCACCCAGCAGTATTGCTGAGCTCTTTATCGGCCCCGATGCTTTCCGCGCGCTGCCCAAATATCTTCCTCAGCTTTGGGCCGCGCCTTTTAATCAAACCTATCTCCCTGCGGCACCTACGGGGTTTCCCGACGGATGGCGCACGCCGCGCCGTTGGGATGCTGATGCACAGACACCGTTTGAACGCATGCGGATCCTGAACCCGAAACCAAACCGGGGTCAGATCAAGCGGGCAGCCCGCACCTTGGCGAAGACGTTTCCGCGGCTGCCGCGGTTCCATCTCCGCGCCACCTGGGCAGGGATGATCGATACGATGCCAGATGTCGTGCCCATCGTTGACCATTGCGCACATTTACCTGGCTTGATCATCGGGACCGGCATGTCAGGGCACGGCTTCGGTATCGGACCCGGCATGGGTCGCATTCTGGCCGCGCTGGTGCGCGGGGACACCGTGTCTCACGACCTCACGCGCTTTCGCTTCAGCCGTTTTTCCGATGGTAGCCCCATTCAGCTTTGAGCTTCACTGAAAGGACACTTCATGCCCATTAAGAACCGTTTTGCCGAAACCCATCCCGAAATCACCGCTTGGCGACGGCACCTGCATCAGCATCCAGAACTGATGTTTGATGTGCACCAGACTGCCGACTTTGTGGTTGATAGGCTGCGCGATTTTGGCATCAGCGACATCACCACGGGGATTGGTCGCAGTGGCGTTGTCGCCGTGATCGAAGGACGCCAGACAACCTCGGGACGCACGATCGGCCTGCGCGCCGATATGGACGCCTTGCCAATCCAAGAGGCAACGGATCTTGAGTATGCGTCAAAAGTGCCTGGTAAGATGCATGCTTGCGGCCATGATGGTCATACCGCGATGCTACTGGGTGCCGCACAATATCTGGCGGAGACACGCAACTTTAACGGCCGCTGCGTCTTGATTTTTCAGCCGGCCGAGGAAGGCGGTGGCGGGGGCGATGAAATGGTCAAAGACGGTTTGATGACGCGTTGGGCGATTGGCGAGGTATACGGGATGCACAACATGCCCGGGCTCCCCGTCGGGACCTTTGCTATCCGAGAGGGTGCTTTGATGGCGGCTGCAGATCAATTTGACATCGTGATCGAAGGGCAGGGCGGTCACGCCGCGGCACCGCATGAGGCTTTTGACGCCAATCTTGCCGCAGCCCACGTCGTGGTGGCACTACAGTCCATCGCCAGCCGGAATGTTGATCCGCTCAAACAGGTGGTCGTATCCGTCTGCACCCTGCGCAGCGATACCGACAGCTACAACGTGCTGCCGCAAAGGGTGTATCTGCGCGGCACAGTACGGACGCTTGATGAGGCCACCCGTGATCTGACAGAAAAACGCATCGTAGACGTGGCGCGCCATACGGCAGCGGCGCATCAATGCCAGGCCGAGACCGTGTATGAACGAGGATACCCCGTGACTGTCAATCACGCGGCAGAAACCGAGTTTGCCAGTGCCGCGGCAGAGCGTGTCATGCCCGGCGTTCAAACGGATATGGCACCTTTGATGGTGGCGGAAGATTTTTCCTACATGCTCAACGAACGTCCTGGTGCCTACATCATGATGGGCAACGGCGACGGGCCGATGGTGCATCATCCGCTCTACAACTTCAATGATGACGCGCTCCCCGCTGGGTGTTCATGGTTCGCCGAAATGGTGGAAAGCCGTCTGCCAATAGGTGCTTGACCCAATCTGGTTAGGGTGCCGCGCTCTGAGGCTCGCGCAGGCTGGCGCGGTCCGATGAAAGCGCTAGCTTCCCGCGAATAGGGAGGACATCACATGCCCGTAAAAAACCGCTTTGCTGAGATCCATGGCGACATTGCTGCCTGGCGACAGGATTTCCATCGACATCCTGAGATCCTTTTCGAAACGCATCGCACGTCGGCAACGGTCGCAGAGAAGTTGCGCGCGTTTGGCTGCGATGAAGTGGTAGAGGGTATCGGACGCACGGGTGTGGTCGGGGTCATAAAGGGCAGAGAGACTGCATCCGGGAAAGTCATAGGTTTGCGGGCCGACATGGACGCGCTCCCGATTCAGGAACAAACCGGGCTTGACTATGCATCTCAGACGCCGAATGCGATGCACGCTTGCGGGCACGATGGTCACACGGCGATGCTGTTGGGTGCGGCACGTTATCTGTCTGAGACACGAAATTTCGATGGGACTGTCGTGGTGATCTTTCAACCCGCAGAAGAGGGCGGCGGGGGCGGACACGAAATGTGTGCCGACGGCATGATGACGCGTTGGGGCATCCAAGAGGTATACGGCATGCACAATTGGCCGGGTCTCGATTTGGGTCAATTCGCCATCCGCTCTGGCCCGTTCTTCGCCGCGACCGATCTGTTGGAGATCGAGATAGAGGGGCGGGGAGGCCATGCGGCGAAACCGCAAGACACCGTCGATACCACGGTTGTTGCCGCACACATCGTGACGGCCTTGCAAACAATTGCGAGCCGCAACGCCGATCCGATTGGGAATGTCGTCGTGTCCATCACGTCGTTTGAAACATCGTCAAAGGCATTCAATGTCATTCCCCAGCGCGTCAATCTCATGGGCACGGTGCGCACAATGTCAGCTGACATGCGTGATCTGTGTGAACAGCGGGTGCAGGAGATCTGTCGCGGGATCGCGGCCACCTTCGGGGCGGAGGCGCGGGTCAACTACATTCGAAACTATCCCGTGATGGTTAATCATGATGAACAAACAGCGTTCGCGGCTGACATTGCGCGACAGGTTTCAGGCTCTTGCGAAGACGCTCCTTTGGTGATGGGGGGCGAGGATTTCGCTTTCATGTTGGAAGAACGTCCCGGCGCCTACATCTTGGTTGGGAATGGTCCGTCCGCGATGGTGCATCATCCGCTTTACAATTTCAATGATGAGGCAATCCCGGCTGGATGCAGTTGGTGGGCTGAATTGGCTGAACAAAGAATGCCAATTTCAACCTAAGTGTTTCGACCTAACCCTGGATCACTTGTTCGCGTCGTCTCCCTTCAGTCGAACGCGAAAAGTGCTGCGCAATATCTCAAGTTAACCTCGAAACGCTCTATATATCTCCCCGCCACAGAGCGTCATAAACAGCGCTGATGCCGTCTGCCTCTCCTTTGATACTGAAGCGCTCTAGCGCCACAGCGCGAGCGGCCGCGCCAAAGTCCACCGGTCGATTGAGCAAATCCTGCACCGCCTTTGCCGCCGCCTCGGCCTGCGTTGGCACAATCGCACCGACCTGCCCATCGGCTGAGAACGAGCGGTAGTAACCTGTGTCTGTTGCAACAAATGGGACGCCGGCAGAGAGCCCCTCCAACGGGGTCATACCGTAGCCTTCATATCTTGGGAGATGCACGATCAACGACAACGCGCGCACGATACTTGGCAATTTTTCTGCTGAAATTTCGCCCGGAAAGAGCAAGCGGTCGCCCAGCCCCGCCGCAATAACCTTCGCCTTGAGTTTATTTAGAAACGGTCGATAGGGAGGGGTCGCGCGACCCAGCACCAATCCCACGGTTTCCGGGTGATCGGGCAGAAAACGCAACATGGCATCGACAAAGATATCTGTGCCTTTCTCGGGTCTGATGCGCCCGATTGAGGCGATGCCCCGCTTGCCGCCAAAACCCAGTGCGGTCCAAGCGGCATTACGGTCTTCTGCTGGCGCAAACACCTCCGTATCCACCCCGTGCGGGACGATGGCACTTGTATTCGGGACAAACGATGCCGCCTTGCGCGACGTCGCTATCACCGCGTCCATCCGCGAAATCAACCACCGTGGATAGAGCGAGTGCAAGCGCTGCGCAGCAGAGGTAAAGACGATCTTGATCGGCACGCCCCGCACATCTCGTAGCCACAATGCACTTCGCATTTCGGGATTGCGTCGAACATGCCAAATCGAGAACGGTCTATCTATGGGTGGGCGCATGCTATGTTGATGCGCCGCTTTGCGCGACAGCGGCGTTGGACAACCGGGTAAGGCTTGACCGACCAAAGCAACATCAAAGCGCTTGACCTGCTGGCGCAGAACATTGCCCGCTGTCGCGGAAACGCCGGTAAAGCGGGCGTTGTAATTTGTCACAAACAGTTCAGGCATATTTAGCAAGCTCAAGCGTTGTCATCAGGCGATCTGCGATAGCGTCTAGCTGATCATCTTGACCTTCTGCAAAGCGTTTCGCGGCTGCGCGCGCGGCGCGGCGTCTTTCGGGTGCATCAAACAGCGCGCTCACCTGCGCGTGCAGTGTCTCTGCATTGGGGGTTTCAAAGGCGGCACCTGCCGTTTGCATCGCGCGATAGGTCTCGGCGAAATTCGTCACATGCGGCCCTGCAAGAATTATCCCAGCGCTATGAGCGACTTCATAGGGGTTATGCCCGCCGATGGGCCGCAGCGACCCGCCCAAAAAGGTGATATCACCCAATGCGTACCAGGTACCCAGTTCACCCATACTGTCGGCAAGGAAAACCTGCGCAACCGGCATCTGGCCCAAACTGCGCCGCGTCATACTTAACCCCGCCTCAGTGATCAAAGCGCCAAGTTTGGTGCCGCGTTCGGGATGACGTGGTACGAGGATCAAACAAAGATCGGGCCATTTTTCGAGGAGTTTGGCATGTGCGGTCAGTATCTGTGTCTCCTCGCCCTCATGAGTAGAAGACGCGATCCACACCGGGCGGTCGCTAAGCGCGGTGCGCGCCACATTCAGAAGATCGTCGTCCACGGGCAAAGGACCCGACATCGCCTTGAGGTTTATCCCGCGCGCCACGCGATCCGCTGGGGCGTGCAACTTGATCATCGCCTCTGCCGTGGTATCGTTTTGGGTGAGTATCAGTTCAAATACCTCAAGCAGATGACGTGTGAGTGCGGGCATGTGCCGCCAGCGCCTGATCGACCGTTCAGAGAGCCGGGCATTGACCAGCGCCAATTTAACCCCTCGCTCGAAGCTGCGGCGCAGCATCTGCGGCCACAGCTCACTTTCGACAAATATCCCTGCGTCCGGACGCCAGTGGTCCAAAAATCTTTCTAGCGGTCCGGGTGCGTCCAGCGGCGCGAATTGGTGCACGACCTGAGCCGACAGCCTGGCGTCGATCACCTGCGCCGATGTCGCTGTGCCGGAAGTTATCAGAAATTGCGCCTGCGGCATCTTTTGGCCCATGCGCGCAATTAACGCCAATACCGACAGGCTTTCCCCAACAGAGGCGGCGTGAAACCAGATCAATGGCGGGTAAGCCTTTCGGGGTAGCGTGGCACGCCCCAATTTCTCAAAGCTGCGCGGCGCTGACACACCGGCACGCCGAAGCTTTCGGGTCGCCGCGAAGGCCGCAAACGGTAACAACAGCACACTGACGCCGATCCAAAGCCGATACGTCATAGGGGCTGGCATGTCTTGTCTTAGCCGCCTGTGTGGCTCATGTGGCGTGGCATCTGCCCCTGCACATGCTGACGATCATAGTCAAAATCGTGCCCGCGCGGTTTGCGCGTAATGGCCTCTCGGATTGCTGCTTCCAGCCCTTCGTTGTCGTTTGTATCAGCCCGCAAAGGCGTGCGCAGGTCAGCCACGTCTTCTTGACCCAAGCACATGAAAAGTTCTCCCGTGCAGGTGAGACGAACGCGATTGCAGCTTTCGCAGAAATTATGTGTCAGCGGCGTTATAAAACCGATCTTCTGGCCCGTTTCCTCCAATCTCACATATCGGGCAGGACCGCCTGTGCGCTCGATCAGATCGGTAACGGTGTAGTCTTGTTCATAGATCCGGCGCAGATCTTTGAGCGACCAATATTGATCGAGACGATCTTCATTCCCAAGATCACCCATCGGCATCACCTCAATCCAGGTCAGATCCATGTCGCGTGCCGCACACCACTCAGTCAGCGCGCCAAGCTCTTCCTCGTTGAACCCTTTCAAAGCGACCGTATTGATCTTAACACGAAGTCCAGCGCGCTGTGCCGCGTCAATGCCGCGCAAAACCTGAGGCAGCCTTCCCCAACGCGTGATGCGCGCGAATTTCTGTTCGTTGAGCGTATCTAGCGAAATATTCACGCGTCGGACCCCTGTGGCATAGAGCGTGTCGGCAAATCGCTCAAGCTGGCTTCCGTTGGTGGTCAATGTCAGCTCTTTCAGCGTGCCAGCATCCAGGTGACGCGACATTCTTTGAAAAAAAGTCATGATGTCGCGCCGGACAAGAGGCTCGCCGCCGGTGATGCGCAGCATTTGAACGCCCATGTTGATGAAGGTTGAACATAGCCGATCAAGCTCCTCCAAAGTCAGAAGTTCTTTCTTGGGTAGGAATGTCATATTCTCGGCCATGCAATAGACACAGCGAAAATCACAGCGATCCGTTACGGAGACGCGAAGGTAGGTGATGGCGCGCGCAAAAGGATCGATAAGTTGAGCATTCATGCCATATTGGTAGATGGCTGCGTGATCCCCCACAAGACACTTTTGGTCACTTCATCGCGTATGTGTGCAGGCGTCTGCACGCTGCAAGCCGGCTGGGATATGAGCAAGGTTAAAGCCTCGCATGCGCCCGATATAGCGCCCAGGCATTTTGCGTGGTCCATTCTGTTTGGATACCTTCCTGATTATACCAGCGTAAAGCGTTCATGTTTCGCGTTGCGCGTTTCGTTGAGTCACACGCTTCAGATGTGTTCGGAGGGTCGAACCTGGATTAGTCGTCGGCTCGGATGTGGGTTGGCAATCCGTCGATCGTTTCCTGATTTCGGCTTGCCCAATAGTGCTCAATGCCGTTGCGACCTTTAGCGTCTGCCCAGGTTGTCAGCGTCTCGCGCGGGCCTTGATGATCAAAGTAGGGGACCGCGTAGCCGCAACTGTTCTGCACCAGCTCTACCGTCATATCATATATTTGACGGGCTGCGCATGCTGCAGGGAACGACGCATTTAATGTCTCAAAATCAGTATCTCTCGGGTGCAGGGTGCGTGCCGTGCCGTACACCCGCAATATAAGCGGACGCTTTTCAAATCCACACCACATCAGCGTCATCCTGTTGAGCCGTGCGAGATGCCCCGCGGTTTCATTGCCAGATCCTGTCAGATTGCGCCAGATGATGCGATTAGGTCCCAAAACGCGCAAACTGTCCATGCCCTTGGGTGAAATGTTAACGCGGCCGATCTCAGCCGCTGTCCCGCAAAAGAAAATGTGTTGCGCCTTGATAAATGCTCGGTGATCCTCAGACAGCGCGTCGAATTGCTTTCCCATCTCTCACTCCACCGTCACTGACTTGGCAAGATTGCGCGGCTGGTCTACATCCGTCCCTTTCGCGACTGCTGTGTGATAGGCCAAAAGCTGCGCCGGTATGGCATAGAGGATTGGATGCAACACTTCGTTGACCGTGGGCATCTCGATCTGCCGCCAAGGCCCATCGCCGGCGGCGGCAATGCCGGCACTGTCTGAGATTAAGATGACCTTTCCCTTCCGCGCCATGACTTCCTGCATGTTGCTCAGGCTTTTGTCGAAAAGCGCGTCCTTTGGCGCCATGACCACAACGGGTACATGTTCGTCGATCAAAGCAATGGGGCCATGTTTTAGCTCACCTGCTGCATATGCTTCAGCGTGTATATAACTGATTTCCTTCAACTTAAGTGCGCCCTCTAACGCGAGTGGATACAGATGGCCGCGACCAACGAAAAGCACGTCGCGCGCTGCCGCCAGCTTGTGCGATGCCTCTTCAAGAGCGCCCGGTTGATCCAGCGCATTCCCCATCACCGCCGGGAGCCCACGCAGGGCGCTGATATGATCCGCCACCTGCATAGGTTTCAAGACCTGCTGATCTTCAGCTGCTTTGAGAGTAAGTAAAAACAATATGGTAAGTTGGCATGTGAAGGCTTTGGTTGAGGCTACGCCAACCTCCACGCCCGCGTGAATAGGCAGAACAAGGTCGCTCTCCCTTGCGATTGAGCTTTCCGGCACGTTGACAACGGCGGCGATGTGTTCGGCCTTCCCAGCGCAGTAGCGTAGCGCGGCAAGCGTATCGGCTGTTTCCCCTGATTGACTGACAAAAATCGCGAGACTGCGCGGTGGTATAGGCGGCTCACGGTATCGAAACTCTGATGCTACATCTACATCGACAGGCAGTTTGGCAATTTGCTCAAGCCAGTATTTCGCAGTAAGACAGGCATAGTAAGCTGTACCACAAGCGACCATGATCACGCGATCAAACCGCGTAAAATCAATGCCTGGTTCGGTTAAAGTGATGTGTCCTGTCTCGTCAAGATAATGTGCAAGCGCATCACCGATGACAGCCGGTTGCTCAGCAATCTCTTTGGCCATGAAATGCTTGTGGCCGCCCTTTTCCATCTGATGGATATCTAGGTGGATCGTGTTGACCTCTCGGTTGGCAAGGGAGCCGTGCGCGTCGACGATATGAACGCTCTCGCGCGTGATTGTCGCGATATCACCGTCTTCAAGATAGCATATCCGATCCGTCAGCGGCGCAAGCGCGATCGCATCGCTGCCCAGGAACATCTCATCATGACCGTAGCCGATCGCCAGGGGAGGCCCCTTGCGCGCGGCAACCAATAGATTGTCTTCGCCCTCAAATAGGAAGGCGAGGGCAAAAGCGCCTTCTAGGCGCGCAATCGTCTTTGCTGCCGCATCCGCTGGGGCGTCACCTTCCGCCAAGTGATGCTGGGTCAACAGGGCAATCGTCTCTGTATCAGTCTCCGTCTGGGCGGATATTCCGAGTTCGGCGAGCTCTTCGCGCAGCGCACGAAAATTCTCAATGATGCCATTGTGTACCACCGCCACGGTCCCCGCCTGATGCGGGTGGGCATTCGACACCGTTGGTGCGCCATGGGTTGCCCACCGCGTGTGTCCTATCCCAGATTTCCCGGTAAGTGGTTCGTGAACCAGCAGGTCGCTGAGATTGACAAGCTTGCCCACGGCCCGCCGTCGCGCCAATCTGCCTGCGTTCACCGTCGCGATCCCAGCACTGTCATAGCCACGATACTCTAGCCGCTTCAAGGCTTCCACAAGGATAGGCGCAGCTTCGTGATGGCCGAGAACACCGACAATTCCACACATTTCAGCTCTCTTTCTGGCCTTTATGGCTCCTTGATTTAAACAATTCGAACATTTTTCGCGCTAGACCCGGTTTTTCCACTTGTGGCGCTCGGGCGATCGCCAAAGCATCTGAGGAGACGTCGACAGTGATCACAGAGCCGCTGCCCGTCAACGCGCCGTCACCGATGGTGACGGGTGCCACCAACATTGTATTGGATCCGATAAAGGCGTTGGCGCCGATGTGTGTCCGATGCTTTTGCACCCCGTCATAATTGCAAGTGATCGTTCCTGCCCCGATATTTGCGTTTTCACCCACGTTTGCATCGCCTAGGTAGCTGAGGTGGTTCACCTTCGCGGCCTGCCCGATCCGGGTGTTTTTCACTTCAACAAAATTGCCGATGCGAACGTTCTCTGCCAGCGTCGCGCCTGGCCGTAATCTTGCGTAGGGGCCCACGATGCTGCCGGCCGCAACGTGACACCCTTCCAGATGGGAGAATGACCTGATGGTGGCACCCGCCTCTATACGCACCCCTGGGCCAAAGACGACATTTGGCTCGATAATTGCATCGCGCCCGATCTTTGTGTCGCGCGACAGAAAAACGGTTTCCGGTGCGATGAGCGTGACACCGTGGTCGATCAGCGCCGCCCGAGCACGCGATTGAAAGGCCGCTTCCGCCGCAACGAGGTCTGCGCGCGTGTTGATGCCGAGCGTCTCTGTCTCATCGCAAAGCACCGCTAGGGCCGACAGTCCGCGCTCACGTGCAATTTGGACGATATCGGTAAGATAGAATTCCTCTGCGGCGTTGCGCGGGTTCACCGCATCGATCAGATCGAAAAGCAGGTTCGAACGAGAGGCAATGACACCACTATTACATATACTTATTGATCTTTCTTCATCAGATGCATCTTTGAATTCCACAATCCTTTCCAGCTGTCCGTCTGCGATCACAAGCCGCCCGTATCGGGCGGGATCGATGGCATCGAAGCCAAGAACAACGACATCGCTTGATGCGAGCGTATCGCGCATTTTCAACAGCGTTTCCGGCTTGATAAACGGCGTATCCCCGTAAAGCACGAATGCCGTCCCATCAAAGTCATGCAGCGCTTGATGGGCCTGTGCAACCGCATGCGCCGTGCCGCGTTGGGCGTCTTGGACCACGACATCAATTTCCCCGTTGTGCCCTTGCACTGTTGCGCGCACCTGCTCTGCCTCATGCCCCGCCACAACGATGGTTCGCGCAGGCTGCAACACCTTCCCCGCTTCCAACGCGTGGATAAGCATTGGGTCACCAGCAATCTTATGCAGTACCTTGGGGAGGTCTGAGTTCATCCGAGTTCCTTTGCCCGCGGCGAGGAGGATCAACGCTGTTTCCATTGTTTTCTCATTGTGCTCTGACTGGCAGCCTGTTTACGCGCTTCCTAAAAAGGCGCAAGGCTCGCGCAGATCAAACAAGGTTGCGAAGTGCAATATCAAATACTCAGGCATGGGCGGTACACCGCTGAAAGGGCATGAATGTGAAGACTGTGGTTTTTGATTTGGATGGTACATTGGCTGATACCAGCGGCGATCTGATTGCGGCTGCAAACAGCTGTTTTCGCGATCTGGGCGCAGGCGATATCTTGGATCCGATAAAAGATGCGGGCACGGCGCTGCGGGGCGGTCGCGCAATGCTCACGTTGGGGATGCAAAGATTGGGGCGCGCCCATGATGACGAGACGGTGGAGGCGTATTATCCGGTCCTGTTGAAAGCCTATGCGCAGGACATTGACCGTCACACTGTGCTTTATCCTGGTGCGATTGCCGCTGTCATGTCCCTGCGAAATGCCGGCTACAAAGTCGCAATTTGCACCAACAAACCAGAGGCTTTAGCAGAAGAATTGCTCACCCGTTTGGGGGTAAGAGCGTTTTTCGATGCGCTGCTTGGATCGGATACATTGCCCGTGCGCAAGCCTGATCCTGAGCATCTGTTCGAAACCGCGCGCCGCGCAGGAGGCGCGGCGAACCAGTGCATGTTGATCGGAGATAGCGACACCGACCGCAACACAGCGCGTGCGGCAGGCGTGCCCTGCGTCCTGGTCACTTTTGGACCGCCTGGCGGCGATATGGCCGCGCTCGCGCCCGAAGCTCTACTGGACGATTACGCTGATTTGCCCCAACTTGTGACCAGATTGATCGGAGGAGCATACTCATGACCGAGATATTCAGAGGGAGCTTCACACAGCAGGAACCCATCCCAGAAGAGGCGATTGAGTCGGCAGTGGCCGTGATGCGCAGCGGAAGGCTGCATCGGTACAACACCGCACCAGATGAAGTGTCTGAGGTTGCTCTGCTGGAACAGGAATTTGCTTCTCAAATGGGGGTCGCCTATTGCCTTGCCGTCTGCTCAGGCGGGTATGCGATGGCAACTGCTTTGCGCGCCCTTGGTGTGAAGCCAGGCGATCATGTCTTGACAAATGCATTTACGCTCGCGCCCGTGCCTGGGGCGATTGCGGCAGTCGGTGCCATCCCGGTTTTTGTAGATGTGACAGAGACTTTGGTGATTGACCTGGATGATTTGAGGCGCAAAGCCGCGCAGGCTGACGTGCTGCTGCTTAGCCACATGCGTGGTCACCTTGTGGACATGGAGGCGCTCATGGAGATTTGCGCGCAGGCGCAGATAACCGTCATCGAAGATTGCGCACACACGATGGGTGCCGCTTGGAATGGCGTCCTTTCGGGCACACAGGGTCTGATTGGCTGCTATTCCTGTCAGACGTACAAACACGTCAATGCTGGCGAAGGCGGTTTTTTGATCACCGATGACCCGCAGATCGCAGCGCGTGCCATCATGCTTTCAGGGTCATACATGCTTTATGAGCGGCATCTTGCTGGCCCACCCAAGCATGTTTTCGACGACATTCGCTATGACATGCCAAATATTTCGGGCCGTATGGACAACCTTCGTGCGGCTATCTTGCGTCCGCAGCTTCGGGCGCTCTATGATCAGCGTGATCGTTGGAACGCCAGATATTCTGAAATCGAAAAGGGCTTGCGCGGTACTCCAGGGTTGACAGTTATCGATCGCCCGGCAGAGGAAACTATCGTCGGATCTTCGATACAGTTTCTGCTGCGAGACTGGACACCGACCGCTGTTGCTGACGTCGTGGGCCGCTGTCTGGCACGGGGGGTAGAGTTGAAGTGGTTCGGTAACGCGGAACCAGTTGGTTTCACCAGCCGCTACGATTCTTGGCATTATGCCCAACCCACAGCGTTACCGAATAGTGATGCCGTTTTGGCGGGTGTAGTGGATATGCGCGTCCCACTGACCTTTAGTTTGGCGGATTGCGCTCAGATCGCGCGCATCATCAAAGCAGAGGTTGGCGCAGTGTATCAAGCTGCTGCGTAAAGGCAGATGTCAGAGGGCGCTGGGAGATCTAAAGACCTTTGAAGGTATGCGACGTCTCATTTACTTGACGGTTTGATCGACGCATTCATAATGATGAACAAGTGTTCAATAACCAGGATCGTGGAGGGCCTGAAATGTTCACCGCCAGCATGAAATTCGAATTGGGAGAGGAAGTCGAGGCGATCCGAGAGAGTGTTCACCGCTGGGCGCAGGAACGTGTAAAGCCGATCGCCGCAGAGATTGACCAGCAGAACGTTTTCCCTGAAGAGCTCTGGGCCGAGATGGGTTCGCTGGGCCTGCTTGGCATAACGGTTGAGGAAGAGTTTGGCGGCAGCGGCCTTGGCTATGTCGCGCATACCATCGCGGTTGAAGAAGTTGCGCGTGCCTCCGCCTCTGTTTCACTTTCATACGGAGCGCATTCAAACCTTTGCGTCAACCAGATCCGGCTGAATGGCACGCAAGAGCAGAAAGAGCGCTTTTTGCCGAAGCTGTGTTCGGGTGAGCATGTCGGCGCTTTGGCAATGTCAGAGCCCTCGGCGGGTAGCGATGTGGTGTCGATGAAGCTGCGTGCAGAAAAGCGCAATGATCACTTTAGGCTTTCTGGCAACAAGTATTGGATTACAAATGGCCCGGATGCTGAGACATTGGTGGTTTACGCAAAAACCGACCCGGATGCAGGTTCAAAGGGCATCACCGCGTTTCTGATTGAAAAATCCATGCGGGGTTTCAGCACGTCTCCACATTTTGACAAGCTTGGCATGCGCGGGTCGAACACGGCAGAACTTATCTTTGAGGATGTCGAAGTGCCCTTTGAGAACGTTCTGGGTGAAGAGGGCAGAGGGGTTTCCGTTCTGATGTCGGGCCTCGATTATGAACGCGTTGTGCTCGCTGGGATCGGCCTGGGCATCATGGCCGCCTGCCTGGACGCGATCATGCCCTACATGGCGGAGCGACGGCAGTTTGGCCAGCCGATCGGCAGTTTCCAACTGATGCAGGGGAAACTGGCGGACATGTATGCGGCGATGAATTCTGCGCGCGCGTATGTGTATAGTGTGGCGCAGGCGTGCGACCGCGGGGATGTCACCCGTCAAGATGCAGCGGCCTGCTGTCTTTATGCGTCTGAGCAGGCGATGGTGCAGGCCCACCAAGCTGTACAGGCGATGGGTGGCGCAGGCTATTTGAACGATCACCCTGCGGGACGTCTTTTTCGTGACGCCAAGCTGATGGAGATTGGTGCAGGAACCTCCGAAATCAGGCGGATGCTGGTTGGACGCGAGATGATGGCGGCGATGGGATAGACGCATGTCGCACCTTATTTGGTGGCTTCCGCTGTCGGTTTTGACAGTCGTGGCGTCACTCTTTGTCTTTCGAAGCGGTTGGATCGCCGCATTCCTAACGGAAAGCGATGTGATTGGTCACTATGCTGCGCAGTATGTGCAAACCCAGGGTGCGGGGGCATCCTTGACGGATTGCCACGCTGTGCCCGGCGTCGCGCCCGTCTGGATCGTTGTCATTTGCTCTGCCGGGAACGGTAACATGCCGGTCACCTACCATGTTGATCGCGCGGGAAAACTGATGCGGCCCACTGAGGTGACTGCGCCAGAAATGCAGCCCAGCATATGAGCATGATCACGCTCCCCGGCTTGACGGAAAAGGGTGATTGGGATTTGCCCTCCACCCTGAACATGGCGCGGCAATGTCTGTCGGGGTCTCCAGAGCGTACCGCAATCGTCGATCTTACCGGGACAGTTCAGCGCAAAGTGACGCTGGCGGCGTTGCACCTGGAAGTGGATAAGATCGCCCATGCGCTTTTGCAGCATGTCGGCAGAGGAGACCGGGTTGGTGTTCTATTGAGCCAAAGCGTCTGGTGCGCGGCAGCGCATCTGGCAATCTGGAAAATCGGCGCGATATCAGTGCCTTTGTTCACACTCTTTCAGCAAGATGCCTTGGCATCGCGACTAAGTGATGCGGGCTGCGCCGTGGTATTATCTGATGCCGAGGGATGCGGCCGTCTTGAGGGGCTGGCGGTGGCTTGGCGGGTTGACGCCTGTGGCATTGAGGGAGATGCGCTCCCTTTCGCTGAAACCGGGCCGGAAGACCCTGCGGTGTTAATTTACACCTCCGGGACGACAGGCAAGCCCAAAGGTGCGCTTCACGGGCACCGCGTGCTGACGGGTCACTTGCCTGGCGTCGCGCTTAGCCATGATTACCTCGGTCAATCGGGTGATTGTTTGTGGACGCCTGCCGATTGGGCTTGGATCGGTGGCCTTTTCGATGTGGTGATGCCAGGTCTCGTTTTGGGCGTTCCCGTCGTTGCGACACGGCCAGAGAAATTCTCCGCGCGGGGCTGCGCAGAAATCATTTCGCGCGGCAACATACGCAATGTGTTTTTGCCGCCCACAGCGTTGCGGATGCTGAAGGCCGCCGATGCAAAGATCTTTGGTCTGCGCTCCATCGCGAGCGGGGGCGAGCCCCTAGGCGCCGAGATGATGGCCTGGGCGCGCGATGCCTTTGGCTTAGCGATCAATGAATTTTACGGTCAAACAGAATGCAACATGGTCGTTTCGTCATGTCACGCAGCTTTCACAGCGGTTCCCGGCTGCATGGGTCAGCCGGTGCCCGGGCATGTTTTGGCGGTGCTGGATCAGGACGGGAAACCGACGCAGGCAGAAGGCGATATCGCAGTGCACCGTGGTTCTCCCTCTATGATGTTGCGATATTGGGGACAGCCCGAGGCGACTGCAGACAAATTTCGCGGTGACTGGCTGATCACAGGCGACCGCGGGAGCTGGGAAGGGGCGTTCCTGCGGTTTGTGGGTCGCGAAGATGATGTCATCACCTCTTCCGGGTATCGCATCGGCCCGGCAGAAATAGAAGACTGTCTGCTGATGCATCCTGACGTGGTTACTTGCGGGGTGGTCGGGAAGCCCGATCATTTGCGTACCGAGATCGTCAAAGCCTATGTTGTGCGGCAAGCAGACAGTATGATCGGTGCCGAAGAGCTTCAGAGATGGGTAAAGGATAGGCTTGCAAGTTATCTGTTTCCAAGAGAAATCGCGTTTGTCAACGCCTTGCCAATGACGGTTACGGGCAAGGTTATTCGCCAGGCTTTGAAGCTGCGCGCGGCGCAGGAGTGTGAGGTGGACAAGTGAAACTAACCTCTCAAATCGTGACAAACTCTGAAACATACAAAGCCAATGAGGCATCGCACCTGGCGGCGTTAGAAAAGGTTGAAAAGGCCGCGGTGACGGCGGCGCTTGGTGGCGGAGAGGCAGCGCGCCGTCGGCACGAAGAGCGCGGCAAGATGTTACCGCGTCAACGCGTTGCAAATCTGCTCGATCCGGGATCACCCTTTCTAGAGGTCGGTGCGACAGCTGCGCATGGTCTTTATGACGGGGCGGCACCCTGCGCCGGTGTGATAGCAGGCGTTGGGCGTGTGCACGATCAAGAGGTGATGGTCATCTGCAATGACGCGACGGTTAAGGGCGGCACATATTTTCCGATGACCGTCAAAAAGCACCTGCGGGCACAAGAGATTGCAGAACTCAACCGCTTGCCCTGCATCTATCTGGTGGATTCAGGCGGTGCCAATCTGCCGCAGCAGGATGAAGTTTTCCCCGATCGAGACCATTTTGGCGCCATTTTTTACAATCAAGCGCGGATGTCTGCGATGGGTATCGCGCAGATCGCCGTTGTCATGGGATCTTGCACCGCAGGCGGCGCTTATGTGCCCGCAATGTCCGATGTTACCATCATCGTGAAAGAGCAGGGGACTATTTTTCTCGCCGGTCCTCCGCTGGTCAAGGCCGCGACGGGCGAGGTCGTCTCCTCAGAGGATCTGGGCGGGGGCGAGGTGCATGCCAAGCTCTCAGGCGTCGCCGATTATCTTGCAGAGGATGACACGCACGCACTCGCGCTCGCAAGGCGCGCGGTCGCGCATCTCAACGCCCGCAAACCCGCGACGGTCACTTGGCAAACCTCTGAGGAGCCGGCTTACGATCCGTCGGAAATTTTGGGCGTCGTGCCTGCCGATCTGCGCACGCCATTTGACATCCGCGAGGTGATCGCGCGCCTCGTTGACGGGTCGCGCTTTGACGAATTTAAGGCGCGTTTCGGCGAAACACTCGTCTGCGGTTTTGCCCATGTCAAAGGCTGCCCAGTTGGTATCATCGCCAACAATGGCGTGCTTTTTTCAGAAGCTGCGCAAAAGGGCGCCCATTTCATCGAACTGTGCAGTCAGCGCCACATCCCTCTGGTTTTTCTGCAGAATGTCACGGGTTTCATGGTCGGGCGCAAATACGAGAATGAGGGGATCGCGCGGCATGGCGCGAAGATGGTCACCGCCGTGGCCACCACAGACGTTCCCAAAATAACCATGCTCGTGGGGGGCTCGTTCGGTGCGGGCAATTACGGGATGGCCGGGCGCGCCTATCGTCCCCGTTTCTTATGGACATGGCCCAACAGCCGGATATCGGTCATGGGTGGGGCACAGGCTGCGGGGGTTCTCGCCACCGTGAAACGCGAGGCGATGGCGCGGGCGGGGCAGGACTGGTCCGAAGAGGAAGAGATGGCGTTCAAACAGCCGACCATCGACATGTTTGAGGCGCAATCACAACCGCTTTACGCCTCTGCACGGCTTTGGGATGACGGCATCATTGATCCGCGGAAAAGCCGCGAGGTGCTTTTTCTCAGCCTCTCTGCTTGTCTAAATGCGCCGATTGCGCCAACGCGTTTCGGTGTATTCAGGATGTAGTCATGGCGATCGGAAAACACGGCCATATCGCAGGATTTTCTGATGCAGAGGCATTGCGCGCCGCCCATGATCGGTTTTGGACGACGGGTGGTTGGGGGCGCTGCCCCCGCCCTGATCGGGCTCCCCCGGAGTTTAGGGGCAAGATGAAGGAGCTTGGGGGTGTTTGAGACCATCTTGATCGCCAATCGCGGCGAGATCGCATGCCGTATCATCGCCACCGCCCAATCGATGGGTGTACGTTGCGTGGCGGTTTACTCTGATGCAGACGCTGCGGCCAAACACGTCGGCCTGGCCGATGTGGCGGTGCCTATCGGCGGATCGACCCCCGCAGAGAGCTATCTTCGAGGAGATGTGATCATTGAGGCTGCGTTGCAGATGGGCGCTGAAGCGATCCACCCCGGCTATGGATTTTTGTCTGAAAATCCGGATTTTGTGGAAGCGGTGGAGGCGGCTGGATTGATTTTCATTGGCCCCTCCTCAAACGCTATTCGCGCGATGGGTCTGAAAGATGCGGCGAAATCGCTGATGGTGCAGGCTGATGTGCCCGTCGTGCCGGGGTATCACGGGTCGGATCAGGGGGACGCGCGGCTTGCGCGCGAAGCGGCGCAGTTGGGATATCCGGTGTTGATCAAGGCCGTGGCCGGTGGCGGTGGCAAGGGGATGCGCCTGGTGGAAGCGCCTGCAGACTTTTCAGACGCGCTGGCCGCGGCGCGGTCTGAGGCGCAGACAGCCTTTGGCAATTCACATGTCTTGATCGAGAAATACGTGGCAAAGCCGCGGCACATCGAAGTTCAGGTTTTCGGGGATGGCATTCGCGCCATTCATCTTTTCGAACGCGATTGTTCGATGCAGCGACGGCATCAGAAAGTCATTGAGGAAGCGCCCGCGCCGGGCATGACCAAATCGATGCGCGCGGCGATGGGCGCAGCTGCCGTGCGCGCGGCGGAAGCGATTGGGTACAAGGGGGCGGGCACGGTTGAGTTCATCGTTGACAGCTCTGACGGGCTGGCGCCCAACCGGTTCTTTTTCATGGAGATGAACACGCGGTTGCAGGTCGAGCATCCGGTGACTGAATTGATCACGGGTGTCGATCTCGTGGCGTGGCAATTGCGTGTGGCGGCAGGAGAGCCGCTGCCGGCGCGGCAAGAAGAGCTCGCGATATCGGGGCATGCCTTTGAGGCGCGTCTTTACGCTGAGGATGTCGGGAAGGGCTTTTTGCCCGCGACAGGGCGGCTCACCCATTTGGCTTTCGCGTCTGAGGTGCGAGTGGATGCCGGTGTTCGCGCCGGTGATGAGATTAGCCCGTTTTATGACCCGATGATCGCGAAGATCATTGTTCACGGGCCGACGCGTGCGCTCGCCCTGTCCCGTTTACGGGCGGCACTCGCGGGGGCAGAGGTAGCCGGTACGGTGACCAACCTTGCCTTTCTCGGCGCGCTGGCGGCGCATCCTGATTTTGCAGCTGGGGATCTCGACACAGGTTTGATCGCGCGAGACCTGGCGGCACTGACGGAAGTGCCTGCCGTGCTGCCGCGTCATGCCGCCCTTGCTGGCATGGCTGCGCTTGATGTGTTGGCTGTAACGCCAGAGACGGGATTTCATCTGTGGCGGCCTTTGCGTCAGCAGGTCACGTTGGGCTGGGGCGGTGAAACACATCGATTGACCGTGCGGGTGGTGAGCCCAGATCAACAGCGGTGGGAGGTTTCTGGACAAGCAGTCCCTGCGCGTCGCAGCCCGGATGGCGTTTGGTTCGTCGACGGGCAGCGGGCCCCAGCGGTTGTAAAGGAGGCGACCACGGTCACGGTTTTTGAGAACTACGGGATGCGCTTTGAAATCGTCGATCCGCTGATGATTGCTGACACCGGTAAAGGGGATGGCAACGTCATTGAGGCGCCTATGCCTGGTCTTGTTCGATGGGTGGTAGCGGCGGCAGGACAGAAGGTTGCCAAAGGCGATCGCCTGGCCGTGCTTGAAGCCATGAAAATGGAACATGCGTTGCTTGCGGTCAGAGATGGCGTGGTGGCGGAGGTCTTGGCGCAGAACGGCGATCAGGTAGAGGCGGGGGCTGCTTTGGTGCGCTTGGAGGCAGAAGCGTGATCGTTCTGCATCATTGCCCGCAGACGCGATCGATGCGCACGCTGTGGCTTCTGCATGAGTTGGACATTCCGTTTCAAGTGCACCTGCACGCCTTTGACAAATCGTTGCGTGACCCGGCGTATCTGTCTCTTTCTCCTGCAGGCCGGGTGCCCGCGATAGAGATAGACGGGGAGCGGATGTTTGAGACGGGCGCGATCACCGAATATCTTTGCGAACGGTTTTCACCCGAGGGCTTGGGACGTGTTCCGGGATCCCCCGATCGCATGGCTTGGCTGGTCTGGGTGCATTTTGCTGAAACGTTAAGTCAGCATACCGCCGCTTTGACCCAGCAACACATCGCCTTGAGAGAAGATCACATGCGCAGCCCCATCGTGATGAAGTTAGAGGCAGCGCGCATTGCCAAATGCTATGACGCGCTTGAAGCCCGGCTCAGCACGCCGATTGAGAGGCGCGACCACCTGTTAACGAGCGGCTTTTCGGCCGCCGATATCTCGGTTGGTCAAGCGGTATACATGGCCCAGCACTTCGTGCGGTTGGATGCCCATCCCGCGGTGGCCGATTGGTATCTGAACATCACGGCGCGACCGGCGTTTCAAAGCGCCCTGCCCAGCGGGGGCGGGATCTATGAAAAGGCGTTTTATCCGCCTTGGTCTACGGATGCCCGCGCGTGATGCGATATAGATTAGAATATGAGACGCATGGCGCGTGTCGATCAATGAGATCGGACGGCCAATAATGGATTTGGGACCGTGCGAGATATTTGAAGTTGGGCCGCGAGATGGGCTTCAAAACGAGGCAAGAGAGATACCGCTTGCGAAAAAGATTGCATTGATCGACCGGCTGAGCCGTGCAGGGTTTAGACGCATTGAATGTGCGAGCTTTGTCAGCCCGAAATGGGTGCCGCAGATGGCCGGATCCGCCGACGTACTGGCTGGC
Source organism: Pseudomonadota bacterium (assembly GCA_039208585.1). Lineage (GTDB taxonomy): Bacteria > Pseudomonadota > Alphaproteobacteria > Rhodobacterales > Rhodobacteraceae > Sulfitobacter. The sequence goes on along the minus strand of JBCCQX010000018.1, from coordinate 43,076 downwards.
ATTGAGCGTGTGCCTGGGATCCGTTATGCGGCTTTGACACCGAACATGCGCGGGTATTCCGACGCGATCGCTGCAGGCGCAGATGAGGTTGCGATATTTGGTTCTGCTTCCGAAAGTTTTAGCCGTAAGAATTTGAACGCAAGTATCGAAGAGACTTTGGCACGGTTTCAGCCCATGGTTGAGGAGGCTCGGCGTCGGGACATGCCTGTGCGCGGCTATGTCTCTTGTGTCGTGGCTTGTCCCTATGAGGGGCCCATTCCCCCCAGCGACGTTGCGAGGGTGGCCGACAAGCTTTTCGCCATGGGCTGCTATGAGATATCGCTCGGCGATACCATCGGGGCCGGGACGCCCGACAGCATTGCCAAGATGCTGCTCGCGGTGCGCGAGGCGGTGCCTGTGGGTCGCTTGGCCGGGCACTATCACGATACTGGTGGGCGCGCGATGGCAAATATCGATGCGTCGCTGTCGCTTGGCTTGCGCGTGTTTGATGCCGCGGTCGGGGGGCTGGGCGGGTGCCCCTATGCGCCAGGGGCTGCTGGAAATGTCGCGACAGAGGCGGTTAACGCGCATTTGAGCGCGCTGGGCTATGAAACGGGGCTGGATCAAACCATTGTCGAAGACGCAGCAGCGATGGCCCAGGCACTGCGGGAGGGATGATGTATACCACACTTGCCATTGATATTGACGCGCGGGGTGTGGCGACGCTGACGCTGAACCGGGCCGAAAAGCACAACGCCATGTCGGCCCAGATGATTGCCGACCTGACCGAGGCCACAGCGGCGCTGGGTGCCGATCACCGCGTGCGCGTCGTGATTTTGACGGGTGAGGGGCCATCGTTTTGTGCAGGCGCTGATCTTGGATGGATGCGAGAGCAGATGGCGCTGGATGCGCAGACACGCGCGGCAGAGGCTGGCAAGCTGGCGGGGATGTTGGCCGCTTTGAATGCGCTATCAAAACCGCTGATCGGGCGGTTGCAGGGAAATGCCTTTGGCGGCGGGGTTGGCATGGCGAGTGTCTGCGACGTGGCCATTGGCGTTGACACGCTGAAGATGGGTTTCACCGAAACACGACTTGGCATTATCCCGGCAACGATTGGTCCCTATGTGCTGGCGCGGATGGGAGAAGGTCGCGCGCGACGTGTCTTTATGTCGAGCCGTGTGTTTACTGCTGATGAGGCTGTGTCATTGGGTCTTTTGGCAAAATGTGTTCCCGCAAGCGCACTCGATGTTGCGATTGAGGCGGAAGTGTTGCCGTATCTAGAGTGCGCGCCCGGCGCCGTGGCTGCGGCCAAGCAGCTTGCGCATGACCTGGTGCCGCCTATCGATGCCGGGGTGCGCGCGCAGACAGTAGCTGCGCTTGCCGCGCGATGGGAGACTAAAGAGGCAGAGGAGGGGATCAGCGCCTTCTTCCAAAAGCGCAAAGCATCTTGGATGAGCGATCAATGATCGGCTGTGTGAGATGCCGCCAAGCTGCGAAATAGATGAATTTATCTGCAGCGCGTGATGACATCCAATCAAAGATCCGTTTGCAACGCAGACCAGTCAATAGATGCTTGCCAAAGCGCCGCTTTGCGTGCACGCTCTGACCTGCGGGCTAAGGGACGACGGGTATGGTCCGACGCAGCGCGCAAGGGACACTCGGGGGATTACATGGGCGGCATCTGGTGGTTGATCTTGTCGGCAGCGACGGCGATCCCGATGGTAAAGCTGTTGCCCTTTTTCGGGATCAATAAATACTGGGCGGCGGCGTGTATCGTCCCGCTCGGCACCATCGTGCTGCTGTGGTGGATGGGGATGAAATTGCAAGAATTGGAGAAACTGTGATGGCACGCTTTTTCGAGGCATTGATTGTTGCGCTTTTTGGCACGCGAGCGCGTTCAGTCGTGCGTATTCAGCGTGAGGAAACGCCGCGCGCGCATCGTCAATTGCGCCGCCGTTAAGATACAGCGTTCACTTTATCTTATCAGCGGTACAGCATCGCCGCGCTGCCTGCGCGATTGGCACTGCTGCTCTGTGGGCGTTGCTTGGTCAAGACAAGCCGCGTAAAGTTTTGAGACATTTGGCTAACTAACGAACATGTCGGTTAGACGATGAAATGTATTCCCATCGGGGCAGCTTTGCATCAGTGATCGGTCGCTTTTTCCCTTGCAACTCAGAAATTCCTTAAAATTTCCTGAAGTTCGCAATAAACTAACGCATGGGTGCCTGATTGAGCCTGGCAAGCAATGTTGATGCTCCAACCCGGTGGTCTCCACTGGGCGCGGCGCTGGAAAAAGGAAAGATCGATGTCGGAGTATAATGACGGGGCGAAATGCGCCATAAACTGCTGGATTATGGCGGCGATCGCTGGCTTGGTTTTTGCCATGGTCTTGATCGTGATCGCCGAATATTCCGTGCTGCAAGGGGCTTTCGCCGGTGTTTTAATCGCCTTGGTGGCCGGGCTTTTCTTAAGCGTTGTTGTCTGTTCTGGAAGCGCGGCGTCGACACCTAAACCTTCGATGGCGCGAGAAAGCGCGACAGCGCCCGCGGCGATCGCTGAACCAAACGCACCACTTCAGGATCCAGTACCTGATGCTTCAGAGGTCGAGGTCGTCGAAGCTGCACCAGCAGCCACAGTGGAGAGTGATTCACCCGAAAAGGAAGTCGACGCGCCCGCAGCTTCCTCTGACGAAGAAGCGCCTGAGGTGGCTAAGGAAGCCCCAGCGGTCGCGGCCACCGCTGCGAAAACGGCTCCCGTGGCTGCGGTGGAGACAGACGACAAGCCCGAAATGCTGTCAGCGCCACGGGCGTCTGGTGCGGATGATCTCAAGCGCATTGGCGGTGTCGGCCCGAAGTTGGAGCAGACGTTGAATGATTTGGGTGTTTGGCACTTTGATCAGATTGCTTCCTGGGGTGCTCAAGACATCGCATGGGTCGATGAACGCTTGCGCTTTAAGGGCCGTATCGAACGTGACGATTGGATCGGACAGGCCAAGGTCCTTGCGGCCGGTGGCGAGACCGCGTTTTCGCAGCGTAAAAAGTAGCGCCAACACCTTTTTCGATGCAGGAAGATAAGGATCATGCCCTCTCTCGAAAAGGGCGCACTGTCGGCCTGGTGATTGCAGCCACCATGCTCTTGTGGCTTTTCGCGAATTGGCTGGGTCCTGTACTCGGGCTGCCAGGACGTTTCGCGCTATTGTTCGATTTCGCGGCACTGGCGGCGCTCTTTTGGGCGATGGTGGTCATATACCAGATCTGGAGGGCGCTGCAGCGCTGACAAATCCGTTTTCGGCTGCATCGGTGCCCTTCTTGTCAAACTCGGCGCGGCTGATCGGCGGCGCAAACCGGAACGCAACGTGAAGAAATGCCGAAATGCCAGCGGTATATTTTCAGCGGATTGAGGGACTTAAACAGATGCGCCAGCCCACGGGCCACCATTTGGCTGAGTTTAACCTTGGCGAATTAAAATATGACTGGGATGACCCGCGTGTAAAAGGCTTTGTGGATGGTCTGGACGTGGTCAATCGCGTGGCCATGCGCAGCGACGGTTTCATCTGGATGCTGGGCCCTGATGAGATGGAGGCTGCGCAAAATGATCCAAAAGGTCCGCTGGGCGGTAATCCACGCATCGCGAGCACCCTTTCTGTTTGGCGCGACGCGGCAAGCTTGGAGCATTTTGTGTGGAATACGATCCACAAGCGTTTTTATGATCGTAAAGCGGAATGGTATGACGCGGTTGAAAGTCTACGGCTTGTGATGTGGTGGGTGCCACACGGGCACTATCCCACCGTTTTTGAGGCTATGGACCGTTTCCGGCATCTGCAATCGCATGGGGAGACCCAGCATGCATTCGGGTGGAGGTTACTAGAGGACGCCGAGCTCTGGCGCACCAAAGTCTGCGGATAGAATAAAATATGTGTTTGCACACGAGGCACTGCGATTGGGATCCATGAGCCTGTTTTACTTGAAAACCACGCGAATGTGGCGCAGTCATACGCAGCGCGAAGTTGCGGCGGGGATGCGGATGAGACATGGCATTTTACTGATGCTGGGCATTGCGATGCTTGCAGGTTGCGTGGATCGCGACCATCGCTTGGTCTTTGACGGCCATTACTTTCGTGCGAAAGTCGCGAAAGTTGATCGCCAGAGGCACGTATTCACGGTGCGGATCCGCGATGTTGACCAGTCCCTCGACGGTGCGCGCGCTGCGGGGCAGCACGAAGGCATGGCTTATTGCATCGAAAATTTCGGCAGTTCTGACATTACATGGACGGTCGGGCCGGAAACGCCCGCAGAGGTGCTGCAGATCATCGACAACACGCTGACCTTTCAGGGGACATGCCCAACACGATAGATGGGCGTCTTTCTGCCCATGCGCCCCGCGACATTCGGAGGTTATTGCATAACAAAGGCAGAGTTGTGCATCGACGGGGAGGCAAGCGCAAGAAATGGAGGCGCGCATGAAATTGGGGCTTACCGCGGCGGTCGTGTTCACCTGTCTGTGTACACCTGCCTTGACCAAGCCGCATCTGCGCGACGTTGCGTCGATCAATGATCCTCTTGTTATGCTGGAAGTGGCCAACCGTATTCGTCGAAACTGCACCACGATTTCTGTGCGAATGGTGAAAGCCATCGGCTTTGTTCAAAGCATTCAGAGCCGCGCAAAGGCAATGGGTTATACCCAGGCTGAGATCGACGCCTATGTCGACAGTGATGCCGATAAAGCACGGCTGCGCGCGCGGGCGACGCGGTTTCTGAACGCTCAAGGTGTGCGCGGTGGTAATCCGCAAAGCTATTGCACCCTGGGCAAGTCTCAAATCGAACGCTCCACTCAGATCGGTGTTTTGCTTCGGATGGAATGATGGCGCGTAAAGCATGGATTTTGGTCAATGTAATGCTTGTCTGTTTGCTGAACGGCTGCGCATCGTCAGTGCCCGTCGCGTCAGATTTGATACCCGAGTACAGGGGTGTTGCGGTCAATGTGATTGGTCCAGGGTTATTTCAGGTGGTGGTTGAGATGACGAATGCGCGTGATGGCGCTGATGTCAGCGATTATGCTGCCTGCGCCGCCGCACAGTTTGCTCTTGACCAGGGGTTTGGATTTGCGCGGCATATCAAGTCCGAGATTTTTCAGGATAATGATGTTTGGCGCGGTGACGCCATCTATACCCTTTCGCAAACGCTGCCTGAAGGTCTTAAAACCCTAGATGCTGAAGTTTTGGCGGCTGATTGCGTGGATCGTGGGATTGTCGCGATCCCGTAACGCATCGAAGCATGAGCCCAAACGCGCGGCGTGGCTTTAGCAAGTTGGGTGCGGGCGCCACCAAACGATGACCGGTGACGATCTTCTGTTTGATACATTTGGACATTGATATACGTGTCCTTCTAGTGAAAAGCGCGGATCCCACGTCCGACAAAGCCGTGTTGAGCAGCGACTTCTTTGGTTCATTTCCTGAGGAGCCGCGCGAAAATAAAGAGACGGAGGGTTGCCTTGCCGGCGGGTAATTATCTATGTCAGCCGAAGGCATTAGTGAAACGACCATGAGCGATCCAATCAACCCCTTTGAAACCCTCATGCGGCAAGCGCAGGAAATGGCCAAAGCCTGGCCCGGGATGGATGCGTTTTCCCCCAAGGTATTCGAAGCGATGATGGGGACGATGCCGCGCGACATGATGGAGATCATGTTTGGCAATAAGATCAACGAAGGCGGGCTTGATGCGCGCACGCGCCTGTTGCTGACGCTCGCAGGCTTGACCATGCAAGGCGCACAGAATGATGTTGCGATGCGCCAGACGGTACGTCACGCGGTTGAGGCGGGCGCAACCCCGCAACACATTAAAGAGACGATCGCACAGATGTCAGTATTTGCGGGGTTGCCCGCGATGACCCGCGCCCTTAACCTTGCCGATCAAGTATTTGATCAAAACGATGAGGGCAGCGCGTGACGGGGTTTGTACAGCCACCGCGTCCAGACGCGTTGAACTAGTTCAACGGGTCACATCGATGGAAACCACAATACTCTTCGCCCCGCTGCTTGCAGCATTGATTGCGCGTTTCGGTTGGCGTGTGATGGGCGATCTTGCCGTCCGGGTCATTGCGCTGGCGCTGTCGTTGCTTGCAGCGGCTTTGGCATGGGTCGTCTACGTCGCGTTTGACGGTGAGCTTGAGAGGGTTTTGCTCTGGCGCTTTTTAGAGACTGGAACGCTCAGCGCGGAGTGGTCGATACGGATAGATGACGTGAGTGTTTTGTTCCTGGTGCTGATCACGAGCGTGTCCGCTTTGGTTCACGCCTATATGCTAAGCTACGAGGTGCCAGATCGGTTTTTTAAAGAGCCCGGTCGCTATCGCGCGCGGTTTAGCGCTGGTTTGTCATTGATGACCTTTGCTTTGCTGGTGTTGATCAGCGCCGATGATCTGCTTCAGTTGGTGGCCGGTTGGGGTGCCGTCAGCTTTGCCACGTATCTTGTCGTCGGATTTTACCACAAAAAGCCGATTGCAAAAGCTGCTGCAGCGAGATCTTTCATCATCGGTCGCATCGGCGATGCCAGCCTGCTCGCGGCGGCGGCATTGGTCTTTTTTACTGCTGACGCTTTAAGGTTTGACGATATCTTTGACAGCGCGGCTGAGTTATCGTTGCAGATGGTGCCCTTCCTTGGGGCTCAATTGAGTGTCGCTGAAGCGCTCGGCGCACTCTTGTTGATTGCAGCGATGGCGGCGTCAGCGCAGATCTTTTTTCATTCGTGGCTCATTGAGGCGGGTGAAACCCCTGCGCCTGCCTTGGCTCTTATCACCGGGGTAGGTACAGCGGCGGCGGGCGTGTTTATCTTGATGCAAATGGAGCCTGTTCTTTCACGCGCACCGTCGGTTGAAAGCGCCTTGGCCTTTATCGGCGGCCTGACTGCGGCCTTCTTTGGAAGTTTGATGATCGTAGAAAAAGACATCAATCGCCTGCTCTGCTGCGCTGCCGGTGTGCAATTTGGCTTTATTTTTGCGGCAATCGGGGGAGGTGCTGCGACGGCAGCGATCTCTCATCTTATCCTGCACGCTTGCGTCATCGCTCTTTTATTTCTCTCGGCGGGGTCTGTCGTTCAATCGATGAACAGCGCCCGCAACCTGACGAAATACGGCGGCTTGAAAACCAGATTACCTTGGACATTCTGGGCCATGGTGATTGGTGCCATCAGCCTTAGCGGTTTCGCCATTCCAGGCGTCGGCATCGGTTTTGTATCGAAAAGTGACAGTGTCGCCAGTCTTTGGCATGCTGGCATGAGCGCGAGCGCAGCTTTGCTTATCTTCGCCGCCTTGCTCAGCAGTTTCGGCATTTGGCGGCTGATCTTCATCACGTTTTTGGGCGAGCCGCACGGCGATAAACAGGTTCATGAAGAAGCGAACGAAAGCGTGGTCTTGATCCTGATACCATTGGGGGCCTTTGCTCTTGGGATGATGTGTCTTGGCCTCGGCTGGTTGGCACCACCCAACGCGGGAACAGCAGCGCCATCGGAAGCGTTGCCCATTTCGGCTGAAGTATCCTTTATGGCCAGCGTGATACTGGGCTTTGCCGCTGCGGCTTGGCTCTATCTGGTAAGGCCGGGGGCAGCTGCAGCATGGGCTGCGCGTCAGCAAAGCCTCTCTCATTTCCTGACGTCAGGCTGGTATCTTGACACCGTTTATGATGCTCTGCTCCTCCACCCGATCAAAACGAGTGGCACCTTTTTACAAGACCGCCTAGAGCGCGCGCTGACTGCAGAGAAGTTGGGCGAATTGCTGTCCTCCCTCATTGACCCGCTCGGCCGGCGCATGATGCAAAGATCCTTAGGTTACGTTCTTATCTATGGCATAAGCATCCTCTTAGGTGTTCTTGTGGTCGTCGTGTGGATGATCGCGACCGGAGGGTCGGCGTAATGGACGATCACCTTCTGTCGATCATTACCTTCATGCCCACTTTCGCCGCATTAATCTTAGCGGTGTTTTTGCGTGGGGATGATGAAGCTGCCCAGCGCAATGCGAAATGGCTCGCGGTCATAACGACGACCGTGACTTTCCTTATCTCGCTGTTTGTTCTGTTTGAGTTTGATGCAGGAGACACAGGCTTTCAGTTCGTGACGGAAACCACCTGGGTCCTCGGTCTTGACTATCGCATGGGTATTGACGGCATTTCGTTGCTTTTCGTGATGCTGACGACATTCCTGATGCCTTTCGTGGTCGGCGCCTCCTGGCGGGTCGAGACCAGGGTAAAGGAATACATCATCGCGTTGTTGTTTCTTGAGACGGTGATCCTCGGGGCGTTTATGGCGCTCGACCTCATCCTATTCTACTTGTTCATGGAGGCGGCGTTGATACCGCTTTTCCTGCTCGTCGGCATTTGGGGTGGCGAATGTCGGGTCGCGGCAAGTTTCAAGCTTTTTGCCGCCAGCGCTGTGGGATCGATCCTATTGCTCGTGGCATTGATCGCGATGCAGATAGAGGCTGGAACAAGCTGCATCGGGAGCTGCGATGTCAGCCTGTTGACCCATCAATTCAACAGCACCCCCGTCGCGATTTTCGGGGTTGGCGTTGCAGGCGGTATGCAAACGCTTCTGCTGTTGGCATTCTTGATGAGTTTCGCCGTGAAACTGCCGATTTGGCCGCTGCACAGCTGGCTGTCGGACGTTCACGCCGCAGCGCCCACAGGCGCATCCATGGTCCTATCCGCCCTCATTCTCAAAATCGGTGGATACGGTCTTTTGCGCTTTGCTTTATCGATGTTCCCAATAGGGAGCGACGTGTTGGCCCCTATGGTCATTTCGCTGGCGGCGATTGGCGTTTTATACACCGCGCTGATCGCTTTGGTGCAGGACAATATCAAACGGCTGATCGCTTATGCTTCTGTCGCCCAGATGGGTTTGGCCGTCGTCGCCATTTTCTCTGGCAGCCAGCAAGGCTTGGAAGGGGCGCTTTTCCACATGGTGAGCCATGGTGTCGTCATTGCGGCGCTGTTTTTCTGCGTTGGCGTTTTGACCGATCGGATGCAATCAGCAGAGATTGAAGCCTACGGCGGCCTGGTCACGCGCATGCCAGGCTTTGCCTTCATTTTTCTCCTTTTCGCGGTGGCCAGCCTGGGTCTGCCGGGCACCTCAGGATTTGTCGGCGGTTTTTTGACAGCGCTCGGCGCGTTTGGCGCTGCGCCTTTTGCCAGTGTCGTCGCTTTGATTGGCATGATCATCTTGGCCGCGGCGATTTTGTCATTGTATCGGCGCGTGGTGTTGGGCGAACTCATGAAGGAAAGCCTAAAGAAAATCCGCGATTTAAACGCGCGTGAGCGATTGATCATTGCTCCGATGGTGGGCGCGACGCTCATTCTTGGGATATATCCGATGCTCATTCTTGATCTGATCGGCCCCTCTGTGACCGCTTTGGTTGAAAACTATGGTGCCGCCCAGGACGCTGCTCTGGCTGGCAACTAAAGGGGCATGCGATGATCGCCGCCACGCTTAGCGTTGTTTTGCCCGAGCTTTTTCTCATCCTCAGTGCGTTTGCGGGTGTCGTGTTGGTGCTCTATGCGCCGGATAACCGTTTCAGCAACATCTGGCTTTGGACAATTGTCGCTGTTTTCCTTCTGCTGGCTTTTCTGATCGGCACAACGGTTGAAGGGGTCCGCTCGGGCTTTAACGGTGCTTTCGTTGACGATCCGTTTGCTCGGGCAATCAAAGTAGCAATTCTATTTTCCACCGCCGTCATTTTGGCCATGTCGGAAAACTATCTTGCTGTGCGAGGGGGGATAAGGCCACGGCTCTTGATCGCGATGCCAATATGTCTTGCCGCGATGATGATTATGGTGAGCACGGCAGATCTCAGCATATTTCTTGTCAGTATGATTGGGTTCAGCGGTGCGCTGTATGTCCTTCTCGCAGAGGCTCCTGAAATGCCAGGGGAGCTTGGCTTTAACAGAGTGCTGAGGGGCGGCATCTTCAGCCTGGTCATGCTGATGACCTGCAGCGCGGTCGTGTTGGGTCTGTCAGCGGGAGGTGTCACTCTCTTCACCAATGTCACCGCAGCGGATGGCGCGATTGCGCGCGCCGCATTGGGTGCGCTCATCGCAAGTGTTGTGTGCACAATGGTGATCGCTCCTGCGCATATCTGGGCGCTCCGACTTTACGCGCATGTGCAGATCCCCCTGTTGCTCTTTAGTCTATCTGTGGTGCCCCTGGTTGGGCTGGCGGTGTTGGCGCGCCTGCTCCAGGCTCTGGCACCGCTTAGCGATGCCGCAGCGCCGGTGCTGGCTGGGTTGGCCTTGCTGTTGATCATTCTCGGGGCCGTTGCGGCGTTGCGACAGACCCAGGTCCTCCCCTTCCTTGCTTGCACTGGCTTCGCGCATCTTGGCTTTGCGCTTATCGGGCTTGCAACGGGATCTTCTCAAGGGGTTCAAGCGATGCTCCTTTACCTAGGTGGGTATGTGATCATGACCTGCGGTTTCGCTGCCTTCCTTCTGTCGATGCAGAAAGACGCTGTCCTTTTGACCGACATCGAGGTGATAAAAGGCAGCGCGGGACGGCGGCCGGGGCGTGCGCTGGCATTTGCCTTTGCTCTATGCTCGCTTGCAGGTATTCCACCGTTTCTTGGGTTTGTTGGCAAGGTGGCCTTGTTGCAGGCGGTATATGCCGCGGGCTGGATGGGCTTGAGCGTCCTTAGCGCCATGGCTGCGCTTCTGCTCGCGTTCAGCTACATGCGCCTTCTTTACTATCTGTACTTTGGGGCAGACAAAGGCGCCAGCTTTGAAGCACCTCGAACGATGATCCCAGCTTGGGTGTTGTCCGGCGCCACCGCTGTCGCCGTTCTGGGTGCCCTGCGCTTTTTGGGTTTCGAAGCAGTCGCATTGACAGCGGCGCAAGCGCTGGTGGAATAGCCCGTGACGGAGCCTGTCGCAGGGGGAGCGCGCAATCTGATGACCCTTTGGCCCGAAGGATATGACCGACATGTGTTCGATAGCGTGGGATCTACCCTGTCAGAAGCGGCCAAGATGATCCCAAATGCGCAGGGTCCTGCATGGATCCTCGCGTTAGAGCAAACTGCCGGGCGGGGAAGACGCGGCCGGGCTTGGGCCGGCCCCCGGGGGAATTTCGCTGCCACGCTCCTCATGCTGCGAGCCGAGGCACCCGCCATTGCTGCCCTAAGGTCATTTGTGGCCTCTCTTGCCCTGTACAAAGCTTTTGTGGCGGTGACGGGATCATCGCGCAGTTTCGCCTTAAAATGGCCGAATGATGTTTTGTTGAACGGCGGTAAAGTGGCGGGCATCCTGTTGGAAAGCCTTCAGGATCACCTGATGATTGGCGTCGGCGTAAATCTGGCATACGCCCCCAAGCAAGAGACGTTGGATGCTGGCGCTCTGCCCGCGCGATCCCTGCAAGAAGATCTGAACGTGACGGTAGCGCCGGCAGACTTTTTGACCGTATTGGCCGCCGAATACGCCACGCTAGAAGATCAGTTCCGCGTTCATGGGTTTGCACCGATCCGACGCGCTTGGTTGCAGCATGCTGCAAAGAAGGGCGAAACCATCATTGCGCGGACGCTGCAAGATACCACAACTGGGACCTTTGAAGATATTGATGAGGCGGGTAATCTCATTCTAATGACAGCGACAGGCCGCGTGCCCATCACCGCAGCCGACGTGTTCTTTTAGGGAGGGCTGTTGATGCTATTGGCTATCGACTGTGGCAACACCAATACGGTCTTTTCGATATGGGACGGTACGGGGTTCATCGCGACATGGCGCACCGCGACGGAATGGCAGCGCACGGCGGATCAGTACTATGTTTGGTTGTCGACACTGATGCGCTTTCAAAATTTGGACGTGGATATCACGGATGTGATTATCAGCTCTACCGTGCCACGCGTGGTGTTCAACCTGCGTGTTCTCGCGGATCGCTATTTCAACACGCGCCCTTTGGTCGTCGGCAAACCTGAATGCGCCTTGCCCGTCGATGTGAGAGTGGATGAAGGCACGGCTGTGGGCCCAGACCGTTTGGTAAACACGGTCGCTGGTTTTGATCTTTATGGCCCCGATCTGATCGTCGTAGATTTCGGCACCGCAACCACATTTGACGTTGTCGCGGACGACGGTGCCTATGTCGGCGGCGTGATCGCACCTGGTGTGAACCTGAGCCTTGAAGCGCTTCACAATGCTGCTGCTGCACTGCCGCACGTCGATATTTCAAAACCACAGGCCGTGGTCGGCACAAACACCGTCGCATGCATGCAATCGGGTGTTTTTTGGGGTTACGTCGGCTTGGTGCGTGAGGTATGCGACCGCATAAAGGCAGAGCGTGCGCGTGAGATGCGCGTGATCTCGACGGGTGGTTTAGCGCCGTTGTTCCAGCAGGCGGTCGTCTTATTTGACGAATATCGGGACGATCTAACGATGCATGGGCTGACCGTGATCCACGAGTACAACAAGGAATAAGCTGACTGATGAGCAGTGAAAGACTGATGTATCTGCCTCTTGGCGGGGCGGGTGAGATTGGCATGAATGCCTATGTCTACGGCTACGGTGCGCCTGGATCGGAGCGGCTCATCGTCGTGGATCTGGGGGTTGCCTTTCCAGATATGGACACGAGCCCCGGTGTTGATCTGATTTTGCCCGATATCGCGTGGCTTATCGCGCGCAAGGATCAGATCGAGGCAATTTTCATCACCCACGCGCATGAGGATCACGTGGGCGCTGTCGCTCATACCTATGAAGCGCTTCAGGCACCGATCTATGCGCGTGTCTTTACCGCGAATATCGCGCGGCGCAAGATGGCTGAATATGCGCATCCGGATGAGGCGGTCAGCATTGTGCACCCCTGGCCACATCGGGTGACGGCAGGGCCCTTCAACGTGGGCTTTTTGCCCGTGTCACACTCTATTCCCGAGGCATCTTCACTGGTGATCGACACGCCAGGGGGGCGGCTGATCCACTCAGGTGACTTTAAGATTGATGCAACCCCGGGCGTTGGTGAGCCGTTTGATCCTCATCTCTGGGCGTCGGTTTGCAAAGACGGGGTCAAGGCGCTGATTTGCGACAGCACGAATGTCTTCTCACCTCAGCCTGGACGGTCTGAGGCGAGTGTCGGGCCAGAGATTGAGAGATTGATCGCGCGCGCGACCGGCATGGTGGTGGCCACGACCTTCGCATCCAATGTTGCGCGCGTGAAAACACTCGCTGTAGCGGGGGAGCGGGCAGGGCGGTCCATCGTTCTTTTGGGACGGGCCATGCGACGCATGATCGAAGCGTCGATTGAAAGTGGTGTTTTGGACGGTTTTCCAAAAGTCGTCAGCCCAGAGGATGCGCGCGCAATCCCACGCGAGAATTTGATGCTGCTTGTCACGGGCTCCCAAGGGGAGCGTCGCGCGGCCTCGGCGCAACTAGCACGTGGAAAATATCAAGGAATTGAGATGACGGAAGGCGATCTTTTCCTGTTTTCATCGAAAACGATCCCCGGCAACGAAAAAGGGGTCATCCGCATCATCAATCAATTCTCCGAGATGGGCGTGGGTGTGGTGGATGACAGCACTGGGCTTTACCACGTTTCCGGTCATGCCAACCGTCCCGATCTGGAAAGAATACATGAGCTTGTCAAACCTCAAATACTGATCCCCATGCATGGTGAGCACCGCCACCTTCGAGAACACGTTAAGCTGGCCGAGGCCCGCGGCATCCAGGGCGTGCTGGCCGTAAATGGCATGATGATTGATCTAAGCGGCAACATACCCAAAGTGGCTGAATACGTCGAAACCGGACGCACCTATTTGGACGGTTCTGTTCAGGTGGGCGCGCTGGATGGCGTGGTCCGAGACCGCATTCGCATGGCGTTGAACGGCCATGTGACGGTGACGGTGATCTTGGATGAGGATGACGAGCCCTTGGGGGATCCTTGGGTTGATGCCATGGGTCTGCCAGAGACGGGTCAATCGAACGCACCGCTGGTGGATGTGTTGGAAGAAGATCTGAGCCAGTGGCTCGGCCGTGCTGGTGCAAAGACATTGAGCGATGACGATCTGGTGAATGAGGGTCTGCGCCGCGTCGCCCGTCAATCCGCGCTTTCAGAGATTGGAAAGAAGCCCGAGGTGACAGTGGTCGTGAGCCGGGTGAGTTGATTGACGTTGCGCAACCCACCTGAGCGGTTTCGCTAAAGCATTTCGAGTTAAACCTGGATCGCTTGTTCGCTGCCTCTCCCTGCGGTCGAACGCGAAAAGTGATAGATGACGGCTCAAGTGAAACTCGAGAAGCTGTAGGGCACTGAAGGCGGGATAGAGATCCCCTTGAGCTTGCGGCTTTAAACCCAAACAACCCCCGTTCCCTATCACCGTTCCGCCCCACGGGGCGGCACTAAGTCGGTTTGGGCCAGGTGTATCGGGTTTAAGGCCGGATGCTTGAGATGCTATCGCGGGGCAGGTCGCCGAAAAGCCCGTGTCATCAGAGGTCGAGCTTGCCTACAGCTTTTCGAGTTTCACTTGAGCCATCATTTATCACTTTTCGCGTTCGACCGCAGGGAGAGGCAGCGAACAAGTGATCCAGGTTTAACTCGAAATGCTTTAAAGCGCGCCGATGTCAGCCTTCCCGACGATCAGCGAAACTGAGTTCGATAAAAGCTGGCGTGTGATCGCCCAGACCGATCACGGTGCTGGTCTCGCGCTGTGTGTCGCGGCCTCGCCGACCGATGCGAGCGCCTTTTTGAGACGTATTCTCTTTGCCAGCCTTGAAAGATCTTTGACTGCGAGGGCGGGGTGGGGTCGCATTCTTCTCACTTCTCTGCTCATCAATGGGATTTTGTCCCATCGGATTCTCTCTGCGTGGGATTTCCTGCTGCACCAGCGCTTCGACATCAGCCAGGTTTTTCTCATCCCGAGGCACGCAGATCATGATTGCGGTGCCCTCGCGTCCTGCGCGACCAGTGCGTCCAATGCGATGAACATAATCCTCAGCATGGCTCGGGACGTCAAAGTTGAACACATGGCTGACGGAGGGGACGTCAAGACCGCGTGCCGCGACGTCGGAGGCGACGAGGAACTTCAAGGTGCCTTCCCGGAAACCGTCCAACGTTTTCATACGCTGGCTCTGATCCAAGTCACCGTGAATTTGTGCCGCGTCATACCCGTATTTTTTCAAAGATTTCGCAACGATATCCACGTCGGTTTTGCGATTGCAGAAAATAATCGCGTTGGTGCATCTGTCACCTTCAGCATCGATGAGCTTTCGCAACACTTTGCGTTTCTCTGTACCTTCGCGGTCCTTGCGTGACGCTTTGAACAAGACCACGCCCTGAGTGATATTTTCGCTGGTGGTTGCTTGTCGTGCGACCTCCACCCGCGCTGGGGCGGACAGAAAGGTGTTGGTGATGCGCTCAATCTCAGGTGCCATGGTGGCTGAGAAAAACAACGTCTGCCGCGTGAAAGGCGTGAGGCCAAAGATACGCTCGATATCTGGGATGAAACCCATGTCGAGCATGCGATCGGCTTCATCAACGACCATCACTTTCACATCCGAAAGGATCAGCTTTCCGCGTTCAAAATGATCAAGCAACCGCCCAGGTGTGGCGATGAGCACATCAACGCCCTTATCGATCAGCTTGTCTTGTTCCGCAAAAGACACCCCGCCGATCAGCAGCGCCTTGGTGAGCTTAAGATGTTTCGAATAGGTATCAAAGTTTTCGGCCACCTGTGCCGCCAACTCGCGCGTGGGGCACAGCACCAGCGATCGCGGCATGCGCGCACGCGCCCGGCCACGCGCCAGGGCCGTGATCATCGGCAACGTAAAACTGGCGGTTTTTCCAGTGCCTGTTTGTGCGATGCCCAGGACATCCTGCCCTTCAAGAGCGGGAGGAATAGCCCCCGCCTGGATCGGTGTCGGAGCTTCATATCCCGCCTCTGCAACAGCCTTCAAGACTTTGGGGTTCAGGTTAAGATCTGAGAATTTGGTCATATATGTCCGGTATGTGCGGACATATCTTGCGCCCGCTGCGTCAATACATGCGGCCCGTCTGGCAAAAGGGACGATCCCCACGCATGTGGCGTTCGCATAGCAACTTGTGCGTTTGAGGTCAAATTAGAAGCCAGTTGACTGATCAATCCAAGGGAAATGTGCTGAAATTGGTTGCTTTATCGCCAGGCTGCGCTGCTTGAGGAGCCCGTATCGTGCAAGTTTGTCCCGTAGGGTCGGGCTGTCCGCGATAACTTCGTCAAAGAAAGCCCGCAATCCTGTGTCGCCTTTCTCCGTCAACAAGCGTTTGAACAGGTCATGCGTGGAAAGTCCGCGCCGATTTCGGGGCTGATTTGACGCCAACTCGGCACGGTACGCCCCCTTTTGGAGACGATACTCGAAAGCGGCACGCCAGTGTTCCCAGCTCTTGGCATGGCAATGGGCCAAATCGACCCCCGGCTGATGATTGCAGCCTTTTAAAATCTCCTCCCGTTGTATCGCGTTGTGAATGCGAAAGGTCACGTCGGGCAAGCCCGTTCGGACAAAGACTTTGCCCGCCAAATGGCTCAGAAAGCCACCTCTTAGGTAGTTGCCAAAGGTGGGATATAGGTCTTGTACAATCTGGTCTCGGTCGCTGCCGCTGGGGATGAATGCCTTGAAATTGGTCTTGCTGTTGGCAAGTTGTTCCATGGGTCTGATGCGTGTCAGAACCGTTTCTTTCGGCAATGCGTCGAGTTTGGTTTCAACGGGTTGTTCAGCACAGATAAATTCATCGACATCCAGATGGATTAACCAATCGACATCTTGTGCACGTTTGTACGCGCGTGTCGCATTAACCGTCTGCCGACCTTGGTGTTTGACAGGTGGGCGCTCGTTCCAATAGCGGGTGTCGCATACTGTAACACGAATTTTGGGGTGAGGCTTCAATGCCTGAAATGTCACCCGATCAGCGTCGTCGAGATAGAGGTAAAGCCGATGCGCTCCCGCCTCAAGGTGATAGGCGGCAAAGTGCAAGATTTCGTGCAAAGGTGCGAGGATCGTCGCGCAAAGCCCCCAGGTGGTCATCAGACCATCATTTCCTTGGTGCTTGTTAGTTTAATAGCGGGATAATCACGCTCAACACGATCAATGTCCCACTGCAGCCGAGTCAAATAGACGATATCCCCGTCATGATCATGGGCGATATGTTGTTTGTTTTGATCACTGAAGGTGTCGACCGCAGTTTTGTCGCCATGCACCCAGCGGGCAGAGGTGAATTGCGATGTCTCAAAGCGGACGGGCAGCCCGTACTCCAGCTCAATCCGGCTGGCCAGCACGTCGAATTGCAGTTGCCCGACAACGCCCACGATGAAACCTGAGCCAATGGAGGGTTTGAACACCTTCGCGGCGCCTTCCTCTGCAAATTGCATCAGCGCCTTTTCCAAGTGTTTTGCTTTGAGCGGATCCCCGGCACGGATCCCCTGCAAAAGTTCGGGAGCGAATGAGGGAATGCCCGTCACCCGCAGTTTCTCTCCCTCGGTAAGGGTATCGCCAATGCGCAATTGCCCGTGATTGGGGATCCCGATGATATCTCCCGCCCAAGCCTCTTCCGCAAGCTCTCTGTCCGAGGCCAGAAACATCACCGGATTTGAAATGGCCATCGGTTTTTTTGTACGAACATGGGTCATCTTCATGCCGCGCTGGAAATGCCCTGATGCAAGGCGCACAAATGCAACGCGATCCCGGTGTTTCGGATCCATATTGGCCTGAACCTTGAAGACAAAACCCGATACCTTTTGCTCTTCCGGTAGTATCTGCCGCGGTTCCGCTGTCTGGATCTGCGGTTCGGGGCCATAGGCGGCGATGCCATCCATCAATTCTTTGACACCGAAGGAATTGATCGCAGAGCCGAACCAGATCGGCGTGAGCGATCCTTCACACATCAGCTTGGGGTCAAGGCTGGGCATTAGCTCACGCACCATCTCCAGGTCTTCGACTAATTTTGCAAGCAAGTCTGCGGGGACGTATTGCGCGAGCTTCGGATCGGTTAGCCCGTCAATCTCAACGCTTTCGGCAACACGATTGCGATCCGCCCTATCCATCAGCTCAAGTCGATCTTTGAGGATGTCATAGCAGCCAATGAAGTCTTTGCCGGTTCCGATGGGCCAGCTTGCCGGTGTCACGTCGATGGCGAGGTTCTCTTGGATTTCGTCGATGATCTCAAAAATATCGCGGCTTTCGCGATCCATTTTGTTGCAGAACGTCAAGATCGGCAAATCTCGCATCCGGCACACTTCGAAAAGTTTTTGCGTCTGGCTCTCTACCCCTTTTGCCCCGTCGATCACCATCACCGCTGCATCTACTGCCGTGAGCGTGCGATAGGTATCTTCTGAAAAGTCAGAGTGCCCGGGCGTATCGACAAGATTGAAGCGAAAGTCTTTGAAATCAAACGACATCGCAGAGGCAGAGACCGAAATACCCCGATCCTTTTCCATCGCCATGAAATCAGACCGCGTGCGACGCGCTTCACCTTTGGCGCGTACCTGACCGGCCATTTGGATCGCGCCGCCAAACAGAAGAAACTTTTCCGTCAGCGTGGTTTTACCTGCATCCGGGTGGCTAATGATCGCGAAGGTTCGTCTTCGCGCGATCTCGGCCGGCAAGGTGGTGCGATTGCTCGTCTGTTCCAGCATGTCAGAGTGTTGTCCCCTATGAGTGGTCTTTGATCATCCGCCGTCAAAAGCCCTGGCTACCTTTAGCGAAATCTCAGCCAAGCTGCGCGTGTTGATACTGCCTTGAGCGCAAGAGGCAAGAGTGAGCGCAGGCAGCATGACGCAAAGCCCCCTTAGCATTCCTTTTTTCGCGTGCTAGAGGGCAGATGGGTAATGAGGGGAGTCGACGCATGGACCTGGGGATTAAGGGGAGAAGAGCGCTCGTGTGTGCGGGCTCCAAAGGATTGGGTCTGGGCTGCGCGGAAAAGCTTGCCGAGGCTGGTGTTGATCTAATCCTCAACGCCCGCGGGGGGGATGCGCTGGACGCGGCGGCGGTAAAACTGCGAGAGGATTTTGGCGTCTCTGTCGAAGCCGTGGTGGCGGATGTTGCGACAGAGCATGGGCAAGCCACTCTCATTCAAGCAGCGGGTGAAGTGGATATTCTGGTCAACAACGCCGGGGGCCCACCGTCAGGGATGTGGCAAGACTGGGACCGCGATGATTTCATCAAAGCGCTGGATGCGAATATGCTCGCGCCGATTGCGCTGATGAAGGCGCTCCTACCGGGGATGATGGATCGTGGTTGGGGCCGGGTTGTGAACATCACGTCACAATCCGTGCGGGCGCCCATCGGTGTTCTGGGGCTGTCAAATTCGGCGCGGACGGGCCTCACCGGATATGTTGCAGGCACGGCCCGCCAAGTGGCTGGACGCGGCGTGACGATTAACAACCTGTTGCCTGGCATTCATGCAACGGACCGTGCAGATGCGCTTGACGGTGCGGTGGTTCAATCCCAAGGCATCACATTGGAAGAGGCACGTGCACAACGCGCGGCAACAATCCCGGCCGCGCGATATGGCACGCGAGAAGAGTTTGGCGCGGCTTGCGCCTTCCTTTGCTCGCAACACGCGGGTTTCATTGTCGGGCAAAGCATCCTGTTAGATGGTGGTGCAACCAACATCACGATGTGAGAGATCTGCCGAGCAGCCCCTTGTTATCAAAATGTTTTCGGATCCCAACTCACCGGTCAGGAGGACCTAATCCGCGTTTATGGAGGCTCTGTGTCGGCGTATTGCGCATGTTTTCATACCGCGCCGTTGATCTCTGTCTGATCAACTGCACCCGCGCTCAGACCGCCGGGCCTGAAGGCTTGCGAGAAGATGGGCATGCTGATAGCAGAGCTTGCGCCTATTCGAGCATCCTATGACCAGCTCTACCCCGAGATTAGAAGTCACGCATTTGTGCCGTAGCTATGCGGGGCGCAAAGTTGTGAGCGATGTCTCTCTCAGTATCTTGCCGGGTCGCGTCACGTGCCTTCTGGGTCCTTCGGGATGCGGTAAATCGACCATGTTGCGGATGATTGCGGGCGTCGATCGTCAGGACAGCGGGCGCATCGCCGTCGACGGTGTCACGATCAGCGACGATACCTATCACGTGCCCCCCGAAAAACGCGAGATCGGTTTAATGTTCCAGGATTTTGCGCTTTTCCCACATCTCACTGTGGCGCAGAATGTCGGCTTCGGCCTCAAAAACGCATCGAAACAGGAGAAGCGACAGCGCATTGAAGAGTTGCTAAGCCGGGTCGATCTGATCCGCTTCATTGACGGGTATCCGCACCAGCTCTCTGGTGGGGAACAACAACGCGTCGCACTCGCACGCGCGCTCGCGCCCCGGCCCCGCATCATGTTGATGGATGAACCTTTCTCGGGCCTCGATAACCGCCTGCGGGATGAGATCCGGGATGAGACATTGACCATACTGAAAGAAGAAGAAACCGCCGTGCTTTTGGTCACGCATGAACCAGATGAAGCCATGCGCATGGCCGATGACATCGCGCTGATGCGCTCAGGCGAAATCGTTCAACATGGCACACCCTATGACCTTTACACAGCGCCGATGGATCGGGTGGCTCTCAGCTTTTTCAGCGATGTGAACCTCCTCCACGCTCAGACATCCGACGGCGAAGCACAGACGCTTTTCGGGAGCTTCCCTACCGCTCAGTTCCCCGACAACAGCAGCGTCGACATCGCCTTTCGACCTCAGCACTTGATGATCGATTTTGATCGCGCAGGCAAAGGTCCGGCGCCAACCGCCGCGAGGGGCACTGCGGTGCGCGGCTGGGTGCACAGGGCGCGGCTATTGGGTGGGCAAAGCCTGGTTGAGTTTCAGGCAGAGGGCCATGGGCCGCTCCTCAAAGCAACTCTTCCCGGCGTTTTTTTGCCGCCACGCGGCACCGTGATGTGGTTGACCGTGCCGCGTGACAAGTATTTCATATTTGCCAAAGCAGCAGGGTAACGACATGGCAGAGCCTCTTTTAATTGAATTGGGCATGGGTACATCGCTGCGCCGGGGCGATTACACTCAGGCGGCTGAACGCGCCGTGCGTCACGCTTTATGGCGCAATTCTATAAATCTCGCGGAGCTTTTTGGGTTCACGAAGGAACAGATGAAAATCAGCCTTGATGTTGGGGTGCAGCAGCCCGAAGCTGTGGATACGGAGGCTTTGAAGGCCGTTTTCCCCTACGGCACCGTCAGCGTGAATGTCATGAAAGGCGGGCTCGATATCGAGCGCCCAAGTGGACAAGAGGGGAGCGGGCATCCAACGGTCATGGCGAATGTGGCAATCTCGATCAGCTTTGACACGGTGGACGTCGATGGCTGAGCACAGACTGCACCGCATTATCATTGAAATGGGCATGGGCACCGACTTGCACGGTATGGATTATACCAAAGCTGCCGCCCGCGCGATCGAAGATGCCTTGCGCCATACTTCGCTGCCGCTTTTCGCGGTCACGAAGATGTCGCGCGATGACATGGATGTCCGCGTCACCATCGGCGTTCAGGTGCCAGAGGCATGTGACGGTGCTGCACTCGCTGACAAACTCCCCTACGGCAAAACCACCGTGAGCGTGCAGCGGGGTGGCCTGAATGTTGTGTCGGGGAAAGAGACGATTGTGGTGGCGCAAGCCAGTATCGAGGTCTTTCTACCCAAACAAGCGAGTTTGTAATACAGCGCCAATGTGCCCTGATTTGCAACAGCTGCCGATGCCTTTGAGGCATCGAAGCATCTACCGAATAGCGCTTCTCGCCTGCTTCGTAGAAAGAGATAAAATTTTTTATATCAATGTTTTGAAAGATAGAAATTAATGTAAGTCTCGGCGGCGCTCTTGTTTCATTGTGCCACCCGGCGCTGGTATGCGGCCAGTGTTTTGCCGTGTTCCTCTTCAAAAAGTGCGGGCAACGCCTGGGTATGGGTCATCACATCCAACCTGTGGACGACAAAATCATGCTTCGTCTCACACCACGTGATCAATCGCCAAACTCGGCCCCAATAGTCTAGATGAAGCGGCCTGACGTGCCGCTCAACATGCGTGCCATCGGCAGCGAAATATTTTATCGAAACCTTTTGACGGGCCTTGATGGCCGAACGGAGCAAGGGCATGTGTTTGAGGTTTCTTGTCGGATCAGAAAAGGGTGGTAAGGCCGCTTGCCAGTCGAAAGCGGTTGCAACGCGTTGTAGTGGCGTTGCAGCATCTATCTTCTCAAGCAGCATCTCAGATGCAGATTTAAGTGTTTCGTCAGCGGCTTCCGCAACGATCGTCAATCCAAGCTTTAAGGCTTCAAACTCTGCAGGCTGAAGCTTCAAAGGGGGGAGGCTGATCGCTTCTGTAACGCGGTATCCGGTTCCTCGGGTGCCGCTGACGGGCACACCGGCGGCCATCAGGTGCTGCATGTCACGGTAGATGGTTCTCGCGGAGACCTTGAGGGTTTCCGCCAAGCTTTCTGCTTGGTGTAGATCGCCGTCGCCCAGGATCGTGATGAGTTCTGCTAATCTGTTTTGACGTTTCGTGGGCATCTTCAGTCTCGCTGACAACTGACGTGAGAATGTCAGTATCACGGTATAGCGTCCAAAGTTAAATGAAAATGCCTTGGTAAAAATCAGGATAGCGTTGGTAGATCTGGCCTTTGACAAATGTGGCGCGTAGTTTCTGGTCAGGGAATTTTACCAAATGGAGGAAAACCATGGGTATCGGAAATATCGGCCTGCCCGGCATCCTGCTGATCGCCGTCGTCGTGTTAGTGCTGTTTGGTCGCGGCAAAATCTCAAGCTTGATGGGTGAAGTTGGCAAGGGCATCACGAGCTTCAAGAAAGGCATCAAAGAAGGCGACAATGAATTGACAGATCAGGCAGAGGTGGTGGAGACAAAGGCGACTTCTGAAAACGACAAGGTCTAACCATGTTTGACCTCGGTTGGGCCGAATTGTTGGTGATCGGCATCGTCGCGTTGATCATCGTCGGTCCGAAAGACCTTCCAGTGCTTTTTCGCCGCGTGGGGCAGTTTGTCGGCAAGGCCCGAGGCATGGCGCGCGAATTCAGCAGCGCGATGAACCAAGCGGCCGATGAAAGCGGGATGCGTGAAGTGACCTCTACGCTCAACTCTTCGCTGAAAGCAGCAACAAATCCCGTTGGCATGGCCATGGACGGGGTGAAAGAGGCAGCCTCTTCATTGAAAGATTTGGATCCAGAAAGCGAGACGGGGAAACTCGCGGCAAAACGTGCGGCGGATGCTGCAAAGATCCATGCCTCAGCCGCGCGGGCCGCCGCTGAACGTAAGCAACGTGAAGCGGAAGAGGCGCTGGCGAAGGCAGAAGAGCTTGAGGCGAAAGTGCCGGTCGCAGCGGTGCCACCTGCGACGCAGGAAAAGAGTGAGCAATGAGCACGCAAGACGAGACGGACGACATTGACGAGAGCGCGGCCCCGCTGATCGAGCACTTGGCGGAACTGCGCACACGGCTCATTCGCTCTGTGCTGGCATTGTTGGTGGCGCTCACCATCTTTTTCATCCCCATCCAGGGTGATTTTATCGCTGAACACGTGATGAATTTTCTGCTGCGTCCGGTTGTTGAAACGCTGCGCAACCTGGGGGATGCTAACCCTGCGCTTCAGTTCACCAGCCCTCAAGAGTATCTTTTCACGTTGTTTCGGGTCTCCATGGTGGGCGGTTTTGCTTTGGCCTTTCCCGTGATCGGGTTTCAAATGTGGCGGTTTGTGGCGCCAGGTCTTTATCGAAATGAAAAGAATGCATTTCTGCCTTTTTTGATTGCGTCACCCTTGATGTTCCTTCTTGGTGCCAGCTTCGCTCAGTTTGTTGTGACGCCTCTCGCGATGACGTTCCTGCTGGGGTTTGCCGATGCATCCTCGGTCGTCACCAACTTGCTTTCAACCGCGACGGGCGGCGCGATAGAGGCAGCGCAAAGCAGCGGCCCCACCATCACCTTCTTCGGAAAAGTGAATGAAAGCCTAGACATATCGCTCAAATTTATCATGGCTTTCGGGCTATGTTTCCAGCTTCCCGTGCTTCTTACGCTCATGGGGAAGGCCGGTTTGGTCAGCGCAGAGGGGCTGGCCAATGTCCGCAAATACGCCATGGTCGGCATTCTTGTACTCGCGGCACTTGTCACTCCGCCGGATGTGATCACCCAATTGATCCTCTTCGTGGTGGTTTATGGGCTATACGAAGTGTCAATCCAACTCGTTAAGCGGGTGGAAGCAAAGCAGGACGCTGCATTGCGGGCTCAAGGCTATTACGACGATGAAGAAGATGAGGCGCATGTTGAACGCATGGATGGGGAACCGCGCCAGTGACACGGAACGCCCTCGCGCGGATTGCAGAGGCGTTGGAGCGGTTGGCGCCGGTACCGGCGGCGCCGCCGGCATTTGACGCGGCAAGCGCTTTTGTTTGGCAAACAGATCCAGACCGAATTGTCCCGGTCGAACAGGTGTCCCGTATCGATTTGTCTTTGCTCGTCGGTATCGACAGAGCACGTGATATCTTGGTACAAAATACCCAACAGTTTGCCTCCGGTTTGCCCGCGAATAATGCCCTGTTGTGGGGTGCACGCGGAATGGGAAAATCTAGCTTAGTCAAGGCTATCCATGCTGATATTAATGCTAAAAATGAAGCTTTGAAGATCGTTGAGCTGCAGCGTGAAGACCTACCCTCTGTGGGGCGTTTGCTTGGGTTTTTGCGCGCCGCCCCGCATCGGTTCATCTTGTTTTGTGATGATCTAAGCTTCGGCCATGACGACGCGCACTACAAATCCCTCAAAGCGGTGTTGGACGGTGGGATCGAAGGGCGGCCGGAGAATGTGTTGCTTTATGCCACATCCAATCGCCGTCATTTGATGCCCCGCGACATGATCGAGAATGAGCGCGGCTCCGCAATCAACCCAGCAGAAGCGGTGGAGGAGAAAGTATCCCTGTCGGATCGTTTCGGCCTTTGGCTTGGGTTTCATGCATGCGACCAGGATCAGTATTTGGCGATGATCCACGGTTACTGCGCGGCATATGGCGTTAAAATCGTGCCCGAAACACTTCGGATCGAGGCGATTGAGTGGCAAGCAACACGCGGTGCCCGCTCTGGCCGCGTGGCCTGGCAATATTTTGTCGATTTGGCGGGAAGAAAAGGCGTTTGTTTGAATTAGAGCCTTCGATCTAGAACCCCATACGCCTTGCCTAAACCGACAAGCGTCGGTCCGAGGGCAAGCGCGTTCGCGCCGCCCAACAGATGCTGTTGAGCGAGACTTGTATCAGTGCGAACGTCGCGAGACTTAAACCTAATACAAGCCGTCGCCCATCACTGCTTTGCCCAACAGGCATTGTTGGGTCGTGCCGTTCCGCCCCCACGGGGCGACGCTGGGTCGGTTAGGGGTACGTATGTCAGGTTTAAGGCCGGATGCTTTAATGTCGCGAGCCGTAAACCTGAAACGCCGCAAGCATTTGGGTATTCGTGCTGTCTGTTGAGGGCGGATGCCTCTCACCTGTGCCGCACACCACGGGGTTAGCCACAGGTGATTAGTTGATAAAGTCTGTTGGATCTACGCTGTCAAAACCCTGACGCACTTCAAAGTGAACGTAAGAATTGCGTCCGTCTCGCAGCTTCGCAATGGACTGTCCGCGCGCCACCCGGTCCCCTTTGGTGACAGTGACCTCGGCGACGTTGGCATAGACCGTCAGCAGATTGTCAGCATGCCGCACCACGACGATGGGAATGCCGTCCGCGCTTTCCGTTATGGCTGCAACAGTGCCCACATCGGCTGATTTCACGGGGGTGCCGGGGGCAGCTTTGATGCTGATCCCCTCATTCCGGCCTTTTGCGTAGTCGCGGATGATGCTGCCGTCGACGGGCTTCACAAGCCGCGCGGGTTCGGGGGGTTGGGTGACTTCACCCAGATCAGCCACTGGGGGGGCATCTTCCGGCTCTGGCGGCAGCGGGCGGGCAGTATCATCGTCGGGCAGTGCTCGCGCGGCTGACGGCGGTGTCGGCGTTGGGCTCCCAGCACCCGGAAGCGGCGTTGCCGCCTGCGCCGTCGGAAGCGGTGGCGGTGCCTGTTTGGCGACTGGGATCAACAGGTACTGCCCCGCGCGAATGGCAAAGTCAGAGTTCAGCCCATTCCATTCAGCCAGTGCTTTGACGGGCACATTGTAAAGGCGCGAGATCGTATATGCCGTTTCGCCCCTTTCAACTTTGTGGCGCACAGGTTCTTGAGCGGCCGCCTGTCGTGGCGCAGGTGCTTGCGTCGCGGGGGGTAGGGTATCTGTCTGCACCGTTGAGGTTGGCGCAGATCTGTCAATGGCGTTCCCGGCAAGAGTTTGAATGTCCACCGCCTCGTTTGCCGCGCGACCGGTAGATGCTTCTGCAACACGGGTGGGGAGGGCGATGATCTCATCCCGGCGCAATGCTGTGTCGGGGCGCAAGCCGTTGAAACGTGCCAATTCCACCGCATCAAGCCCGACGCGTTGGGCAACATCTGTCAGCGTATCACCCCTCCGCGCGACGGCAACTTGGTAGTTGGGATAGGAAATGACACCGCGAGCGTCGGGCTTGGGCCGTGCCGCAACCGATCCGCGTGCTGCATCTGCGGTGCTGAACCCGCCGCTGAGCCCCCTTAAATCCAGATCAATCGCGTTGGGATTGCAGCCAGCAAGGAACACCGCGCTGCACCCGGTGGCCAGAAATCGAGACAGTCTTCGTCGTCCTGTCAGGTGGGTCATCTGCAATCCTCACTTGATCTCCCCCATGTTCTCCGGGGTATGCAAAACACTATACCCTGCTTACGTGTCTTTTCCCAGCCCTTCTACCAATGGGACAAAGCGAACAGCACGCATTTCATTGTAATCGAGGCCATCGGCGGTTTTCCGCACGCGGATAAGATGCTGTACCGCATCTGACTGACCCACAGGCAACACCATGGTCCCGCCCTCTTTGAGCTGTGAGATCAGCGGTCCGGGCGGATCCTCCGCGGCAGCGGTCACAAGGATGCGATCAAAAGGCGCCTGTTCAGGCAGGCCATGGCTGCCGTCAGCAGTGATCGCTGTGATGTTGGTGAGGTCCAATTCCTCAAACACGAGGCGTGCGGCGTGCACAAGCCTGCGATGTCGGTCAATTGTATAGACCCGACGCGCCAATTTGCTGAGGATCGCGGCTTGATACCCCGACCCTGTGCCGATTTCGAGCACTTTGTCACGCGGCGTGATATCAAGCGCCTCGGTCATCAGCGCCACGACCGAGGGCTGGCTGATCGTTTGCCCGCAAGGAATGGGCAAGGGCAAATCGTCGTAGGCGCGGTCGGCGAAAAGGCCCTTGATGAAGGGGCCGCGATCAACCGCCTCCATTGCGGAAAGAACGCGCGCGTCCGTCACACCTTTGGAGCGCAGAGCATAAAGGAACTGCATCTTGCGCTCGGCCAAGGTTAGCGCCGCATCGCTCATGTATTGATGCTCTGAAGCTGATCCAGAACGTCATAGGCAGTAAGATCGGCGCGCATCGGCGTGACTGAAATATACCCCTTCAAGTTCACGGCAGCATCTGAACCGGGGGCGGTTTCAATCTGCTGATTGCCGCCTTTGATCCAGGCAAAGCGTCGACCTGAGGGCGCGACATGAGGCTCTGTTCCAAAGACAACACCTGGGCGTCTTCCTTGCGCAGCAATCCGAATGCCTTTGACGTCTTTACCAGCGACCGGTGGAAAATTAACGTTGTAGAACAATGGATAATCCGCATCTTCTTTCGGTGTGGCCGACAGGATGCGTCGCACGACATCCACGCCATATTGGGCTGCTGCCTCAAAGGTGTTCTCAAGATCACGGTTCGCCGGGCCGTAGTACTGTGACAGGGCGATTGCAGGCAGACCCTGCAGGGCCGCTTCCATGGCGCCCCCGATGGTGCCTGAATAGAGCGTATTTTCGGCCGAGTTATTCCCCCGGTTTACACCGGACAAGACCACATCAGGTCGTTTGTCCTTTAAGATCTCATGTATGCCGATCAGCACGCAATCTGCGGGGGAACCTTCAGCAGCAAATCGCTTTGGACCCAACTGGCTCATCATGGTGGGATGCACATAGTTGATGCAGTGACCAACTCCAGACTGCTCGAACGCGGGTGCTACCGTCCAAACTTCGCCAGTGGGCCCAGCGATCGTTTCTGCAATGTCGGCCAACACGCTCAGTCCAGGTGCGGCGATCCCGTCGTCATTGGTGATGAGAATACGCATGACCGCTCCCTTTTGAACTTGATAGGTGAGGGCGCAGCGCGCGGCAAGGCGCAGGGCGCGCGCCACCGACTAGAGTTGCGCCAAAACCGCAGCAGCTTGTTCTTTCGGCGCAGTGAGCGCACTGCGATCCTCGCCGGGAAAAAACCGCGCGCGCGTCGCGGTTGGCATGGGGGCAGGGGTCAAAATGTGCACTTTTGGGCCCATGCCTGTCGTCTCCGCTTGCCAAGAGCGGGCCAACGCAATCTGTGCCGCTTTGGTCGCGCCGTAGCTCCCAAAGAACTTGCTCCCCGAACGCGGGTCGTCGAAAAAGACAGCCTGCCCATGTTGGCTCAGCAAAGGCGCAACAAAGGCGATCAGCCTTGCTGTCGCTGTGACATTGCAGGCGACAGATTTCGCCATGTCTTTGGTGTCGATATGGTCAACAGGTGCCATCGGCGCCGAGTGGACAGCCGTGTGGCACCATAAATCCAAACGTCCCCAACGGTCATGTATCCCTCTGCAGAGCACAGCCATGGCATCGGCATTGGTCACATCCATGGGCGCGAGCGTCGCCTGACCGCCCCCGGCTTGAATGCGATCATCAAGTTCTTCGAGCGCGCCGGTGGTGCGCGCCACAGCGATGATGTGATGATCCTGCGACAGCGCCTCCGCCAAGGCGGCACCCAGGCCACGCGACGCGCCAGTGATAAGAGCGACGTTTTCCATAGGCTGCATGTGACCTTGAGGGGCGCGACCGTCAAGGGGGGTGTCGGGATGCTTATTCCGCGGCTGATTTCATGATGAAGCCATCGTCGACCATGTCTTTTGGCTCGATTGGATAATCACCCGTAAAGATGGCATCATAGAACGAGGGGTTGTTCGGGTCGCGTCCCGTTGGTTCACCAACGGCGCGATAAAGACCGTCGATTGAGACGAATTTCAGGGTCGTCACGCCGAGATAATCGCGCATCTCCTCTTCGCTCATCCGTGCGGCCAGCAACTCTTGCCGCGTTGGCGTGTCCACACCGAAAAAACACGGCCAAGCCGTCGGCGGTGATGCAATACGAAAGTGTACTTCTGCCGCGCCCGCCTCAAGCACCATGTCTTTGATTTTGCGACTGGTCGTCCCTCTCACGATGGAATCGTCGATGAGAATGACGCGTTTGCCCCGCATCAGCGCTTTGTTGACATTCAATTTCAGCCGAACGCCCATGTTGCGGATCTGCTCGGTCGGTTCAATGAATGTCCTGCCGACGTATTGATTGCGGACAATCCCCATCTCAAACGGGATACCGCTTTCCTGCGCATAGCCGATCGCCGCCGGTGTACCGCTGTCTGGAACAGAGCATACCATGTCAGCGTCGACGGGTGCTTCCCGCGCCAACTCGCGACCGATCTCGCGACGCACTTCGTAGACTGATCTGCCGCCAATGACAGAGTCTGGTCTGCTGAAATAGACATATTCGAAGATGCATGGCCGTGGTTTGACGGGTTCAAATGGAAAAGACGATGCTACCTTGCCGTCAGCTTTGACGACAACCATTTCACCTGGCTCAATCTCTCGGATGAACTCGGCCCCGATGATATCAAGCGCGCAGGTTTCAGAGGCCAGCACCATGCCGTCGCCACGTCGCCCGAGAACAAGCGGGCGTATCCCCATTGGATCCCGCACGCCAATCAATTTGGAGCGGGTCATCGCAACGATCGAAAAAGCACCTTCTACCTGGCGCAGCGCCTCTTTCATTCTGTCAGGTATCGTTTGGCCCATGGAGCGCGCCATCAAATGAATGATGCACTCGCTGTCTGACGATGACTGAAAAATCGCACCGCGTTCGATGAGCATGCGCCGCAGCTGCCGCGCATTCGTAAGGTTGCCATTGTGGGCCAGCGCAGCGCCGCCCATCGAAAACTCACCAAAGAAAGGCTGCACGTCCCGGATCGCGGTTTGTCCTTTTGAACCGGCTGTCGAATAGCGGACGTGACCAACCGCCAAAGACCCTGGCAATGTCTTCATCACCGATTGGCTCGTAAAATTGTCGCGGACGTAGCCAAAGCGCCTTGCTGATTGAAATCCAACATCAATGTCGTGGCTGACGATCCCGCCTGCCTCTTGCCCTCGGTGTTGAAGCGCATGCAGCCCAAGCGCCACAAAATTTGCAGCGTCTGCAACGCCGATGACACCAAAGATGCCGCATTCTTCTTTCAGTTTGTCTTCATCATCCGCCATGTCGAGGCTGTCTTGAATACGGGGAATGGCGTGAGACGTGGGCGTGGACAACGGGCAGCTCCGAATCCAATTCGTGATGCTCTATCTGTAAGACGGTTCAGGGATCGTGTCACCCCAAAGCACAGATGCCGCCCCTACAATCAGCGCATGTCGTGCGAGAAGGATAGCTTACTCAGCCGCGTTACGCCGTGCAATTGCCGACCAGAGCTTCATATTGAGACGTGATCCAGCCCAGCGCAGCCTCGGGATTCTGCGCCTCTATCTGGTCTGTAAAGCGACCGAACACGATGGCTGAACGGCTTTCATCGACGATCGTCACGGCTTGACCTGCTGCGACGGTTTCATAGACAAAAAAGGCGATTGCCACCAAAAGAATGCCGCGCGCGACACCGAACAGAAAACCAAGGCCTTGATCAAGTCCACCCAGGACAGAGCGTTGAACAAGAGACGAAAACAAGGGTGTGAACAAAGAAACCACGATCAGCGCCACGGCGAAAACGATGGCAAAGGCGCCGATGATGGACAGCTCGCAACTGTCTGCGAGAAAGTCACCGATAACGGGAATTTCGCGCACCAAGGGTTCAACCTGCGGGGCGAATAAAAATGCCAATATCGCGGCGATGATCCAGCCTGCAATAGCCATTGCTTCACGTACCAGCCCACGCCCGTATGCCAGCAGCGCAGAAAGCACAATGACCACGGCCACCACACCGTCGATAATGGTAAAGCCGTCCATGTGCCTGCCTTCCGTCGTCTGGCCGTCAGCCTGCCCCAAAAATATCGCCAACAAACCCTGTCAGATCCGTCATCATGTTCAATGCGATCCCTGAGGTGCCGACAGCCTTCCCGCCAGCAGGCGCGATGGCTTTGGTAAAACCAAGTTTCTGGG
This sequence comes from Pseudomonadota bacterium, assembly GCA_039208585.1. Classification (GTDB taxonomy): domain Bacteria; phylum Pseudomonadota; class Alphaproteobacteria; order Rhodobacterales; family Rhodobacteraceae; genus Sulfitobacter. The sequence goes on along the minus strand of JBCCQX010000018.1, from coordinate 11,823 downwards.
CTTCTTTCAACCTGTTTTCAGTCTGTGTCGCGGGTCTTAAAGCGCCAGAGAGGCTAATTTCGCCGAAAACCACTGTCTCTGCCGGCAATGGAGCATCTTCTCGTGCGCTGAGAAGAGCCGCTGCAACAGCTAAATCTGCGGCAGGTTCTGAGATCTTCATGCCGCCCGCCACGTTGAGATACACGTCAAGCCCTGCAAATGGGATCCCACAGCGCGCTTCCAAGACGGCGAGGATCATGGCCAATCGTCCCGCATCCCAACCGACGACCGTTCTGCGCGCCTGGGCGTGCGGCGCCGGGGCAACCAGCGCTTGCAACTCTACTAAGACGGGCCTGGTTCCCTCGATCCCTGCAAATACGACGGAGCCTGCGGCCCCTGCACCACGCTCGCTCAAGAACAATTCAGAGGGGTTTGACACCTCGCTCAGTCCTTGGCCCGTCATTTCGAAAACCCCAATCTCATCCGCGGGGCCGAAACGATTTTTGACGCTGCGCAGGATGCGGAATTGATGCCCGCGTTCCCCCTCGAAGTAGAGCACCGTATCGACCATGTGCTCGACAACCCGTGGCCCAGCAATCTGTCCCTCTTTGGTAACATGACCCACCAAAATGACGGCAACGCCGCGCCTCTTGGCAAAGCTTGTCAATTCATGGGCGGCAGCACGGACCTGACTGACCGATCCGGGCGCGCTTTCGACCGTGTCAGCCCACATGGTTTGGATCGAGTCAATGACGACGAGGTCGGGTTTTTCAATGTCGAGCGTGGTGAGGATATCACGCAGATTGGTTTCCGCGGCCAGCTGCACGGATGCTGCGGCCAAGCCCAGGCGCTGTGCGCGCATCCGAACCTGGGCGCTTGCCTCTTCGCCGGTGACATAGAGTGTTTTCAACCCAGAATTGGCGAAATGTCCCACAGCTTGCAGCAGCAGCGTTGATTTCCCGATGCCTGGATCCCCACCGACCAAGATTGCTGACGCGGGAACAAGACCTCCTCCAAGAACACGATCAAGCTCTGTGATCCCAGAACGGTTCCTCGGCGGCGGCGTCTCGTTGGTGGACAAATCGCTGAGCGTTATGGGAACGCCGCGCTTTGCCCCCAGTGATTTGCCAGATGGTCCTGAAGAAAGACCTCTGTCCTCTTGGATGCTGTTCCATTCTCCGCAGCTATCGCAGCGTCCCGACCATTTGGTAAATTGCGCGCCGCAGGCAGTGCACGAAAATATTTTATTGGGTTTCGCCATGGCGTTTTGTGACCGGCAGTCAGGGCGAGGTCAAAAGGAAAGTGCGGTCATCTATGTCTCATTGCACGAGACCACCGATCTTCAAAGACTGCTGCGTTCCTGCGGCGATGGTGGGCGACGTTGTGAAAGTCAAGCTTTTATCTAGCGCGAGAGACGTTCTGCGCGCCAACTGATAAACAAAGAGGTGAGGATGCAGGCGGTAAAAAGATAAAGTCCCCAAGCAACCTCAACGCGGCCGATCCCGATCCCACGCGCAAGTGTCACGTAAAGCGCGATCAAAAAGATGTCCGCCATGGCCAGCTTGCCTAAAATGGTGAGCACCGGGAGTACGCGTTTGTCCATCAGGTCAAAATGCAAAAGCACAAGGCCGATGGTTTTCAGATAGGGTGCAAATAGCGCAAAAACTGTCACGATCAGTGCCAGAAAGATGTCGGTGCCCCACAGCGACTGCAGCCCGGTCAAGACGGATATTTCATTCAGCGAAAACAACGGTAATACACCGGCACGCATCAATGGCGCCCACCACGCCAAAGGGTAAAGGAACAGCAAAGAAATATTCAGCAGCTTCAGTGATAGAGAGCTTTCCGCAGCGATTTCACCCAACGTAGGACCGCTCGTATCGCGCTCCCAAAGAGGTTAATATTTCATAGCCGATGGTTTCGGCAAATTCTGCCGCAGTGTCGATAGACTGATGCGGGCCAAGAATTTGCAGATGCTCGGGTGTGGCCTCAATCTCAGTGATGTCGACTGTGATTAGGTCCATCGAAACACGCCCGATCACCGGGAATTTTTTATCTTCGTGGGTCATCGTCGCGGTGGATCCCATCGCACGAATGAGCCCGTCAGCATATCCGCCAGACACCGTAGCGACCCGTCTTGCTTCTTGCGCGATGTATGTGTTGCCGTATCCTACGCTTTCGCCGGCTTGGATTTCTCGTATTTGGATGACAGGCAAATCAAGCTGCACGACCGGCGCGGCATCAACGTAGGGAAGACCACCGTACAAGCCGATGCCTGGGCGCGTCATGTCAAAGTGAAAGTCACTGCCCAAAAATACCCCACCCGTCGCAGAAAGAGATCGTTCTGTATCAATGCCTTGTGTCATCTCATTAAAGTCGAAGAGCTGCGTTGAATTCATAGGATGATCCGGGGTATCGGCGCAGGCCAAGTGCGACATGATCAATGTCGGCTGTTGCGCTGTCGCAATGTCGCGCAGGGCCGCCCACTCAGATGGCTCCATCCCGAGCCGGTTCATACCGCTGTCTAGTTGGATGCCAAACGGATGACCCGGCAGCCGCTCCACATGGCGAAGCATTTGATCTATCGAATTCAGCATGGGGGTGAGGGTCGCTTGCTGTATTTTGTCTGTATCCCCGATCATATGACCTGAGAAAACGCTGATCCTTGGCCCCGGACCCAAAAGATGCCGCAGCGCTACGCCTTCATCTGCGACAGCCACAAAAAACTGCCGCGCTCCTGCGGCGGCGAGAGCTGGAGCTACTTGCGATAGACCCAGACCATACGCATCCGCTTTCACAACAGCAGCTGTTTCACAGGCTGTGTGTCGATCAAGAGCCCGCCAATTGCTTGCGATAGCCGATAAATCGATGGTGAGTTTTCCGGTGCTCATGCCGCTTCTGCCTCTACCGATGCGCTACAGCCCTTTCACGCCACTATCCAAATCCGATCCTTTGGTAAAGATCTCGTTCACTTGTAGCGTTCAGCGGGGTCATTTGCCGCCTCCAAACTCGTAGAGGTCGCCAATGAAGATGCGGCGCGGGCGCGCGCTGCGTTAACAATGCGTGAACTTTACCTATTAGATGATGGTAAGCCAACAAATTCTTGTTTTACGACGCTTACAGTCTTTCCAACTTTCTTTGGAGCGCGCTAAGAAGAATTTTCTGGTTGAATTCTCGCTGGTGCATTCTTCGCGTTGTCGGCTCTGGAAATTTGAAATGACATGTAGTATGTAAACTTCGATAGACATATTCTGTCAAAAGCCCGTAGCCGGATGAAGAGAAGATGAGAGCAGAAGCGCAGACCAATGTGCGTGCTTTTTTGGCGCATGCCACGCGCGACAGGCACGAGGGGCTTCACCGGCACCCGCTCCTGTCTCAGCTATTAGCATCGGATCTTTCACAGGCCGAATATGCGGCATGCATTAGAATAAACCTGCACTTTTTTGAGACGATCGAGGCAAATAGAGCGGCGAGAAACTTGCATCATGCCTTTTCTTTGATGCCGGCGGTGACTGCCTTGCGCGCTGATATCGCCAGTGAAGGCTTGAAAGATGGCACACATGTAAGACAGAAGTTAGCATCCTCTGATCTTGAGGTATTGGGTGCGTTGTATGTCGCTCATGGATCGCAGTTTGGACGTCAAGTGATTGGCAAGGCCGTGGCGCAGTCTTTGCCTCAAACTGCGCGTCATTACTTTGGTGCACCAAATGATCCGACGCTCTGGCGGGCATTGATGGGGACGCTGCAAACCTTTGCGGAGGATGCTCAGGCGCTGGAAGAAATTGCCATGGGCGCGAAATGGGCATTTTCTTGCTTCAGTGCATTTGCAGATCAGAGCTTTGACCTTGCTTGCTGACACTCAAGAGAGCCGCTTTGCTAACCAAGAAGTGACAGCCAAAACCATGCGGAAAGTATGGAAGACGCCGTCGCAATCAAGACAACAGAAGCTGCGACGCGTTGCGCGCGACCGTACATATTTGCAAAGATATAGGCATTAAATCCCGGTGCCATGGCTGCGGTTAACACGCCCGCGCGGAATAAGTCTTGCGGGAGCGAAAGGGCCTTGCCCGTAAACCAGACCATCGCGGGATGCAGCATGAGCGTGATAAGGCAGATCATCGCAATGGTCTTCATGTCCCCCTCGGGCCGGTACTGTATCAGAACCCCGCCAAGCGCGAAAAGCGCAGCGGGTAGGGCGGCGCGGGCGATCAAGGTGAGCGCCTCATCGATCACATTCGGCAGCGCGAACCCGGTAAGATTGACCGCGAAACCGCCCAAGATAGCAATGACCAGGGCATTTCGAAACATGGCTGTCAGCACCGCGGCAAGCATGCGCTGACCAGACCTTCCCCGATGGCGCACGATCTCCATCACGGTGATCCCCAGGCCATAGCAAAAGGGGGAATGAAAAGCGATGATTGCATAATTTCCCGTCAGCGCCTCCGTCCCGTAGGCCCGTTCGGAGATCGGAAGCCCGAGCAGTACCGAGTTCGAAAACAGGCAGCAAAACCCGATGGCAACGCAGTCTTCCCAAGCGCGCTGAAAAAATACCCGCGCACCCAGTACACCCAGGACAAAACAGATGGTCGCCCCAGAATAAAAGCTGATCAAAAGCGGCGCACTGATGAGCGCGTCGAGGTCAAGCCCAGCGATGGCCTGAAACAAAAGACAGGGGATCGCAAAATTCTGCGCGAACTTCATCACGCCATCAACGCCTGATACGGGAAACAGCCCGCGCCATACCGCGACATAGCCAAAGCCGATGACACAAAAAACGGGCAGAATAACATCCAATAATGTCTGCATGATCAGAAGGTCAGAGGTTCTAGCCTGTCAATCATCTTGCATGCCACGCCAAATTGGAGGCAAGCCGTCGGCGATGCAGTCACGCTTCACACCTCAAACCTCAGACTTAGTCCGTCATAGGCAGGCTGTATGTGACGAGGCAGTTCAGATTTTAGGGTTTGGTAATCCAAATCGTTGTGCATATTCGTCAAAACAGCGGTTTCGGGTGCCATACGTTCGATCCAGGTGAGCGTCTGATCCAAATGGCTGTGAGTGGGATGCGGCGTGCGCCTTAACGCATCTACAATCCAGCACCTCAGATTTGTTAGATGCGGCCAAACCTCATCAGGTATTTCAGCAACATCAGGTAGATACGCTACGTCATTAAACCGAAAGCCAAGCGCATCTATCCCACCGTGACGGACGAGAAAGGGCGTGAACACCAGGGGGCCGCCTGGGCCCTCGATACGCACCTCTCCGGCGATGTCTTTGAGATCAAGGATGGGCGGATACATCGACCCCTCAGGCTGTACAAATGCATAGCCAAAACGTTCCAGAAGCGCGGCCTTTGTTGGGCCATCCGCCCAAACGGGAAGTCGCGCACGCATGTTGATAACGATCATGCGGAGATCATCAATGCCATGCACGTGATCAGCATGCGAATGCGTGTAAAGAACAGCGTCCAAGCGGCTGACTTCTGCGTCAAGCAGTTGGTTTCGCATGTCAGGCGACGTGTCGATGAGCACGGATGTGATGCCCGCCGCCGTGACACGTTCAACAAGAAGCGAGCACCGCTGGCGACGATTTTTAGGCTCACTTGGGTCGCATGCGCCCCAATGTCCGCCCAGACGTGGCACGCCGCCAGAAGAGCCACAACCAAGGATCGTGACGCGCAACGATGTCACGCCGCCGCCACGTTATACTGCGATGCCTTCGTGAAAAGGCGATCAAAATTCGCCTCAATCTGTGCGGCGAATGTGGCATAGTCGACGCCAAAAGTTTCTGTCGCGCGGTGTGCAGTATGCGCCGTAAAGGCCGGCTCATTTCGCTTTCCACGGTGCGGCGGCGGTGCCAAGTAGGGCGCATCGGTTTCAACCAGAATACGATCAATCGGTGCCGCTGCAAAGATATCCCTCAGATCCTGAGATTTTGGGAATGCCGTGATGCCGGACATGCTGAGATAGAAACCTAAATCCAGCGCCGTCTTTGCGAGAGCGGCGGATGAGGAAAAGCAGTGCATGACGCAGGAAAAGGGCCCGTTTGCGTATTCTTCTTTGAGGATTTGGGCCATGTCGTCATCCGCGCTGCGCGCATGAATAATCAGCGGTAGCCCGGTCTGGCGCGCGGCATCGATGTGAATGCGCAACGATGTCTGTTGGAGATCAGCACTTTCTGAGGTGTAGTGATAATCAAGCCCGGTTTCCCCGATGCCGACCATTTTGGGGTGTTTCGTCAATGAGATCAGGTCATCAGCGCTGACCATGGGTTCTTGCGCCACTGACATCGGATGCGTGCCGGCCGCGTAAAAAACCTCTGGATAGGTTTCGGCGATTGCACGCACCTGTGGCTCTTGCCGCATTCGAGTGCAGATTGTGACCATGCGCATCACGCCTGCGCGTTTTGCCCGCGCGATTACCTCGGGAAGCTGGCCATCAAAATCGGGAAAGTCGAGGTGACAGTGGCTGTCTGAAATCTTGTGCACGTCGCTCATCCAGCTGGCATCCGAGGGGAGGGCGCCCGGGCGCCGATTTTGGTCAGGGTATCTAGAACAAGTGCCGTTGGGTCAAGGTTAACAGCAAGGCCATGCTGCGCCCGGGCAGAGACTTCTTGAGCAAGGGCAGCCCAGGCGCGGCCCTGAGCGGGCGTTGGGGAAAGCCGCGCCAGCACGGCGGCCTCTTTCGCGTGCACCGCAGGCATCGGTGGCTGGCCCAATGCGCCGGTGCGGGCCAATCGCGCCAGCAGAATATCTACCAGCGTGAACAGCAGGGTAAGCTTGGCCTCCGCGCCACGTTGTGAAGTGCTTTCAGCAAGTTTAAACGCCTTCATCCGATCCATATTTGGCACTGTGGACATAAGCTCGATCAAGTCAGAATAGAGCGCCACGCCCCCCGACGACGACAGGCGCAGCGCCGCGCCCACTGATCCGTTGGCAAGTGCGGCGAGTGCACCGGTTTCCTCGATGGTCGCGTGTGCTGACGCCTGGGCCAGGGCAGCAGACATATCATTCGGCTTGAGAGGAAAAAGGCGCAGCGTTCTGCAACGAGAGCGGATTGTCGGCAAGAGACCTGAGGGCTGATGGCTGATCAGAAGCAGCACAGCACCTTTTGGTGGTTCTTCCAGCATTTTGAGCAGCGCATTTGCTGCGTTGGCATTCATTTCGTCAGCGTCGTCAATGATGACAACGCGTCGTCCGCCATCCGCCGCTGACATGTGAAAGAACCCGTTTAAGCTGCGGATATCGTCCACGACGATTTGTTTGCGCAACCGTTTCGTATCCGGATTGATGCTGCGCGTGATCGACTTCAATGTGCTTTCCGCCCCTGAGGCGATGCGGCGCGCGACGGGATGTTCGGCGGCGACGTTCAACGTGTTCGTCGGGGCTGGGATGCCCGTGCGGCCGTCAGCCTCAGCATCGGGGTTTGCCAGCAAAAAGCGCGCGATGCGCCACGCAAGCGTTGCCTTTCCCACACCGCGCGGTCCTGTCAAGAGCCAGCCATGATGCAGTTTTCCGGAGTTAAGTGCCCTTATAAACGTTTGCTCCGCTGCATCCTGGCCGAGGAGCTGCACCGTCTCTCTCGGATGGGGGGCATTGTCTACTCGATCTGGGGCAGGCGCCTCATCCGTCATGGCACAATCGTCGATGTGTTGCGTTGAAAATCATCGGTACCTCTCTACCGCGGGAGCTTAAGAGCTACTTTTTGCGCGATATCTGCTGCAATTTCCGCCGCGTCTCGATTGCCGTCGATCACGATAAAGCGTGACGCAAATTCCTCTGCAAGCTGTAGAAAGCCCACCCTCATGGCGGCTTGAAGCGCCTCACCGAACTCTTCAAACCGTTCTTCTGCTGTCTTGCGTGCCAACGCGCGCGAGAGACCCACAGCGGGATCCATGTCGATCAAGAGCGTCACATCGGGTTCAACCCCGATCATCAGGGCATGCAATTGATCGACCAAAAATCGCAAATTGCCCCGTGATTGCCCCTGATACATCCGAGTAGAATCTGCAAAGCGATCACAGATCACGATTTTCCCCGCCGCCAACGCCGGTCGGATTGTGCGTTCCAGATGATCGCGGCGCGCAGCGGTGAAGAGCAAAATTTCCGTCTCTGCCGACCAGCGTTCAGGCGCACCCTGCAGGACAAGCGCGCGAATGTCCTCCGCTCCTGGGGAGCCGCCAGGCTCCCGTGTAAGTAAGGTGTCATATCCCAACTGGCCAAGATGCTTGGCAAGCCGTTCCGCCTGAGTTGACTTTCCAGATCCATCAATGCCTTCGAGACTGATGAACAGGCCGGGCGCGCTTTTCAGTTCTGTCACGATGCGTCAGATGTCCGTACACCGAGCCGCGCCATCAAATGATGTGCCGCGGCTGAGACCCGCACAAAAAAGCCGCCCTTTTCAACAGTGCTGGCCGCGATAAGTGGCACGGTGACATCGGGCAAGCTGTCGCGTGCGATGTGCAGATCTGCGATATGAGCGCCTTTTGCGAGCGGCGCCGTGATCGGCCCGCGATAGACGATTTCCGCTTGCAAGCGCGCTTCGCCAATAGAAGGGGTCAATACCGTGAGATCCTCGGCAAGCGCCAATCCAACACTGTCCTGTGCGCCCAATGCGACGGGTGCAGAGGCCAATTGCGTACCAGCAGTGCCCACCGTTGTTTCGCTGAACTGTCGAAATGCCCAATTCACAATCGCCTCGGCCTCACGCGCGCGCGCGGCCGCGCTTTGCAAACCCGAGATCACAAAGATCACGCGCCGATCCCCCTGTTTCGCTGAACCGGCAAGCCCGAAACCCGCCTCGCGCGTGCGCCCGGTCTTCAGGCCATCCGCACCGATACCAAGACCCAGAAGAGGGTTGCGATTGAACCGATTTTGAGATTCCTGCGGATCGAACAAAAACTCCGTCTCCGCAAACATCGGGTAGTATTGAGGGAAGTCTGAGATGAGCCGATGCGAGATCAAGCCCAAGTCGCGCATCGACATGCGATGACCCTCACTTGGCCAGCCGTTGGAATTGGTGAAGGTCGAGTGGGTCATGCCCAACTGCGCCGCCCTTTGGGTCATGAGCTTTGCAAATCCCGCCTCTGTGCCGTCGGGCGAGAGCGTTTCAGCGATCACGACGCATGCGTCATTGCCTGACAAAACGATGATCCCTCGGATCAAATCCTCGACCTTTACCCGTTCACCGGCGCGCAAAAACAGGGTTGAGCCGCCGTAACTCATCGCGTGTTCTGAAACCCGAAGCTCTTCATCCATCGACAGGCCGCCGTTGTTTTTCCCGCGCTCCAGAGCCTCAAAAGCCATGTAAAGCGTCATCAGTTTGGACATTGAAGCGGGTGGCAAGGGCGTATCGGCATTTTGAGAAAGCAGTACCGTCCCGGTTCCCTGATCAATGACATAAGCGGCTGTCGCCTGCGTTTCAAAGCTTGCCGCGGGCAGTGTGGCGGCCAGCCATGCCAAAATGGCAAACAACAATCGGATCATGAAAATGTCCTTTCGACAACGACGCTCTGTTCAGTTTGACACGGTATAGGCGTCGGCGAAACCCTGATCGCGTGCGGTTGCCAACAGACCGGCCAACTCCTGTTGGTTTCTGGCGGGGCCGGCGATAACGCGCCAGAAAGGTCTCTGGTTTAACAGCCCCGTTTTCAACTCTGCCGCTGCGCCTGCCGCACGCAGCTTGCGCGCGCTGCGGATCGCATTTTCTTCGACATGGAAAATACCCACCTGTACGAATGGTTTGGGCAATGTTGCGCTCAATGACGCGGTAATGACCTGCGTTGCCGCCGTATTACCCGCAGCGCCCGCAGGCTCTAGAGTGTCTGCCTCGGCGGGTATCTCTGGTTGAGCAGCATTCGGTATCCCTGTCTCGATCCGGCGCAGTGCCGTAACGCGCAATTCCACCAGTTCCTCTTGCGCGATGCCCAAGGCCTCAGCGGCATCAAGTGACAGTTGAAAATCCTGCGTTTCTGCGCCCTCATCCTTGCGAAACAAGGACCCGACAACTGACGTATTGGATCGGGTTGCGCGAATGATCACGCGCTCGGGGGATCGAACATCGGGATGTGCCACCCAAACGCCACCCAGGGATGGACGACCGTCCCAGGTGCCCAGGCTGGTTAAATCGTATATGTCCGGCGCTTCGACCTCTTGATCACTCTGCTCTGGCGCTGCCGTTCGTTCAGCATCAAAGCCTGGCGCGATGATATTGCCGCAAGAGGCCAGTTCGAAGACAAACAGCATCACGAGCAACCGCTTGTGAGCAGAGCGCCAGGTTATTTCAGGTCTGCGCGTCATATGCGGTTCCGTTGTTTGCCGGTGGAGGTGCCTTATTTCTCGTTGGCCGCGGCCGTGGCGTACATCTCGATGCGCATGAAGATATCGTGCGAATGAGAAGCTGAAAAGTGGTTGCGGTGGTTTGGATCAAGATCCCGACTGCATTTCATAGCGGTCGACCCTTAGGATCTGCGTGTTTGCCGAATCAAGCTGAGCCGATTAATGCTGCCGAGCATGGAGGTTTGGCAGAGTGGTCGAATGCACCGGTCTTGAAAACCGGCGGGCGTGAGAGCGTCCCCAGGGTTCGAATCCCTGAGCCTCCGCCATTTCATACTTTTTTTTGTGAATCTGGCGTAAAGCCCCGTAAACACTGGTGGTTTCGGCGGTTCGAAAACCTTCATTCCGGGCATAGGGCAGCGGTGTTGTGAAGACCAGTTTCAGGACGGTTTGCTGGCTGGTGTCGTCTCCTTTTTCCCAGAGTTTGCGCGGGTTTGCGAGGAATGCCGGTGCGGTTCGAAATTTTCCGTGAAAGTCTTCGGCTTTTGGTTTGCCTTGGCTGAGGTTTTCGGCGATTTTAGTGCGTTCGGCGTCGAGCTTGTCGATTTTGGCTTCCAGCGCGCGGGTCGTGGCTTCACTTGTGGTGTCGATGAGGCGGTCTGCGGTGGTGTTGATCACTTTTTCGAGGTGCTTGAGTTGGGCTTTCTGCGCTTTGCGCTGATCCTGCCAGTTTGCGATGCGGCTGTCCCAGATGTCTTTGAACATGGTGGTGGCGATGGCGAGGAGGCCTCGGCTGGGGGTTAGGCTTTGCAGCAGGTCTTCTAAGGCGGTTTCGACTTCGGCGCGTTTGATGGATTTGCGGCGATTGGTGCAGCCTTTCTGGAAACATTCGTAATAGGCGTAGCGTTTGTTGCGGCCCTTGGCCCAGTAGCCGGTCATGGGATGACCGCAAGCGGCGCAGGCGATGTGACCGCGGAGCGGGAAATCTTGACGACTCGTCTTTTGCTGTGGCGCGGTGGTTTTGGTCGCCAGCTTTTCCTGGATACGCTGGAAGGTGTCCCATGAGATAATAGGATCATGATTGCCTTTGGTGAGCGTCACGCCCCAGGGTTTGTATTCGTAGTATCCCGCATAGATTTTGTTTGTGAGCATATTGCGGATGCGTTGGGGGTGGATGCCGCCGTTGACGTAGCGCGAGAAGATGGCGTGCGGCTGGAGAAAGCTGGCCACATCTGCCTAAGAGGCGAAACGCCCTGAGGCGTAGCCCTCCAACGCTTCCTGGATCAGGCTGGCGGTGGGCTCGTCGCGTTCGAGGACTTTGCCTCCGCCTTTGGCTTTGACATATGTGTAGCCTTTCGGCGCCCAGAAGCAGAAGAAACCGGCTTTGAGCCGCGCGGTCATGCGATGCCGGACCTGTTCGGCGTTCTTCTTGTCGATCGGCATGCAATCGTGACCGCTTATTGGCGTCCAATTTTGAGGCCCGTTGTGTTGAGCTGGCCTGGCGCTGGGTAGCCTTCATATAGCGCAGCGGCGGCGGGTCGGCGTGGGTGCCTGTAAGTGTTAGGCTCGGT
>JBCCQX010000017.1:0-83772 GCA_039208585.1 Pseudomonadota bacterium | reverse complement strand
TGCTTGCCCGGAACCAAGGGCGCGATCACCGCCCATTGTCTGTCGGTCAAAGTTCGCCTGCTCAAAATCGCCTCCCGTTTTTGATCTTGAATCAAACGAAAGGCGATTTGAGAAGCCCCTAAATGCAGAAGCCGCCTAGGCATTTTCCTTTCGTTTCAGATCTTTGCGATAGGCGATGATCTCATCTTGTACGAAATTCTTGAAAGCTGCGACGCGTTGCGACTGCCTCAACTCCTCGGGGTAGGCCAAGAAAACCGGAACCTCGGCGGACTCGACATCCGGCATGACCCGCACGAGATCGGGAAAATCTTGCGTGACATAATCTGGCAAGACACCGATGCCCAAATCATGCAGCACGCCTTGCAGCACACCGAAATAATTGTTCACGGTTAAAAGCGATCTCACCTCGTTCATCATGAGGTGTTGGATCAAATTCACACCTGCGCCAACCTGATTGCTGTTGGTATTTTGACAAATCAGACGATGTTTCCGCATGTCTGCGATCGTCGTGGGGGTCCCATGCATTGCGAGATAGCCGCGGCTGGAAAACAACCGCATGCGGACTGTCATCAACCGTTTGCGGATCAAATCAGCTTGCGAAGGCTCTTTCATTCGGATCGCGACATCCGCCTCTCGCATGGGCAGGTCCAGCACCCGTTCTTCCAACATCAGGTCTACCTTCAGATCCGGATATTTTTCGTACAGTTTGGGCAGACGCGGTGCCAGCCAAAGCGTCCCAAACCCGGTGGTGGTTGTTACCCGCAACTCTCCAAAGACCTCTTCTTCGCTGTCACGAATCCGAGCGGAGGCCGCATCTACCCGCTTGGTCATCGCAGAGGTCGCATCAAAAAGCAGTTCGCCCTGTTCTGTCAGGATCAACCCCCGCGCGTGGCGGTGAAACAGATTGGTGTTCAACTGCTCTTCCAGGCCACGTATCTGACGCGACACCGCTGATTGTGAAAGGTTCAACTTGTCCCCGGCGTGGGTGAGCGATCCTGCATCAGCGACGGCGTGAAAAATCCTGAGTTTGTCCCAATCCATGACAACATCTTTCATTGCGTGATGTGTTCGTGTTGAAAATGATCGGAAAGGGCGCGGAGATAAAGCGTATGACCCAGATTATCGCGAAAAAAGTGCCATAAGTCAGTGTGCGTGACATAATTGCGCGCGGTGCTTGCTAAAGCATCCGGCCTTCAACCTGACACCCCCCGTTTCTTTCACTGTCCGCCCAAAAGGTACTCATGGGCAGCGCCGGTCCGCCCCCACTGGCGACGCGATTGCGACATCACTCGGACCGGTGCTAAGTCGGTTCGGACAAGCTGTCTCAGGCGTCATACCTGATGCTTTAATCTGTCAAAGTCACGCCCATCAAAAGGCGCCACGTGTGCCCTGGGCGGCAATGCCAGGCCACCCCTGGTGCGCCGTTTGAAAGTGCCCCGCGTTCACGCGCCTCACAAATACTTGCCGCGCTCCATGCTCCTCGGGTATTTGTGATGCACGATGCCTCAGGTCTAAGCCAGCAGGCTGTCGCGGCGTAACACTCAGCAGAATTTCTGACCATTCTTTGCAGTGTAATTCTACTGTAATGCTGGTCTGCAAAACCTTGGTTGTCACGGAAAAGACGGGGAAAGCTGTGCCTTTATCTGCGAGAAAATCAGCACGCGATATCTCTTACGCCACTGCGGTGCGCGGCAAGGGCGCGCGCGCTTTGATCCGCTTGATTGAGAATTCGACCGGCCGGCTGGCGCTGATCAAGCGGGCCCAGGGGTATGAGCGCGAAATGCGGTCGGGACGCGTCTTCTTTGATGTGATGATGGAAAAATACGGCCTCTCATTAGAGGTGACGCAGGGCAGTTTGGCGCATATACCGTGCAGCGGCCCGCTGATTTTGGTCTCTAACCACCCTTACGGTCTGCTGGATGGTTTGACCCTGGGCCATATGTTAGCCCAGCGGCGGCATGATTTCAAAATTCTGACACATGCGGTTTTTGGCGGCGTGCCGGACCTTGCGCGGTACGTGTTGCCGATCAGTTTTGAGGCGGACAAGCAGGCGCTTGCCTTGAATCTGAGCACCCGCAAGCAGGCGCTTGGGCATCTAGAACACGGCGGCGCGATCGGGATCTTTCCAGGCGGGACAGTAAGCACCGCGATAAGACCGTTCGCCAAACCCTTTGACCCTACGTGGCGCAGGTTCACTGGGCGCATGATTGAAAAGTCGCAAGCTCAGGTGGTTCCCGTCTATTTTGACGGTCAAACCAGCCGTCTGTTTCAGATTGCCAGCCATCTTCACCATGCGCTGCGCATGGGGCTGATGATGCGTGAGTTTCGCAGCAGGCTTGACACGCCGGTGCGCGTTGCCATCGGTCACCCAGTGGATCCCGAGGGGCTTGCCGCGCGCGCAGGAAATAGCAAAGCCATCATGGCCTTTCTGCGCAAAGCGACCTATGAGATGTCAGCGAAGCCCGACTGCTTTTCACAGATTGGCTTTGACTTTGAGAGAGACGGCCGCGCCTAAAGGGGCATAGACTATGGCAGTGGGTATCTTTGACAGCGGGCTCGGCGGGTTGACCGTTCAACAGGCCGTGCGCGCGCGATTGCCATCGCTCGACATTGTGTATCTTGCCGACAGTGCCAATGCGCCTTACGGCGTGCGAACGGCTGACGACATCTTTGAGTTGACGGTGGCTGCGACACAGCGACTGTTCGATGCCGGCTGCGAATTGGTCATACTCGCCTGCAACACCGCCTCTGCCGCCGCCCTGCGACGAATGCAGGAAACCTGGGTGCCGCAAGACAAACGGGTTTTGGGCGTTTTTGTGCCTTTGATCGAGGCAATGACAGAACGTCAGTGGGGGGACAATTCTCCACCAAGGGAGGTCGCGTTGCAGCACGTCGCTTTGTTTGCCACGCCCGCCACCGTGGCCAGCCGCGCATTTCAGCGAGAGCTGGCGTTTCGGGCCATCGGCGTTGACGTTGAAGCGCAGGCCTGCGGCGGCGTCGTGGACGCCATCGAGGACGGCGATTTCATTCTTGCAGAGGCGCTCGTGCGCAGCCATGTCGACGCTCTGAAGCGCAAGATGCCTCATCCTCAGGCGGCGGTACTGGGCTGCACGCATTACCCGCTACTTCAGGATAGTTTTCAAGCGGCGCTTGGTCCGGATGTGCAGCTTTATTCGCAAGCCACCTTGGTGGCCGATAGTTTGGCCGATTACCTGACGCGACACCCAGATCGGATCGGCGTGGGTGGACCTGCGTTTCTCACCACGGGTGATCCTCAGCAGGTAAGTACCAGAGCGACCCAGTTTTTGCGACGACAGATCAGCTTCACGACCGCATGATTCTCGCCTAAACGCTGTCCCAACAAGGGAAAAACCAATGTACAACGTCGCCATCTTGGGGGCCTCTGGATATACAGGGGCTGAACTGATCCGGTTGATTGCCGGACACGAAGAATTGAAAATCAATGCTTTAGCCGCCAATGCGAAAGCAGGCTTGCAATTGTCTCAGGTGTTTCCGCATCTGCGCCACCTTGATTTGCCAAGGTTGATCAAAATCGATGAGATTGATTTCTCGACGATAGATCTTTGCTTTTGCGCGCTGCCGCATAAAACCTCTCAAGGCGTGATTTCTGAATTGCCGAAAAGTCTGCGCATCGTTGACTTGTCGGCTGACTTTCGTTTGAGCGACCCCGGGGCCTATGAAACCTGGTATGGCAATCCGCATCAGGCTTTGTCACATCAGAAAGAGGCGGTTTACGGCCTGACCGAGTTCTACCGCGCGCAGATTAAAACCGCCCGGCTTGTTGCGGGAACGGGTTGTAACGCTGCGACAGGGCAATACGCTTTGCGACCGCTCATCGCCAAGGGGGTGATTGATCTGGATGAGATTATCCTCGATCTAAAATGCGCGGTTTCTGGCGCGGGCCGGGCGCTCAAAGAGAATTTGCTGCATGCAGAGCTTTCAGAAGGGTATCACGCCTATGCCTTGGGTGGCACGCACCGGCACCTTGGGGAGTTCGATCAAGAGTTTTCCGCCCTCGCCGGACGGCCGGTTAAGGTGCAATTTACCCCTCATCTGTTGCCTGCAAACCGTGGAATACTGGCTACATGCTACGTGAAGGGCGAAGCGCAAGACATTTATAACACACTACAAAAAGCTTATCAGGATGAGCAGTTTGTCCAGGTGCTTCCGATGGGTGAAACGCCCAGCACGCATCATGTTCGCGGGTCTAATTTCTGCCATGTCGGGATCACCGCAGACCGCTTGCCGGGGCGTGTGATTGTCACGGCAGCACTCGATAACTTGACCAAAGGCTCCAGTGGTCAGGCGTTGCAGAATGCCAATCTGATGTTAGGTATTAAAGAACATATGGGATTGATGATGCCGCCTTTATTTCCGTAGCCAATGAAAAGCCTGAAGAAACAGCGTCGGATCCAGATTGTTGCGCTCACCATGATGGCCCTGATCGGGTCAAGCGTGCTAATCGGCTATGCTTTGCGTGATGGGATCAACTTTTTCCGCGCGCCAAGTGAGGTTATCGCGGCGCCCCCCGACCCGACAGAGGTGTTTCGTCTTGGCGGTTTGGTCGAGGAAGGATCGTTAGTGCGCGGCGAAAGTGAGACGGTTCGCTTTCGCGTGACCGATGGCGGCGCATCCGTAGAAGTGGCCTTTACGGGCGTACTGCCAGATCTGTTTGAAGAAAATCAAGGCATAGTAGGAACCGGTTCTTACGTGAATGAGATCTTTGAAGCTACTGAAATCCTAGCAAAACATGATGAAACATACATGCCGAAAGAAGTGTTGGATGCACTGAAGGAACAGGGCGTGTATGTGGAACCGGACACCTGATATCGGAGGTGCGGCCACACGCAACGCGCGGCGAGCTAAAGCTGTCTTAACCCGCCTTCGAATTGTCTCACCGCTGTCAGCGCGGGAGGCAAGCATTGTGCAGACGGTCAGGGATATCGCAGAAGAAATCGTTCGTCGCGAAGGGGGATATGTCAACGACCCTGATGATCCCGGGGGCGCGACGAAATTTGGCGTCACAATCCACACGATGCGACGGTTGGGCATTGACCTGACTGCGGATGGCATCGTGGACGCAGCCGATGTGCGCGCGCTCGGCCGATCTCAGGCGATTGACATCTTCGTGGAACACTATTGTCGACGGCCGTTGATTATCGAGTTGCCTTCGGCGCTTCAGGCCAGCGTGTTTGACATGTATGTGAACGCGGGGTCAAACGCGGTGAAAATCCTTCAACGGCTGCTGAAAGACATGGGCTTCCCGGTTGATGTTGACGGCATTCTGGGGCCGCAAAGCATCGGCGCGGCACATCAGGCGTATCAGGCCGCTCCTGATCACCTCGTCGATGCCTATGGGATCGCGCGGCGCAACTACTACTTTAGGCTCGCGGACCGTCGTCCCAAAAGTCGCAAATATGTGCGCACGCGTGCCGGGGGCAAGGGCGGCTGGATCAAGCGGGCTGAGGCTTTTATTTCGCCGAAATATCATATGGATGCAGCGAGCTTTTCACAAAGGATCTCAGGATGGATATGATCGAACGGGTGTTGGCGCTCATCTTCGGCGGCGACCGAAATGTCGTGCGCGAGACGGCGGAGGTGTTTCGCGAGAACGCCGAACAAGCCGCCATCCGTTCAGCAACATCGCAAGCGCATGCCTTGACACAGCACAGCGCCGAGTTTGCCTTGCCGAAACAAGACAGGTTTGACCGCTTCATCGACGGGCTTAATCGTCTGCCGCGCCCTGCATTGGCGTTGGGCACTCTGGGGCTTTTCATCTCTGCAATGGTAGACCCGCTGTGGTTTTCTGAACGCATGCAGGGCATTGCCTTGGTCCCAGAACCCCTGTGGTGGCTGCTCGGTGTCATTGTCTCTTTCTACTTCGGTGCGCGTCATCAACTGAAAGCGCAGCAATTTCAGCGAGAGATTGTGGGCACCATGACCCGTGTGCCCCAGGTTTTGGACAACATTGATGTGATCCGGGACATGCGCGCACCTGTGCTGCAGGCGGCAAAGACGGACACAGACGCTGCGCTGGCCATGGCCAGCATTGACCCTGATGCCAATCCCGCCCTGATCGCTTGGAGAGCATCTCGCCTCTGAGGCGTGCGGCTCAAAGCACTCGGTCTAAACCTAAGACGGCGCGTTTCCTGCAAGTGTTCCGCCGAACTGCTTCTGTTGGGCCGCGCCGGCCCGCCCCCACGGGGCGGCGCTACGTTGGTTGGACAAGGCGTATCAGGGTCAAGGCTGGGATGCTTTAGCTGCGACTTTGTGAACGCCGTGCAATGAATAAAGGGCATAGCCTGCGCGGCAGACGCCCCCTATATTCTCAGCATGATCACTGAAGTCGGACATTTCGCACTCATCCTCGCGTTTGTCGTTGCGACCGTGCAGGCGGTCGTGCCGCTTGTCGGGGCGCACCGCCGCCGGTCCTCTTGGATGGCGTTGGCGCAACCCGCTGCCTATGCGCAATTTGCACTGACGGCGATTTCGTTCGCGGCACTCACCTGGGCCTTTATCGTTTCTGATTTCTCGCTTCGGCTGGTGTGGTTGAACAGCCACTCGGCAAAGCCGATGATTTACAAGATCAGCGGCACATGGGGCAATCACGAAGGGTCGATGCTGCTGTGGGTGCTCATCGTGACGCTTTTCGGGGCGATGGCTGCTTGGTTTGGCGGCAATCTGCCCCCCACACTGCGCGCGCGCGTGCTGGCTGTGCAATCGGCCATCGCTGTCGCGTTCTTCGCCTTCATTCTTTTCACCTCAAATCCTTTTCTCAGGCTGGAGCTACCGCCCTTTGACGGGCAAGATCTCAACCCGCTTTTGCAAGACCCCGGCCTGGCGTTTCATCCCCCCTTTCTCTATCTCGGCTACGTCGGGTTGAGCATGGCCTTCAGCTTTGCCGTCGCCGCCCTTATCGAAGGGCGTGTTGATGCCGCCTGGGGGCGCTGGGTGCGACCGTGGACCTTGGCCGCGTGGGTTTTCCTGACCATCGGCATCGCGCTGGGATCCTGGTGGGCGTACTATGAGCTTGGCTGGGGCGGCTTTTGGTTTTGGGATCCTGTTGAAAACGCAAGTCTTATGCCCTGGCTCCTGGCGGCCGCGCTTTTGCATTCCGCGATCGTTGTCGAAAAACGAGAGAGCCTGAAAAGTTGGACCATCCTTTTGGCGATCCTGGCTTTCGGCTTTTCGCTGATTGGCACATTCATCGTCCGCTCCGGCCTTCTCACCTCGGTCCATGCTTTTGCAAATGATCCTGAGCGTGGCGTGTTCATCCTGATGATCATGGGGTTTTTCATGGGCGGCGCCCTGGTCCTGTTTGCCCTCAGGGCGGGGGTGATGGAAGCGAAAGGCGTTTTCGCCTTGACCAGCCGGGAAAGCGCTTTGGTAGCCAACAACGTGCTGCTGGCGGTGTCCTGTTTCGTGGTGTTCGTCGGCACCATGTGGCCGGTCGTGGCGGAGATGGTTTTTGACAGGACGCTCAGCGTAGGACCCCCGTTTTTCAACGCGGCCTTCGTACCCTTTATGATCGCACTCGGCGTGATCCTCCCCGTCGGCGCCGTGATGCCGTGGAAGCGCGCGCGCATGCTGCGGGCCATCTATCCCATGCGATACGCGCTTTTGCTGGCGCTTGCTGTCGCTGGCTTGACATTCGCGGTGCAGACGGGGCGCAGTCTGATGGGGCCGCTCGGCATGTTTTTGGCAGCCTGGCTGTTGATGGGGGTCTGCGTTGAGCTTTTCCAACGCACCGGACGCGGCGCCGATCGTCTGGGTCGCTTGATAAGGTTGCCCCGCGCGGATTGGGGCAAAGCGGTCGCGCACGTTGGACTTGGCGTGACAATGGCTGGGATCGCTGGCCTCACCTCTTGGACGCAGGAAGATATTCGCGTGGCGCAGATTGATCAGCCCTGGCGCGTTGGCGCCTACACGCTCACGCTGCAGGCGGTGCGCGACATACAGGGGCCGAATTATTTGTCGACCATGGGCATTCTCTCGGTCATGAAAGGGGATCGTTTCATCACTGAGCTGCGGCCTGAAAAGCGCTTTTATCCCGTCGCGCAGATGCCAACGACAGAGGCGGCGATTGACTATAATTTGGCGCGCGACGTCTATGTCGTCATCGGTGATCAGCAAAACAACGGCGGTTGGACAATCCGCACCTTTATCAAGCCGATGACGAATTGGATTTGGATCGGCAGCGCGCTCATGGCTTTGGGTGGCATACTGAGCCTGACCGATCGTCGTTTCCGTGTGGCCGCCGGGGCACGAAAGGCCACCGCGGTCGCTGCCGAATGAAAGCGCTTTTGATCATCTTTCTGCTGGCGGCAGCACCCCTTTGGGCGATCGAGCCGGATGAGATCTTGGAGGATCCGCTCTTGGAGGCCCGGGCACGGGCGATATCGAAAGAGTTGCGGTGCCTCGTGTGCCAGAGCGAGAGCATTGATGAAAGCCAATCCACCTGGGCAAAAGACATTCGGCTCTTGGTTCGAGAGCGTCTGGTTGCGGGCGACACTGATGCGCAAACCATCGATTTCATGGTGGCGCGATATGGCGAATCCGTTCTGCTGCGCCCCCGGGTGACAGGCGCGAATTGGGTGCTTTGGGCGGCGGGGCCGCTGATGCTGCTCTTGGCCAGCATCTCTGGCTGGGCCTATGTCAGATCACGCGCGCGCGCCACAGTGGCGAGCGATGCCCCGCTTTCGGCTGAAGAACAAGCCCGGCTAGATGATATTCTGCGCCGCTGACGCGTGGTTTTCCTGGCACCTTTGAACGACTTTGGTATCACTACCGCACCGTTTGTTTCACGAGGACGCCTGAGTATGGAATATCAAACGATCACCTATCAGCTGCAGGACCATGTGGCGCTGATCACTTTGAACCGCGCAGAGACGATGAATGCGCTCACCACGCAGATGCGCGCGGAACTGACCCACGCAGTGGGCGAGGCTGGCAAGACCGCCCGCGTGGTCGTTTTGACCGGCGCGGGGCGTGCGTTCTGTTCCGGGCAAGATCTGGGTGATCGCGCCTCGGCTGCAAATTTAGACATGGAACGCACGCTGCGCGATGAATATGCGCCGATGCTGCGGGCGATTGTGAATTGTCCGGTGCCGACAGTGGCGGCGGTGAACGGCCCGGCGGCTGGTGCTGGCGCAAATCTTGCCCTGGCCGCTGACGTGGTTTTTGCGGCTGAATCGGCTTATTTCATGCAGGCGTTTACGCGGATCGGGTTGATCCCGGATGCCGGGGGCACCTATGTGCTGCCGCGCCAGATGGGCACGGCAAAGGCCATGGGGGCGGCGCTTTTCGCGGATAAGATCAGTGCCAGGCAGGCTGACGATTGGGGCATGATCTGGGAAGCGGTGCCCGATGCAGAGTTTGACGCGCATTGGCGGGCGAAAGCGGCTTATTTGGCGCAGGGGCCCACCTTGGCGTACGCCAGTCTCAAGCAGGTGATCCGGCAATCTTGGGACAATTCGTTTGAGGATCAGCTCGCGCTGGAAGCCAAAGAGCAGGGAGGCTGCGGCAAGTCGCGCGATTTCAAGGAAGGCGTTCTGGCCTTCACCGAGAAACGCAGCGCGTCTTTTGAAGGCCGTTGACACGGCGTTTTGACATCGTGGCGTGGCGCGTGTTGAGGGGAGTGAGGTGCTCTGCCCCGTCGCCTATAGCGTTTCGAGAAATTGTTGAGACACATGGAACACCAATGTCCCGACAGCGCCAAAGGCGCGGCAGGGTATTGGTGTTTCAATCCTTTCTCGAAACGCTTTAAAGGCGACCCCCCGGAGTTTATTGGCAAGATGAAAGAGCCGCTTTGGAGCGTTTCGACGTCAACTTGAGATAGCCGCATCACGTTTCGCGTAAGGACGAAGGGAGAGGCGGCGAACAAGGGGTTCAGGTTTAGGTCGAAACGCTTTACCCCCAGTTATCGGTTTTCGATGTCGACGTAATGGCGTTCTACCTCGCCAAGGTAGAGCTGACGGGGTCTACCGATCTTGTTCTGGGGATCGCCCAACATTTCTTTCCACTGCGAGATCCAGCCAACGGTGCGGCTGAGCGCGAAGATCGGTGTAAACATCGAGGTTGGAAAGCCCATCGCCTCTAGAATGATGCCGGAATAGAAATCGACATTGGGGAACAGTTTCTTCTCGGCAAAATAGGGATCTTCAAGCGCGGCTTTTTCAAGTTCTTTCGCGACTTGGAGGATGGGGTTATTGTCGACCCCCAGAAGCTCGAGCACCTCATCGGCGCTTTCTTTCATGACTGTCGCGCGGGGGTCAAAGTTCTTGTAGACACGGTGGCCAAAGCCCATCAGACGGAACGGATCTTCTTTGTCTTTGGCTCGGTTGATAAATTCGGGGATCCGATCAGGCGTGCCGATTTCCTTGAGCATTTCAAGACACGCCTGGTTGGCGCCGCCGTGGGCAGGCCCCCAGAGACATGCGATCCCGGCAGCGATGCAGGCGAAAGGATTGGCACCCGAGGAAGAGGCCAACCGGACCGTGGAGGTCGATGCGTTTTGTTCGTGATCCGCGTGAAGTGTGAAAATCCGATCCATGGCCCTGCTGAGGACGGGGTTGACCACGTAGTCTTCTGCGGGGACGGCAAAGCACATGCGCAAGAAGTTTGACGCGTAGTCAAGTTCGTTACGCGGATAGACGAAGGGCTGACCGATCGAATACTTATACGCCCAGGCCGCGATGGTGGGCATCTTAGCGATGAGGCGGATCGATGCGACCTCGCGTTGCCAAGGATCATTGATATCGGTGCTGTCGTGATAGAATGCCGACATCGCCCCAACAACGCCCACCATGATCGCCATCGGGTGGGCGTCGCGGCGAAAACCTCGGAAAAAATTCATCATCTGCTCGTGCAGCATGGTGTGATTGGTCACTCGGGATTCAAAATCCTCGAGCTGTGCGGGCGTGGGCAACTCCCCATAGAGCAGCAGGTAGCACACTTCGAGATAGTGTGATTTCGCCGCGAGATCGCCGATGGGATAGCCGCGATGCAGGAGCACCCCTTCATCCCCGTCGATGTAAGTGATGGTGCTGTCGCATGCCGCCGTGGAGGTAAAGCCGGGGTCATAGGTAAACACATTGGCCTGGCCATAGAGCTTGCGGATATCAATGACATCCGGGCCCGCGGTGGGCGAAAAAACCGGCAGGTGATATTCCGCATTGTCAATGCGCAGCGTGGCGGATTTGTTACTCTCTGTCATGCGTTCCCTTTCATCTGATTGGCAAGCAGACAGACCCTGTCGGCTTGGGCGATCCCTTTAGGCGCCTGATCTCATGTGATGCGTGACGCTGAAGCAAGCGCGGGCGGTTTCATACGACGGCCGCGTCATTCAGGCGCGCCAGCGTTTCATCGCGTCCGAGCAAGAGCATCATATCATAGACCGACGGGGTGACGCTGCGCCCTGCAAGCGCCGCGCGCAGCGGCCCTGCAAGCTTGCCAAATTTGGTGCCTTTCGTTTCAGCAAAGCGGGCCATCACCTGTTCTAAAGTCTCACGGGTCCAGGTAGCATTTTGCAAATGCGGCGTCAATTCTTTCAGCATACCATGGGATACTATATCGAGCGTTCTCGCGGCTTCATCGTCCATATCAACTGGGCGATCTATTAGAATAAACCTTGCTTTTTCAATGATTTCAGGGAGGGTTTTCGCGCGCTCTTTCAGGCAGTACATCGCCTGCTCCAACCCGCTTGACTGGGCCTGGGTCAAAGCGGGGAGACCGGCAGCCGAGAGATAATCCTCACATTCCTGCCGCAATGCAGCGTCATCCGTCGCAGCAACGTGCAAACCGCAGAGATTTTCGAGTTTCTTGAGATCAAATTGAGCCGGGCTTTTGCGGATCGCTGCGAGGTCAAACCAAGACTTGGCTTGCGCGTCCGTGAAGAATTCGTCGTCGCCGTGGCTCCACCCCAGCCGCGTGAGGTAGTTTCGCATCCCAGCCGCCGGGTAGCCCAGGCGCTGATATTCCTGCGCGCCAAGAGCACCGTGGCGTTTGGACAGTTTTTTGCCATCAGGCCCGTGGATCAGCGGAATATGCGCCCACACGGGAACCGCCCAACCCATGGCCTGATAGATCATCATTTGACGCGCCGCGTTGTTGAGATGATCGTCCCCACGGATCACATGGGTAACGCCCATGTCGTGGTCATCTACGACCACCGCCAGCATGTAGACCGGCGTACCGTCCGAGCGCAGCAACACCATGTCATCCAACTGATCGTTGCGAATAAGGACATCGCCTTGGACCTGATCGCGGATGCGTGTTTCGCCTTCTAACGGCGCTTTGATGCGGATCACAAAAGGCGCGTCTGGGTGGCTCGCAACGGGCGCTTCACGCCAAGGGGAGCGGAACAGCGTGCTGCGCCCCGCCTTTTTGGCGGCCTCGCGATAAGCGGCAATGTCATCGCTCGTCGCGAAACATTTGTAGGCTTTGCCCATGTTCAGCAGGGTCCACGCCACTTCTGCATGACGCGCGGCATTTTCAAACTGGCTCACGACCTCTTCGTCGTAATTCAGCCCCAGCCAGGCCATGCCTTGCAGGATCGCTGCGGTTGCCTCGGGCGTGGAACGGGCGCGATCGGTATCTTCAATGCGCAACAGAAACTTCCCCGCACGACCACGGGCAAAAAGCCAGTTGAACAGCGCAGTGCGCGCGCCGCCGATATGCAAAAAACCGGTGGGCGAGGGGGCAAAGCGGGTGACGACGGGGGCGGTCATGTTGGAAAATCCTTTGATCAGAAGGCTTTTGCGGCGCATTTACCTTTTGCTAACCTTCCGCCGGCTAGCGTTGGTTGACTGTCTATCCAGTGCGGCAAACGGGGGCAAGCATGGGCATGACACCTAGCCGTTTTGCCAATGCGATCGGGCGGATGGCGCAAATGAGCTTGGCGCAGCGCGGGACGTTGCTGTGCTGGGTGCCGGTCTGTCTCGCGCTTGGCATCGGCACCTATTTCGCGCTGAGGTTTGAGCCGAGCCCACCGCAGCTTGCCGCCCTGGGATCGCTCGCGCTGGCCCTCGCTGTGGTGGCGGCGCGGGCGTCAGAAGCGCTTTCTCCAGTGTTCATGGCTGTCGCGCTGGTTGTTCTGGGGGTTCTGCTGGCAAGCTGGCGCGCACATGACGTTGCCGAACCTGTGCTGGGCTGGCGATACTACGGTCCGGTCGAGGGGCGGGTGATTGCGATTGATCGCAGTCAGTCTGATGCCGCGCGGCTGACATTGGACCAGGTGCGCCTGTCGCGGGTAAGCCCGGCGCGTACGCCGACGCGGGTGCGGATCTCGCTTCACGGGAACGCCGCAGGCAGCATCGTGCCGGTGCCCGGTTTGCGCGTGATGACCACCGCGCATCTTTCCCCGCCTTCTGGACCTGTCGAACCGGGCGGGTTTGATTTTCAGCGTCATGCTTGGTTCATCCGACTGGGCGCTGTTGGATACACCCGCACACCTGTTCTCGGTGTCGCTGCTGCCTCTGAAACGGATGTCGATCTAATCGTGTTTCGTCTGCGCATGGCCATGTCGGCGCGGATCCGAGAGGTGCTGCCCGGTGATTTAGGCAGCGTCGCTGCCGCTATCACCACCGGGGACCGCAGCACGATCAGCGCTGAGACATTGACACATCTGCGCATCAGCAATCTCGCGCATCTGCTGGCGATCTCAGGTTTGCACATGGGTCTGCTGACGGCGGTTGTTTTCGGTGCCTTACGCATCTTTTTGGCGGCACTGCCTTTTGTCGCGCTTCGCTTTCCCACCCGTTCCATCGCAGCGATCGGCGCCCTGGGCGCGGCATCGCTTTATCTTGCGCTGTCTGGCGGCAATGTGGCGACGCAACGCGCATTCATCATGGTCGCCGTTGCCCTTGGCGCGCTCATCATTGGGCGTCGCGCTCTGTCGCTGCGGGCGGTCGCTGTTGCCGCCACGGTCGTGCTCTTCCTGCGGCCCGAGGCGCTTTTAGGCCCCGGCTTTCAGATGTCATTTGCAGCAACTACAGCGCTCGTCGCTGTGTTCAACTGGCTGCGCGAGCGGCAAGATTTCGAGATCCCAAAGCCCCTGCGCCCTGTCTTTGCTGTCTTTGTCTCCTCCTCGGTTGCGGGATTGGCCACGGCACCGATTGCGGCAGCGCATTTCAATGCGGTCGCTCATTACGGTTTGATCGCCAATCTGCTTTCGGTGCCACTCATGGGGATATTGGTCATCCCCGCAGCGGTAGCGGCCTTTGCCCTTGCCCCCCTCGGGGCCGAGGCTTTGGGCTTGTGGGTGATGGGGGCAGGGCTCCGATGGATCCTTGCCGTCGCGGCCTGGGTCTCTGCGCTCGACGGGGCGCGCGGGTTTGTCGTGGCGCCGCAATCCGCTGTGCTGCCGCTGCTGGCCATCGGGTTTTTCATGCTTCTGCTTTGGCAGGGCAGACTGCGCTACGCTGGCGCAATCGTTATGATCTTGGCGGGCGCGATGTGGTTTGCGGCACACCGTCCCACGGTCTTGATTGCGGATACGGGCGGGTTGGCTGGCGTTATGACCCCGCAAGGCCGCGCGTTGAGCAAAGCGAAGGGGGCGGGTTTTGTTGCGCGGAACTGGTTGGAGAATGATGGCGATGGTACACATCAGGTTGCGGCAGCAACGCGCGACCATCGCCTGCCGCTCGTTCATCTTTCTGGCAAACGGGCGATTGCGGCCTTTGAAGGGTGCGACAGGCCGACGATTGTCGTATCGACAATGACCGTGTCCGATCCGTTTCCAAACTGCTTGATCTTTGACGCTGACAAATTGAGCCAGACCGGGGCGATTGCCCTGTGGCAGACATCTTATGGGTTGCGCCTTCAGACGGCGAGAAGTGCGTCGGGGGACCGGCTATGGACGCGCTGGCCCCAGGGTGATCCGCCTTTTGTCTCCGGTCAATATGTGCGGATCAGCCCCACCAATCTGCCTTGAACTTTGACCTTATCGGACGGGAGCACGCGCGTTTCATAGGCCGGGTTGGCGGCTTCCAATGCGATTGCGGAACCCTTTCTTCGAAACCGCTTCAGCGTTGCCTCACTGTCTTCGACCAGCGCAACGACAATGTCGCCATCTTCCGCAACTGTGGTTTCCCGGATGACCACCACGTCGCCGTCATTGATCCCGGCTTGGATCATTGAATCGCCTTTCACCTCAAGCGCGTAGTGATCGCCAGGGGTCGAGATCATGTCCTCCGGGACATTGATGGAATGCGTGACATGATTGATCGCTTCAATCGGGACACCAGCAGCGATCTGACCCATCACCGGCACCTGAGGCGTTTGATGTTGCGTCACAGGCAACGCTGCGGGCGGTGGTGCGGCCGCGCGATCCCCTTCGATCACACGGGGCGTGAAGCCGCCGCCAGCCATCGCGTTCAGATTATCTGGCAACCGGACGATTTCAATCGCGCGGGCGCGATGCGCGAGCCGCCGGATAAAGCCACGCTCTTCTAAGGCAGTGATCAGACGATGGATGCCCGACTTTGACCGAAGATCAAGCGCCAGCTTCATTTCATCAAAGCTTGGCGGTACACCGTCCCGTTCCATGCGCTTATGGATAAACTTCAGCAAATCCAGTTGCTTTTTCGTCAGCATGCCCGTTTCCTTCGCGATATTTTTCTTTTGTTCTACGGACGTTCATGTTTTGTGTCAACTGATTAGATTTTTATGTACGGCATCATAACGCCGCGTCGTTGCGCTGGATCATGCGCGGGTCTGATCAAAAGCGCGTTTGCTTGGTTCAGAACTGACAGCAGCGCGCTGTCTTGGCGCGCATTGGGGGTGATAGTGCCGGCGTCAATTCGGGCGCGCATGTAGTGAACGCGCGGCCCGTTCTGACCCAGATCACAGGCAAGCGGTGCCTTGTGCAGCGGCGCATGAAGCGTGGTCATGCCAAGCATTTTGCGCACCATCGGTGCCAGAAATACTGTGCCGCACACCATGGCTGAGACCGGATTGCCCGGCAGACCGACCATCGCCATGTGGTCCAGGCGCCCGGCCATCAGCGGTTTGCCGGGCCGCATCGCCACTTTGTAAAAGCTCCGTTCCAGTCCCATTTCAGCGGCGATTGACCCAACCAAATCATGATCTCCGACAGAGGCGCCGCCGATCGTGACCAGAAGATCGGCACCGCGCGACAGCTCAAAACCCTGCCGCAGCGAGGCGGCGTTATCTTTGGCGATGGGCAACAAGCGCGTCTCGGCGCCTAAACCTTCCAGGAGCGCAGCAAGCCCATAGTTGTTAGAGGCGATGATCTGATCCGCTGCCGCGATTTCCCCGGGTTGGACCAGTTCATCGCCTGTGGCGAGGATCGCCACCTTCGGCTTGCGCGTCACGGGCACTTGCGCGGCATTCATGGCCGCCAAAAGGGCGATATCGGCAGGGCGCAGGACGCGCGGAGCGCTAAGTGTTTCCCCGACACGAAAGTCGCTTCCGGCTAAACGAACGTTGGCTTTGCCATCGATATCATGACCCAGAGTGATGACATCACCGCGGCGCATGACATCCTCTTGAATGACAACGAAATCTGCGCCGGGGGGCAAAGGCGCGCCGGTAAAGATGCGCACCGCCTGGCCCGGTCGAAGCTGATCCACAAAAGCATGTCCTGCGGCGGCTTCACCCACAACCTCGAACATAGCGCCCGATTCAACCTCCACCCGGCGCAGCGCATATCCATCCATGGAGGAGGCATCGAAAGGCGGTTGCATGCGGCGCGCCGTGATCGGCTGCGCCAAAACGCGACCATTTGCGCGGCGAAGGGGAACGTGTTCGACATCCAGCGGCGCGACAAGATCCAGCAGATGGGCAAGCGCCGCATCCACCGAAATCATGGCGCTTCGTACCGGCCAGATTTCCCGCCGTCCTTCAGTTTCAGACGCGTGCTACCGATCTCCATCGCCTTATCGACCGATTTGGTCATGTCGTAAACCGTGAGTGCCGCGACGGTGGCGGCGGTGAGCGCTTCCATCTCGACCCCGGTCTGCCCAGTTGTCTTGACCGTTGCGGTGATGCGCAAGCCAGGCAAGGCGTGGTCCGGGATCAACGTCACCGCGACCTTCGTGATCGGCAGCGGATGACACAGCGGGATAAGATCAGCGGTGCGTTTGGCGGCCATGATCCCCGCCAGACGCGCAACGCCGAGAACATCTCCCTTCTTGGCGCGGCCTTCTTCGATGATCTGAAGCGTCGCCTCGGCCATCTTGATGCAGCTTTCCGCGACGGCGATGCGGTCGGTGACATCTTTTTGCGAAACATCGACCATGTGGGCGTGACCCTTGGCGTCAAAATGAGAGAGCGACATCAGACGCCTCCTGCTCTCAAAGGGTTCGCCAAAAGCTGCCGTGTGGCCGCTTCGACATCGTCTTGCCGCATCAGGCTTTCGCCGATGAGGAAAGACCGCACGCCATATTTCGCCATCTCTGCAAGATCGTCAGAGGTGTTGAGCCCGGATTCAGAGATGATCATCCGATCTTCGGGCACCTGTTTCGCCAAACGGCGGGTTTGGTCAAGCGATGTCTCAAAGGTTTTTAGATCGCGGTTGTTGATGCCCATCAACGGGCTTTTGAGCAAGCTGGCGCGGTCCAACTCATCCGCGTCATGCACTTCGAGCAAAACATCCATGCCCCAGTCGATCGCAGTCGCCTCAAGCTCAGCGGCCTGCGCGTCGGAAACGGAGGCCATGATGATCAATATGCAGTCGGCGCCCAATGCCCGCGCCTCGACCACCTGATAGGGGTCATAGATGAAATCTTTGCGCAGCACCGGTAGATCGCACGCCGCCCGCGCCTCGACCAAATAGTGTTTAGCCCCTTGAAAACTTGGCGTATCCGTCAGGACTGACAGGCAGGTCGCCCCGCCTGCGGCATAGGCGGCGGCCAGCGTTGCGGGTTCGAAATCCTCTCGGATCACGCCTTTTGACGGGCTGGCGCGCTTGATCTCGGCAATCAAGGCGTATCCTTCGCGGCTGGCTTTGAACAACGCATCGGTGAAAGGGCGCACCACCGGTGCCGCGCGCGCGTCAGCCTCCACCGTGGCAAGTGGCTTATCCGCTTTGTCGGCCGCCACTTCCTCAAGCTTGTAGGCTTTGATCTTGTCTAAAATCGTGCTCGTCATGCGCCCTCCGGATCGGCCCAATGTATGGCTTTCTTCCCTCTTTGCTGCAACCAGGCATTCACGCGGCTGAAGGGGCGCGCGCCCAAAAAGCCGCGATGCGCGGATAGAGGGGAGGGATGCGCCGTTTCGATTTTGAGGTTTCGCATCGGATCAACGCCGCGCGCCACCTGCTGCGCGGGCCTGCCCCACAGAAGATAGGCCCGTGGCTCTGATGCGAGCTGCGCCAAAACCTGCTCGACCAGCCGGTGCCAGCCAAAGCTGGCGTGCCCTTTGGCCTGCCCCTCGGGCACTGTCAGCGCTGACGCATTCAACAGCAACACGCCCTGAGCTGCCCAGTCTTCTAGATTTGTCCGCGTGCGTACCGCGCCCAGGTCGGTCTCGATTTCTCTGAAGACATTGCCAAGACTGTCGAGCCTTCCGCCGAAACCCGCTGCGATGGAAAAGGCGAGGCCGTCCGCCTTGCCGCGCGTGTGATAGGGGTCTTGGCCCAGAATGATCACGCGCGTATCGCCCGGTTGACAGAGTTCTAACGCACGAAACACCTGGGCGCGGGGCGGCAAGACATGCCGCCTTTCCTTGGCCAAGCGTGCCTCCATCTCGGGGAGGGTGTCTGTAAAGAAAGACAATGCGCGCCACTCACCCAGTCGGGAAAGATCAAAATCTGTCATCCGGACTGTGAAATGGCGGCGACCTGCGACAGCTTTTCCTTTGCTGCGCCTGAATCGATGCTATGTGCCGCCATTTCCACGCCTGAAGGCAGATCCGGTGCAGCCTCCGCCACCACCAAGGCGGCGGCGGCGTTCAGCAAAACGGCGTCGCGATAGGCAGAGCGTGCACCAGATAAAAGCGCTGCGAATGCGCGTCCGTTATCCTCGGGCGTGCCGCCCAGAATGCCTTCGAACGGGTGGCAGGGCAAACCCGCGTCCTCTGGATGAACCTCAAAATCAGACACGCCATCCGGCGCAAGCGCGCTGACCCAACTGCTGCCGGTGATCGTCAACTCATCCGTGCCATCCGAGCCATGAACCAACCAAGCGCGATCCGACCCCAACGCCTGCAGTGTTTCGGCCATGGGGCGGATAAGGGCCCGGCTGAAGGCGCCGGTAAGCTGGCGTTTCACACCCGCCGGGTTCGTCAGCGGGCCTAAGATGTTGAAAATTGTGCGGGTGCCCAATTCAGCGCGCGTGGGCATCACATGGGCAATCGCCGGGTGATGCATCGGCGCCATCATAAAGCCGATGCCTGCCTCCGCCAAAGCCCGCGCGACAACCGCTGGTCCCACCATTACGTTGATGCCAAGCTGGCCCAATGCGTCCGCCGCCCCTGACCGAGAGCTCAAGTTGCGGTTGCCGTGTTTCGCCACGACGACCCCTGCGCCGGCTACCACAAAGGCGGTGGCGGTAGAGATGTTGAGCGTCCCTTTCCCATCCCCGCCGGTGCCCACGATGTCGATCGCGCCCTCAGGCGCGGCGACGGCATGACATTTTGCGCGCATGACCTCTGCCGCCGCAGCATATTCGTCTACGGTTTCGCCGCGCGTGCGCAGCGCCATTAAAAAGCCGCCGATCTGACTTGGCGTTGCCTCTCCGGCAAATAGGATTTCAAAGGCGGCTGCCGCCTGCGCGCGCGTTAAAGGACCGTTGGCTGCAGCATCGATCAGGGGTTTTAGGGCGTCGCTCATGCCGGCACGCTGCAGTCATCAAGAAAGTTCTTTAGCAAGGCGTGCCCATGCTCAGACCGGATCGATTCTGGATGAAACTGAACGCCATGCATGGGCAAATGCCGATGCTGCAATCCCATCACCGTCCCGTTTTGCAAGGCGGCAGTGATGCGCAGGACATCTGGCACGCTGTTACGATCTACGACGAGCGAATGATATCTGGTCGCTTCGAAAGGAGAGGGCAAATTGGCAAAGACCCCGTCACCGGTGTGATGCATGTGACCCATCTTGCCATGCACGATGTCATCGGCGCGCACGATTTTCCCGCCAAAGGCTTGCCCCAATGTCTGATGCCCTAGGCAGACACCGAGGAGCGGGATCGCTTTCATCGCGGCCACTTTGGTAAGCTCCAAACAGATCCCGGCGTGATCGGGATCGCAAGGACCGGGCGACAGCAAGATGCCGGATGGGTTAAGCGATACGGCGTCTTCAACGGTTAATTGATCGTTGCGGTAGACGGTAACATCCGCGCCAAGCGCGCCCACGTAATGCACGAGGTTGTAGGTAAAGCTGTCATAGTTATCGATAAGCAACAACACGCGCGTCTTTCGCCTTTCCCTTCGTGGGGGCTGGAGTAGCCTAGCCCGTTTCTTTTATACGCGGTGACACTTGTCCAGTATTCTGCGGTGCCGTCAAGCGTGACGGTCTTGCGCTTTGAGGTGAGATATGGAACGCGATAACGCTGCGCGATTTGAATTCGTGTCCGGGCTTTTCTGGGGTCTGTTGTTCAGCATGATCTTGCTGGGCGTCGCTTTGTTTTTCCTCGTGCCCGAGGAGGGGCCTGCGCCCCTCGACGCGGAAGGGGAGACGTTTTTGGTGCCCGAGCTTCCGGCGCAACCACCGCTGAGCTTTGGTTGACGACTGGGTTTTGGTGGCTGTTGTTCGCGCGCGCTCAAGGTGATCGCCGTCTCTGACGGTGGATCGCAATGCACCCATCGATGCGAGACTTGCCGGATCGCGGGCAGGATACACATAGCCGGTTCAAAGCGCGGTGAACATGCGCCCGATTGAAAGAAGATGCCAAGAACCTGCGCAAGAGTACCTCGCCCTACAATTTAGTTCAAAATACCTGCCGCGCGTCCCGCTCTCGGTGCATTGGCGATGCACGCAGCATTTGGTGGTGGGGGGCATGCTAAAGCCTCCGGCCTTAAACCTGTCATATTCAGCCCTACCGACATAGCGCCGGTCCGCTCCCTTCGGGGTCGCGCTATGTCGGTTCGGGCAAGGTCTGTTAGGTTAAAGTCAGGACGTTCTAAGACGCGCAGCTGTCGTAAACCAGCCGCGCGATGGCACGTTTGTCAAAGCCAGCCGTCACTTGCGCGCCGCCGATGTCCATCCGCACCCTCGCGCCGTTGATTTCAGACCCGCTTACCGTGATTTCGCGACCGCCCGCCGTGTCATCCACGTCAATGGTGAAGGCAACGCTTTCTCTTGCCGCGAGCCCGGTCAACGCGAGCGTCACCGCAGTGTCCCCGTCCAAAACCCTGGGCAGGGCGGCCAGCCGGTTAGCGCCCGCCACCACTTCAAAAGGTTGGAATACCTGCACGCCCGCACCCTGGCCTGTGACGTCGAAAATAAGCCCCGCCGGCGCCGCGCTGAGATCCAGAGAAACCTCTGCCTTGCCAAGCGCACACTCACCGTCATTCGTGATTGTGAAACGATCTTTCGGCGCGCCTTCCGTGAACTGCACCACCACATCGGCAGCAGCGATATTGGCGGTCAGCGCGGCGATGAAAGCAACGGTACGCAGCATCCTCTTCTCCATTCTGGTTCAGCTATGGCACGTCGCGCTATCCTGACGCATGACGCACCATTTGTCACATCCAGCGGGCGCGATAGCGGCGATGCGATCCAGCCTTAACGCTAAGCTGTCCAAAAGCGCTTTGATTGACGTGCCCGGGCAATTTTGCCACCCGCCGCGCCATCGTATCTAGCCCCATCCTAATTGCGTCCTGAACCGCTAAACCGCGCCGCATCCGCCGCTGCACGCCGGATGGCGTTGGATTTGTGGATTGTTTCCATGTACTCTGCCTCGGGGTCGCTGTCATAGACCACGCCGCCGCCCGCTTGGACAAACAGCGTTTCGTCTTTGATCACCGCCGTGCGGAGCGCGATGCACATGTCCATGTCCCCGCCAGAGCTGAAATACCCCACGCCGCCGCCGTAAACGCCGCGCTTCTCGGGCTCTAACTCGTCAATGATCTCCATCGCGCGCACCTTTGGCGCGCCAGAGACGGTGCCAGCGGGCATGCCGGCAAAGAAGGCGTCGATCGCGTCACAGCCTTCTTTCAGCGCGCCCACCACGTTGGAGACGATGTGCATCACGTGGCTGTAGCGTTCGACGATGAACTCTTCGGTTGGTCGCACCGTGCCGATTTTCGCGACGCGCCCAACGTCGTTGCGACCCAGATCAAGCAGCATCAGATGTTCGGCACGTTCCTTTTCATCGGCCATGAGATCGGCTTCGAAGGCGCGGTCTTCTTCGGGGGTGGCACCGCGCGGCCTGGTGCCGGCAATGGGGCGCACCGTCACCTCATCCCCGAAAACCCGAACCAGTATTTCCGGCGACGCACCGACGATGTGAAAACCCCCGAAATTAAAGTAGAACATGAACGGAGAGGGGTTGGTGCGGCGCAAACTGCGATAGAGCGCGAAGGGCGGTTGGCGAAACCCCTGCGCCCAGCGTTGCGATGGCACCACCTGAAAAATATCTCCAGCCACGATGTATTCGCGGGCCTTTTCGACGGCGGCCAAATAGCCCTCTTTGGTGAAGTTGCTCACCGGCGCTTCGTCCTCTGCGGCATCGCCCAGATCGCGGGACGTGCCCGGTATCGCCCGCTCCAGATCGCGCACGGCATCCATGACACGTTCACCGGCTTGCGCATAGGCGGCGCGCGCCGTTTGACAGCCTGACACCCAGGCAGGCGACACGATCGTGACCTCGCCCTTCACGCCGTCAAGCACCGCGATGACAGAGGGGCGCAGCATGACAGCGTCGGGCAGCTGCAAAGGATCTGGGTTTATGTCGGGCAGATGCTCCACCAAGCGGATCATGTCGTATCCCAGATACCCGAAAAGGCCCGCCGCTGACTGGGGCAGGTCCGGGGGGAGATCGATTTTGGATTCTGCGATAATGCTGCGCAGCGCATCAAGCGGGTTGCCTGCAACCGTCTCAAACGCTTCACCATCATAGCGCGCGGCGCGGTTCACACTGGACTGGGTGCCGTCGCACCGCCAAATCAGATCTGGTTTCATCCCGATGATGGAATATCGCCCGCGGATCTCTCCACCTGTGACGGATTCCAAGACAAAGGCATTCTCTGCCGCGCCCGTTAGCTTCAGCATCAGCGATACGGGCGTGTCGAGGTCGGCAGCCAGGCGGGTGTACACGACTTGATTGCGCCCGTCCTCATAGCCTTCCGCAAAACTGTCGAACTCAGGCGTCAGGGTCATCAGCAGGTCTCATGGGAAGTTTATGTGCACGGCCTGCAACGCGCGTTGATCGATCTGAGGTCCGGCGCGTCGCACGACATCATCAGCGTAGATGCCGAAAATATCCAACGCCAGGCTTTGACTGACCTGTGCGTTGAGCTGCGCCGCAAATGCCGCGTTTTGGGCATTTTCCTCTGCCGCGATGATCGCATCCAAGCGGATGATCACGATTCCATCCTCAGCCGGCACGATCGCGACCTCCCCCGGTGCAAGCTCAAACACGCGCGACATAAACCCCGGTGGGGTGCCCGCGACAAAGGCATCTCGCGTCACCCTTTCTTCGACCAACGGCTCAAGCCCTGCTTGGGCGAACCCGCTGTCCTGTTTCAACGCAGAAAGCTGTTCGGTTAACTGCGCGGTGAGCCTGTCGATTGTCTGTGCGGCGCGCCAAGCGTCGCGCACGTCTTCCATGGCGGCGTCAAACGGATTGGGGCGCCTGGGTAAGGCGTTGTCAAGGCGCATGGCAAAGATGCTGCCATCCTCCAACTGTTGGATCTGGGGAAAATCGTCCGCTTCCAAGGCCCGCGCAGCCTGCCGAAAATCTAGATAGGCGGCGATCCCCTCTGTGCTGTCCGTGGACCAAAGCAGGGTGCCCAGCGTCATCCCCGCTTCGGCGGCCACCTGCTCTAACGTCGCGCCACCGGCAAGCTGATCGTCTAGATCCTGCGCCCGCGCTTCCAGCGCGCGCACGGCACGGGCAAGACCGAGTTCTTCGATCAACTCTGCGCGTACCTCTTCAAAGCCGATGTTCTGCGCGGGCAAAATGCCGTTGATGCGGAACAGCGCGGGCCCCAATGCGCTGGGCAGGGGCCCCACCACGGATCCGGTTTCCGCTGCAAAGACAGCGTCCGCTGCGCTATCGAGCGCATCGCGCCCGACATCGCCCAAATCGACGTCGCCCAAATCAAGGCCACGGTCTGCAACCAGCGCGTTGAAGGTGGTTCCGCCCACTTCCAGTGCCGCCGCGGCGCGCCGCGCTTCTTCCTCGTCCGAGAAAACCAGCCGCTCGACCAGACGCCGCTCTGGCTGGTTGTATTGATCCGCGCGCGCGTCATATTCGGCGCGCAATTCCTCTTCCGGCACCACGACGTCCGACATCACATCCTCTGGGCGCAACCAGATATAGGTGATCTCTTTGGCCTCGGGCAGCATGAAATCCTCAGCATTGTCAGCGTAATAGAGGCGCAGAACCTCTTCCTCGGGCGCTGGCAGAGGATCGGCGAGTGCGGTGGCGTCCAGCGCGCTCCAGGTAAAGCTGCGCATTTCGCCCGCGTAGTCGACAAGCGTTTGCGCATAGATCTCAGGCATCCGAACGCCGCCGATCACTGCCCGCCGCAAGAGGGCGCGCGCAACTTCTTCGCGCAGCGACAGCTCGAATTCCGCCTCACTCAGGCCTTCCTGCTGCAGGGCAAAACGATAGCCTTCGGGGTCAAATTCCCCGTTTATGCCCTGAAACGCCGGGATCTGGACGATCTCATCGCGCAGTGCTTCGTCACCGATTGACAGACCTATGATGCTGTTCTCGTGATCAAGCGCGCGGTTGCGGACCAGGCGTTGCAGCACCAATCGGTCGAGCCCAATCTCTTGTGCGCGCGCAAAGGGTAGGGGCTGGCGCGTTTGCATCTCAATCGCCCGGATTTCGTTCTGCAAAAGGCGCGCGTACTGCTGCACGGAAAGCGGTTTATCCCCCACGCTGCCGATCGTGCGGATGTTGCCGCTCAGGTTCACCGCGCCAAAGCCAGCAAGACCCAGAAACAGCAGGCCCATCAGTATCCACATCGCTGTCTTGGACAGGCTAGACCCCATCGCGGCACTCCTCCGTCGTTGCTGTGCCCGCGTGTCTAAGCGCAGTTGGTGAGCGGGGCAAGGGGATGTCAGGCGGTTGTGGTCAAGCTCACCAACCTGTCAAAAAGCGTGTCGATCCCCGTGGCATCCAGATTGGCAAAGGCGATGCGCAGCTCGCGTGTGCCGCGCGGGTCGTGCTCGGGGTAGAACATCGTTCCAGGTAGGCACAGAATGCTTGCCAAACGCACCATATTGGGCGCCAGCGCGGCGGCGCTTTCGTCAAAAGGATGTTGTAGATAGGCAAAATAGCCGCCCAGCCCCAGCAGCTTCCAGCCGAGATCGGTGAGCTTGGGCATGTTTCGGGCAATCGCCGCGCGACGGTGCAAGATTTCATTGCGTTCGCCCGCGAGCCATTGATCAAGGTGCTCCATCCCCCAGAGTGCGGCGTGTTGGCCAAGCTGCGCCGGGCAGATCGCCACGGTATCAAGGAATTTCTCTGCCTCGGCCAGGCGATCTGCGCTGGTGATCATGGCGCCAATGCGGTGCCCGGTGAGCCGATAGGCTTTGGAAAACGAATAAAGATGGATCAGCGTGTCTTCCCAGCCCTTGCGCTGAAACAGTTTGTGCGGCGCCCCCGGCTGGCTGTGAAAGTCACGGTAGGTTTCATCCAAGATGAGTGCGATACCGTGCTGCTGTGCCAAATCAAAAAAGGCGTCGATCAAATCGTCGGGGTATTCCACCCCGGCCGGATTATTCGGGCTGACCAGGGCGATCGCGCGGGTCTTATCCGTGATCTGAGCGGCAGCAGTTGTCACTTGAGGCAAAAGGTCGGGCTCAGTCGGCAGCGCCACCGCCTTTACGCCCGCCATGTCCAACCACATTTTGTGGTTGAAATACCAAGGCGTGGGAAGGATCACCTGATCCCCTTCTGTGCAAAGCGTGGCGATGGCTGCGGCAAAGGCTTGGTTGCAGCCCGACGTGATGCACACCTGATCAGCTTCTACCGCCCCCGTGTAAAGCTGGGCGGTTTTCTTGGCGAGGGCATCGCGCAGCGTCATCATGCCCAGAACAGGCCCGTACAGATGCGCTTCGTCATTGCTTAGCGCTATGTCCGCCATGGCGCGCCGCAAGGCGGGGTGGGGCGGGTCCACCGGCGCGGCTTGGCTCACATTCATCAGCGGGCGGTCGGTAGGATGCGTGACCCCCTCAAGCCAGCGCCGCGCCTCCATCACCGGCGGCGGAAAGGTTGTTGCGGTGCGCGATATCATCATGGGAAGGCTCTGCACATTGGGGCGGGGGAGGGACGCGCCATCGTCCCGCCCGCGTCAGCGGAGGATGGGTGGACGCGGTTAGTCACTGCCGCGATAGGGTTGAACGTATTGCAACGCCATGTCCCAGGGGAAAAAGATCCAGGTGTCCTGGCTTACCTCGGTGATGAACGTGTCAACCTGAGGTCGGCCTTTGGGTTTGGCATAGACGGTCGCGAAATGCGCCATCGGATAGCGCGCGCGCACCGCCTCTAACGTTTTGCCGCTGTCAACAAGATCGTCAACGATGAGGATGCCAGCACCGTCACCCATGAGCGCAGGATCCGGCGATTTAAGGATTTTGGCGTCCGATTGCCTTTGGTGATCATAGGATTTGATCGAAATCGTGTCCACGGTGCGGATGTCCAACTCTCGCGCTGCGATCATCGCGGGGGCCATGCCGCCGCGGGTCACGGCAACCACTGCGCGCCAGGCTCCGTTATCAGGCCCTTGTCCATCCAGCCGCCAGGCGAGTGCGCGACTGTCCCGGTGAAGCTGGTCCCAGCTGATATGAAAACCTTTCTCATGCGGCAGGCGGCTTGGATCATGCGGGTTCATAGCTTACCTTTCCAACAAAAGACGCAGGCCGAACAGCCCCAAAAGACTGGCGGCGATCCGGTCGAATATCGGCTTCAACGCCAGGTAGCCGCGCTTGGCTGCCGGGGTGCTGAGAGCGATCACGAACACTGTGTAAAAGACGATTTCAAGCATCCAGTGGTTGACAACGATGAGCGCGATGTCGACCGCGCTCATGCCTTTGGGGAAGACCACGACGATCACCGCGGCGGCAAACAGCATGGACTTGGGGTTGCCAAGATTCACCAGCACGCCTGCGATAAACTGTCTTGCCTGCACCACCGGCGCTTGCGACAGCGGCGCCTTGGCCTGTTGCCATGTTTGCCAGGCCAGCCAGAGTAAATAGAGGGCGCCGCCGATCTTCAGACTGGTGTAGGTCCAGGGGAAAAGCGCAAAAAGGCTCTCTAACCCCAACAGCGCCGACAGCGTCCAAAGCGCGGCAGCCGTTGCCAGACCGACACCGGTGAAAAGACCCGCCACGCGGCCCGCGGATACCGTTGTCTTGATGACATAGAGCATGGCAGCGCCGGGGCTGGCCAAGGCCGCCAGCAGCACCAGGTTGAAAGCGATTAGGCTTTCAGCGTTCATGCCTTGCTCATGTCGGGCGCATCGACCGCTTTCATCCCGACAACGTGATATCCGCCATCGACGTGCAAGTTCTCTCCGGTCGTGCCAGAGCCCAGATCTGACAGCAAAAACAGCGCGGCCTTCCCCACATCTTCGATTGTGACGTTCCGGCGCAGCGGTGCGTTGTATTCGTTCCACTTCATGATGTAGCGAAAATCACCGATACCCGAGGCAGCGAGCGTCTTTATCGGGCCTGCAGAGATCGCATTCACGCGAATGCCGTCTTTGCCCAAATCCTCTGCAAGATATTTCACCGATGCCTCCAGCGCGGCTTTGGCAACGCCCATCACATTGTAGTGCGGCATGACCTTTTCTGCGCCGTAGTAGGTCAGCGTGAGCGCGCTGCCCCCGGATGTCATCATCTTTTCCGCCCGCTGCATCACCGCGGTGAAAGAATAAACAGAGATGTCCATCGACACGGCAAAGTTGCCGCGACTGGTATCCACGTACCGCCCACGCAATTCGTTTTTGTCAGAAAAGCCAATGGCATGCACGATGAAGTCAAGCTGGTCCCAGCGCCCCGCCAACGCGGCAAAAAGCGCGTCCAGCGACGCTTCATCCGCCACATCGCAGGGCAAGACGATGTCACTGCCCAGCTGCGCGGCGAGCGGATCGACACGCTTTTTCAACGCATCGCCCTGATATGAGAAGGCCAGCGAGGCGCCTGCCTCTGACAGGGATTTGGCAA
Source organism: Pseudomonadota bacterium (assembly GCA_039208585.1). Classification (GTDB taxonomy): domain Bacteria; phylum Pseudomonadota; class Alphaproteobacteria; order Rhodobacterales; family Rhodobacteraceae; genus Sulfitobacter. The sequence continues at coordinate 55,445 of JBCCQX010000017.1, read as the reverse complement.
CGCCCCAGGCAATGGATTTGTCATTGGCAAGCCCCATGATTAACCCTCGCTTGCCTTGCATCAGGTCCGTTGCCATGTGCCACCCCGTTGAAATCTCTTCGTTACACAGTCGTGTAGGGGATTGCGCACACGCCATCAAGACCGATGCGGGTCTTGAGCTTGCCCGCAAACGCGCTAAGCCTTGGCTCGGCCGCGGCATAGACGACAGCAAGAAGGGATCACGCGATGGAGATGAGAGACGGTAAATTTGGTGGCGATGATCCGTTTGAGATCGTCCGCAGTTGGATGACAGAGGCAGAAACGGCAGAATTGAACGATCCGAATGCCATCGCGCTGTCGACGGTCGACGCCGATGGGCTGCCAAATGCGCGCATGGTGTTGCTGAAAGAGGTGGAGGACAATGCCTTTGTTTTCTACACCAACTATGAAAGCGCCAAGGCGCAGGAGCTTGATCAGGCGGGTAAGGCCGCATTCGTGATGCACTGGAAATCCCTGCGCCGCCAGGTGCGTGCCCGCGGCATGGTCAGCAAAGAGAACGGGCCGCAGGCGGACGCCTATTACAAAACGCGGTCGCTGAAAAGTCGTCTTGGCGCCTGGGCCTCACGTCAGTCACAACCGCTAAGCAGTCGCGCCGCGCTGATGGCTGAGGTGGCGAAAGTGACTGCGAGCAAAGGATCAAATCCGCCGAGACCTCCATTTTGGGGAGGATATCGCATCACGCCGGTTGAGATCGAACTTTGGGCCGACGGTGATTTCCGCTTGCATGATCGCTTTCAGTGGCGTCGCAGCGACCCTGATGCGCCCTGGCGGGTCACGCGGTTGAACCCTTGATCGCGCAGATCCGCCTCTGCCTTGTCCCGCTGTGCTGGACGGTTTTGGTGTCATCGGCGGCGCTGGCCCAGGCTACTTGCGCGCCAGAATCGGTGTTTCTGCGGGGCGATTGGGGCACCAGCCGCTTTAGCATTGAGATCGCGGATGATCCGGCAGAACGTGCCCGAGGGTTGATGCACCGGGAAAGTCTCCCAACCAGTGCCGGCATGCTGTTCATCTACGAAGCCCCTCAACCGGTCAGCTTTTGGATGCGCAACACATTGATCCCGCTCGACATCCTGTTTGTGGACGCGACGGGGGTGGTGCAGCATATCCACCATCAGGCGCAGCCGCTGGATGAGACGCCGATCCCGGGCGGAGAGGATGTCTTCGCCGTGCTTGAGATCAACGGCGGCCTCTCTCGACAATTGGGGATCTCCGTGGGCACGCAATTGCGCCATCCTGCATTTGATGCGCTGAACCCAGCCTGGCCTTGCCGGTGATGCTTGCCGCCTCGGTGCAGGTTCTCCTGTTCTGCATCGTCACGAACGGTTACGGGTGTTTGTGATGATCCAGGGGCTTTTCAAGTTCGAAAAGGATCGTTAAAGACGGTCCGTCGGAGCGTGGCGCAGCCTGGTAGCGCACCTGTTTTGGGTACAGGGGGTCGGAGGTTCGAATCCTCTCGCTCCGACCATCTTTTCATCTGATGTGCGCCTCGCTCACGGTGATAAGGCCTCCCGTTGCGTGGTCGGGTAGTATCGGTTTTAAAATGCGCGCTGAATTGACGCTATCCCGGCAGGGACCAATGACGCGTCAGTGCTTTCTTGGTTATTTGCCGAGGCACCCGCGCGTCGCTAAAATGCGATCAACGCTCGCGTGTTGATGTCTAACCCGGCCCGATATCGAAAAAATCCGATGAGTTTGCATCGGGGCGGCCCAGCTTCGCGGCGGGAATCCGCGTGAATCGCACAATGGGGCGGGGCCCCTGTTTTGCGCAGCCCGTCAAGCAATCATTTTTGCATTTTCGTAAAAAAAGCCGTTGACCAGCTAGGGGTAGATACGTCACCTTGTGTGGGCTGGCCGTGGACCCACAAGATATGGTGGCTACAACACCAGGGGATCAGGCTGGCTAAGGGCAGAAGAGAACGCTCAATTGTCGTGAAACATCGTCGTTGCTCACCCGCTTTGGTGGAGAACGCAGCGCACATGCGTCACGACATCCGGGAGAGGGGCGCCAGGCAAAGACCTGCGATGCTTCACAACGAAATGCTGAGAACGAGGCGGCAACATGAAAATTGAACGGAAATTTACCAAGGCTGGGCAGGACGCCTATGCGGACCTGGATTTTGTGACAACTGTTTCCGAAATTCGAAACCCTGACGGTTCCGTCGTTTTCAAATTGGACAATGTAGAAGTCCCCGCGCGGTGGAGCCAGGTGGCCAGCGACGTGATCGCGCAAAAGTACTTTCGCAAGGCGGGTGTGCCAAGCGTTTTGAAAAAGGTGAAAGAAAAAGGGGTGCCCGAGTTCTTGTGGCGCTCTGTCCCCGCCGAGGGCGCGCAGATGGGTGGAGAGACGTCCTCAAAGCAGGTGTTTGACCGGCTCGCAGGCGCTTGGGCCTATTGGGGTTGGAAAGGCGGATATTTCTCGACGGAAGAGGACGCGCGCTCGTTCTATGACGAAATGCGTCACATGCTTGCGTCGCAGCGCGCCGCACCCAATTCACCGCAATGGTTCAACACGGGTCTGCACTGGGCCTATGGGATCGACGGACCGGCGCAGGGACATTTCTATGTCGATTACAAAACCGGAAAGCTGACGCGGTCCAAATCATCCTATGAACATCCGCAGCCTCACGCTTGCTTTATCCAGTCCGTGTCGGACGACCTGGTAAACGAGGGCGGGATCATGGATTTATGGGTCCGAGAGGCGCGCCTGTTCAAATACGGGTCGGGGACCGGCACGAACTTTTCATCGCTTCGTGCGGCGGGCGAGGCGCTGTCGGGCGGGGGTAAATCCTCTGGGCTGATGGGGTTTCTCAAGATCGGCGATCGTGCTGCGGGCGCGATCAAATCTGGCGGGACAACCCGTCGCGCGGCCAAGATGGTGATCGTGGATGCGGATCACCCGGACATTGAAGAGTTCATTAATTGGAAAGTGTTGGAAGAACAGAAAGTCGCGTCAATCGTGGCGGGTTCCAAGATGCATGAAGAGAAGTTGAACGGCCTTTTCGCAGCGATCAAAGCCTGGGACGGCGCGCAGGAAGACGCGTTCGACCCTGCAAAGAACGCCCAGCTCAAAACGGCAATCCGGGACGCCAAAAAGGTGGCGATCCCCGAAACCTACGTCAAGCGCGTGCTGGATTATGCAAAGCAAGGCCATGCGTCGATTGAGTTCCCGACCTATGACACCGATTGGGACTCAGAAGCTTACAACTCCGTATCGGGTCAAAACTCAAACAATTCGATCCGCGTCACCAACGCCTTTCTCACCGCAGTAGAGAAAGACGCGGATTGGGAGCTTACGGACCGCGTGACAGGTAAAGTTGCCAAGACCATTCGCGCGCGCGATCTTTGGGCGCAGGTGGGTCATGCGGCCTGGGCTTGCGCCGATCCTGGCATTCAATATCACGACACCGTCAATGACTGGCACACATGCCCAGAAGATGGGGCCATCCGCGGTTCAAACCCTTGTTCTGAATACATGTTTTTGGACGACACGGCATGCAATTTGGCGTCCATGAATTTGCTGACGTTCTTGGAAGACGGCGTGTTCAATGTGGAAGACTACATGCATGCAGCGCGCCTGTGGACCGTGACGCTAGAGATTTCGGTCATGATGGCGCAGTTCCCGTCGAAAGAAATTGCGCAGCGCTCTTATGACTTCCGCACGCTCGGGCTGGGGTATGCAAACATCGGCGGTCTGCTGATGAACATGGGGTATTCATACGACAGTGACGAAGGGCGCGCCCTCTGCGGAGCTTTGACCGCGATCATGACGGGTGTTTCCTACGCCACCTCTGCCGAGATGGCGCGTGAACTGGGCGCCTTTCCCGGATATGCGAAGAACGCACAGCACATGCTGCGGGTCATGCGCAACCATCGCAATGCCGCCTACGGCAATCTCAACGGATATGAAAAGCTCGCCGTGAAGCCCGTGCCGTTGGATCATCAAAACTGCCCGCAGCCGGGGTTGGTTGATATCGCCATGTCGTGCTGGGACGAAGCGCTGGCACTGGGCGAGCAACACGGCTACCGAAATGCCCAAGCAACCGTTATTGCCCCAACCGGAACCATCGGACTGGTGATGGATTGCGACACGACAGGTATTGAGCCTGATTTCGCGCTGGTGAAGTTCAAAAAGCTGGCGGGCGGTGGCTATTTCAAGATTATCAATCAGTCGGTTCCCGCCGCGCTGCAAAAGCTGGGATATGGCGCGGCGCAGATTGAGGAAATCGTCTCTTACGTGGTCGGTCACGGGACCATGGGAAATGCCCCTGGGATCAATCATACGTCGCTGGCGGGCCAAGGCTTTGGGCCGGAGGAATTGGCCAAAGTCGAGGCAGCGCTTGGATCCGCTTTCGACATTCGGTTTGTTTTCAATCAATGGACGCTTGGGGAAGAGTTCTGCACCCAGGTGCTTGGCATCCCACAGGACAAGTTGAACGACCCGACATTCGACCTGCTGCGCTCTCTGGGCTTTCAGCGCAAAGACATTGAGGCGGCAAATGACCATGTGTGCGGCACGATGACGTTGGAAGGGGCGCCGCACCTCAAAGAAGAGCACTACGGCATTTTTGACTGCGCCAATATCTGCGGCAAAAAGGGGAAACGGTATCTGTCGGTGAACAGTCACATCCACATGATGGCTGCCGCGCAGAGCTTCATTTCCGGCGCGATCTCAAAAACGATCAACATGCCCAATGATGCGACCATCGAGGATTGTCAGAGAGCCTATGAATTATCCTGGTCTTTGGGGGTGAAGGCCAATGCGCTTTATCGCGACGGATCTAAGCTGAGCCAGCCGCTCGCGGCCGCGCTGGTGGAAGATGACGACGCGGCGGCCCAGGTGTTGGAGAGCGGATCCAATCAAGAGAAAGCCGCGGTGCTTGCCGAAAAGATCGTTGAGAAGGTCGTGGTCAAAGAGATCGTCCGCTCGCATCGTGAAAAGCTGCCGCAGCGACGCAAGGGCTACACTCAGAAAGCGGTGGTCGGCGGTCACAAGGTCTATCTGCGCACCGGTGAATACGAAGACGGCTCGCTGGGTGAAATCTTCATCGACATGCACAAGGAAGGATCGTCCTTCCGCGCCATGATGGACAGTTTCTCCATCGCGATCTCCATCGCGCTGCAATACGGCGTGCCGCTGGAACGGTTCGTTGATCAGTTCACATTCACCAAGTTTGAGCCTGCGGGCATGGTGCAGGGCAATGACAGCATCAAAAACGCGACATCGATCTTGGATTACGTGTTCCGTGAACTTGCCGTGAGCTATCTTGATCGCACCGATCTTGCGCATGTTCAGCCTTCGGGAGCGAGCTTTGACGACATCGGAGCGGCCGAGCCCGAGGAAGAGGATGGCAACCTGTCAGAGCTGTCCGACAACGCGGCGACAAAGTCGCTTGAGGTGCTCAAGCAGATCAGCTCTACCGGGTATCTGCGCAACCGGTTGCCGCAAGAGCTGGTGGTGTTGAACGGCGGGACGGTCGAGACGGCGCCGCAGACCGCCGCATCCACGACGGGATCCGCCGCGACAGCCGCGGTGGCCACCGCAAGCGTCGCGCCCGTGCCTGCCGTCGCGCTTGTCGATGCGCGGGTCAGAGCAAAGATGCAAGGCTACGAGGGGGAGGCGTGCGGCGAATGCGGTAACTTCACGCTCGTGCGCAACGGCACTTGTATGAAATGCAACACCTGCGGTGCCACATCGGGGTGTAGCTGAGGATTGGAGCGGCGATCATGCCCGTCCAATGCCGTTGGAGTGGGTGCGCTCACTCCGTACGCTGTTCAAGCCGCAGGCAAAAATGAAATCGAGCGGTTAACATATTGAGCTTGAACAGTAAAACTGAAGGGGGGTCTTGACGGCCCCCCTTTTTTTGTCGCTTGTTAGGGTTTTACGACAGGTGCTCACGATGGATGCGCCGACAAACCGGTGCGATGCGCATCTGCATTGTCCGAGGCGCAGCATGCCGCCTAAAACCTCAGGCATCGTGCATCGCCAATCTCTTGCGAGCGCGAAGCGCGGAAGGCTTGTGCGCATCAAGCTTAAGGTGGGGTGCCTTAAACTCGATACACCTTGCCCACCCGACTTAGCGCCGGTCCGAGGGGTGGCGCAATCGCGCCGCTCGTCAAACCGAAGGTTTGCCTGCGGCAAAACGGGGGCGGAACGGCGCGGCCCAACAGGGCCTGTTGGGCGGGACGGTGATAGGGAACTGGGTGTGTCGGGTCTAAAGCCGGATGCCTGGGGCAGGCAGATGGATGTTAAAACGCGCCCGAATGGCAGCATCCAGCGCAGGATCAAGGGCAGCGCTGGAGGGTTGATCCAAGATCTCAGTCTTGCGCGCGGTCGCTTTGGACACCAAATCCGGCTTGCCACGCTCGTCCCATTCTTTCGGAGAGGACCGGTCAGACAGGGCGGGGTAAACGTGATCCAGTTCCATCCGGCTCAGCGTCTGCTCTGTGCCCAGGTAATGGCCCGCGCCGCCAAGACATACCTCTCTGATCTGATCGACAGCCAAGGTTTCCTCGGTGACTTCAATGCCCCTGACACAGCGCATCGCCTGGCCAACCAGATCATTCCCCATGATGAGCGATTCATGACAAAAGCCCAGAAGCGATGCGTGCATCCCCGCTGCCTCATAGACCATGTTGAGCCCGGACAAGCCCGCCATCACGTTTGAGCACATCTGCTCCCATCCGGCCTGCATGTCGGGCATTTTAGCATCGGCGATCCCAGCCGCCGCGCCGCCGGGCAGGCCGTAGAAACTGTGCATCTGCGCGCAGCCGGCGGTCAATAACGCCTGTTCGCCAGAGCCGCCTGTCATCGCGCCGCTGCGCAGATCAAGTCCGAAAGGCCAAGTGCCGAAAACGGCCGGATGCCCGGGTTTGACAGCGTTGACATAGACCAGTCCCGCCAGGCATTCCGCCACCGCTTGAACGATTGCCCCGGCGACGGTTGACGGCGCTGTTGCCCCGGCCATGCCGGCTGAAAGCAACAGCACGGGCATCCCGCCTTCGATCACCTTTTCCATTACCTCGCAGCTTTCGGTCGCGAATTTCATCGGGGGCACGACAAAGCAGTTGGAGTTCAACACGAAGGGGCGCGCCCGCCATGCCTCTTCACTGCCCGCGATCATGTGCAGCAGGTCAAGCGCGTGAGGGATAAACTGCGCCTCAGTAAAGGACGTGCCGATATGTTTCGTGGTGCCCGAGCAACAGGCGTAAATCGTGTTCAGATCCATTTCCAGGTTGTCGGTGATATCCCGGCAGACCATCGGGCGTTGGAGGAAGTGAATGTTGTCCAATTGGTCGGTAATGCGTGCCGCATCGTAAAGATCCTGCACACCGCATTCGCGGTAGAGGTTGTTTTCCACATCGACCATGTGAACGGCCGCACCGGCTGTGCCATAGTGAACGCGGTTGCCGGAAAGCACCAGGTCCTGCGCAGGATCGCGGGCAAAAAGCGTCACGCTGCGATTGGCCGCCGCCAGCGTGTCTTCCACCAGCCCGCGCGGAAAGCGCAGGCGTCCATCTGTGCCTTCCACAGCGCCCGCGCCTGTCATATAGGCCACGCCGCTGGCGGGGGCATCAGCGAGGCCGATGTCTTCTAACGCGGTCAAAGCGGCGTCGTGGATCGCCTCCATGTCGTCTTGGCTTAGCGGTCGATACACGCCGCCTTCCATTCCTGGGCGGATGGGGCGCAGGTGCTCCGCCAAGGGGCGGCGGCGTGCCGCACGGCGGGCTGCACGTCCGCCGCTGCGTGAAGGGGAAAGATCGGTCATGGGTGATATCCTGGATGCGTAATGTAAGAGAGGTTCGGCGGGCTATTGCCCTGGCGCCCCCCTTGCCGCGCGTCCACGCTCTGCGCCAATGGTGCGCGCCACCCGGGTCCAAATGCAGCGGTCTGAACTCATATCATGCCCCCTGGGACGAGGCTGAGCATCAGAAGGGGGGCAATCTGTCTCATTTGCGCCGTGAAGGTCGATTTGCGACATTTTCGCGCAGTAGACGCGGCAAATGCGCATCCCCGACGTTGCCGCCGATACCCAGCTTCAGGTCGAAACGCAGGGAAGCTTGCGGCCTTAAACCTCATACAGGCTTTCCCGATCACTGTCCCGCCAGGCAGCGGCTGTTGCGCTGCGCTGGTCCGCCCCTGCGGGGTGGTCCTACGTCGGTTTGGGCAGACCTGCAAAGGCCGATGGTTTAGGAGTAACCGCTTTGATCCTTGGCAAATTGACACAGCTGCCTCAGCGCTGCTTCGAACGCATCGTCGTCGATCGTCATGGCGACGCGGAGATGCCCTGCCGCAGCAGCGCCAAAGCTTTCACCGGGCATCGTCGCGATGTGGTGCGCATTCAGGAGTGCGAGGGCAAAATCCTCTCCACTCATGCCGGTTTGACGGATGTCGAGCATCAGATACATCGCCCCCTCTGAGGGCACAGCGCTGACGACGTTTTGTGCCGCAAGCACCCGCTGCGCGATGGCGCGTCTGCGACGGAAGGGCGCGGCCACTTGCGCCTCAAAATCAGGCCCCTGGGCCAGCGCGAATAACGCGGCCTCTTGGATGTAGCCGGGCACGCCGTAGGTGGTATGCGTTGCCAGATTGATCAAGCCGTCGATGACCTCTGCCGGGCCGATGATCCAACCGATCCGAGAGCCCGTCATCGCGTGGGATTTCGACATTGAGCCCACGACCAGCGTCCGCTCTGACATGTTGGGCAGCGCGCGCGGCGACAGATGATCGCCCTCCCAGATTTGGGTGTCATAGACTTCATCGGAGATCAGCCAGAGATCGTGGGTTTGGCACACCGCGGCGATCCCGTCCAACGTGTCCGCGCGGTAGACGACCCCGGTCGGATTATTCGGCGTATTCACCAGCAATGACCGCGCGCCCGCTGCGGCAGCGTGGATATCGGCCGCCCGTGGCTGAAAGCCGTTTTCTGCCCGCGCCGCAATCGATTTGGGCACGGCGTTCACGCCGCGCAGCGTGCCGGGATAGGTGGCATAAAATGGGTCGATAAAAAGGGCGGTATCCCCCGGATCGCAGACAGCAAAATGCGCGGAATAGAGCGCGGATTGCCCCCCGGGCGTGATCAAGACATTGTCCCGCGTTGTCGGCACGCCGGTTCTTTCCGCGACGCGCGCGGCGATTTCGTCGCGCAGCGCAGGGATCCCCGGGATGGCTGCGTATCCGGTGTGTCCGCTCAATGCCGCGCGATGCATATCCTGCAAAATCGGGGCGGCGGTTCGGATATCGTGCTCGCCAATGGTCAACTCGGTGACGGAGATGCCTTCGGCAATCATGGCGCGGGCTGTGTTAAACACGCCCCAACCGTCCGAGCCGCCGCCAAGAAGCCCCGCAATGCGCGCCGATGTCTGCATCAAATCCCCCTGCTATTTCGGCCGCACAGGGACAGAGCCGTTGAGTTTTGTCAATCATGCTTGACCAGGGCGCCCAATCCGCGCTACGCGCATCTGCATGACGATGGCATGCCCCACAAGCTGTACCATTACCTGCTGAAGCTTTCGCAGGCCGTGATCATCGTGTTCCCCCATCGGTAAACCCATCTCGTGCCTGCGCCCCCATTCTGGCGTGAGGACGGCCCGATGACGACGATCACATTGCACAACACCAAAAGCCGGAAGAAAGAGATCTTTCAGCCGATCCGGGCAGAGGACGTGCGCATGTATGTCTGTGGACCAACGGTCTATGACAGGGCGCACATCGGAAACGCCCGGCCGGTGATTGTGTTCGATGTGCTTTACCGCCTGCTGCGCCATGTCTACGGCGCTGAGCATGTCACCTATGTGCGCAACTTCACGGATGTTGATGACAAGATCAATGCGCGCGCCGCGGCCGAGGGGCGGCCCATCGCGCAGCTGACGTCGGAGACCACGCAGTGGTTTTTGGACGACATGCATGCCGTTGGCGCATTGCCCCCCTCTTTGAAAGGAACGGATCATGCGCGCGCGATGCCGCGTGCGACCGCCTATATCGCCGAAATGATCGCCATGATCGAGGATTTGATCGCGAAGGGCCATGCCTACGCTGCAGAAGGTCACGCGCTGTTCCGTGTGCGGTCCTATGCGGCATACGGTGCGCTGTCTGGTCGTTCCGTCGACGATATGATCGCCGGGGCACGGGTTGAGGTTGCGCCCTTCAAAGAAGACCCGATGGATTTCGTTCTTTGGAAGCCCTCGGCGGGTGACACGCCCGGCTGGCCCAGTCCCTGGGGGCGCGGGCGGCCCGGCTGGCACATAGAATGCTCCGCCATGGCCGAGGCGCTGCTGGGCGCAGAGTTTGACATTCACGGGGGCGGAAACGACCTTACCTTTCCGCATCACGAGAATGAAATCGCCCAGTCCACCTGCGCGGGTCACGGGTTTGCAAATGTCTGGCTGCACAATGAGATGCTGCAGGTCGAGGGCAAGAAGATGTCCAAGTCCTTGGGCAACTTCTTTACCGTCCGCGATCTGTTGGAAAGCGGCGTGTCAGGGGCGGTCATCCGATTTGTGTTCTTGTCCACGCACTATCGCAAACCGATGGACTGGAACGCGCTCAAGCAAAAAGCGGCAGAGATAGAGTTGCGCAAATGGGCGTTGGCGACAGCGGCGGTGACTTCGGGTGATGTGCCGCAGGCGGTGGTTGATCTGCTTGCCCAGGATCTCAACACGCCCGGGGCCATTGCGGAGCTGCGAAAGCTGTTCAAGAACGGGGATGTTGAGAGCCTGAGCGCGGGCGCTGCCTTTTTAGGCATAGACCTTGAAGAGATCAGGCAAACGCACACTGCTGTTCAGTCAAATGGTCATCACGCACAGGTTGATCGCGCGGTCGAGGCGCTTCGGGCGGCCCGGGCGGCCAAGGACTTTGCGACAGCAGATCGGCTGCGCGACGCGCTGCAAGCGGCTGGGTTGACCCTGACGTATGGGGCGGATGGCGCGGTTGGTTTCGATCTGGCCGATCTGTCAAACCCCGCGGCGCTGGAGGATCTGACATGACGGATGTCTCTGCGCCCGCGCATGCCCACCTCGCTGATGCGCCGACAGAGGCGCTGGCGGCGTTCTTTCAACTCCATCGCGACCTGCCCCGCGAAGGCCCGGGAGAGGCGGCAGATGTGGCCTGGGCTGCGCGATGCTGCGGTCTGCACCATGAGGCGGTGATCGCGGATGTGGCCTGCGGCCCGGGCGCTGACATCGCCGCCTTGTTGCAGATGGCGCCAAGCGGCCAGGTGCATGCCTTGGATAAAACCGCCCATTTTGTCGACGCTGCGCGCAAGCTTTGGCGGGATGATCCGCGCGTCACGGTCTTGAAAGCCGACATGGCGGTGATCAAGAACGCGTATGATTTCATCTGGTGCGCGGGTGCGGTCTATTTCCTTGGCGTGCAAGAGGCCCTGACCGCTTGGCGCAAATCGCTGCGTCCCGGCGGCGTGATCGCTTTTTCTGAGGCGTGCTGGTTCACCGACACGCCTACGGATCGCGCGGTGGCGCAGTGGGAAAGCTATCCGGCGATGACGAACATCCAGGGGATAAACGAGCGCATCGCCGCTGCCGAATATGAGGTTTTGGGCCAACGCCGATTGTCAGATGCGGCCTGGGAAAATTATTTCACCCCGCTTGATGCGCGCATCGCGCGTCTGCGGCCTGCGGCCGCCCCCTGGCTGACGGTGGTGTTGGACGCCGCAGAGGAAGAGGCGGCGTGCTGGCGCGCGCATCGATCGGACTACGGATATCTGCTGAGCGTGGTGCGCCCGCGTCCGCCTCAGGCACGTGAGAGGGATTGCCGCCGCTAAGGCACCCGGCCTTAAACCTGACACGCCGCGTTCCACTCACCCACCCGCGCAACTGCTTGTGTTGGCCGCGCCGTTTCGCCCCCACGCGGCGTCGCTAAGCCGGTTTGGCCAAGGTGTGTCAGGTTTAAGGCCGGATGCCTTAGCGCGCGGGCGAGGCGGGTGTCATGTCTTTGGGACGCATAACCAGCCAGATCAACGACCCGCCGGCGAGCGCCAGGAAGGGCACCATCGCCATGTTCACGGCTGTCCACCCCTCAACAGCGTCCCCGCCTGCGCAATTCATCAAGCCGCCAGATGCCAAGGACGCGATGGTCACGCCGCCGAAAACCAAAAAGTCATTCAACCCCTGCATGCGTCCTCTTTCATGAGGCTCATGTGCCCCGGCGAGCATGCTCGTGGCGCCGATAAAGCCGAAATTCCACCCCAGTCCCAAAAGGATCAGCGCGATGTAGAAATTTTCAAGCGCAACGCCCTGCAGGGCAACCATCCCCGCGCCGCCCAAAATCAGAATACCCAGCCCCATGATTTTTTCCACGCCGAAGCGCGCGATCAGATGCCCAGTAAAGAAAGAAGGCGCGAACATTGCCAACACATGCGAGGTGACGATGTATCCTGCCTGGCTCTCGCTATAGCCGCAGCCGACAACGGCGAGCGGTGTCGAGGTCATGACCAAGTTCATGAGGGCGTAAGAGACCATGCTGCAAATCACGGCGACCGCGATCCGCGGCGTGCTGAGCAACTCCCAGCGGCTACGCCCGGCGGGACCGTCTATTGTGGGCGCGGGCGGTTTTGGGATGTCGATCAGGAAAAACAGCGAAGCCCCGACAAGGTTCAGCACCACCACAGCAAGGTAAGAACCCAGGAACGGGATCACGAAAGCGGTTGAGGTGGCTGTCGCGAGTTGCGGACCGATCACCGCTGCCGCCAAGCCACCAGCCATCACATAGGAGATCGCTTTCGGGCGATAGTCTTCTGACGCCGTGTCTGTTGCGGCAAACCGATAGAACCCTTGCGCGGACATGTAGACACCCGTCAAAAAGGAGCCCATGAGAAATACCGGGAAGGACGCGATATAAAGCCCATAGGCACCGATGAGCCCGCCACATGCGCCACCTGCCGCGCCCACGAAAAACCCCGCGCGGCGCCCAAATCGCTGCATGATTGATGAAATCGGCGTGGCCGAAACCATGGAGCCCAGCACGATCATCGAGATGGGCAGCGTTGCAAGACACACGTTGCTTGCCAGCGATTTGCCCGCCAGGCCGCCAACCAGAAATATCAGCGGCATCTGCGCGCCGAGGATTGCCTGGGCGGCGACCAAGACGGCAACGTTACGTTTCGCCCGGCTGTCATCGATCATCTGCGTGTCCCCTCGTCTTCAGACCTACGCGGCCCGGTCATTTGGGGCAACCCCTTGTCTGCGCGACAAAGCAGGGTAGGCTGCGCGCAGGATGCTTTATCTACGGTCAACCAAGCGGCAATGTCGCAACATGCAAAAGCACCGGCTGTTCGGCGGCGCCACTTGCAGGCGGTGTTGATCCAGAAAGGCGTTGCCACGTGACCCCGGTGATCAGAACGGATGCGGATGTCGCGCGCGGTGCTGCCTGGCTTGCCGAGCGTGAGCCACGCTTTGCGGAGGTGTTGGCGCAGACCGGGCCGTTGCCGCTGCGTCTCCGCCCGCCGGGTTTCGCAGGATTGCTTGACGTGATTGTGAGCCAGCAAGTGAGCGTCGCTTCAGCAGCTGCGATCCAATCGCGGCTTGCCCAGGCCGGCTTGACCCAGGAAAGTGCAGTGCGTGCGGCGGATGAAACCGCGCTTTGCGCTGCGGGTTTGAGCCGACCGAAGGCGCGATATGCCCATGCCTTGGCGCGGACCCGGCTGAATTACGCCCAGCTTGAGACGCTGACGGATCAACAGGTTTTCGACACGCTGACCGCGCAGAAAGGGATCGGTCCCTGGACGGCGCAAATCTATCTGATGTTTTGCCTGGGGCGCGCGGACATTTTTCCCGCCGGTGATTTGGCGCTGCAAGAAGCCGCCCGCATGCTTTTTGATCTACCGGCGCGTCCCTCGCCGAACGATTTGACCCATCTTGCGCTGGCCTGGTCGCCTTGGCGATCAGTTGCGGCGCGTGCTCTGTTTGCCTACTACCGGGTGAGAAAACAGCGGGAAGGGATAGGATGACACGCGTATTGAATGCCGAGCGGCGGGCACCTCGATCGGGGCAAGTGCGCTCCATCGTCGTGTTTTTACATGGGTATGGTGCGAATGCGGCGGATCTTTTGGGATTGGCGGATCCTTTGAGTGAACATTTGCCCGACACGCTTTTTATCGCGCCCGACGCGCCCGAGATGGTGCCCGGCATGCCCATGGGATTTCAGTGGTTTCCCATCCCTTGGATCGACGGATCATCCGAGGAAGAGGCGATGCGCGGCATGGATCTGGCGGTGCAAGATCTCAACGCGTTTCTCGACGCCTTGATGGTTGATGAAGACGTCTTGCCAGAGCAGGTGGTGCTTTTTGGATTTTCGCAAGGCACGATGATGGCCTTGCATGTCGCTCCCCGTCGCGAGGATGCGGTGGCGGGGATCGTTGCTTTTTCTGGCCGGTTGCTGTCACCTGAGTTATTGGCGGATGAAACGCGCGTGCGGCCCCCGGTCCTGTTGCTGCATGGGGATCAAGACGACGTGGTGCCGCCGCAGTCTTTGCCCGCCGCGGCGGAGGCCCTGCAAGAGGCGGGATGGAAAGACGTTTATGCTCACATCATGAAAGGAACAGCTCACGGCATTGCGCCGGATGGGTTGAGCGTTGCCCTGGCCTTCATGCGGGATAAGTTGGGACTGTAAAGGGCGACAAAAGCGTCAGGAGCCGCGCCGCGCCCTTCCGCGACATCTTGTATTCACCTTTGGCTTGCCAGGGAAAAAGCACGAGATATAGTCAATGTGAGCAGTCAAGGGACGCGAACATCATGGATGGCGATTTCAGGACGGAATTTACGCGACAGCCAGCAGGTTTGAAACACCGACCGGCTTTGGTGCTGAACGCTGACTATCGACCGCTAAGCTATTATCCGCTGTCGCTGTGGCCGTGGCAGGACGCTGTCAAAGCGAAATGGCTGGAAAGGGTCGATATCGTCGCTGAATATGACGAATGCGTCCGCAGCCCCTCGACAGTGATTAAAATACCGTCGGTTGTCGTTCTGAAAGACTATGTCAAACCTCAAAAGCGCGTGGCCTTCACGCGCTTTAATTTATTTTTGCGCGATGAGTTTCGCTGTCAATACTGCGGATCGAAAGAAGATTTGACGTTTGATCACCTGGTGCCGCGGTCGAGCGGTGGCGTGACCTCATGGGAGAATGTCGTCGCGGCGTGTTCTTCTTGCAATCTGAAAAAAGGGTCTAAGCCGCTGCACCGCACGGGCCTTTCTTTGCGCAAACCACCAAGGCGGCCAGGCGCGGAAGAACTGCGCAATATGGGCCGCAAATTCCCCCCAAACTACATGCATGAAAGCTGGATGGACTTTCTGTATTGGGATGCCGAGCTTGAGGCGTAAGGCAAAAGCGACGCGTGAAAGCCCTTGATCTGAAACCTAAAACATCTTGCCTAAGCCGATTTAGCGCTGGTCGGAAGGTTGGCGCGGCGCGGCTGTGCCTTTTGGGCAGGACGGTGATTGAAAACCGGGTTTGTCAGGGCCAAGGTCGCACGCGTTACAGCGCAAGCGCCACCCAAACCGGGACGTGATCGGAGGGTTTTTCCTCCGCCCGGACATGTCTATCGATCTGGCAGTCTTTCAGCATGTCGGCGCAGGCCGGGCTAAGCAAAAAGTGGTCAATCCGAATGCCGTTGTTGCGATCCCACGCTCCCGCTTGATAGTCCCAAAAGCTGTAGTGCCCGCCCCCTTGTGTGCGCGCGCGAAACGCTTCTGTTAGGCCCAGATTGAGAAAACGCCGCCACGCCGTGCGCGCCTCCAATCGAAACAGCGCGTCTTCGCGCCAGGCCTCTGGCGTCGCGGCATCCTCCGCCTGGGGGATAATGTTGTAATCACCCGCCATCAGAAAAGGCGTTTCATCTTCTAAAAGCGCGACAGCGCGGCGGCGCATCCGTTCCATCCAGGCCAGTTTGTAGTCAAATTTTGGACCGGGGGCGGGGTTCCCGTTCGGCAGATACAACCCGCAGATCCGAAGCGCGTCGTGATCGCCCATCACCGTCGCTTCGATCCAGCGGGCTTGCGTGTCATCCGCATCACCCGGCAATCCCGTTGTGATGTCTTCTAACGGCCGCTTTGAGAGAATGGCAACGCCGTTAAATGACTTTTGGCCATGGGTGGCGACCGTATAGCCGCGTTCTTCAAACATCTCTGCTGGAAACGCTTCGTCGACCGACTTTATCTCTTGCAAAAGCACCACATCGGGCTGGGCTTCATCAAGCCATCGCGGCAGCGCAGCGGCCCGTGCTTTGATCCCATTAATGTTGAAAGTCGCAATTTTCATCTGAAGCTCCTGCCGCGGTCACCGCTTTATACCACCGCGATCTGCTGGTGAAAGACAACGCCGATTCGGTGTTCCACGTGAAACAATCAGGGGTTGTTTTTCTTCCTTTGGTAAATATCTCCTGTGAAATGATAAATTGAAGGCTGTGTATAAAATTGTGGAAAACGCAGAAAAGTCTTTTGCAATCTGTAGTTGCAATTCTGAAAGCGATGGAGGTGGAGGGTAACACGCTGGCACGCGGAAATTTCAGTTGTTAACTCTCGTAAAAAGAGTATTAACAGAAATACTACAACTTGAAAGTGTTAACCTAGAAGGAATAAAGCTATGAATGCACTTGCTCAAAACCTGATCGCGTCTTCCGCCGCCTCTGATCTGGACGTTGGCAACCATGTCGAAATGTTCTCATCAGGATCTATCGCGCGGGGTGCTGACATGATCTCGGGTGAGGGGTTAGAGATGTATACCACAAGCATCTTGTCAGACCGCGCTTCGACCGCGCTGGGTGACAAGGTGGAGCTTTTCACCACCAGTATTTGATCCCCCCTTGCAAAGGTCCGGTCGTCGGTCGGGCCTTTGCCGTTTTCGCCGTGATTGACCGGAGGCGACATGTCAAACATCCTTGCTTTTCCCGGGCGCCAACGCCCAACTTCTCAGGACACATGTGAAAGGTTGATCGCATGTTTCGCGCAGCGGCGGCAGCCGGAGACAGAGGTCTTCTGGTTGAAGGAAAACGCCGAATTGTTAGGGATTTTGGCGGTGACGGGACAAAAGCTGGATCGTGACGCGCTCGTACCTTTCGCGCCCTTTTACAACGAGCTGCCTCAGAGGCTTGAGTTTTTTCCCCAGTACTATCGCTTCTTGATTTCGCTTTGTCTTGATCTTGAAACCCTTGGCATCGAGGGTGACATGGGGCGGCAATTGTGCAGATGGGCGCAAGAGCATGGTCTGGCCGAGGCGGAGCTTTCCGACCTTCAGCGGGCTGAGGCGCGGCGCCTTTTGGCGCGTCGTGATCCGAAAATAGCCTTGGACGCCGATGCGCTGGCCGAACGGTTGCGCGCCTTCATGGCCCGCTCTCAGACCTTTGCGATCCCGAATCGTAAGGCTGCTTACGAGTTGACGCACATCGTTTTCTATCTTTCGAACTACGGTGCACGCGACCCAGGATTAGAGAGAGAGGCGCTCACCAGTCTCGAATTTGCGGGCATCGTGGCCTTCCTTGACCAAGACATGGATCTGCTGGCCGAGATTTGCGTGGCCCTGGTGTATGCTGGGGTCGAACCCAGCCGCCTGTGGCAAGACGCCGTTGTTGCGTGCCACCGCGGCATTGAGCTTACCGATGCGCGAAGCGGTCGCTATGATGCCTATCACGAATATCTGGTAACGGGCTGGGCCGCCTCTCTCTTGGTCAACGATGCGTTTCGAACCGAGGTTCCTGAAGGTCGACCCTGCTTTTACCGCCCGAATACTGCGCGCAGCGCTCTGGGCCCCTTGTCCACATGTCTGAAAGATCTTGGCGAGGGCCGTCTTGCAGATTGGAACCTGATGAAGCCCCATGTCATGGCGCGCCTGACGCCAGAGGCCATTGGGATCGTTCTGAATGCAGAGCGGTCAACAGCTCATTTTGAAAGTTTTTTTGAGTGTTTCGCGCGGGTGTCGCGCGTGCAGCCAAGGCAAGAACAGATCGGCATCGCCACCGGCGCGTAACGTCTTTACATGGAAAATGACGTTCCGCAGCCGCAGGCGGAGGTCGCATTGGGGTTGTCTATCACGAAACGCGCGCCAATCAGCTCCTCGGAAAAATCAATCACAGCGTTTGCCAAGAAGGGGAGCGATATGCTGTCCACGACGACCCTTTGCCCGGCGCCTTCCAGGATCAGATCATCCTCCGACGGTGTGTCGAGCTTGATTTCATACTGAAAGCCAGAGCACCCGCCCCCTTCGACAGCGATGCGCAGCGCCTTTCCGGCATCGGATGCGCCAATCTCTGCCAAGCGTTCAAATGCGCGTTGGGTCACTGTAGGCGGCAGATTCATACGCGGATACGCCTCTGTTTTCTCAACCTGTCTGCGTATATAACCAAGGGAAACTCGGGCTACAAGGATCGGTCGAGATGCGCGCATCATTTGCCTGTGAGCCTGCAGCCTCGCGCGGGCGACTTGTAAGCGAAGTGGAAAGCAGCTTTCGGTCGTGCTTTCAGCGGGATCGCGACAGGATCATTCATTCCAGCGCCTTTCGCCGCCTCAAACACAAGACGCAAGTCTTTGTTGAGCATGAGGGGGACTACTTCCGGACCCGTCTGACACATTCCATCGAAGTGGCCCAGGTGGCGCGCACGATCGCAGGTGCCTTGGGTTTGAATGCCGATCTGACCGAGGCGGTCGCGCTGGCCCATGATTTGGGGCACCCGCCTTTCGGCCACACAGGAGAGGACGCGCTGCACCGGTTGATGGCACCCTACGGTGGGTTTGATCACAATGCGCAGGCGATCAAAATCGTTACAGAACTTGAACGTCACTATGCCGCCTTTGACGGGCTGAACCTGACCTGGGAGACGCTGGAAGGGCTGGCCAAGCATAACGGCCCGGTGACGGGCATGCTCCCTCATGCGCTTGCGGCGTACAATGCAAAGCATGATCTGGAACTTGAAACCCACGCCAGTGCGGAGGCGCAGGTCGCGGCGCTGTCGGATGACATTGCGTATAACAATCACGATTTGCACGACGGGTTGCGCGCGGCGCTGTTTACAGACGCAGATGTTTTGGCGCTGCCGCTTATTGGGCCCGCTTTTACTGAGGTGGATGCCCTTTACCCCAACACGTCCCCTTCCAGGCGCCGTCACGAAGCGTTGCGGCGCGTTTTTGGCCGGATGGTGAGCGATCTGATCAACACCTCGCGAAGCGCGTTGGCCGAAAGCGGTGTCGTGACCGCGGAGGACATTCGGGCATACGGCCAGCCGGTGATCTGTTTTTCGGATCGCATGCGGGACGCGATCAAAGAGATCAGAGCGTTCTTGTTCAAGCACATGTACCGGGCACCGCGCGTGATGACAAAGCGCGCGGAAGTGACCCAGGTGGTCGAACATTTGTTCCCGTTGTTCATGCAAAATCCAACGCTGTTGCCTGACGATTGGTCCGCACAGGTTGCGGTGGCTACCAACGATCAGGCAAACTTGGCGCGGATGGTGTGCGATTACATTGCCGGGATGACAGATCGGTTTGCACTGGGGGAGCACGCCCGCCTTATCCGGCAAAGAGCGTCTGATTGACTGCACTTTTCCCCGTGATAGATGGGGCGCGAGCGAGGATAAGCGCATGAATGTATTTGCCGATATCCGCACACGGATCGTGGCGGCGTTAGAGGATATGACAGCGGCGGGGGCACTGCCGCCCAAGCTTGATTTTACCCCCATCACGACAGAGCCACCGCGTGACCCCGCGCATGGCGATATGGCGACCAATGCGGCGATGGTCTTGGCCAAACCTGCGCAGATGAAACCGCGCGACATTGCCGAGGGCCTGGCACAGATACTGTCGGAGGATCCGCGCATCATTGCGGCAGAGGTGGCGGGACCTGGGTTTTTGAACCTACGCCTCGCCCCCGCGATGTGGCATGCGGTCATGCGATCAATCCTGGCGCAAGGAAAGGACTTTGGTCGATCAACACTGGGCCAAGGTCAAAAGGTGAATGTCGAATATGTGTCCGCCAATCCGACGGGCCCTTTGCACGTGGGGCACACGCGCGGCGCGGTTTTTGGCGATGCGCTGGCAAGCCTGCTGGATTTTGCGGGCTACGCGGTAACGCGGGAATACTACATCAATGACGGCGGCGCGCAGGTCGATGTCTTGGCGCGCTCCGTCTATCTTAGATACCTGGAAGCACACGGGCAGGAGGTTGCCTTTCCCGATGGAACTTACCCGGGTGATTATCTGATTGCCGTCGGTGAAGCGCTGAAAGCAAAGGTCGGCGATGCCTATGTCGATGCCAGCGAAGATGTTTGGTTGGCCGATGTGCGCAGCTTTGCCACCGAACAGATGATGGATCTGATCCGCGCAGACCTCGCCGCCCTCGGCGTTCAGATGGATGTCTTCTATTCGGAAAAATCTCTCTACGGCACCGGGCGGATTGAGGCAGCACTTGCCGATCTTGCTGCGAAGGGCCTGATCTACGAAGGGATTCTCGAACCGCCCAAGGGTAAAAAACCCGATGATTGGGAACCAAGAGAGCAGACATTGTTCAAATCCACCGATCACGGCGACGACGTCGATCGCCCGGTGCGGAAATCAGACGGAAGCTGGACCTATTTTGCCCCGGACATCGCGTATCACTATGACAAGGTGCAGCGTGGCTTTGACATGTTGATTGACGTTTTCGGGGCGGACCACAGCGGGTATGTCAAACGGATGAAGGCGGCTGTTTCGGCGCTGTCTGAGGGTTCTGTTCCGCTCGACATCAAATTGACCCAACTGGTGAAGCTTTTCAAAAACGGTGAGCCGTTCAAAATGTCCAAACGCGCTGGCACCTTCGTGACGCTGCGCGATGTGGTCGATCAGGTGGGTCGCGATGTCACGCGCTTTGTCATGCTGACGCGGAAGAATGACGCGATGCTCGACTTCGATTTTGATAAAGTTCTGGAGCAATCGCGGGAAAACCCGGTTTTCTATGTGCAATATGCCCATGCGCGGGTCTGTTCGGTGCTGCGCAAAGCGGCGGAAGCGGGCATTGACGCAGATGATGCTACGCTCAGCGCAGCACCGCTCGCGCGGGTGACCCATCCCGCAGAATTGGCCGTTCTGCGCAAGCTGGCGGAATGGCCGCGCCTGATCGAAACGGCAGCGCGCACGAATGAGCCGCACCGCGTTGCCTTTTACCTCTATGATCTCTCAGCTGAGTTTCACGGGCTATGGAACAGAGGACATGACGACCCGACGCTGCGGTTTTTGCAAGAAGGCGACGCCGCTACCTCTCAGGCAAAAATTGCGCTTGCCCGATCTGTTGCAATTGTAATTGCAGCGGGGCTTGGTATCCTTGGGGTCACTCCGACGGAAGAGATGCGATAACGCACCGCCCGTCGGAACAGGCAAATCAATATGTGATCCGCGCGGCACCGTATCGCGCGGGCAGTGAGGCGAAAATGGCAGAATATACTTACCCGCCGCAGGGCGGTGCATTTCACCATGACCCAAGCTTTGAGACGATGCATGGTGCTTCCGCTAATACCTTGACTTCTCTTGCAAATATAGCGGGTGCGCTGCTCTCATTGGCACTGATTGTCGGCATTGGCGTCTGGGGATACAAGCTGCTCGTGCGGGATGTCAGCGGTATCCCAGTGGTTCGGGTCGCGGAAGGTGAAACGCGGGTGCGCCCCGAGGATCCCGGGGGGCGCTTGGCGCAAAACCAAGGGTTGTCGGTGAATGCGATTGCGGCGCGCGGCGTCTCTGACCCGGCGGCGCAACCGGTGCAATTGGCCCCCGGGCCCGTTGATCTGACCGCAGAGGACAAGGCAGTTGCCCCGCCACGCGTGACCACTTTACCACAGGAAGCGGTGCCGATCCTGCCGCCAGAGCCGCTTGATCTAACGGATGAACTGCGTGCAGCGATCACGCCGCCAGCCGCCGTGCAACCGGCAGACACCCCTCAGGAGGTGACGGCAGTCGCGCAAGATCAAGAGACAGAGCTGCAGCGCGCCCTGCTGGAGGCACCGGGCGTCAAACTGTCCTTGCGTCCGAAAAAACGTCCTGCGCAGCGTGCTGGCGTGACGACGCTCGCTGCCTCACCCGAGGCGCTGTCAGAGCTAGATGCAGCGCGCTTGCCTGTCGGCACCCGGTTGGCGCAGATCGGTGCATTTGACAGCGCCGAGATTGCCCGTCAGCAGTGGGATGTCTTTGAACGTCGTTTCAGCGTCTACATGCAGGACAAAAAGCGCATCATCCAAAAGTCGACCAGCGGCGGGCGCGTCTTTTACCGCTTGCGCGTGCACGGCTTTTCCAATGGGGCAGAAGCACGTCGGTTTTGCTCGGCCCTGGTGGCGGAGAACGCCGATTGCATTCCCGTGGTTCTGCGGTGATGTCTGCCTTTGGCGCCACCATCCTGGACCCAACCGACCTGTACCTGCAGCCTGAGGAAAAGGCGCTTTTTCGCGCTGTAAACCCTTACGGTTTCATCCTTTTCGCGCGCAACATTGACACGCCAGATCAAGTGCGCCGGTTGTGCGGAGATTTGCGCGACAGTGTGGGGCGGGAGGCGCCGATCTTGGTGGATCAAGAGGGCGGGCGCGTGCAACGCCTGCGCGGAACCCAATGGCGCGACTGGATGGCACCGCTTGATTTTGTGCAGCGCGCGCAGAGCGCTGCGCCCCGTGCTCTCTATCTGATGTATCGTCTGATCGCGGCTGAACTGTCGGAGGTGGGCATCGACACCAATTGCGCGCCTTTGGTCGATATCGCAGGCCACGGGACGCATGCGTTCTTGCGGGACCGTTGCTATGGCGACACGGCGGGCACGGTTGCGCGTTTGGGTCGTGCCGTCGCAGACGGGTTGCTGCACGGCGGCGTGCTACCGGTGGTCAAACACATCCCCGGACACGGGCGGGCAACCATGGACACGCATTACGATCTGCCGCATGTCTCCGCCAGCCGGGAAGATCTGATGGCAACAGATTTCGCACCGTTTCGCACGCTCAACGACTTGCCGCTCGGGATGACGGCGCATCTGGTGTTTGACGCCTGGGATGACGCGCCAGCGACATGGTCTGACACAATGGTGCAGGTCATCCGCGAAGAGATCGGCTTTCACGGTCTTCTGATGAGCGATGATCTTGCCATGGAAGCGCTTGAGGGCGGGCATGTCGCGCGCGCCCAAAGGGCGCTGGCCGCAGGATGCGATGCGCTGCTCTACTGCAATCAGCCTTTGGCGGATCGTGCGGCTGTCGCAGAAGCGGCGGGCACCATGACACCGGCCGCGCAAACGCGCGCCGAGAAGGCGCTGGCATGGCGCAAAACCCCCGAAGATATTGACATTCCCGCCTTGGAAAGCGAGCTTGAAGCGCTTTTAGGCGGGGCGGCGGATGGTTGATACCACATTCGAAGAAGATGCGGTTTCGATCACGGATCGACGTGCGGCAGAGGCGCTGATCGTCGATGTCGATGGGTTTGAAGGCCCGCTGGATGTTCTGCTGACCCTCAGTCGCACGCAAAAGGTTGATCTGCGCCGCATTTCGGTGCTGCAACTCGCCCAGCAGTATCTTGCCTTTGTGGATCGGGCCAAGATGCTGCGATTAGAGCTTGCCGCGGACTATCTGGTGATGGCGGCCTGGTTGGCGTTTTTGAAATCGCGATTGCTGTTGCCGCCTGATCCTGAAGATGAAGGGCCTTCTGGCGAAGAACTGGCGGCGCATCTCGCGTTTCAACTGGAGCGGCTGCAGGCGATGCGAGACGCTGCCGCGCGATTAATGGCGCGCAACCAGCTTGGTCGTGATTTCTTTGCCCGTGGCCAACCGATCGAGGTTGAGCGCATTCGGCGGGCGACATACACCGCCACCTTGCTCGATCTGATGCAGGGCTATGCGCGGCTCCGCACCCGTGATGAGTTTCGACCTTTCAGCATGGATCGCGACGCGGTTTTCACGATGGAGCAGGCATTGGACAGAATGCGCGGGTTGATTGGCTATGCGGCGGACTGGGGCGATTTGATGAGCTTTCTGCCCGAGGGATGGGAGACTGATCCAGCACGACGCCGATCAGCAACTGCCGCGTTGTTTGCCGCATCGCTCGAATTGGTGAAGGAGGGTCAACTCGAACTGCGCCAGACCGAAACGTTTTCGCAACTGGAACTGCGCAAAAAGGAGTAGCGATGTCGGAGGCACCTGAAGAAAGCTTGTTTGACGCACCACCCGCCGCCGAACAGGAGCGGATGGTGGAGGCGATGCTTTTTGCTGCATCAGAGCCGCTGACGCTAACGGAACTGTCCGCGCGGCTTCCCCATGGCTGTGATGCGGCAGAGGCAATGATGCGCGTGCGAAAACGCTATGAGGGCCGCGGCGTTCATGTGGTGAAAATCGGTGATGGCTATGCTTTGCGCACCGCAGCGGACCTTGGTTTTCTGATGCAGAAGAAAACCGTCGAAACCCGCAAGCTGAGCCGCGCAGCAGTAGAGACACTGGCGATCATTGCCTATCACCAGCCCGTCACACGGGCCGAGATTGAAGAGATCAGAGGCGTGTCAGTGTCGCGTGGCACCATTGATCAATTGCTTGAATTGGAATGGGTGCGGCTTGGTCGCCGAAAAATGACCCCAGGTCGGCCGGTGACATTCGTGGTAACACCTCAATTTCTGGACCATTTCGGTCTTGAGAATGTGCGTGACCTCCCCGGTTTGCAGGAATTGCGCGCGGCGGGTCTGCTTGAGAACAGGCCCCCGCCCGGCGCGTTGTCCTTTGGAGAGCTTGACGAGGCAGACGAAGAGGGGACCGTTGAACAAAGTGAGCTATTTCGGGAATAGAGCGCGTCAGACACCGGCGCGGCAAGCGGCTTTACATGTGAGGAGGCCAAGATGAACAGGATCGTTAACATGATCATCAGACGGTTGCTGAACCAATTGATGCGCCGTGGCCTGGATGCAGGGCTAAAGCGCACGGCGCAAAGGCGTCCCCCCTCAGATCACGCCGCACCGCGCGAGGCGCCTGGCGCGCAAAAGCAGGCCAAGCCGCCGCAGCAAAGTGCCAAGCAAGCGCAGCAGGCGATGCGCATGCTGCGCCGGTTTACGCGGTTTTGACGGGTGCTGCCCGCGTGAACGCCTTCGATCTTAGACCCAAGGCAGCTTGTCTAAATCGCTTTAGCACCGCCCCGTGGGGGCGGAACGGCGCGGCCCAACAGAAGCTGTTGGGCAAGACGGTGAGAGGGAGCGGGGTGTATCAGGTTTCAGGTCGCGAGCTTTAGCCTGTCAGAAAGTGCTTTGACAGTTTGAGCCCTTGGCCCTGGTAGTTGGACGCCATGTCAGCGCCGTAAAGTTGCGTCGGTCTTTCCAGCATGGTCTCATACACCAGACGACCGACGATCTGCCCGTGTTCCAAGACAAATGGCGCCTCATGACACCTGACTTCCAGAACGCCGCGTGATCCGGCGCCGCCCGCGTCGGCGTGGCCAAACCCGGGATCAAAAAAACCCGCGTAATGCACGCGAAACTCTCCTACCATGGCGAGGTAGGGGGCCATTTCCGCCGCATAATCCGGCGGGATCG
Organism: Pseudomonadota bacterium; assembly: GCA_039208585.1. Lineage (GTDB taxonomy): Bacteria > Pseudomonadota > Alphaproteobacteria > Rhodobacterales > Rhodobacteraceae > Sulfitobacter. The sequence goes on along the minus strand of JBCCQX010000017.1, from coordinate 29,905 downwards.
TCACCGCTTCGCGGCTGACAAGGATGTAGAACGCATCCGGGTCAAGAATGATCTGCCCGCTGTCACTGCGCACCTCTTCCCAAAAATCCCGCGCTGGATAATGACCAATTTTATCCAGGTCGATCACGCCAGTGTGGGGTTTTGCACGATATCCCACCAGCGTCGTCTCGGGCAGTTTGAGGTCGACAGAAAAGCCAAGACCGGCGTCAATCGTGGCCAAACCGTCGACCAGCGGCGTCTGTTCGTGCACCTGGCGAAGGGCGGCATCGTCCAAACGCGACTCCCCAATGCGAAAACGGATCTGGTTCAGCCGCATGCCCGCCCGCACCAAAACGGAAAAGGACCGAGGGCATATCTCAGCGTAAAGCGGCCCGTTGTAGCCCGGTCCAATGCGATCAAATTCAGTGCCGCCGTCGGTGATTGTCCGGGTCAGCAGATCCAGTCGCCCGGTCGAGCTTTTGGCGTTCGCAACCGCTGAGACATCGGAGGGCAAGGCCAGCCGCTCCATCAAGGGAACGACGTAAACGCACCCTTTCTCCAAAACTGCACCGGCGGTTAAATCGACGCGGTGCATCTCAAACTCTGTCACTCGCGCCATCACGGAGGTGTTTTGCCCGGCGAGGAAGGATGCGCGCACACGGTAGGCAATGGTCCCAAGACGCAGATCCAAGCTTGCGGGTTGAATTTGGGCGGGCAATACGCCGGGCGCTGCGGCAATCTCTCCCGCGGCGATCATGGCGCTGATCTGTTGGTTTGGGATGACCCCGGGCAAGACGAACCTTTCGTGTTGCGCGCAGTCTGATGAGACTGGGCGTCTCCTGTCACCGCGATGATTTGGTCGGGCTAGCAGGACTTGAACCTGCGACCTTCCGTCCCCCAGACGGACGCGCTACCAGGCTGCGCCATAGCCCGACGCCTCGTGTTCATACCTGATCATCCGTGCTGCGCAAGGGAGAATCGGCGGTTCAGGTCGCGGCGTTCCGCTACCCCGCCGGCTCAATCAGACGATCGCGCATCGCTGTGAGCTGCGTCAGCAGCGGTGCGATTTGATCGACGTTCGACATGGGAAGTGCCTTTGCGCGCGTCAAAGCGCTGATCAGCCCCGGTGTCGTCGGAAACGTCTCTTCCGGTTTGAAAGGTGCCACATCAATTATGCGCGGTCGCGACGCTTTTGTCGGTGTCGTTTCAGATGCAAGCTGATCGCGCGGTGATGCGGCGTTCGAAACCGCCGGTTTCCTGGGCGGCGCCCGATCCGACGTCGTCCGCAAGAAATCGGGCACATCGTTTTCAAGATCCGATAGCAGGGACGGGTCGGGCATCGCGATATCGCCGCCCGGTAAGGTCATTTTGGGCACCACAGTGGGCTTCATGGGTCCAAGGCTTGGTGACAAGGCTGTCGCCGTGGTCTCAGCGACCTTTTCGGGTTCGGCTGGTGTGTCGATGTCTTGTGGCGCGGCCGTGGGCGGCTGGTTCATCGCTTCGCTTGCGGGCGTCGATGCGGGCTCAATCTCATCCTCGGTCTCTGACACCTGCGCTTCGTCTTTACCAAGCGACGCTGTCTCGACCGGTGCTGCCGCCTGCTGGAAGGGCGCGCCGCTCTCTGTCTCAACTGCCTCACCCGGGCTTGGCGCTGAAACTGCATCATCTCTCATCTCGGATAAGGTCACGTCGCTGAGCGGTTGAGACATCTGTGCGACGTGATGCATGCCCTCTTCACGCAATATCTTTTGCACGCCTTTGATCGTGAAGCCGTCTTCGTAAAGCAGCTTTTTGATGCCGCCGATCAAGAGCATGTCGTTGGGTCGATAGTATCGCCGCCCCCCGGCGCGCTTGACCGGCTTTACTTGGCTGAATTTGCTTTCCCAGAACCGAAGGACATGCGCCTGCACGCCAAGCCATTCCGCCACTTCCGAGATCGTGCGAAAGGCTTCGGGTGACTTTCCCATGTCAGCGCGACTTGTTGCCGTCGGCGACGCGATCTTTCATCAGATGGGAAGGTCGAAACGTCAAAACCCGGCGCGGATTGATGGGTACCTCTTCCCCGGTTTTTGGGTTGCGTCCCACGCGCGCTGTCTTGTCCCGCACCGAAAAAGTACCGAAAGAAGATATTTTTACCTGCTCTCCCGCGACAAGCGCATCTGACATGTGATCCAGAACCGTCTCAACCAATTGGGCGCTTTCGTTACGTGATAACCCCACTTCGCGAAAAACGGCTTCACTCAAATCCATGCGCGTCAAAGTCTTGTTCGTCATAAGCCCCCCTGGTTTTGCCAAGAGTTTAGTCATCCGCAAATTTCAGAGTCAACATCAAGGAGTTGAATGTGACGGATTTAAAGCCTCATAAACTCAATGATTTTAAATAATTACCACCTGAGGACCACGGCACCCCAGGCCAGGCCCCCGCCGATAGCCTCAGTGACCAAAAGATCACCCGATGTGATGTGCCCCGCTTTTTGCCCCACGGACAAGGCAAGCGGGATCGATGCCGCAGAGGTGTTTCCGTGATCTTGAACGGTCACGATCACTTTCTCCATCGGTAGATCAAGCTTTTTGGCTGTCCCTTGGATGATGCGGATGTTGGCCTGATGGGGGACAATCCAATCGACATCCGCCGTGCTTACCTCAGCCTTTGACATCGCGGTTTTTGCTGTGGCCGCCAGCTTTTCCACGGCATGGCGAAACACTTGATTGCCCTGCATGCGAAGATATCCCGTCGTGCCGGTGCTGACACCGCCATCCACGTACAACAAGTCGCGATGCCGCCCGTCTGAATTCAGATCCGTGGCAAGAATGCCGCGATCCGCAGCCGTGCCACCGCCTGTCTGCCCTTCAAGCAGCAGCGCGCCGGCGCCGTCGCCAAACAGGACGCAGGTTGAACGGTCTGTCCAATCCATGATCTTGCTGAAGGTTTACGCACCGATCACCAGCACCCGCTTGGCCTGACCGGATAGGATCATGGCGTTTGCCGTCCCCAAGGCAAAGACGAACCCTGCGCAAACCGCCTGCACATCGAAGGCAAAACCCTTTGTCATGCCAAGCCGTTGCTGCACCATGGTTGCCGCAGATGGAAAGGTAAGGTCTGCCGTTGACGTGGCCAGGATCAGCGCGTCAACGCTGTCAGCATTGACACCCGCATCGGCCAGCGCAGCTTGCGCGGCATGTGCGGCCATCGTCGACGTGGTTTCACCCTCAGACGCAAAATGGCGCCGTTCGACGCCAGATCTCGACCGGATCCAATCGTCATTGGTGTCAAGCGTCGCCTCAAACTCCGCATTCTCCACGATCTTTTCCGGCAGGTAATGACCGCATCCTAGAACGACAGCGCGCAGTGTCATGGCATGGTGTCCTTGGCCGGAAGGGTTGCCGCCATCCGCATCGCGAGCTTGTCATTGAACTGGTTTTCGGCAAGCCGTGCGGCGAGTTTGATGGCTGCAGAGACCCCCGTTGCATCGGCTGATCCATGCGATTTTACCACCGTGCCGTTCAGCCCCAGAAAGACGCCGCCGTTCACATGCCTGGGATCAATTCTGCGTTGCAGCCGCAAAAGCGATGTATGCGCCAGAAGCGATGCAAAGCGCGACAGGAACGAGTATTTGAAGGCTTCGCGCAGGCGCTTTCCGATGAGGCTCGCAGTGCCTTCCCCGGTTTTGATGGCCACATTGCCGGTAAAGCCGTCGGTGACAACGACATCCGCTGCATCACCAGCAATGTCACCGCCTTCGACAAAGCCCACGAAATCGAACATCGCATCCTCCTGGAAGGCGCTGATCCGTTCGTAAGCTTCCTTGAGTTCGAGCCGGCCCTTATGCTCCTCTGTGCCGACATTCAACAGCCCCACACGGGGGCGGGCAATCTCCATCCCGTTGCGCGCGTATGAAGTCCCCATCAGTGCAAAGCGCAGCAAATCGTCCGCATCCGCCCGGATATCTGCGCCGACATCCAGCATTACGTTAAAGCCTTGCGGGTTCGCAGAGGGGTATAAAACCGCAATCGCAGGTCGGTTAACGCCGGGCAATTTGCGCAGGCAGATCATCGCCATCGCCATCAAGGCGCCTGTGTTGCCGCAGGACACCGCCACCGCAGCTTCTTGTTGGCGCACCGCTTCGATCGCGGACCACATCGACGATCCTTTGCCCGTGCGCAAAACCTGGCTGGGTCGGTCGTTCATGGTGACAACCTGTGTGGTATGCTGAACACGGCAGCGCCCCGTCAGGTCCTTGCGTTTCGCGATCAAAGGGGTCAGCACCGCCTCGTCCCCGTGCAAGATAAACGCAATATCCGGATTGATCTCTGCCGATAGAGAGCATCCGGCAACGACTGCTGCCGGGCCTTCATCGCCCCCCATCGCGTCAACCGAGATGAGAGTATAATCGGCTTTCGCGTGTTTATGATCGGTCCCGGCCGTCAATGGGGCGCGCGCCTCGCTTCATTCGTGTCGATGCGCAGATGCGCTTGCCGCTTAAGCCGCGTCTTCTTCCAATTCGATTTCTTCGGTCATCGCAATGATTTCATCACCGTCATAATGACCGCAAGCGGCGCAAATGTGATGAGGACGCTTCAGTTCACCGCATTTTGAGCATTCGTTCGGATTTGCCGCAAGAAGGGCATGATGAGAGCGTCGATTGTTCCGACGCGACTTTGACACTTTGTTCTGCTGGACAGCCATATCTGGTGCCTTCATCTGCTGGGGGCCGCGGCAAAGCCGATGCGGACCGGTTGTTTCTGTCTGCCTGGCGCAGGCGTGACGTGGCTTTAGGCGAGCGCCCTATCCTTGTCCAACCCTATTTCAGGTGAAGGCGGCAAAATACTGCGAAATTTTGGTGATGCAAGCGGATTCTAGCGCGCGATAGAACGGCATTTCTCGCTGGTTATGACCCTTCATCCTCAAGTTTACGTTTGAAATCCGCTAAGCTTGCGAAGGGTCGTGCATCTTGATCGGTCATCGGGGTTTCGCCGGGCTTGGTGTAAACCATCTGGCCCAGTTCTGCCGCGTCTTGACGGGGGTAGTCGGGAACCGCCAGGGCCAAGGCTTCTTGCATGACCGCAGCGGGATCAATCCAAGCGGTCAGCGGCTCGATGCTGTCATCCTCTGGCATTTCAACCTCCGTCTCGTCCGGGACGTGAAAGTCTGTCACAAACAGCCGCCGGACATCGATATCGATCCGGGTGATCACCGGGTCCAGCGTGACCACGCAAGCCTGGGTGACGGTGGCGCCCAACCGCGCTGTCATCTCCCAATCGGCTTTGCCGCGGGCCGTGATGTGACCTTCAAAGCTCAGCTTGCGCAGGGCCGAAAGTGACAGATCACGGGCAATCTGCTCAAGCACGTCTTTCGATGGCCGCAGGCAAAATGCGTTCGGTGTCGTCGTGGAAAGCCCCGAAACACGCAATGCTGTGTCAGTCAGACCGGATTGTGCCATATCTTGTTTACTTTCATTTCTTGAAACACCTGCGCCCCTTGGTATATCGAGTTAAAAGTGACGGCGGCCAAGAGCAAGAGGCAGATCAGATGTGGCGGACAGGCAGCACATACCGCACCTGGGTAAAGGCCGCGATCTGCGCATCACTGATCGGCGCGGCTGGCTGCGTGCCGCAGTTTCGCAACTACGGCTACATCCCCTCTGAAACGGAACTGCAAGAGATCGAAGTGGGGCGTGATAACCGGCAAAGCGTGGCCGAGAAAGTGGGCATTCCCACCTCTGCTGGCATGCTCAACGACAGCGGATACTACTATGTGCGGGCACGGACCCGAACGGTTGGTCCGCTGGCGCCAAGAGAGATTGAGCGCCAGGTGGTCGCGATCAGCTTCGCGTCAAGCGGTGTTGTGCAGAATGTTGAACGCTTTGGCCTTGAGCGCGGGCAGGTGGTGACGCTTTCAAGGCGTGTCACCGCGTCGTCGGTGTCAAATCAAACGTTTTTGCGGCAACTGTTGGGCAATATTGGGCGTTTCCAACCCGGAGTATTTGGGGGCTGACGTCTGACATGCGCGGCTGCGGGGCACATCGGGAAAGCAGGGTTGTCATGAGGGCAAAAGGGCTTCTGACGCGCAAGGGACGCTACAGCGCGCGCGAGACATGCAGCGCAGAGGACATTCTTAAGGCGCAAGAGTTGCGCGCGCAGTGCTTCGGGTTGGATTGCCCGCATGATGCGGATGCTTTTGACCGGCTGAGCACGCATATTTTGATCGAAGATGAGACAACGAACAGCTTGGTATGTTGTTTTCGCCTGTTGGCGCTGCGCGGGCCGGATGTTCCTGCCTGCTATGCCGCACAATACTACGAATTAGACGCGCTTACCGCGTATGAGGGATTGATGATGGAATTGGGCCGCTTCTGCATCGCGCCGGAGGCAAAGGACCCGGACATTCTGCGGCTGGCCTGGGCGGTTTTGACAGAATATGTGGATCGAAACAGGGTTGAGATGTTATTTGGCTGCTCTTCCTTCGCCGGGATCGAAACCGAGGAATATCTTGACGCATTCGCAATGTTGCGCGCCAAGCATTTGGCCCCCAAGCGCTGGTTGCCCAGGGTCAAGGCACCGGATGTCTTTCGCTTCGCCGCCCGCCTCAGGCGCAAGCCGGACGCGAAAAAGGCGCTGCGCCGCATGCCGCCGTTGTTGCGGACCTACCTCCTGATGGGCGGCTGGGTGAGTGATCATGCGGTGGTTGATCGTCAGATGAATACTTTGCACGTGTTCACAGGGGTCGAAATGGGCGCGATCCCAGCCGCGCGCAAACGTCTGCTGCGCGCCTTAGTCTCTCAGCCGTCGGGCTAATCTCTCGCGTTGACCTGCAGAATGTTACCGGTTAGCTGCCCGGCATGGCGCGCGCACCCCTTCTGCAACTCAACGACATTTCTTTGACCTTCGGGGGCGACCCGGTGTTTCACGACCTGTCTTTGGTGGTTCAGCCCGGGGACCGTATCGCACTCGTGGGTCGCAATGGATCGGGTAAATCAACCTTGATGAAGGTCATGGGCGCACGCGTTGAACCCGACCGGGGCGAGGTTGCCGCCGCTTCGGGTATGTCGGTGGGATACATGGAGCAGGATCCCGATCTGTCAGGCTTTGACACACTGGGTGCCTTTGCCGCGCAAGATCTTGAACCGAGTGAAATGTACCGCGTGGAACGCGCGGGCGCGGGGTTAAAGTTCGACCCCTCGCGCCCCGTGGCCAGCGCCAGCGGCGGGGAACGGAGACGTGCCGCGCTGGCGCGTTTGATGGCGCAAGAACCCGGTTTGATGCTTCTGGATGAGCCGACAAATCACCTCGACATCGAAGCCATCGCTTGGCTGGAGCAGGAATTGCAAAGCACGCGTCAATCCTACGTGATTATCAGTCATGACCGTGCTTTTCTGCGCGCCCTGACGCGGGTGACACTTTGGATTGACCGCGGTGTGGTGCGCCGCCAAGAAAAGGGGTTTGCCGCCTTCGAAGCGTGGCGTGATAAAATCTGGGAAGAAGAAGACACGCAACGCCACAAATTGGATCGCAAGATCAAGGGGGAAGCACGCTGGGCGGTCGAAGGGATATCTGCCCGGCGCAAGCGCAATCAAGGCCGGGTGCGCGCGTTGCAAGACCTGCGGGCGCAGCGTGCCGCGCAGATCAACCGCATTGGCGCTGCTGCAATGGCATTTGAGGCGGGGCCAAAGTCGGGTCGCAAAGTGATCGAGGCCAAGGGCGTGGCAAAACGCTTTGGTGATCAGGTCATTGTGCGGGATTTCTCCATCACCGTGCAGCGCGGGGATCGCCTCGCGCTGGTGGGGCCAAATGGGGCGGGCAAGACAACGCTGTTGAACATCTTAATCGGGCAAGAAGCTCCTGATGCTGGCAGCGTGCGGCTGGGCAGCAATGTGCAGCGCGCCTTGTTTGATCAAACGCGTGATCAACTCGACGATGACATGTCGCTCTGGGACAGCCTGACGGGAGATCCCGACATGCGTGTTTCAGGCAAAGCAGACCAAGTGCTTGTGCGTGGCAAGCCGAAACACGTGGTTGGTTATCTTAAGGAGTTTCTTTTCCAAGAGGCTCAAGCCCGCGCGCCCGTGAAGTCCCTCTCAGGCGGAGAGAAAGCGCGTCTTTTGTTGGCAAAGATCATGGCGAAGGAAAGCAACCTCCTCGTGCTTGACGAACCGACCAACGATCTTGACGTTGAAACGCTTGACCTCTTGCAAGAACTTTTGGGCACATATGACGGCACGGTCATTCTGGTGAGCCATGACCGTGATTTTTTGGATCGCGTTGCGGCGACGACCGTTGCGTTGGAAGGGGATGGCAAGGCGACGGTCTATGCCGGCGGTTGGAGCGATTATGTCACGCAGCGCGGGCAAAGCGCCCGTGTCAACGCGGTGCCAGAACGGGTCAAACCGACTCAGAAGAAACCTCACAAGACGCCTACGCAATCGCAAACGTCCCTCAGTTTCACGGAAAAACATCGGCTTGAGGCGTTGCCCGCTGAAATTGAGCGCCTTGAGGCTGAGATCGGAAAGCTCGAAGAGCTGCTCTCCGACCCGGAGCTTTTCACCCGGGCGCAGGCAACGTTCGATAAGGCCACGCGCGCCCTGGCGGAACGTCAGGAAAAGCTCGCCCAGGCGGAGGATGAATGGCTGGGCCTGGCGGAGAAATCAGGCGGTTGAACGCCGATCATCAAGGGGACGCCAGTAAAGCCATGTGCCGCCTGTTGGCACGGATCGCGCGCCGCTGCGGGTTTTGAACCGGTCAAGTCCGGGCGCGCGCGGCGTCGCGGGACCAAGCTCCATCTCAGTATGTCCGCTTTGCGCGAAATGGCGCATCGCCCGCCACAGCAGAAAGTTGTGGGCGTGGAGTTGGCGACCCATGGGCGTCGTGTGCCCCAGATGATAGGTTGCGCGCCGCCCGTGGGTAAGAAACAGCATGTGCGCTACAGTCTCCCCCCGGTGGAGGACGCGAAACAGATGTGTCTGATCCGGTGCCTCGGCGGCGAAGGCGGCGGTCAATGTCGCGGGCCAATGGGTATAACCTTTGATGCGCGCCTGCTGAGCCTCGGCGCGCAAAACCGCATGGTCCGGGTCCGGCGGCAGCCTTTCGATCCGCAACAGAATGGCGCTTTGCTCGGCGCGCCTGAGCTGGTTGCGCCATTTGCCGTGCAAAGCGCGCCGTTGCGCCTGTGGCTCGGCATGCAAGCAAAGGCGCAACAGGCGCTGCGGCCTGCGCAGGCACAGGCGGGTGGGCAGGGGGCAGGCGGTTTCAGGTGACAGCAAAAGCGGTGTCCTGTGCAAACCCGCTGCGCGCAGCTGTGCGGTGAGATCGGCGGGCGGTGCTGCGCGCGGCAACATCGCCAGGGCGAGGCCCCAGAGGCGCCTTTGGAGCACGATCATTCCGCTGGGCAGGACCACCGGATTTTGACCGCAGCGTATCAGCGCCCGGGCAAATGCGGGGTCTTGCATGAGGGATAGGTCAGCAACACGCGGCACATCCAGCATAGCGGTATAAGAGGCGCTCAGCCTTAAAGCTGCGTTAAAAGCGCCGCGCAATCGCCGCGCGGTGTCGCGGTCCCGGACGTGATCCGGGACCTCTTGGTTGGCGGGGAGGTCCCGGATCATGTCCGGGACACACGCGCTGCCCTGCCGATCCAAGCGCGTTTCGACACTACCTTCGGATATCGCGCAGCACTTTTCGCGTTTGACCGGCGGGAGAGACAGCGAACAAGTCCCTCAAGCTTAACGCGAAACGCTTTAAGACGCGGCCTGGGTCAATTTGACCAGGGCGTGACGCTTTTTCCCCGCACTCAATTTCACCGTGTGTGACAAAGCGCTGGCATCCAGCATCAGGCGCGCATCGGTAAGCGGCGCATCATCCAAACGCGCGCCATTCTCCGCGATCAGCCGCTTTGCTTCTTTGCCCGACCCGGCCAAACCGGTCTTCACGATCAGCTGCACGACCGAGATGCCGGACCCGATCTCCTCTTCTGACAGCGACAGTGTCGGCAATTCTTGCCCCGTGCCGCCCTGTTCAAAAACCGCGCGCGCCGTTTCTTCGGCGGCCTGCGTTGCCTCCAGCCCATGCAAAAGCGATGTCACCTCATTGGCCAGCGTTACTTTGGCAACGTTGATGTCAGCGCCTTCGAGCTTGGCCAGCCGGTCGCATTCCGCCAGGGGCAGCTCGGTGAACAGCCGCAAAAAGCGCCCCACATCCGCATCCGTCGTGTTGCGCCAAAATTGCCAGAACGCATAGGGCGAGAGCATATCGGCATCGAGCCAGATCGCGCCGCCCTGTGATTTGCCCATTTTTCGCCCGTCTGACGTGGTCAAGAGCGGTGTGGTCAGGCCGAAAACCTCGGCGTTGATCACCCGGCGGGTCAGATCGATGCCGTTGACGATATTGCCCCACTGATCGGACCCTCCCATTTGCAGAACACAGTCATATCGGCGGTGCAGTTCCATGAAGTCATAGGCCTGCAAAATCATGTAATTGAATTCGAGAAAGGAGAGGCTCTGCGCGCGATCCAGCCTGGATTTCACGCTTTCGAACGACAGCATGCGGTTGACGCTGAAATGTCTTCCGATGTCACGTAGAAAATCCAGGTAGTTCAGGCCGTCCAGCCAGGCGGCATTGTTGAGCATCATCGCATCCGTCGGCCCGTCCCCATAGGCAAGATAGCGGTCAAACACTTGCTGCATCCCGGCGATATTGGCGTCGATCTGCGCGGCGCTCAGCAGCGGGCGCTCGTCAGCACGAAAGCTCGGATCGCCCACTTTCGTGGTCCCGCCCCCCATCAAGGTCAGCGGCTTGTGCCCGCATTTCTGAAACCAGCGCAGCATCATGATGTTCAGCAGATGGCCCACGTGCAACGATTGTGCTGTCGCGTCATAGCCGATGTAGGCGGCACATGGCCCTTTTGACAACGCATCGTCCAACCCTTGATAATCCGTGCAATCGGCGAGAAAGCCGCGCTCCATCATCACGGTGATGAACTCTGACTTTGGATGGTAGGTCATGGTGACTTGCCTCGGGCTGCGCTTGAAGGGCATCTATAGGCGTGCCGTCGCGAAAGGAAAAGGCCCAGCGAATGAGTGATTTTTCAGCCACCGAGCAGCTTGGTTTAGAAGGCGACGTGATGAGCGTCGGCGCGATGTCAGGCACCTCTCTTGACGGTGTTGACGCCGCCGTTGTCTGTACCGATGGCTGTGACATTCGCGCATTTGGCCCCACGGCATATCGGGCCTACAGCACGAAGGAGCGCGCCGCGCTTGCAGCCGCGCTGGGGCACTGGTCCGGCTCGGCGGTGACGGCGGCATCTGATGTCGTGCAATCCGCGCATCTTGCGGTACTCGCGCGCTTTTCTGACGTTGATGTGATCGGGTTTCACGGTCAGACCCTAGCGCATGACCCGCACCATCGTCGGACCTTGCAAGTGGGCGATGGCGCGCGATTGGCCGAGGGGCTAGGCACGTCAGTGGTATGGGATTTTCGCACCGCAGACGTGGTGGCGGGCGGTGAAGGCGCCCCCTTGGCCCCATTTTTTCACCACGCCTGCGCGCGCTTTGCCGGGCTGTCGCAGCCGGTGTGTTTTCTCAACCTCGGCGGTGTTGGCAATGTCACCTGGGTTGACCCCGCATGTCAGGAACCACAGATGCCCGGCGCGCTTTGCGCGTTTGATACCGGCCCGGCAAACGCCCCGATCAACGATCTTATGCAGGCCCGTCGGGGTATTGCGTTCGACGAAAATGGTGCGCTCGCCGCCGCGGGTGTGCCGCACCAAAGGGTCATTGACCCCGTCTTGTCTCATCCATATTTTGCGGGCCGCCCGCCAAAGTCGTTGGACCGCGATGCCTTTGCCCAGATACTCTGTGAGGTGGCGTCGTTGCAGGATGCGGACGCAGCGGCCACATTGACAGCGCTTTGCGCACAAAGCGTGGCTGCCGGGTTGCGGCACTGCCCGCAGGCCCCCGATCAGATATTAGTCACAGGTGGGGGCAGGCACAATCAGACGCTGATGATGATGCTTCAGGATCTGCTGTCTTGCCCTGTGCGTCCGGTCGAAGCAATCGGTCTGAACGGCGATATGCTGGAAGCTCAGGCGTTTGCCTATCTGGCTGTCCGCGTGCTTCGCGGGTTGCCAACGTCGAGCCCGCAGACCACCGGAACGCCGCGGGCGATATGCGGTGGCCGGATCAGCGTGCCTTCAAACCATCCTGGAACGGGTGCCTAACGCCGTCGGCCTTGAACTTAAGCGAGATCTTACCCAAACCGGCTGAGCGCCGCCCACCAGAGCATTGTCCATTCAATCAGCAACATTTTTTCAGAGTGCTGAGGGCAGTGCCCGCCCAGGGGGGCGGTTGGGCGAGACGGCCGAGGGGACGTCTTTCAGGTTTTTTGGACGATGCGCTAGGAGCCGAACGGCGCGGACCAAAAGTGACGGTTGAGCGCGTGGGTGATGGGGGGCGGGGGTGTATCCGGTTTACCGCGCAAGTTTTAACGCAGTCACTTTGTCTGCGGGTTCTCTGTCGCGATATCAAATCCTGGCGGCGCGAGCGTGAAACCGTCAAATCTGAAACCGGGTGAAACGACGCAGCTGACAAGGGTATACGCACCGCGTGTTTGCGCTGATTGCCAATGGTCTTTGGGCACGATGATCTGCGGTGCGCCTTTCGACAGGTCGGGCCCCAGGACGTGGGACTTTGCCGGGCCCTCCTCAGTGGCCGCGATGGACAGCAATAGCGGTGCGCCCGCGTGAAACAGCCACAGTTCAGCGGCGTCAACGCGGTGCCAGTGACTGCGTTCTTGCGCCTTGAGCAGAAAATAAATGCAGGTGGCGGTCGGCCGTCCTGGATTGGTTGCGGCCCAGGTCTGGCGGTAATGTCCGCCTTCCGGATGTGGCATCAAGGCTAGGTGAGAGATGATGTCGTCTGCTGTCATAAAACGCGCTCATAAAAGACCAGATGTGGCAGTAGTTCTGCGGGTATGTCTTGATAGGGGCCGCGCCGCTGAAACCCCAAGCGCATGTAGAGTTTTTGCGCATCGATCAAGGAAACAGAGGTGTCGAGCATGACGCGGCGAAAGCCATCTGCGCGCGCCTGATCCAGCAGTGCGGTGCAAAGGCGCTGTGCAATGCCCTGTCCGCGCGCTTGCTCAGTGACAAAGACGCGTTTGATCTCTGAAACATCTGTGCGCAGCGCATGGCTCATACCGCAGCCCACCGGCATGCCCTCTGCGGTTCTCGCAAGCAGGATAATTCCGTTGGGCCGCGCATGCGCTGTGGCGAGGTTCTGCATCAGCGCGCTGTATTTCTTTTCTGGGTAGAAAGCTTGCGTAATCTCGCGATCTTGGGGTGTGAGGCGCATCAAGAAGTCGCGATATGCCCAGCAGAGGGTCACAACCTCGGCCACGTCAGCCTGCGTTTCTGCGGGGGTGATCACGACATCGGTCAACGGCACACTCGGGCAAGCACGTCGGGCGGGAGCGCGCAGGTGAGGGACACTTCCGCGACCGTATCGCGCTGGCGGGTCAGCCCGCGCCGACGCCGATTGTCTTTGAACGCGCTGACCGGCGCGGTTGCTGGCACGTACAGCCAATCGCCGCGGCGGGCAGGGCGACGCGTCGCATTGCCTGAATTTATCGGCGACAGAAACACATGGTCGGCGCATGCGTCAAACAGCGCCCCCGCGCAAAGGGAAAGCACATGTACCGCTTGACCAAAGCTTTTTTCAAAGGCACGCCCTTTGCGCTTCGGCCAGAGAAATATCCGTTGATCAAGCTGCGCGGCCCAGCTTTCAAGCGTGTGAGCGTCCAAAAACCGCTGCGCGGTCGCGGCACCTTGAAGAAGGGGGCGCTGATGTGTGAGCACAGCCTCGCCTTCGGGCAGAGAAAGCGCACGGCGGTCGCTGCGCAGAATGATCCGCCCCGGCGCAACGCCTGATGCCTGCGCCAAAGAGGCCGCAGACATCAGCCCGCGCGCGGCGATCCCTGCCCTATTTCGGGCGGGCGTGACATGCGTTAGTCTCTCTCCGACCAGGTCAACAAATTCCTTTCGCTTCACTTGAGAATGCTGCGACCGGCATATTCAGCTGTCTCTCCCAGCGCTTCCTCGATGCGGATCAGTTGGTTGTATTTCGCCAACCGATCAGATCGGGCGAGCGAGCCGGTTTTGATCTGCCCGCAGTTTGTTGCAACCGAGAGATCCGCGATGGTCGCATCCTCCGTTTCTCCCGATCTATGCGACATGACGTTGTTGAAACCAGCACGATGCGCCATCTCTACCGCTTTCAACGTCTCGGTAAGCGTCCCGATCTGATTGACCTTCACCAACATGGCGTTTGCACTGCGTTGCTGAATGCCGGTGGCAAGTCGCGCGGGGTTGGTCACAAAGAGATCGTCCCCGACCAGTTGAACGCGATCGCCCAATGCATCCGTCAGCGCCTTCCACCCGTCCCAATCGTCTTCCGCCATGCCATCTTCGATCGAGATGATGGGATACTCCGCACAAAGCGCAGCCAAATACTCAACATTTTCATCGCTGCTCAACGTCTTTGCTTCACCTGACAGCGTATAAACACCGTCGGCATAGTATTCGGTGGCGGCACAATCCAGCGCAAGATAGATATCTTCGCCCGGTGCATAGCCGGCTTTCTCAACCGATTTTAGAATGAAATCAAGCGCATCGCGGGCTGAGCGAATGTTAGGCGCAAATCCTCCCTCGTCGCCGATCCCGGTGGAAAGCCCCGCAGCCAGCAGCTCTTTCCTCAGGGTGTGAAAGATCTCTGCGCCCATCCGAACCGCGTCGCGTATCGTGGGCGCGGATACCGGCATGATCATGAATTCTTGGATATCGATGGGATTATCTGCGTGCGCTCCCCCATTGACGATGTTCATCATGGGCACCGGCAAGACACGGGCCGAGGTGCCGCCAACGTAGCGGTAAAGTGGCTGCGTGCAGAACTCCGCGGCCGCTTTCGCGGTGGCAAGAGACACCCCAAGAATGGCATTTGCCCCGAGGCGCGATTTGTTTTCGGTGCCGTCAAGCTCGATCATTGCGGCGTCGATTTCAACTTGTTCAGTGGCATCGCTGCCCATCAGCGCCTGTGCGATTTCGCCATTCACAGCGGCGCATGCGGTCAGCACGCCTTTGCCCATGTATCGCGCTGATCCTTCATCGCGTTTCTCGACCGCCTCATAGGCACCTGTTGAAGCGCCAGAGGGGACAGCGGCACGGCCCAACGTCCCATCCTCCAGAGTGACGTCCACCTCCACCGTTGGATTGCCACGACTGTCGAGGATCTCCCGGGCGTGAATGTCGATAATGGTGCTCATGGTGCGTTCCTTCAGCGGCTTGTCGCGCAGCTTGTAGCCCCTGCTTTAACTGAAGAAAAGGTTGGTTAGCGCCCTGGTTTCATGTCTCGTTTCATGCCTCGTTTCATACGTCGTTCGCGCATCACGGTGTAGAGCCCAGATGCCACAATCACCGCAGCGCCGGTCACTGTCAGCGCATCGGGTGCTTCATCGAAAATCGCGACACCAATCACCAACGCAAACAGCAATCTGGTGTATCGAAAAGGGGTGACAAAGCTGACGTCGCCCACACGCATCGCGGCAACGATGCAATAATACGCGCCGATGCCGATCAGAATCGCCGCGATAAGGAACAGGCTGTCGCGCAGCGCCAATTGCACGAAGGGATCTTCGGCAAACGTCATGACCGCCAAGGCGGCGGGAATGATCGCAAAAAAGCCCAGAAAGCTGAGTTGCAGCGACGTTACCGTGCGGGGCGCTCGTCGGGTGGCCAGATCACGCAAGGCCAGCGAAAAGACGGCGATGACGGCAAGCAGCGACAGCACCTCAAAACTCTCCATGCCGGGGCGAATGATGACGAGCACGCCGAACAGGCCGACGATGATCGCGCTCCATCGCCGCCAGCCCACTGGTTCTCCAAGAAAGAGGGCGGCGCCCAGTGTCACGACCAGCGGGGTGGCCTGCAGAATGGCGGAGGCACTGGACAGCGGGGTCAGCACGATTGCCGATACAAAGGCGACCGTCCCGGTGATTTCACCGATGGCGCGCAACCCGATGGGGATGGAAAGCATGGATCGTGATATGAGCGGCTGTCCTTGCAGCCACAGCATCAGACCAAAGGAAAGTGATCCGCCGATGCTCAGCCACAATAAAATTTGCCCGATGGGTACGGCATCGGCCAGCAGTTTGATCAACATGTCCTCTAGCGCAAAGCCGAGCATGGCCAAGACCATCAAAGCTGCGCCGCGCATATTCTCCATCAGGCTCAGCCGGTGATTTTCGTGCGCGCGAGCTTTGCAGGTTTTGCGAGCGAAGGGCAAGCGTGACAGCTTACTGGTTGCAGCCCTGTCATCCTGCTAGACTTTCTCCATGCAAAGTCAGCTGAGGGATCCAACCGGCGGCAATACGCTGAAAACGCTGGTCGTTGGCGGTTTCGGCGCGGGCATCGCGTGGTGGATCTCGGCCCCGGTCTTCATTTTGATCGGCCCGGCGCTCGCGGTGAGTGTGGCAGGGCTTTGGAGTGTGAGAACTGCGATCCATCCAGTTCTGCGCGACCTGTGTTTCCTCGTGCTCGGGGTGGCGGTTGGCGCTGGGTTTGACGCTGACGCCGTTGGTGTGATGCTGAGGTGGCCCTTGGCCTTCGCGGTGATGCTGCTCGTCATTGTGGCAACGTTACTGGTCTGTCGCGGGCTGCTGGTGCGCCTTTACGGCTTTGACCGGCGCGCGGCGATCCTCGCCGCTGCACCGGGGCATTTGAGCTTTGTTGTAGCCGCCGCGACTGCGATGCAGGCAGATGTCGCGCGCATTTCAATCGCGCAATCGGTGCGGCTGCTTGCCCTGACGCTGTTGATACCCTTTGTGGCCTTTGGTTTTGGCATTGACGTGAGCGGGATCATCTTGCCGGTTGGTCAAACGATGACGCTTTTTCATGTCAGCGCATTGTTGGTTTTGGGTTTGGCACTTGGCCTGCTTTTCACGCGCCTGTCGCTTCCCGCGCCGCTTTTACTGGGTGCCATGTGCGTGTCCGCATTGGGCCATCTTTCGTCTCTGACGCCCGGCTATGTGCCCGATTGGCTGCTCATGCCCGCCTATCTCGTGTTGGGGGCATTGATTGGCACGCGGTTCTGCGGCGTTGACCTGAGCATGCTGCGCCGGGGTTTCTTGGTGGGGATGTTGATCACTTTCGTCGCTGTCTTGTTCTCGGCGCTGGGCGCGGTGCCGATGGCCTGGGCCCTGGGGATGCCGCCACTGCACGTCTTGGTTGCCTTTGCGCCAGGCGGTTTGGAGACGATGATCGCCATGGGCGTGATTTTGGGCGCGGTGCCCGGTTTCGTTGCGGCCTGCCACATTGCCCGATTGCTGATGTTAACAGTGCTTCTGCCGGTTTTTTTGGCCGGATCAGCGGAGGCAGCGCCGCAGCAAGATCAACAGAGGCCGCAGCGTTAGAGCCTGCGCTTAAACCGGATACACCTCATTCCCTCTCACCCTCCCGCCCAACAGGTCCTGTTGGGCCGTGCCGTACCGCCCCCGTTTTGCCGGAGGCAAACCTTTGATTTGACGGGCGGCGCTTGTCGATGTGCGCAAGGTGTTGGGCTTTAGATCACAGCGCCAACTGTGCGAAAATCCGCACAGACCGACCCGCCCGCGTGCGGTTTATCAGACAAAGTCACCGGGTCGTCGGGAGAGGAAATAGCCTTATCGCCAAAAACATTGAGAAAAACCTGGAATACAGGTCATCGAACGAGAGGCTTGTGAGCGAGCGGCGAAGCATGTTTGATAACTCAGGGCACGCAAGTGACGTGCCGGATAACGATTCGATACTCTGGGAGGAGATATGAGATTTTTCACTGCAGCCGCTGTGGCGGCAGCCCTATCAGTTAGCGCCGGTGCGGTATCTGCCGCCTGCGATGACGGCGAGATGGTCATCAAGTTCAGCCATGTGACCAATGTTGATCGTCATCCAAAAGGGATCGCCGCATCCCTGCTCGAAGCGCGGGTAAACGAAGAGATGAATGGCAAAGCGTGCATGGAGGTCTTCCCGAACTCAACGCTTTACAACGACGACCAGGTGTTGGAAGCGCTGCTGCAAGGGGACGTTCAGCTTGCAGCACCATCGCTGTCAAAGTTTGAACAGTTTACGAAACAGTTCCGCATTTTCGACCTGCCCTTCATGTTCAAGAACATCGATGCCGTGGACGAGTTCCAGAACTCAGAGACGGGGCAAGCGATGAAGGAAAGCATGACGCGTCGCGGCTTGCTGGGTCTTGCCTTTTGGCACAACGGGATGAAGCACATGTCAGCGAATAAACCGCTGTTATCGCCCAGTGATGCAAACGGGCTGAAGTTCCGGGTGCAAAACTCTGACGTGCTCAAAGCACAGATGGCCGCGATGGGTGGCTCACCGCAACCGATGGCATTCTCCGAAGTGTACGGCGCGCTGCAAACGGGCGTGGTAGATGGGCAGGAAAATACCTGGTCCAATATCTATGGCCGGAAGTTCTTCGAAGTGCAGGACGGCGTGACCGAAACCAATCACGGGATCATCGACTACATGGTCGTCACCTCAACCGATTGGTGGGATAGCCTTGACGATGACATGCGCAGTCAACTGGCGACGATCATCGCGGAAGTGACAGAGACGCGCAATTCTGAATCAACGAAGGTCAATGCAGAGGCGAAGCAGGCGATCATCGATGCCGGCGGCGTGGTGCGTCAGCTCACCGATGAACAGCGCGCAGAATGGGTCGCTGTGATGAAACCGGTCTGGGATCAGTTCATGGACGATGTCGGCGCAGAAAATGTCGCCGCTGCACAGGCGATAAACGCCAAGCACTAGTGCAAACACCACCCACCAACCAGCCCACTTTGGGTGGGCTGGTCTTTTACACGCCTGCGATCCTGGGGGTGCGTCATGTCTGGTCACGACAATGCGCAAAGCGGTTTAACCCGTCTCGTCAGTGAAATCGAGGAGACCGCGATTGCGATCCTTCTCGGGCTGATGACAATCATCACGTTCATCAACGTCGTCCTGCGATACGGCTTTAACACCGGCATCATATGGGGGCTTGAGGTTGTCACCTTTCTTTTCGCCTGGCTGGTGCTTTTCGGGATGTCTTACGCGGTCAAGGTGACGGCGCATCTGGGTGTTGATGCGGTGATCAACCTGTTCTCCGACCGGCCGCGCCGCATCCTCGCGACATGTGCGGGGCTTGTCTGCATGATCTATGCTGCGCTGATCCTCAAAGGATCGTGGGATTACTGGGCGCCTTTTGCAGGGTTGGACGCGACCTCGGGCAGGTGGTTTCCAACCGGTTTCGAAAACAGTCGCGATCAAGCATGGTACGAGGTAATCAATACGCCGATCCCCGAATGGCTCCGTTTTATCGAGCCTATGTTCAACGCGGGGGAGGAATATGAAAAGTTGCCGCGCTTCATTCCTTACGCGATCTTGCCTTTCGGTGCCGCGCTGTTGCTGCTGCGTTTCGTGCAAGCAACGCTGAAGGTGATGCAGGGCCGTCAAGCCGCATTGATTGTCAGCCACGAGGTTGAGGATGCGGTTGAAGATGTCAAACACATGAACGCGGAGCGGTAGAGCATGGAAGTCGTCGTCCTGTTTGCGATGGTCATCGGGCTGATGCTGATCGGTGTCCCCATCGCGATCTCTCTTGGGTTGTCGTCGATCCTGTTTCTCCTCGTGCTCAGCGATACGTCGCTCGCCTCTATCGCTCAAACGTTCTTTCAGGCGATGGCGGGTCATTACACGCTTTTGGCGATCCCGTTCTTTATCCTCGCGTCTAGCTTCATGTCGACCGGGGGTGTGGCGCGGCGGATCATACGGTTTTCAATCGCGATCGTTGGACATTTGCCCGGGGGCCTGGCCATCGCCGGTGTCTTTGCCTGCATGTTATTTGCCGCGCTGAGCGGATCGTCGCCGGCAACCGTGGTGGCGATTGGTTCGATCGTGATCGTGGGCATGCGCAAAGTGGGCTATACCAAGGATTTCGCGGCGGGCGTTATCGCCGTCGCTGGCACATTGGGCATTTTGATCCCCCCCTCCATCGTGATGGTGGTCTACGCGTCCGCCACCGATGTCTCTGTCGGGCGCATGTTTTTGGCGGGCGTTATCCCCGGCTTGCTGGCGGGTCTGATGTTGATGGTCACGATCTATTTGATCGCGAAAGTCCGCGATTTGCCAAAGGGCGAGTGGCAAGGCTGGGAAGAGGTGCGCCGCAGTGGGTTCGAAGCAGGGTGGGGCCTTTTTCTGATCGTTATCATCCTCGGCGGGATTTATGGCGGCATTTTCACCCCGACAGAGGCGGCAGCGGTCGCTGCCGTTTACGCGTTCGTCATCTCCTCCTTCGTGTACCGCGACATGGGGCCTTTGCACACTGCGGGGGACGGGCCAAACCTAAGCCTGCTGCAGAAACCGCTTGCGTTGGTGACGGTGTTTTTCCACCGCGATACCAAGAACACGCTTTTTGAAGCCGGTAAGCTTACCATAACGCTGATGTTCATCATCGCTAACGCATTGATTCTAAAACATGTGTTAACAGATGAACAGATACCGCAACAGATTTCCGCCGCGATCTTAAATGCCGGGTTCGGCCCGATCATGTTCTTGGTCATGGTAAATGTGATCTTGCTGATCGGCGGACAGTTCATGGAGCCTTCTGGCCTTCTGGTCATCGTGGCACCGCTGGTTTTTCCCATCGCGATCGATCTGGGCATCGACCCGATCCACCTTGGCATCATCATGGTGGTGAATATGGAGATCGGGATGATCACGCCGCCCGTCGGGCTGAACCTTTTTGTTACCTCGGGCGTGGCCAATATGCCGATGATGAAGGTCGTGCGCGCCGCGCTGCCTTTCTTGGCGGTGCTGTTCGTGTTTCTGATCATGGTGACATACATTCCCGCGATCAGCACGTGGTTGCCGATCTCGGTCATGGGGCCGGAGATCATCACGGAGTAGCAGCGCTTTTCTGAGCGTATTTCCGCAGGTTCAAAAAAACTGCAAGTCAAACCCGGCTGACACAGACCGGCACCTGAGACGCGTCAGCGGTTTATGGATGCCTGAGACAGCGCGGTGACAATCGGCGCGAAGGCATCAGGTGTCAGTGACGCGCCACCGACGAGCGCCCCATCGACATTCTCGACCTGAAAAATGGCCGATGCATTCTCGGGTTTCACCGATCCGCCGTAGAGAAGTGGGATTGCATCACTGATCTGTTCGGTGAACCGCGCCGCAAGATGGGCGCGCATGGCGTCGTGAACGGTTGCAATTTCCTCAAGGGTGGGCAGCATGCCCGTGCCGATGGCCCAGGTCGGCTCATAGGCCACAATCGTATTCAGCGGTGTTGCGCCAGGCGGCAGCGAACCGCTGAGTTGAGCGTCAATGACGCTAAGCTTTGTGCCAGCGTCTCGCTGCGCCTGTGTCTCGCCGATACAGACAATCGCTGTCAAAGACGCCGCCCACGCCGCGCGTACCTTGTCGGCGATGTCCCTGTCGGTCTCTGCATGCGCGTTGCGCCGTTCTGAGTGGCCTAAGATCACGTACCGGGCGCCCGTGTCAGCGATCAACCTTGCAGAGATATCCCCGGTGTGGGCACCAGCGGGCAGGGGATGGCAATCCTGCGCGCCGATGCTGATACCGGTGGGCTGCAGGCACTTCACCGCAATATTCAGAAGCGGTGCGGGAGGGCAGATAATCACCTCGGTCCCGCCGGTCGGCGTCTTGAAGGTTGAAAAGGTCTGCAGCGCTGCCTCACTGCCATTCATTTTCCAGTTTCCGGCAACGATTTTACGGCGCATAGACAAAGGGCTTTCTTGTGAGCTTGGCGAAACTACCACCGCGAGGACCGCGCCGCAACGCGACGAGCACCCAGCCATTGCTTTGGCGAAAGCGCACGGCCCGAAAGCTAAAGCGTGTCGACCCAAATAAACCTGGACCACTTATTCACTGCCTCTCGCTTCGGTCGAGCGCGAAAGTGATGCGTGATCTCTGAAGCTACTGTCTAAATGCCCCAAAGCATCGGGCCTTAAACCTGATACAAACCGTTCCCTCTCACCGTCCCGCCCAACGGACCCTGTTGGGCCGCGCCGTTCCACCCCCGTTTTGCTGCAGGCAAACCTTCGGTTTGACAGGCGGCGCTATGTCGATTGGGGAAGGTGTCTTAGGTGATATGCCGATGGCTCTAGGGTCCACAACATCTCTGCCTGACCCTCAGGCAGGCCACCCATCGCGCAGGCTTATCGCCTCAATTAGACGTGAGCGAATCGTCGAACTTGATTGATTCTCCGCAACCGCAGGCATCAACCACATTCGGGTTTTTAAACTTGAAGCTGGAATCCAAAAGCGTCGTTTCGTAATCGATCTCGGTGCCGAACAGGAACATCTGTGCCATTGGCGCGATCATCACGCGCGCGCCATCTTGCGTCACCACCTCGTCCATCGGATCGGCTGCGTCGACGTATTCCATGGTGTATTCCATCCCAGCGCAGCCGCCCCTTTTTACGCCGATGCGCAAACCGGCATGCCCGCCTTGCGCCATCAGTTTTGAGATTTGCGCTGCGGCTTTCGGCGTTATCGTCACCGCCTGCTTGCCTGGAACACCGAACATAAAATCGCCTCTCTACCGTTTTTGCTTATATCCCAACGGTCAAAAACTTCAAATCATGCGTGCCATATCTGCGTTAGCTGCGCCGGGATCACATGAAACCCAGTTCAAGTCGCGCCTCGTCTGACATCATGTCCATGCCCCAGGGTGGTTCCCACACAATTTCAACATTGACATGCTTCACCCCCGGCAGCGGTTCGACAGCGTCAGCGACCCACCCTGGCATCTCTCCCGCCACGGGGCATCCAGGCGCAGTCAGAGACATCTTGATGTCAACGGCGTTCTCTTCATCGATCGCGATCGTGTAGATCAGGCCAAGCTCGTAGATATTCACAGGTATCTCAGGGTCATACACAGAGCGGCACGCCTCGACCACCTGATCAAAGAGCGGGTGATCGGTCGAGGAGGGAGCGATCAGCGGTTCCCCTTCAAGGGGCGGGTGAGCGTCAGTCATATCAGCCTCTTCGTTCATCTTGCAAACATAAGAGCGTGGGTCGAAAGCGTCCAGGCCCCGCGTGTTCGATTGCCGGTATCGTTCACATCCGCGCCGCCGAAAGCTCTAGACGCGACTGAGAGAGCGCACACGGTTATGCGATGGTTCAGGGCCCGGGCGCCGGCGATTGCAACCTTGCTATCGGCGATGTATCCCCGGTGCGAAAGCCGCCTAGGGTGATCATGCCCAAAATATCATTCCAAAAGCATGCGACAGATGGAAAGGCGCGGCGCGGGGTCATCCACACGCCGCGCGGTGACATCCAAACGCCTGCGTTCATGCCTGTTGGCACAGCCGCCACGGTCAAAGCGATGCTGCCTGAGAGCGTTGCCGCCACCGGTGCGGATATTTTGCTTGGCAATACCTATCACTTGATGTTGCGCCCCACGGCTGAGAGGATCGACCGTCTGGGTGGTCTGCACCGCTTTATGAATTGGTCAAAGCCGATCCTGACTGACTCAGGCGGTTTTCAGGTCATGAGCCTGTCAAAGCTCAGAAAGCTAACGGAAGCCGGTGTCACCTTCAAAAGTCACATCGACGGGTCGACACATGATCTAAGCCCCGAACGCTCGATGGAGATCCAACGCTTGCTCGGGTCTGACATTGTGATGTGCTTTGACGAATGCACGCCATTCCCCGTGTCAGAGGCCGATAGTTTAATCAGCATGCAGTTGTCGATGCGCTGGGCAGAACGCTCAAAAGAGGCGTTTGGAGATCGCCCCGGGCATGCTCTTTTCGGCATTCAGCAGGGGAGCATGTTCAAAGACCAGCGCGCCGAAAGCGCCGAGGCGCTTCGCGCGATTGGGTTTGACGGCTATGCCGTCGGCGGGCTCGCGGTGGGCGAGGGGCAGGACGCGATGTTTTCTGTTCTCGATTATGCCCCCGATATGTTGCCCGAGGCAAAACCCCGTTACTTGATGGGCGTCGGCAAGCCGGACGACATTATCGGTGCGGTCGCGCGGGGCATCGACATGATGGATTGCGTGCTGCCGTCCCGTTCTGGTCGAACCGGGCAGGTGTTCACGCGATTTGGGACGCTGAACATCAAGAACGCGCGCCATCAAGACGATCCGCGCCCGCTGGATGAAAACTGCACATGCCCCGCCTGCACCCGGTATTCTCGGGCTTATCTGCACCACGTCTTTCGCGCGCAAGAGATGATTTCGGGCATGTTGCTAACTTGGCATAATTTGCACTATTTCCAAGAGCTTATGGCCGGCATTCGCGCGGCAATTGCAAATAAGACGTTTCAAGATTTTTACGCTTCTTTTCTGGAGAAACGAGCGATTGGTGACATCGAGCCCCTGTAGGGTGGGGACCGATCAATCCTACCTCTGCAGCGCCGTGATGACGAAAGCCTATTGATTTGAGGCGCACCAGCCTTTTGGGTTATGTTCAAGCGCGTCAAACACCGGAGTGCGGCGATGTCGGCGCGCCTGGGTTAACCCCCGCGACGCGGCACGTCTGTTGGGGAGAGAGATAACAGCAAAGGGCCTTAAGTCTCATACAGCCAGCCCAGACTTAGCGCCGGTCCGATGGGGCGGAACGGCGCGGCCCAACAGGGTCTGTTGGGAAGGACGGTGATTGGGAACGGTTTGCATCAGGTTAAGGTCGAAATGCCTTAGACGTGCTCAGATGCTCTTTCACAGGTAGAACAGGCGAATTTGCGACATCGGATCAAGAGTTCCTAATCCCAGCGTCTTTACCCCTCACACGTTTTCTTAAGGGTCACGGGCTAGACCCGCTGCGCGCCGTGCAAGAACTGCACGGTCTTCGTCGGTGAGATGTGAGGACCAACGCGCTGTGCGGATTTTGACCCTATTGAGACGATGTGAGACGCGGCCCTCTCATCATCCTTTCATGCAGTCTCGGCTGGGTTAGCGGGCAGATCACGGGATGCAAACCTACCGCTTTGGCATCTATTCTTTCGAGGATCTGGGCGTGCCGCCTTACACCTCGGGCGGCGATACCTATCCCCCGATTGCCACAATCATCCAGCAACCAAATCAGACCTATGCTGCCTCTGAAACCGCGGCACCGGATCGGGTCGTGCTTGAAGATGATGAGGCAAACTTCGAAGATGAAGCTGATGGCGCACAAACTGGCACGGGCGACATCGGGGATCCGGGGCGCAATCAGCGCCTGGCGCAAGATCTGTTTGTGGATGGCGTGCAGGAAAGCGCGGCGGGCGATCTGATCTGGACCATCGCCCGCTCTCCTATCACGAACAATACGACCGGTGAGGTGGGGACGCTTTTCTACGTGTCTAGCAATCAAGATCCCTTCCCCACGATGAGCGAGATGGACGATGTCGTTGGCGCAACCTCGGACATTTTTATCAATCCTCAAGATTCGATCACCATCGGAGAGATCGAAGTTGTCTCGGCGACACCCTATGCCGATCTGATCTGCTTTGCCTCGGGCACGATGATCGAGACCGTGAGAGGACCCCGGCCCGTGGACGCGCTGCGGATCGGCGATGTTGTCCGCACGCGCGATCACGGGGCGCAGCCGATCCGCTACATCGCGTCCCGTGCGTTGGGCGCTTTGGATCTGCTTCTGGTGCCCGCGTTAAGACCAATTGAGATCGCCCCGAGTGCAGGTTTGCTGGCGGGGTTGCGTCACCCCATCCGGGTGTCGCCGCAGCATCGGCTGGTGCTTTCTCATCCGCGTTGCGCGCTGTATTTCTCGGTTCCGGAAGCCCTGGTCAGCGCCAAATCTCTTCTGGGTCAAAGGGGCGTCAGGCAGGTCAATGACATGCGCGGCGTGTGCTATCACCACCTGGCGCTTGACCAACATGCGGTGATTTTTGCCAATGGGGCCGCGACAGAAAGCTTATATTTTGGGCGGGACTATGGGCGCTTTCATACCGCTGCGGCGCTGAGAGAGATAGAGACCCTATTTCCCGCGCTCACTCGAGACATGCATGTCAAAAGCGCAGCATGCTTGCCTGCGTTGCGCCCGCGCGAGGTCTCTGTCGTTCTACAATAGCCGTTTAAGAGGGCATGGATCGCGTCATGCGTGCCCTCTCTGTGCGGCATTTGGCGACGGTTGAATTCTGCCGCTTTGGTTGACACTCAGCCTCTGCGATCCCAATTGTTCAAGACAAACAGGAAAAGACGGGCACTGCCGCAACTCGGGGTGACGTCTTTGGCCGAATAAGGATAGAGCATGAGAAATCCCCTAACATCGTCGTACCCGGTTTTGCCTTTGCGCGATATCGTGGTGTTCCCCCACATGATTGTCCCACTTTTTGTCGGTCGCACGAAGTCTGTGCAAGCTCTCGAAGAGGTGATGTCGGACAACAAACAAATTCTCTTGTCGAGCCAGGTCGATCCAGGCGCCGATGAGCCAGGCCCCGATGGTATTTTTGAAACGGGGGTGCTGGCCAATGTGTTGCAATTGCTGAAGCTGCCTGACGGCACCGTGAAGGTGCTTGTCGAAGGGCAAGCCCGGGTGCGGATCACCGAATATGTCGAGAACGATCGCTTTTTCGAAGCGCATGCGGAATATCTGACAGAGATACCGGGCGATGCGGCCACCACAAAGGCGTTGGTGCGATCAGTTGCAGATGAATTTGAGCGCTATGCAAAAGTGAAAAAGAACGTGCCTGACGAGGCGTTGAGCGCTGTCGGAGAGGCGCAGGAGCCGGCGCGCTTGGCCGATCTGGTATCCGGTCATCTGGGTATCGAAGTGGATCAAAAGCAGGATTTGCTTGAGACGCTCAGCGTGTCAGAGCGGTTGGAAAAAGTGTATGGCTTCATGCAGGGCGAACTTTCAGTCTTGCAGGTCGAGAAAAAGATCAAGACGCGCGTGAAATCGCAGATGGAACGGACGCAGCGCGAATATTACCTCAACGAACAGATGAAAGCCATTCAGCAAGAGCTTGGCGATGGCGAGGACGGTAAAAATGAAGTGGCGGAGCTTGAGGAGAAAATCGCCGCAACGAAGTTGAGCAAAGAGGCAAAGGAAAAAGCTGATGCCGAGCTGAAAAAGCTCAAGAACATGAGCCCGATGTCAGCTGAGGCGACCGTCGTGCGCAATTACCTCGACTGGATGTTGTCCATCCCCTGGGGTGTGAAGTCTCGCGTGAAAAAGAACCTCGGCAAGGCGCAGCAGATTTTGGATGATGATCACTACGGGCTTGAGAAGGTCAAAGAACGCATTGTGGAATATCTTGCCGTTCAGCAACGGTCATCGAAGCTCAAAGGTCCGATTATGTGCTTGGTGGGTCCGCCGGGTGTTGGCAAGACCTCTCTCGGTAAATCCGTCGCGCGTGCAACGGGGCGTGAGTTCATTCGCATCTCTTTGGGTGGTGTGCGTGACGAGAGTGAGATCCGGGGGCACCGGCGTACCTACATCGGCTCAATGCCGGGCAAGATCATCCAAGCGTTGAAAAAGGCAAAGACGACCAACCCGCTGATCCTTCTGGATGAGATTGACAAGATGGGTCAAGATTTCCGAGGCGACCCTGCGTCGGCGATGCTTGAGGTTTTGGATCCTGAGCAGAACTCTACGTTTGTCGATCACTATCTGGAGGTGGAATATGACCTCTCCAACGTGATGTTTTTGACCACTTCTAACAGCTACAACATGCCGGGTCCGTTACTCGACCGGATGGAGATCATTCCGCTGTCAGGCTACACCGAGGATGAAAAGCTGGAGATCGCAAAGCAGCATCTCGTGACGAAACAGATCAAGAACCACGGTCTGAAAGCGCGCGAGTTTGACGTGGAAGATGCGGCCGTCACCGACATCATCCGGTATTACACCCGCGAGGCTGGCGTTCGGAACTTGGAGAGAGAGATCGCCAAGCTTGCGCGCAAGTCCTTGACAAAGATCGTCAAAAAGGAAGTCGACCGCGTGAGCGTCACGCCAGAAAACCTGGATGATTTCCTCGGGGTGCGCAAGCATCGCTACGGGCTGGCGGAAAAGGAGGATCAAATCGGCGTGGTCACGGGGCTCGCCTATACCTCTGTCGGGGGCGAATTGCTCCAGATTGAGGCGCTGCGGTTGCCTGGTAAGGGTCGGATGAAGACCACCGGCAAGTTGGGCGATGTGATGAAAGAAAGCATCGATGCGGCCAGCTCGTACGTGCGTTCGATCAGCCCTTCTGTGGGGGTGAAACCGCCGACATTCGACACGTTGGACATCCACGTCCACGTGCCGGACGGGGCAACACCGAAAGATGGCCCTTCGGCCGGTTTGGCCATGGTCACGTCAATCGTGTCGGTCTTGACCAAGATACCCGTGCGCAAAGACGTCGCGATGACCGGAGAGGTATCTCTGCGCGGGAATGCCATGCCGATCGGCGGGCTGAAGGAAAAATTGCTTGCGGCTCTGCGCGGGGGGATCAAGACAGTGCTGATCCCGCAAGAAAATGAAAAGGACCTCGCTGAGATCCCGGACAACGTGAAAGACGGGCTCAACATCGTCCCCGTGACACATGTGTCAGAGGTGATCGAGCACGCGTTGGTGTCGGCACCTGAGTCCATTGAATGGGATCAAGACGCAGAGGATGCCGCGGCGGCCGCCGCGCTCGCCTCCAGGCTGAGCGGTGCCGACGGGGCGACCGCGGCACACTGACGGTAAGCTGTTTTAACGATAAAGGCGCCGCATTTAAATGCGGCGCCTCTCTGTTTGTCAAAGCTTCCGGCCTTGAACTTTATACGCAACGCCCCCCTTTACGGGAGCGCCCAAATGAGGCCGCCCGAAGTTGGTTGGGTGCATTCGCCCTCAGGTCGGATGCTTTGCGCACTGACACGATTTGGTGCCAGCGGCTTTGATACTAGTCGGTCAGCGCTGGGATCGACAGCAACACCGCCAAAATAGCGACCAGCGCGGTCCCACTGCTGCTGCTTGCGGCATCTGTGCTGATCACAACGGGATCAACCACCGGATCGCTGAGCGCACCCGCAAAAGCAGCAGGCGTCGCGCTTAACCCAGCGCAGATCGTTACGGTAAAAAGAAGCTTTCTCATCGCAATATTCCCCAAAATACATGCGTCATGTTTGATGTTAAGCTGTACTGCCCGCAAGGCAATGCTTTATCAGATAGTAAAGCGATGATCGCTACTGTATATCGCATCCCATCAGATCATATGTGAGTGTGTCATGAGCAGAGTGTCATCAAAGCCCACCGCCAGAACCGCGCGAAAATCGCCGACAACCCCTAAAAAAACCGTTGCCAAATCCGCGACTAAGAAAGTGGTGTCAACAAAAAAGGCTGCGCCGAAACACACAATGGCCAAGCCATCCCCGACGAAACCGCCGCAGCCGGTTGAGATGGGGCCGGTGATGCGTAAGAAAGAGCTTCTTGACACCGTCGTTAAGAAAACGGGGATGCGTAAGAACGAGGTAAAACCGATTTTGGAAACTCTGCTCGTCGTGCTCGGTGATGCCTTGCGCGAGAACCGAGAGTTGATTTTGCCGCCTTTGGGCAAGGTGAAAGTGCAGCGCGAGAAAAAAGTGAACGGTGGCCGCATGGCGATCGCCCGTTTGCGTCAGAACGATCCGCTGTCGCCCATCGACCTTTCATTGGTTGGCCCGTCTTCCACGAAAGGATCTGACTGACCTGGGTCCGTTGCCTCCCCCGATAGGCGCTTGAAACTGCTAGCTGGTTTAGCTAGTTCTGCTGATATGGGTGATTAGCTCAGTGGTAGAGCGCTTCGTTCACATCGAAGATGTCAGGAGTTCAAATCTCTTATCACCCACCATCGCTTCTTTGAGCATCCGACCTTAAATCTGACAGATGTAGCCCTACCCGACATAGCGCCGCCCCGTGGGGGCCGAACAGCGCGGCCCAACAGTCC
>JBCCQX010000016.1:0-84634 GCA_039208585.1 Pseudomonadota bacterium | reverse complement strand
GTCATCGCCCTCACCACCACAGCATTCGCAGACATCGACGGCGGCACCGGAAACGATACCCTCCGCTTCGACGCCAACGGCCTCACCCTCGACCTCACAACGCTCAACAATACCGCGCTCAGCGGCATCGAACGAATTGACCTCAATGCAGCCGGTAACACGTTGATTGTAGACCAGATCGAGATCCAACGGCTGTCCGAAACCTCAAACACTGTGCGCGTGCTGGGTGATGCAACCGACACGGTGACGCTGGCCGGGGATGGGCTGTTTTATCTTGAGACGATCACCGACATCGAAGGCACGTTTGACGTTTTCACGCGCGAGGGCGCGCGGCTGGAGGTTGCGCAAACGATTGCGATCACGGGCGCACGGGTTGCCCCAGTGGAATTGTCTGACATTCAGCTCAACGCAGATGCGCGCGGTTTCGTGATCAACGGTGTCAACAACAACGATCAAGCCGGACGCGCGGTGGAAAACGTTGGCGACATGGATGGTGACGGGCTGGATGATTTGATCATCGGGGCGCGCAATGACGATCCGAACGGCGGTAATTCCGGCGCGGCCTTTGTGGTGTTTGGGAAGACAGACGGCAGCGCCATCGAACTCTCCGACGTGCAGCAGGGCACCAACACCAGCGGGTTTGTGGTGAATGGGGGCGCAGGTGGTGATCGCGCTGGCGTCTCTGTCAGCGGTGCCGGCGATGTAGACGGGGACGGCATCGAAGATTTGATCATCGGTGTCTACCGCGATGATCCAAATGGGGTTGGGAACGCTTTCAACTCTGGCGCAGCATTTGTGGTGTTCGGTAAATCGGATGGTGCGGTTGTTGAGCTTTCTGATGTGCAGCAAACGAGCAATTTGGGCGGGTTTGTCATCAATGGCGAAAATCTCGAAGATGAGGCAGGTGTTTCGGTGAGCCGCCTTGGCGACCTGAATAACGATAACCGCGATGATTTTGTGATTGGTGTACATCTGGACGATCCAGCAACTGGGACCGATGCAGGTGCCGCTTTTGTGGTTTTTGGTAAGTCAGATGGTGCCGCCATTGAACTGTCCGATGTTCAGTTGGGGACCAACACCAATGGGTTTGTCATAAATGGGGCTGATGCGAACAATCGAACAGGGTTTTCTGTTAGCAACGCAGGTGATGTCGACGGCGACGGAATAAATGACATTTTTGTGGGCGCCCCGTTAGATGACCCCAACAGCAACAACGTCGGGGCAAATCGCGGTACGGGATTTGTTGTCTTTGGCAAGACGGATGGTGCTGTCGTCGAGTTATCGGATGTCCAACTATCAACCAATGCAACAGGGTTTGTCATAAACGGTGTTGGAAACGGTGATGAAGCAGGCCGATCGGTGGATACTGCGGGCGACGTCAACGGTGATGGCTTCGCAGATTTGATCATCGGGGCGCCGAGAGACAATGCAAACGGCAACAACAATTCCGGCGTGAGTTTTGTCGTCTTTGGCAAGACTGACGGCGTGTCGGTGGAACTGTCTGATGTTCAGCAAAATACCAACGCGGCTGGGTTCGCGATCAATGGCATCGACGTGCAAGATCGGTCGGGTCAATCTGTCAGTGGAGCAGGCGATGTCAACGGCGACGGCCTGGACGACCTCATCGTTGGCGCGTTTCGGGATGATCCAAATGGAAACGACTCCGGCGCTGCCTTCGTTGTCTTTGGCAGGACCGACGGCACGTCAGTTGAGCTTTCAGATATTTCGCTTGGTATCGGCGGATTTGAGCTACGCGGCGCGGGTGGCGGGGACCGCGCAGGTTTCTCTGTCAGTGCAGCGGGGGACGTCAATGGCGATGGGTTCGATGATTTGATCGTGGGTGCCTTCCAGGACGATCCGAATGGCGGCAATTCTGGTGCAAGTTTCGTCGTCTACGGGAGCGATTTCGGCGTTACAGCCTCACAGATTGGGACGACTGGGGCTGACACGCTGACAGGCACGGCCTTTGATGAGAATATCTTTGGCGGCCTGGGCAATGACACTTTGCAAAGCAGCGCAGGTCAAGACCGGCTATCAGGGGGCCAAGGCGCTGATACATTTGCATTCTTGGATGTAACGGGGCAGACGGATGTGATCGACTTTTCTGCAACTGAGGGCGATCAATTGAATGTCAGTGCTTTCGGTTACGGCAGCTTTACAGCCCTGTCGGCAGTGTTTTCGCCCGTCGCGCCGGGTGGGCACGACACGTTGATTCAGCTTGACCCGAACACCAGTGTGGTGCTGATCGGGGTGGAACAGGCTGATTTAACGGCGGCAGATTTCATCCTCTGACCGCGTTTCATGTCAGCGCTCTCGCCTAAGCCCAGTTCGGGGCTTGGGCCGATTAGCCGACGATCAGTTGTTTGAGTTGCAGCGCTTCATGCTCAAGTTCGTTCAGACGGTAATTGACGACGTCACCAATGGTGATCATGCCGACGAGGCGCTTGCGATCAACGACGGGCATGTGCCGAAATCGACCCGCGGTCATCCGTTTCAGGGTTGAGACCAAGGCTTCTGCCGGGCTGCAAGTCTCAACTTTATCGGTCATGACCTCCTTCACCTGCTGGGGCAATGTCCGACCGGGCGTGTCCGCCAGCTTGCGCACGATGTCACGTTCGGAAAGAATACCGTAGAGAGCGCCGGTGCCATCGGTGACGACAAGGGCACCGATCCGCTCATCTCGCAACACCTCTACCGCATGACCAAGCGTGTCGTCTGGTTTGATATCAATGACACGCGCGTCGCGTTGAGCCAATATGTGCGCCACAGTCGCAATCTCTGACTGCAAATTGCTCGACTGATTCTGGCTATGTGTGCGCGTGACCTCTTTGTCTTTGCGCATCGGTGCTTGATATGATGTCGGCATCGCTTATGTCTCCTCCGCGTTACTACCATGTATCTCCCGTTTGAGAGCATAGCGTAAAATTCGCATAGTCAGAGAAAAATTATGATACCCCTAACACTCACGCCATTCACGGCGACCATTATTTTCGTTTGCGCCTGCTGGTTGGGGTATCAATACAGGCGCGTATGGAAAACCGAGGGCCCCGCTTGGCAACTCTGGGTCTACGGTAGTTTAACGGCCGCGGGGCTATTGGTCCTTGGCTTCGTTCCAATGAGTTTGCCTGGCTAGACGTTGCCACCTTCCGTGATGTTCGCGCGCTCTAGCATTTTGCGGGCGCGGGGACACTGCAACCGTTCTTTCAAGGGACTATTCGGATCAATATCTTTATGGCAAACGAGACATTGATCCGCGTCGCCCACAGCATTTAGACCACCGCAGCTTCCTTTGATCGTGCGCCCCATGAAAATGACCCCGATGGCCATGCCCAGCGTTACGATCAAGAGAAGTCCGAAAGTGAGGAGAAATGTTGCCACGTGCTGCGTCCTCCGTTTGGGTGCGCCTCGCGCTTATGCGGTTAGAGCGGTGAATTGGGTGCTCGCGGTTGTCGTAAATCTTAGCCCGCTCGCCTTGGCGTCGCGTTCGATAAAGAGCACCGCGATCTTGTGCTTCTCCGCAATCTCCGCGCCTTTTTCGCGCCCTAATATAAGCATTGCTGTGGCCCAAGCGTCCGCCAGCATCGCATTTTTTGCAAGCACGGTGGCCGAAGCCGTTGTGTGTGTGATCGGACGCCCCGTTGCTGGATCGATGATGTGCGAAAAGCGCTTGCCATCTTCCTCAAAGTAATTGCGATAATCCCCAGATGACGCGAGACCCAGGTTAGACACGCCAATAACGTCAAGCACGCCACCGCTGAGTGCCGCAGGCTTTTCAATGCCCACCTGCCAAGGAAGGCCAGCGGGGTTGCGTCCTGCTGCGAAAAGGTCGCCACCGATCTCGATGAGATAATCGGTGATGCCCATCGCTTCGATGGCCTGACCAACGCGGTCTGCACCGTAGCCTTTCCCGATCGCAGATAGGTATATTTGCGCGTCAGGCTGTTTTTTCTGAAGCGTCTTATCACCCAAGCGCAGCGTGTTTCCATGGCCGGAGCGGGCGACCGCGTCAGCTATTTCAGCGTCATTCGGTAGGCTTTTTGTGCCGGATGCCCCAAACCCCCAAAGCTCAATCAGCGGCCCCATCGTGGTGTCGAAGCGGCCCTCACTTGCCACATGAACGGCCTCTGCCGCCTTCATCACCTGTGCAAGCGGCGCGGAAATCTCGGTCTTATCCATATCTGCGCGTGCATTGAATAATGCGATTTCAGAGGCGGCGTCCCAATTGGACATCTGTCGGTTGACCTCGGCCAAAGCCCCCTCAATTTCACGACGCAGTGCTGTGCTGTCGACCTTTCCGGATGGGTCAACCGCCACGACGCTGAACGTCGTCCCCATCGTTCCGCCAGCGATTTCCAGCACATTGTCGCCGGGTTTGCAGGCCGCAAACGCGAGCGGCATAACAAGAAAAGATCGGCGTGAAAATTTTGTCATACCCGTCATAAACACATCCCTTTAGGCTACTTCAAGTTGGCTACTGGCTTGGCTTCAGCTTTTCTGCGACATTAATGGACATTTCAACAAAAAAGTATTAGCTGCACAGTAAATGCGATCACTAGCCAACGGATCACATTGCATAACGAGCCAGACTTGAAGAGGTAGCCAACGTGCAGCGTTTGTCGCTCCGTAAGGGATTAGACATACCCATATCAGGGACACCAAGACCAGGCATCCAACAGGGGCCGACGATTCGGAAAGTTGCCGTTCTTGGAGATGATTATATTGGATGGAAGCCGCGAATTGCCGTGCAAGAGGGCGATATCGTGGGGGCTGGTGCGCCTTTGCTGATCAGCAAAGACATGCCCGAGGTTCAAGTCGTCTCTCCCACGTCGGGAACAGTGACAGCGATTAATCGCGGCGCGAGGCGCAAGTTGATTAGCGTGGAAGTGACGGTGGAGGAGGGTGCCGCCGCACCTGTGGATTTCTCAGAAGTGGGGGATGCAGGCACTGCTGAAGGTCTCGCTCAGCGACTGTGTGCCGCAGGTCTTTGGACCTCGTTTCGCACGCGCCCCTATTCAAAAGTCCCCGACCCGGCGACTCGTCCTGCCGCGATCTACATCACCGCGACCGACACTGAACCGTTGGCTGCGGCGCCGGGGCCGGTGATTGCCGCCGAACCAGAGGCATTTTCCAAAGGGGTGGAAGCGGTCGCATCGCTTTCTAATGGCGCGACATATCTGTGTCACGCGCCAGAGGATGAGCTGCCGGGCAGCGATTTGGGCGCGATCAACGCAGTCGCTTTTGAAGGTCCGCACCCTGCAGGTCTTGCCGGTACGCACATGCATTTCCTTGAACCGCCGTTCGGGGACAAGGTGGTGTGGACCATCGGCTATCAAGACGTTCTCATGATCGGCAGATTGCTCTTAACAGGTCGCTATGATGCGACCTGCACGATTGCCCTGACAGGGCCCGCCTGCAAAGATCCGCGCGTGGTACGCACGATTGCAGGGGCGTCTCTGTCAGATCTCACGCAAGGCGATAGCCCGACCAATATGGCGATACGGATGATTTCCGGATCCGTGCTCAGTGGTCGCGCTGGAGAGGGGCCAAGCGGCTATTTGGGTCGCTACGCGCGGCAAGTCACGTTGATTGAGGAAGATAAGAAACAGATTCCCATGGGCTGGGTGCGTCCGATGATATCGAAATACGCCGTGCAGCCCGTCCTGGGCTCTGCACTGACCAAAAAGAGGTTCCCGCTCACATCCAATCTGAACGGGGGGCGGCGCGCCATGGTGCCTACCGGCACGTTCGAAACACTCATGCCGCAAGATTTTTTGCCCACGCAGCTTTTGCGTTCACTGCTTGTGATGGACACGGATCAAGCGCAGGCACTCGGTGCCTTGGAGCTTGACGAAGAAGATTTGGGCCTCGTCGGTTTTGCGTGCCCGGCGAAATACGAATACGGGCTCGCATTGCGCGATTGTCTGACAAAGATCGAGAAAGAGGGTTAAGCGATGGGCGTACGTGACTTTTTTGATCGGATCGAACCCAATTTTGAAAAGGGCGGAAAGTGGGAGCGTTACTTCCCCATTTACGAGATGGTGGAGAGTTTTCTTTACACGCCAAAGACCGTTACCACCGTCGCGCCGCATGCGCGTTCCTACATCGATATGAAGCGCATCATGACCTATGTGGTGCTTGCCACGATCCCTTGCATTGTGATGGCGCTGTACAACACGGGCTATCACACCAACCTCGCGATCGCTGAGTTTGGTGCCTCGGGCTGGCGCGCGTGGATCATTGAAACCCTCGGCATCGGTTTCAACCCCGCCAATCCTTTCGCGAATATCATGCACGGGGCGATGTATTTTATTCCCATCTACATCACCACCCTGGTGGCGGGCGGATTGTTCGAGGTGATCTTTGCTACGATCCGGCGTCATGAGGTGAACGAGGGCTTTTTGGTCTCGTCGATGCTTTACACTCTGATCTTACCTGCAACGACACCGCTGTGGCAGGTCGCGCTCGGCATTATCTTCGGCGTTGTGATCGGGAAAGAGGTGTTTGGCGGCACGGGTAAGAATTTCTTGAACCCCGCGCTGACGGGACGCGCGTTCTTGTACTTTGCCTATCCTGCGCAAATGTCGGGGGACAGTGTTTGGGTGCCCGTCGACGGGTATACAGGGGCCACGGCGCTTGCTGTGTCTGCGGCCGAAGGCGTGCAAGAGCTTGCCGCGCGCGGCATGACCTGGTGGGACAGCTTCCTGGGATTTGTGCCCGGGTCCATGGGCGAGACGTCGACGCTGGCTGCTTTGATCGGTCTCGTATTCTTGCTGGCAACACGCATTGCCAATTACCGAATGGTTGTGGGCTGCCTTGGCGGCATGATTGGCTTTTCGCTTTTGCTCAATTGGATCGGCTCTGACACCAACCCGATGTTTGCCATGCCGTGGTATTGGCACCTCGTCTTGGGGGGATACGCATTTGGGCTCGTGTTCATGGTCACAGAGCCGGTTTCGGGCGCGCACACCAATATGGGTCGCTACATCTATGGCGCGTTGATCGGGTTCATGGTCGTGATGATCCGGGTCATCAACCCCGCCTTCCCCGAGGGGATGATGCTGGCGATCCTCTTTGGTAATGTTTTTGCACCGCTCATCGACCACTTCGTTGTTCAAGCCAACATCAAACGTAGGGCCAGAAGACATGCCTGACGACACAGAAGAAATGACCAAACCTAAAGGGTTAATCGGCCGATTTTTGGCGCTGCCGGCTGACTCGGTCCCCAAAACGGTGTTTGTGGCGGTGTCCTTGTGTCTTGTCGCCTCTATGGTTGTTTCGGCGGCCGCCGTTGCCTTGCGTCCCCAGCAGGCGGTAAACGCGCTCAAAGACAAGCAGATTAACATCCTTCAAGTCGCGGGCATCTACGAACCCGGCGTCGACGTCGTTCAAGCTTTTCAAGCATTTGAGCCTCGCGTTCTTGAACTGGACAGTGGCGCGTTCACGTCTGAATTCGATCCGGCAAGCTTTGATGATCGTGCCGCGGCGGATGATCCGGCAACCTCGATTGCCTTGCAAGACGATCCCGCTGGCATCGGTCGGCAGGCAAAATACGTGACGGTGTATCTTTTGCGTGACGACGCAGGAGAGATCGATAAGGTGATTTTGCCCATCCACGGCTACGGTCTGTGGTCAACGCTGTATGGCTTCATCGCGCTTGAAGAAAACGGCAATGATATCTTCGGTTTGCAGTTTTACGAACATGCGGAAACGCCGGGTCTTGGCGCTGAAGTCGATAACCCGCGTTGGAAGGCGATGTGGAACGGCAAGCGTTTGCGCGACGAAAACGGCGAGTTGCAAATCAGCGTGACGAAGACACCACCGGCCGCCGGAGCAGAGTACCACATTGACGCGCTTGCCGGTGCCACGCTGACCACGACTGGCGTGCATAATTTGGTAAATTTCTGGATGGGCGAGACAGGCTATGAACCCTTCCTGACAAATCTGAAAGCGGGGAACGTATAATGGCCCACAAAGGTAGAGACATGTTGATCGACCCGTTGGTCGACAATAACCCCATAACGCTTCAGGTGTTGGGCATCTGTTCCGCGCTTGCGGTGACATCATCGCTTCAAGTGGCGTTCGTGATGGCGATTGCTGTGACCTTTGTCACAGGATTTTCCTCGATGTTCATTTCGATGATCCGCAATCAAATTCCAGGATCCATCCGCATCATTGTACAGATGGTGATCATTGCCTCTTTGGTGATTTTGGTGGATCAGCTTCTCAAAGCGTATGCTTTCGAAATCTCCAAAACGCTGTCGGTCTTCGTTGGGCTGATCATCACCAACTGCATTGTGATGGGACGCGCTGAAGCTTTCGCAATGAAAAACCCGCCCGTTGACAGCTTTATCGACGGCGTGGGCAATGGCCTTGGCTACGGTTTGATATTGATGCTGGTGGGCATCATTCGAGAGCTCTTTGGATCTGGCAGCCTGTTCGGTGTCACCCTGCTGGAGACGGTTAACAACGGCGGCTGGTACGTTCCAAATGGCATGCTGCTGTTGCCGCCTTCTGCCTTCTTTATCATTGGGTTGATCATCTGGGCGTTCCGCACCTGGAAAACCGATCAGGTGGAAGAACGGGAGTATAAAATTCAGGCGGTCGAGGCGCACTGATGGAAGGTTTGCTCTCACTCGCGGTTAAAGCGATATTCGTCGAAAACTTGGCGCTGTCCTTCTTCCTGGGCATGTGCACCTTCATCGCCGTTTCCAAGAAAATCGCCACTGCGATCGGGCTTGGTATTTCTGTCATGATTGTTCAGTCCATCACTGTCCCCGCCAACAACTTGATTTTGAGCTATCTGTTGGCGCCAGGCGCGCTGAGCTGGGCGGGTTTTTCTGACGTGGATCTTACGTTTCTTGGTTTGATTTCCTACATCGGTGTTATCGCAGCACTTGTTCAGATCCTTGAAATGGTCCTCGATAAGTACTTTCCGCCGCTCTACAACGCGCTTGGCGTTTTCTTGCCGCTTATCACTGTGAATTGTGCGATCCTCGGCGGATCTTTGTTCATGGTGGAGCGCGACTACAACCTTGCTGAATCCGTGACATACGGCGTCTCGTCAGGCTTTGGTTGGGCTTTAGCCATCACCGCGATGGCGGGGGTGCGCGAAAAGCTGAAATACTCTGACATCCCGGATGGTCTGCAGGGTCTTGGCATTACCTTCATAACGGCAGGGCTCATGGCAATGGCGTTCATGTCTTTCTCTGGTGTGAAACTTTAAGGAGCTCACCGATATGGCAACTTTTGGTCTTGGCATAGTTTTATTCACATTGATCGTGATCACGCTGGTGACGATCATCCTCGCCGCGCGGTCGCGACTGGTGTCGAGCGGGAATGTGAACATTACGATCAACGGCGAGAAAACGATTTCAGTCCCCGCAGGAGGCAAGCTGCTGCAAACTCTTGCAGAGCAAAAGCTGTTTGTGCCTTCTGCATGCGGCGGGGGCGGCACCTGCGCACAATGTCGCGTGAAAATACATGCTGGCGGCGGCTCAATCCTGCCCACTGAGGAAAGCCATATCACGAAACGAGAGGCGTCTTGCGGTGATCGCCTGTCTTGCCAGGTCGCCGTGAAGCAGGACATGGAAGTCGAAGTTCCTGAAGAGGTCTTCGGTGTCAAAAAATGGGAATGCGACGTGGTCTCGAACGAGAATGTTGCGACCTTTATTAAAGCCCTTGTCCTCAGGCTGCCCGATGGCGAAGACGTGAATTTCCGTGCGGGTGGCTACATCCAGATCGAAGCGCCCGCACACCACGTCAAATACAAAGATTTCGAAGTGGAGGAGGAATATCGCGAGGATTGGGACAAGTTCAATCTTTGGCAGTATGAATCAAAGGTCGATGAGCCGATTGAGCGGGCCTATTCCATGGCAAACTACCCTGAAGAAAAGGGTATGATCATGCTCAATGTTCGGATCGCGTCGCCCCCACCGGGGTCGACAGACATCCCACCGGGCAAAATGTCTTCCTTTATCTTCAGTCTGAAACCCGGTGATAAAGTGACGATCTCTGGACCTTTTGGTGAGTTCTTCGCGCGTGAAACTGAGAAAGAGATGGTTTTCGTCGGCGGCGGCGCGGGCATGGCCCCGATGCGCAGCCACATCTTTGATCAGCTCAAGCGCCTGAAAAACCGTGATCGTAAGATCACCTTTTGGTACGGCGCCCGTTCCAAGCGAGAGATGTTCTTTGTAGAGGACTTTGATGAACTCGCCGCGGAATTTCCAAACTTCACATGGCATGTAGCGCTGTCAGACGCGTTGCCCGAGGATGACTGGAAAGGATACACAGGCTTCATTCACAACGTCCTGCATGACGAGTATCTAGAGGAGCATTCGGCGCCTGAGGATTGTGAATACTACATGTGTGGGCCGCCCATGATGAACGCATCGGTGATCAACATGCTGGTAGATCTTGGCGTTGATCGCGATGACATTATGCTTGATGATTTCGGCGGATAACAAACAAAAGCCCCCATACACATGGGGGCTTTTTACTTCTTTAGG
This sequence comes from Pseudomonadota bacterium, assembly GCA_039208585.1. Lineage (GTDB taxonomy): Bacteria > Pseudomonadota > Alphaproteobacteria > Rhodobacterales > Rhodobacteraceae > Sulfitobacter. The sequence goes on along the minus strand of JBCCQX010000016.1, from coordinate 74,129 downwards.
GATTGTTCAATCGGAAAGAATGCGTCGACCGATATTGTCCAGCAGTTCGTCAAGCGTGACCTCCCCACCCATCTCAGCGAGTTTGTCATCCGCCAGCAGAAAAGACAGGCCGTGAACAAAACTCCATAGCATGAAACCGCGCTGCTTCACCTCCGGTGTGATCTCTGTTTCTCCCAAACATGCTGCTACCTCGCGCAACACGATGTCAAATGTCTGTTCTCCTGCGGCGGCAAGCCGATCATCGTCTAACGCGTCTGTATAGCCACCGAATTTCAAGCAGAAAACCCCGTTTTCGCGCAGCGCAAACATGACGTATTCGCGACCCAGGGCCATCACACGCTCTGGTGTGCCCACGGGAATACCCTCTAGGGCGATATGCATGTTCTGACGATGTCGCTCCATGCCTTCCAGAACCATCGCGACCAGCATGTCATTCTTGTCTTTGAAATGCTTGTAAGGTGCTGCAGATGACACGCCCGCCAATCGACAGGCATCTGAAACCGAAAAACTATCTGGTCCCTTTTCCTCGACCAATCTGCGGGTTGCTTCGATCAATCCCGCCCGCAAATCGCCATGATGATAGGCGGACTTGCGCAACGCCTTTTGCGCACCATCTTCCCGCTCAGCGAGGGTAATTTTTTCGGCATGTGTCATTGCATGGACTGTTTCAAAAAACGGGACCCTTGTCAAAGTAAGAAGCAGTAACATATGTTAGCACATCTAACTTGACGAGGGTCGAAAGATGGAAAAGCAACAGAAAGATCAAGAAAAGCCTTCTTTGATATGGCGGGCAGGGCGTTTGATCGTTCGCTTAACCCTCACGACCGCGATTATCGCTGGTGCGGCTTTTGCGGTGCAGTTTGGCGCATCCGAGCTTGCGCAGCGGGCGAATGCCGCTCCGACACCCGATGCCGCATCTGCAATACCCGTTGTGACGTATCCTTTGCGCATTGAAGATGGTTACGATGTCCAGCGCGCGTTTGTTGGTCAGGTTGAACCTCAAAAGACGGTTGCAGTGTCCTTTGAATTGCCGGGCCAGCTTTCCGAAATTTTGGTCGATGAAGGCGACACTGTGACCAAGGGCCAGGTGCTGGCACGTCAAGACACCGCGCTGTTAAAGGCGGAGCGTGAGCAGCTTCTGGCGTCAAAAGCCGCGACGGAGGCGCAACTGAAGTTGGCCAACCAGACCCTGGATCGCAACGAGCGGTTGCGAAAGAGCGGTTTCGCCAGCCAGGCTGGTTTTGACAGCGCGGTGGCGCGGCGCGACGAGCTTTTAGGGCGCAGGGCAGAAATCGCGGCGGGTCTTCGAAATGTCGACATCCGTCTTTCGAAATCCCAGATACAAGCGCCGTTTGATGGGCGCGTTACCACACGCAGCGTCGATGGCGGCGAAACGCTGGGCGCTGGCCAAAGCTTTCTGAATTTGGTTGAGACTAGAGCGCCGATCGTGCGCGTTGGCGTGCCGCTTGATTTTGATGAAACCGCCTTGAGCCAGGTCCAGATCTCATTGTCAGGTCAAGAGTATCCCGCGCAGCTCATCACGTTGAGGCCGGATGTCGACCCTGTGACCCGCACGCGCACGGCGATTTTTGAGATTGAGCCGGATGCACGTGCTGCCTTTGGTCAGATCGCGCGGCTTCAGGTGCAAGAGCGTGTCGCGGTTGACGGTTTTTGGGTCCCGTTGACCAGCTTGAAGGAAGGGGTGCGCGGGCAATGGACGCTACTTGCCGTCGATCAAGGCGACACGGTTCGAACAGCGACAGTTGAGATTTTGCACGCGGAAAGCGACCGCGTGTTCGTTCGCGGCGCTTTTCCAACGGGCGCGCGGTTGATTGAGGAAGGCCCGCAGCGGGTGACAGTCGGGCAGCGTGTCGTTGTCAATGTCAGCGAATAGGCGTTTCGTCATGGAAACCTTGACCTTCCGACAGCCACGCCTGGTGGCGTTGATCATTTTGGTGCTCGTCTCTGCTGGGCTGTCTTCTTTCTTGTCGCTCGGGCGGCAAGAGGATCCGACGATCACCAATCTTTTCGCGACGGTAACGACGCAATTTCCAGGTGCCGACCCTGAGCGGGTTGAGGCATTGGTAACGGCCGAGCTTGAAGAAGAACTTCGAACGATCGCAGAGATTGACCTTGTATCCTCGGTCTCTCGAACGGGGGTTTCCATCGTCTCTATTGAGTTGATTGAGACCTTGGATGCCGCAACGATCGAGCAGGTTTGGTCTGAGGCGCGCGATGCAGTAGAAGATGTGCGGCGGCGTTTTCCGCCCGGTGTGCTTCCGCCCGAATTCAACGCTGAGGGGATTTCCGCCTATTCTGCAGTGATTGCGATCACCTCGACGGAAGAGGCGATGCCGATCACGCTGCTCTCGCGTCATGCAGAAGCGCTAGGGGATCGTTTGCGGGCCATTCCATCGACCCGCGCGGTTGATTTCTTTGGTACGCCTCAGGAAGAGGTGTTGATCAGCGTGGATCCAGTGCAGGCGGCGGCTCTGGGACTGACCGCCGCAGAAATATCAGGGCGCATCGCCGAGGCAGACGGCAAAGTGCAATCCGGGCGTTTGCAAGGCGATGTCGATCTCAACATCAGCATCACGGGTGAGATCGAAACCCTTGACCGGTTACGCCAGGTCGTTTTGCGAAACAATCCTTTGGGCAGTACCGTCACGCTGGGCGATATCGCCACGATCGACAGAGGGCCGCGCGCGCCCCGCGCAGAATATGCGATTGCAAATGGCAAATCTGCGATCTTGATCGGTGTTTTGGCGCAAGAAGGCGTCCAAATCGACCGCTGGATGAGCTTCGTGCGCGACGAGCTCGCCGCAGGCGCCGATGTGCTGCCTTTGGGCGTTGAAGAAACGCTGCTGTTCGACCAAAGCACATATACCGTGGATCGATTGGCGCAGGTTGGGCAAAATATGGCGATCGGGGTTGGACTGGTCGTTGCTGTTCTCTTCCTGACTTTGGGATTTCAGGCGGCGGCGATTGTGGCCCTTGTGTTGCCCGTCGTTTCCTTGGCAACGCTTGCCACGATGAATTTCATCGGTCTGCCGATCCATCAGATGTCAGTGACTGGGCTGATTGTTGCGCTTGGCCTGTTGGTCGATGCCGCCATCGTAATGACTGATGAGGTGCGGCGCCGTTTGGTGGACGGCATGGCGCGGGTTGATGCGGTACGCGATGCGGTGCGGCGTCTTGCAACGCCGTTGCTGGCCTCCACCGTGACCACGGCGCTGGCTTTCACGCCGATGATCCTTTTGCCAGGACCTGCAGGTGACTTTGTTGGGTCAATTGCAATTGCGGTCGTTTTGATGCTGATCTGGTCTCTCTTCGTGGCGCTGACGGTGACGCCAGCGGTGTCCGGCTGGCTTTTGCCGACAGCGGACCGCGGGACATTTTTAAGCCGTGGCATATCGATCCCCTTTTTAGGACGCTTGTTCGAAAGCTCTATCCGGCTGGCGGTGCGCAATCCCATCCGTGCGATCGCTGTATCCTTGATCTTGCCCGTGCTCGGTTTTGCTGCGTTCCCCACACTGACCGCGCAGTTCTTTCCAGGGGTAGAGCGCAATCAATTCTACATCGAAGTCGATATGCCCTCTGGCGCTGCGATTTCAGAAACCGCGCGTACTGTGGCGCAGATGGATGAGATCATCCGCAATGACGACGGGATCCGCAACGTGTACTGGACCGTTGGTCGATCTGGGCCGGCTTTCTATTACAATATCGTTGGGAATAGGTCGCAAGAACCCGGCTTCGCGCAAGCCATGGTGACGACGCAAACAGATGCCGATGCCGCGCGCTTGGTCGGAAGCCTGCAAGCCGCTTTTGACAGCCGCTTTCCTGAGGCTCAGATTATCGTGCGCGGTTTAGTGCAAGGGCCACCCGTAGATGCGCCCGTTGAAATCACGATCAAAGGGCAAGACATCCCGACCTTGCGGCGCCTTGGCGATGAGGTGCGGGCGATTATGGCGGACCTCGAACTTGTCACGCAGGCGCGCGCGGGGGTAAATGGCGGCGCACCCCAAGTTAGGTTTGAGATAGACGAGGTCAAAGCGCGGCTTTTGGGCTTGGATGTCACAGACATCGCAGCACAGCTTAACACTGCGCTGGTTGGCGTGACCGGTGGCTCGCTTGTGGAAGGCACCGAACGCCTCCCGGTGCGTGTGCGGATGGGCGACGGTTTGCGCGGTGATCTGCGCGCCATCGCTGACATGCCGATCCTATTGCCCAATGCGCCAGCAGTGTCAGCAGGCGGGTCTTTTCCTGGTGTGCCTCTGTCCGAACTGGCCAATCCAGTTGTCGAACCCTCCGAGAGCGTCATCACGCGCAGTGACGGTTTGCGGGAGAATACGATCCAGGCGTTCATCGTGCCCGGCGTCTTGCCAGAAGAGGCGCTGCAAGATGTGCTGGCGGCGTTGGACGCGCGCGGCTTTGATCTTCCTTTGGGCTATACGCTCGAACTTGGCGGAGACAGCGATGCACGCTCCAACACGGTGGGCAATCTATTGGCATCTGTCGGTCTGATCGTGACGCTGACGATCGCCACCATCGCGCTGACGTTTAATTCCTTCCGCCTAACCGGGATCGCGTTGATCGTATGCGTGCTGTCGGCGGGCCTGTCGATGCTGTCGCTCGCGATTATGCAGTATCCTTTCGGTATCCAAGCGATCATCGGGGTGATCGGATCAATAGGCGTGTCGATCAATGCGGCGATCATTATTTTGACCGGGCTACAGCAAGATCCGCAAGCCCGCGACGGAGATCGCGATGCGATGGCACGCGTGGTGACGGGGTCGAGCAGGCACATCATCTCGACCACGGTGACGACCTTTGGCGGCTTCCTGCCGCTGATCTTGGAAGGGGGCGCTTTCTGGCCGCCTTTTGCCGTGGCGATTGCTGGCGGTGTGCTTTTGTCAACGGTTGTGTCGTTCTATTTCACACCGCCCATGTTCGCGCTGCTTCGTCGCCGCGCGCGACCCGCCTCGCTGGATGCTGAGGGACCTGACGAGCGTGCGAAGCCCGTTGCGCTTAATCTGGCGGCGGAATAGCTTGGCGCCTGGAGACGGGCAAAGCATAGGGCAGTGGTTTGACCGTCTGCTTCAAGCAAAGCGGCCACAAACATGTCAGCATCCACACTGCGGCACATTCTAGTGGTATGACAAGGAAAGAAGCCCGCGTGCTCACACTTGCAGGCAGTTGCTGAGCCGCCAGGGCCGCCGCGTAGTGACAACTTGCCGCAGCCTGAAACTGCACCATTTCAAAGTCTGCAGATATCCATGCCAGCAACACGGAGTGTCGCCAGATGAGTTGGAACCCCATTCTTGATCCGGATTGTCCCATTGGCGATGCCGTTGATGCAATCGAAACAGTGATTGTCCCACGCGCGCGGGATTTGGGCGGGTTCGAGGTGCGGCGCGCCCTACCGGCGCCCGCCCGTCAAATGGTAGGACCTTTCATTTTCTTTGATCAGATGGGCCCCTCTGAATTCCTTACCGGGCAGGGCATTGATGTGCGTCCGCATCCGCACATCGGCTTGGCGACGGTAACGTATCTGTACAAGGGTAAGATCCATCATCGCGACAGCCTGGGCACGGATCAATGGATTGAACCGGGCGCGGTGAATTGGATGGTCGCTGGGTATGGCATCACCCATTCGGAGCGGGCTGACGGTGATTTTATCAAGGCACCTCACAGCCTTCTGGGGCTGCAAACCTGGGTGGCGTTGCCCAAACAGCATGAAGATACTGTTCCTGACTTTCAACATGCCCCCAAAGTCACCCTGCCGTTGATCGAAGGGGAGGGGAAGCAGCTGCGCTTGATTTTGGGCACAGCCTATGGGGAGGAGGCGCCGGTAAAGGTGTATTCTGAAACGGTTTATGCGGATGCACTGTTGGAAGCCGGGGCCAGTTTGCCATTGCCGGATGATCACGAGGACAGAGGGCTCTACGTGTTGAGCGGCGCCGTTACAATCTCGGGGCAGACATTTGACGCAGGTCAGATGCTTGTATTTCGACCGGGTGATCGGATCAGCGCCAAGGCCGGTGAAGAGGGTGCTCGCGTGATGCTTTTAGGGGGCGCGACGATGGACGGGCCGCGACACATCTGGTGGAATTTCGTCGCGTCTTCCAAAGAACGGATCGAAGCGGCGAAAGAAGCCTGGCGGGCAGGCGATTGGATGCACGGCCGTTTCCAGCTCCCTCCCGGTGACGATCAAGAGTTTATTCCCGCCCCGGACCAACCGGTCTAAGGGTTGGTGGTTGTTTTCGCAGCCGCGCTGACATTTCTCTGATCATTACAGCGTGAGGCGGGCGAAATCGACCCCCAAGTAAGGTTGCGCGCCCCGTCTTCGGCGTTCTGGGGACGCTTCCTCCAGGCGATGGTTGGCGGAAAACGCGGCACCGAAGGCGCTTGATGGGGCGTCGGGTGACGTTTTCCAAACCGCTCAGGCATCCGGCTTTAACCCTGATACACCCCTTTTCCTCTGACCTTCCCGCTCAACAGATCCCATTGGGCCGCACGGGTCCCCGCATGGCGGTGCGATTGCGCCACCCCTCGGATCGGCGCTACGTCGGTTTGGGCAAGGTGTATAACGTTTAAGGCCAGGTGCTTGAGCCGTCTGGCACGCTGTCGCAATCAGAGGGCCTTACAACAATGAAATCTACTGACCAGGTATCCCTGCCCAGGTTTCATTGGTTGTGACGCTACGGATGTTGAGAGCCGCTCGCGGCGCAAAACGCTGCCGCCCATCTTAGCGCGGGCAAAGCGCTGGCTTAAGACATTGGCGCGTCGATCAACATCGCGAAAGGTGATTTTTCCCATTGACGCACCCGCGTGCATTGCCTACTGCCGGTTCAACGCGGTTGTAGCTCAGTTGGTTAGAGTACCGGCCTGTCACGCCGGGGGTCGCGGGTTCGAGCCCCGTCAACCGCGCCACTCGATAAAAAGGCTCCACCGAGGGTCTTAGCTATTTCGTAACATAAGTGCCTAACAGCCCCCATACCTTTCGCTGGCGGCGATAGTCATAAACGACATCACCACAGCTACACGCCTTCAAACTTGCTGCTAAGTTCAAGCGAAGGTCGCTTACAGCGATCCCAACGCGCATCAGAAGGCTTGACGTCCCGCGATGGGTGTTCAGCCTGTGCCCTGTGCTACCAGCGCGCTTTGCATCAAGAATTGCTGAAAGCCGCTCTGGGGCCTTCGCAGATTGACGCGTTTCTGAATGCGGCCCGATTATAGCGGTTCGAGGCAACGTTGAGACATGAGGAACATCAATATCCCGGGGGCGCCGAAGGCGCGGCAGAGTATCAGTGTTTCACTCTTATCTCGAAGTGCTTTAAAGCCTCCCACCTTGAACCTGACAGATGTAGCCCCAACCGACATCGCGCCGCCCCGTGGGGGCGGAACGGCGCGGCCCAACAGTGCTTGTTGGGCAATGCGGCAATGCGGAACGGTTTGTCTCAGGTTTAAGGTGGGATGCTTTAGGATCTAACAAACCGGACATGACAGGTGTAGACCGCACGCATGACAGCGCTTTCCCCCTCTACCAGATTGGGCGTGCTTTGCATGATTGCAGGCATGTTTCTGATTTCCATAAACGACATGGTGATCAAATGGCTGTCGGGCGGATATCCCTTGCACCAACTGGTTTTCATGCGGTCGGTGGTGGGGCTGTCGTTCAGTTTACTGCTGTTGCGTTTCGAGGGCGGGTTGGCGTTGCTGCGCACGGGCAAACCGGGGTTGCACGCGTTGCGTGGTTTGCTGGTCGTGTTGGCGAACACCACCTTTTTCGCAGCGCTGGCCACGTTACCACTCGCCACCTCTACCGCGCTCTATTTTGTGGCGCCCTTGATCGTGACGCTCCTATCGATCCCCGTTTTGGGCGAACAGGTCGGCCCACGCAGGTTTTTGGCGATCGGGTTCGGGTTTGTCGGCGTGATCATCATGATGGCCCCGCAGTTCGACCTTGATCGCGGCGGGGCGGGATGGGTCGTTATCTTGCCGGTACTTGCGGCGGCATTCTACAGCGGCATGGCGGTGCTGACGCGGAAATTGGGGCAGCGCAGCCGCGCCTCTGTCCTCTCATTACATCTGCACGTGGCGTTCATGTGCGTGAGCTTGGGCATGTATTTGGTAGCCGGAGACGGGCGTTATGTGCAGCCAGAAACCGGGGAAAGCCTGAATTTTCTTTTGCGTGCCTGGATATGGCCAAAGGTGGATGACTGGGGCATGATTTTGATCATTGGTTTGGCCTCCGGTGGCATCGGGTATTTCATGACGCAAGCCTATCGTTTGAGCCCGGTTTCTGTCGTGGCACCTTTCGAGTATGTGCTGCTGATCTTTGCGCTGTTCTGGGGATGGCTGATTTTCAGCGATTGGCCGCAGTTGAGCGTGCTTGCGGGTGCGGTGATTGTGATAGGCTCCGGCATTTATGTGGTGCTTCGCGAAAGGCAGGCCGCGCCCCGCAAAGTGCGCCAGCTATAGCATCTGCTGCGCTAACGCGTTTGGGCGTAAACCTGGACAACTTGTTTGCCGTCTCTTCCTGCGGCCCTAAGCGAAACATGATGCATGATATCTCAAGTAAAAGTCGAAACGTGCTGGGCCATGCGTCGTGGCGGTCCGCAAGCGATCGCCAAGGACATGTGGCACCGCACCGCACGAAAAGCTTCATCCAAATCAGCGGTGAGCGCTGCTTAAAGCTCTCGGCTTTAGCCTTGAAACACTTTGCGCAAACCGTCTTTGCGCCGCGAAGCTAAGGCGGAACGGTGATCGGGAGCCGGGTGTATCAGATTTATGACCGCAGGCTTCAGGCCACATGCGCGTGATCTGGCGATACCGGACCGCTCGCTATCCTGTCACCGCCGCAATCACGCGCGCCCAAGACCGGATCCCTTTGTGAAAACTCTCCATATCGTATTTCTCATTCGGGGAATGTAGCGCGTCATCGTCTTTGCCAAAGCCGATCAACATCGGTTCAGTGCCCAGAATTTCCTGAAAATAACCGGCAATCGGGATTGATCCGCCGCAGCCCGTGTAGGCAGCCGGCACATTCCATTCGTCGCTCAGGGCTTTGCGCGCGGCTTCAAACATCGGGTCCGAGGTATCAGCTCCCGAGGCAGGGCCCGCCCCATGCGAGGCAAAGCTGACCTCGCAGTCTTCGGGAAGCGCATCGCGCACCATCTGACGAAAACTCTCTCGTATCACAGCGGGATCTTGCGTGCCGACAAGCCGGAACGATATTTTCGCATGGGCCTGAGAGGGCAGAACGGTTTTAAACCCGTCGCCGGTATAGCCACCCCAGATACCATTGACCTCGCAGGTTGGGCGCGACCATATCATTTCGAGGGGTGTGCGGTCTTGTTCGCCTGCGGGTTGGGACAGGCCCACATCGCTTAGGAATTTTTGATGGTTAAAGGCGAGCCCCTGCCACTGCGCTTCCAGATCTTCAGACAGTTCCGGCACGCCGTCATAGAAACCCGGAACGGTGATCCGTCCCGTGGCGTCATGGAGCGATGCGATGATGCGCGACAACACGCGGATCGGGTTCTGGGCGATGCCACCGTAAGATCCGGAGTGCAGGTCAATGCTGGGGGCCGTCAGCGTGATCTCTTCCCCCAACAAACCGCGCAACATGGTTACAATTGCGGGCGTTCGAGATTCAAACAGCCCTGTGTCGCAGATCATCGCAATGTCAGTTTTCAATTCACCGGCGTTCTCTTGCATGAAAGGCACCAGTGAGGGGGAACCAGATTCCTCCTCCCCCTCAAAGAAAAATGTGATTTTGCAAGGCCAAGCCCTATGTACCGCTTTCCAGGCGCGCAGTGCTTCAACAAAGGTCATCAGTTGGCCTTTGTCATCCGATGATCCGCGTCCGCGGATGACCCGGCCCTTGGAGGTTTCTTCGATCTGAGGATCAAACGGGTCGTTGTGCCAAAGCTCAAGCGGATCGACGGGCTGAACGTCGTAGTGCCCGTAAAACAGCAAATGCGGCGCGCCTTCCCCGACATGTCCCACAACCATCGGGTGGCCCGGTGTTGGCCGTTTGGACGCCTCGACACCCATGCTATTCAAGTCGGCAACCAGCCAGTCAGCGGCCCTGTCGCAATCGCTGGCATAGGCCGGATCGGTGGAGATTGAGGGGATGCGCAACAGCGCGAGCAGGCGATTTGTTGCATCATCGATATCGGCATCAATGCGATGAAGGACAGCGTCAAGGGACATGGATACTCCTGAAGTTACATCTGATGAGCAGCACATTTATCCGGCTGTCACCTGTCAAAGCATGAGAGAGCGTCGCTCTTCTACGAAAGCGTGCTACCCAGAAAGTGCCGCTAAACGTCGTGTTGATCAAGCCACTGGAGGGTGTCGTGACCGTGGGCGATTGCATTTTGGCAAAGCCACGTCGGAATTCAAGCGCGGTGAGCGCGCGCATTCTTAGCAGCCATGCGCGTCGACCAATGTTCGTTTTGACGGGGGCAGGGCAGGGCTTGGGTAAAAACCTTCGAAATCCGATCAACATGAGCGTTCACCTGGCGCAGCCTGGCTCATGCCTTATGCCGTGGGTTTGGGTATAACCGACAGGGCGCGGTGCGCCCGTCGCGCGCTCTGCCGGGGAACCGCTGCTGTCGATACGATGCCTTTACGCGGGCGGAAGAGGATTTTGTTTTTGCGACAGTGAATTAGCGATGTTCAGAGGTGTAGTTTTGCGTGCAACCGGGTCGACTAATTCAAATACGTGCTTGATCTAGATCAAAGATGCGACAAGCAGTCCAAGCCTAACATGTTGTGGAAAGTGGAATCATTCTATATTGAAAAATGTGTGGTAACTGCCCCGCTGAGGCCAGACAATCAGTTACCCGGAAGGAGAAGCGCATGAACTACGACGGCAAGCTCGACAAAGCTATTGCGCGTCTTCACGAGGAAGGTCGTTATCGCACCTTTATCGATATTGAACGAAGAAACGGCCAGTTTCCCTACGCCATACGCACCCGTCCCGATGGGACCGAGCAAGAGGTGACGGTGTGGTGCGGCAACGACTATCTGGGCATGGGGCAGCATCCCGTCGTCCTGGACGCGATGGTGAATGCGTTGCGGTCAACCGGTGCGGGATCTGGCGGGACCCGCAATATTTCTGGCACGACAGTCTATCACAAACGCCTCGAAGCGGAGCTAGCGGATCTTCACGGAAAAGAAGCTGCGTTGCTTTTTACATCTGCCTACATTGCCAATGACGCAACGCTTTCAACCCTACCAAAATTGTTTCCGGGATTGATCATTTACTCAGATGCGCTGAACCACGCTTCGATGATTGAAGGGGTTCGGCGCAACGGCGGGGCAAAGCGTATCTTCCGTCACAATGACGTGGCTCACTTACGCGCCTTACTGGAAGCGGATGATCCGGCGGCGCCGAAGCTGATCGCATTTGAATCGATCTATTCGATGGACGGCGATTTTGCACCTATCGAGGCGATTTGTGATCTGGCCGATGAGTTTGGCGCGTTGACATACATTGATGAGGTGCATGCGGTCGGCATGTACGGTCAGCGTGGTGCCGGCGTCGCGGAACGCGACCGGTTGATGTACCGGCTGGATATTATCAACGGCACGCTCGCCAAGGCTTTTGGCGTGATGGGCGGCTATATCGCTGCGTCGGCGAAGATGTGCGATGCCATTCGCTCTTACGCGCCGGGCTTTATTTTTACCACCTCATTGCCGCCCGCCGTTGCCGCGGGTGCGGCAGCTTCCATCTCATATTTAAAACGCGCACCTTTGCTACGAGAGAAGCATCAGCAGCAAGCGAAAACGATGAAAATGCGTTTGAAGGGCTTGGGGCTACCGCTGATCGACCACGGGTCTCACATCGTGCCGGTCATGGTGGGTAACCCGGTCCATACAAAGATGCTGTCTGACATGTTGCTGGAAGATCATGGTATCTATGTGCAGCCTATAAACTTCCCGACGGTGCCGCGCGGGACGGAACGCTTGCGGTTCACGCCATCCCCGGTGCACGGCAGCAAAGAGATGGACGCGCTGGTACACGCGATGGATTGTCTTTGGTCACATTGTGCGCTGAATCGTGCCGAAGCGGCGGGATAGCCAACAAATTTCGCAATTTGCGTTGCGTTATGCTATGTTTAACGAAACAAAAGGCCGAGTTCGAATCGATTTTTATTGATTTGGCGTGTAGGTTGCAGGCGCGTTAAGCATGGGACATTAGTATGATCGGGCGTTGGGCCAGTAAGGTCACTGACGAAGAGCGTGTTGAGCCGAAGGGCTTTGACGACTTCGAACTGCGTCTCGGTGATATCATGCGTGGTGAGCGTGCAACGCTCGGTAAATCGCTGTTAGACGTGCAGCGTGAACTTAGAATTAAAGCATCCTATATAGCCGCCATTGAAAACTCTGATCCAGGCGCATTTGATACGCCAGGGTTTATCGCGGGCTATGTCCGTTCCTATGCAAGATATTTGGGAATGGATCCCGATGAAGCGTTCAACACGTTTTGTGCTGAATCCGGTTTCTCTGTCGCTCACGGCATGTCGGTAGACGCGTCAAGCGTCAAAAAAGCAGCATTGGCCGATGGACGTCAGGGCAAGGGCACGAGTGCCGACCCCTTCGTGCGGCCCAACACGCCGTTTATCCCTGCAAGGGAAAGCATCTTTCATCAGATTGAACCGGGTGCGATCGGGTCGATGGTTGTGCTTGTTGCATTGATCGGCGCGATCGGATTTGGCGGTTGGAGTGTTTTACAGGAAGTGCAACGCGTGCAACTGGCACCCGTCGATCAGACACCGACCGTGTTATCCAACCTGGATCCATTAGATGGCGCATTGTCATCGGCACCTGAGGCGATGTCGGCTTCTTTTTCTGCTCAAAGGTTAGAAGCGCCGCGGGCGGAAGCCTTTGATCGCCTCTATCGACCTCAAGCGTTAGACGTGCCCGTGCTGGTCGCACGCGACGCAGCCATTGCGACCCTAGATCCGCTGTCGGTCGGGAATTTTGCAGATGTTACATCAAACGATAGGCAAATCGACGGGGAAGGCGACGCGGAGGTTGCTGTGCAGACAGCCGTGCCGCAGGTCGTGGAGGCGCCCAAAGATACCGTGCGCATGATCGCGGCGTCACCATCATGGGTGCGCGTTCAGGCCGCAGACGGGTCCATCTTGTTTGAGACAACCATGAACCGTGGCGATGTTTATGACATCCCAACCACGGAAGAGCCGCCCATGCTGCGTGCCGGAAACTCGGGTGCGATTTATTTCGCGACGAATGACGGGTGTTATGGGCCTGTCGGGCCGAGCGGGGCTGTTACGGCAAATCTGCCTTTGCACTATCAGGCGCTAGCAGAGTTGTATCAGCCTGTCGATCCCGACACTGACAGCTCACTTACCGGGTTATTCGCTGATTTGGCCGCGACTTCTGCAGAGCCACAACAGGCGGCGAGCTTTGCCTGCAAAACTGAGTGATCATCGAAACGGCGTTAGAACATTGTCCGTTTTATCTGCAACACTCGTTTCCGAGCGCTAAGGGCAGTTCCCGCCCTTGGGGGGTGAGTACTTCCCGTCGGTTCCCACCGGGCGAGATGGCCGATGAGACGTGTTGCACGTTTTTGGGACCATGCCCTAATCTGCACGGAACAGCTCAGACTGTCATTACCCCCGCTTTTCAGCGATAAGCGCTTTCATCTGATCGTAGGGCATATACCCGCGCAGCATCTCGTCCTGCATCACAAAGGTCGGCGTGCCCGAAATGCGCAGCCGCTGGGCAAGCGCGCGTGTTTGGGCGATTTCTGCAGCCACTTCATCGCTTTGCATATGCGCTTCAATCGCATCCGCATCGAGCCCAAAGGTGGAAGAGAGCCTGCGCAGAGCAGGAAGCGTTACATCCCCCCGAAGCGCCATCAGCGCGTCGTTCATCGCCTTATAACTGTCGGCCCCCGCAAGTTGCTTTGTTGCGATGGCGAAGCGAGACGCGAGCAATGATTGTTCTCCTAAGATCGGAAACTCTTTGACGATCAAGCGAATATTGCCGTCACTCTCCAACAGCTTGGCAACCTCCCCATGCGCGCGTTTGCAATACCCGCAGCGGTAGTCCAGAAACTCAACCAAGGTGATGTCGCCATCCGGGTTGCCCCCAACCCATGAATATCCGTCATCGAAGATCTCTTTAGCATTATCCGACACCAAGGTCAGATCCGCCTGTGCCTGCGCCTCTGCTTCACGATTTTGAAGCAGTTCGACAGCCTCCATGATAACCTCGGGATTCTCCATCAGATACGCGCGGACCTCTGACCGGAAAAGCGCCCTTTCCTCATCAGTCATCTGCGAAAGATCCAAAGCGCTGACAGGCATGACCAAAGCGGCCAAGAAAATGGGGGCAAGAAGACGGGTTCTCATGGCACAGACCTTCTTTTGTTGAGAACCGCTTGACGGTCGGTTCTGCGACTGCTGAAACACCTGCATTGATAGGAGGATTTCGATGCGCAGTTCAACCCGGTCCGCCATTGATCCCTTCATTGTGATGGATGTGATGCAAGCGGCCGCTGCGGCGGAGGCCGCGGGCAGAGACATTGTTCACATGGAAGTCGGTCAACCTGGGACGGGCGCGCCAAAGGCTGCGATTGACGCGGCAACACGCGCGCTGCGGGCTGACGCGCTGGGGTATACCGTTGCGCTTGGCTTGCCGGCGTTGCGAGCCAGGATCGCACAGCTTTACGGTGAGTGGTACAATCTTGATCTCGATCCCGGTCGGGTGATCGTCACGCCGGGATCGTCGGGCGCGTTTATTCTGGCGTTTACCGCGCTGTTTGACACGGGGCAAAAGGTGGGGATTGGCGCGCCTGGATACCCCAGCTACCGGCAGATTTTAAAGGCGCTGGCGCTGGAACCCGTGGATATCCCAACGCAAGCGGCGCATTTTTACCAACCGATCCCCGAAGATCTGATCGGTCGGGACCTTGCCGGGCTGATGGTTGCATCGCCGGCAAATCCAACGGGCACGATGTTGGACCTTTATCGCCTGAGCGCGCTAAGCGCTGCTTGCGCGGATGCGAACATTTCCCTTCTGTCAGATGAGATTTATCACGGGATCGAATACGACAAAAAGGCGGTCACCGCGCTGTCCGTGTCTGACCAATGCTATGTGATCAATTCTTTTTCCAAGTATTTTTCGATGACGGGTTGGCGTGTGGGTTGGATGGTAGTGCCAGATCATCACGTGCGATTGGTGGAACGGATCGCGCAGAACATGTTTATCTGCGCCCCACACGTCAGCCAGGTTGCCGCGCTGGCGGCAATGGACGCGGTGGAAGAGCTTGAGCACAACATGCAGGTCTATCGCCGCAATCGGCAGCGCATGATGACTGGCTTGCAAGAAGCAGGGTTCACCACCTTTGCGCCACCGGACGGCGCGTTCTACGTCTATGCGGATGTGTCTGAATTTACCCAAGACAGCCGGGCCTTTGCGAGTGAGATATTGGCGCAGGCAGGTGTCGCCGTGACGCCGGGCCTCGATTTTGATCCGGCCCGCGGCCACAAGACACTGCGCTTTTCCTATGCCCGCAGCACGCAAGACATCGAAGAAGGGTTGTCTCGGTTGACGCGTTTCATCGCTGAACGTTGACGGGATTGGCGTTTTCTCCTCTATCTGATACTCAAATTGCGTAATCACCCGGAAAGCGGTGGCGCAATGCAGGCTCTTTTAAGCATCTTATTGGCGGTGTTTTTTGCCACTCAGGTGGCCGCGCAAGACCAGCACCCGTTGGCGCGCGTTGATCCGGCGCAGACGAGCATTCGGGACGGTTGGTTTGGAAACACAAAACTCTCCATCGGTTTGAGCCAAGGTGTGCCGTTTCGGGTGTTTTTATTGGCGGCGCCTCCTCGATTGGTGATTGATTTTCAACATGCGGATTGGCGCGATCTGTCACCAGAAGATGTGCTGCCCAGGGCGGGACGTGTCACCGATGTACACTTTGGGATTTTTCAACCCGGTTGGTCGCGCCTGGTGGCCGATCTTGCTAGCCCGATGGTGCCGGATGACGTTGTGATGGCGGTGGATCCACAGACGGGCTCTGCGCGGTTGGATTTGACGCTCAAACCCGCGACGGATGCGGCATTCGCAGATCGTGTTGGCGTACCTCCAGGTGCTGTTTGGGTCGAGCAGGCTCAGCCAACAGACCCGAAAGCAATCCAGTCAGACGCGCAATTCACCGTTGTCGTCGACCCCGGTCACGGTGGCATCGATCCTGGCGCAGAACGCGCAGGCGTTTCCGAAAAGCACCTAACGCTGGCTTTCGCGCGGACTTTGCAAGAGATGCTGATCCGGCGCGGCGTGCAGGCGCTGTTGACGCGGAATGCCGATGTGTTTGTTGCACTTGAACAGCGGGTTGCCTTCGCCCAGAAGGTTGAGGCCGATGTGTTCATCTCGTTACACGCCGACAGCCTTAGCCAAGGTGAAGCACAGGGGGCCACGGTTTACCTGCTGGCACCAGAAGCAAGCGATGCTGCCTCAGCAAAACTTGCAGCGCGTCACAATCGCTCAGATATCATCGCTGGCGCAGATCTTACCCGGTCGGATGACCAACTGGCGGGCGTTTTGTTGGACCTCGCACGTCAAGAAACCGCACCGCGTTCTAAGCTGCTGGCCGAAACGTTGATTGATCACATGGCGGTTATGGGCGGTCCGATGAACAGGCGGCCTCTGCGACACGCAGATTTCTCGGTCTTGAAATCCGCTGACATACCCTCTGTCCTTGTCGAGGTGGGGTTCCTAAGTTCGGATCGCGATCTCGACAATCTTCGCGATCCGGTGTGGCGCGACCGGATGGTGCGCACTTTGGCACAGGCGATCTTGTCATGGCGCGACCTGGATGAAACCCGCCGTTCAATCGTCCGTCGATGAAGCGCAGACCAGCGAGAAATAGCTCAGATGCAGCCAAAACGTTTTTTGACGACGCCCGGCTCAGTGCCTATACTTTCACGTATCTCATATTGAAAAGGCGGCGCTGCGTGGTTCGTTTCTTTCTCTCTTTTTTGGGCGGCATTTTTACGACTGTGACCATGGGCATCGGCATGGTCGCCCTGAGCGTCGGTGCGGTGTTTTGGATGTATGGTCGAGACCTGCCAAGCCACGAAAGCCTGGCCCAGTACAGTCCTCCCACCATCAGTCGCATTTACTCCGGTCAAGGGCAGTTGATCGATGAGTTTGCCCAGGAGCGGCGTCTGTTCGCACCAGCAGAGACGATACCCGACTTGGTAAAACAGGCGTTTATCTCTGCAGAAGACAAGAATTTCTATGTGCACGAAGGCTATGACCTGCGCGGCATCGCGGCAGCGGCGATTGAAGCCGTGCGTTCTCGCGGGCGCGATCTGCGCGGGGCCTCTACAATCACTCAACAGGTGATGAAGAACTTCCTGTTGTCTGGGGACCGGCGCGCGGAGCGCAAAATAAAAGAGATCATTCTCGCTGCGCGGCTTGAACAGACATTGGAGAAAGAGCAGATCCTCGAGCTTTATTTGAATGAGATATTCTTGGGCCAAAATTCCTATGGCGTTGCCTCGGCCAGTCAGACGTATTTCAATAAAACGCTCGACATGTTGGCGCCGCACGAAGCCGCTTTTCTCGCGGCGCTGCCCAAAGCCCCGTCGGACTATCATCCGGTGCGACGCAAAGACAGGCTGTTGGCACGCCGCAACTTCGTTTTGCGCGAAATGATGGAGAATGGCTATCTGACCGAGGCGGCCTATCAGGAGGAGAAATCAGCACCTCTGCGGTCTGTTCAGAATGGTGATTTCGAGAGCTTTAAGGCGGATCTTCCACCCCGCGATTACTTTACCGATGAAATCCGGCGGCAGCTGTCGCAGAATTTTGGGGAGGGAGAGTTCTTTACCGGCGGGCTTACCGTTCGTGCTACCATCGATCATGAGATGCAGCCGATTGCGGCCAACGCGTTGCGGCGGCAGTTAGAAGAATACGACCGAAACCGCGGCGTTTGGCGCGGTACGGGTCTGACCCTCCCGGCAGAGGCATTGGCGCAGGAAGACACTTGGCGTGCTGCGTTGGCCGATCTGCGCGTGCCGCGCGACATTGATCTAGATGATCAATGGCGCCCCGCTGTGGTGTTAGAGTTGCGTTCAGACAGTGCTCGCATCGGCATCGAAGGCGTAGAAGAAACCGGCGAAGGTCACGTGATACCCGCCGAGGACGTGAGATGGGCGCGTAAGCGGCAAGAGGATGGCACGCTCAGCCGGAAAGCCCGGGTGCCCGCCGATGTGCTCTCGGTAGGCGACGTGGTTCTGGTGCGCAGGATGACAGCGGACAGCGATGGGTCTTTTATCCGTTGGACCCTGCGTCAGGTGCCCGAGGTACAGGGCGCCTTTGTCGCGATGGATGTGAACACCGGCCGCGTGATCGCCATGCAGGGTGGTTTTTCCTATCAAGCATCGGTGTTTAACCGCGCGACACAGGCACGGCGTCAACCCGGATCCAGCTTCAAACCCTTCGTATATGCATCTGCCTTGGACAGCGGGTACAGCCCCGCCACCATCGTGATAGATGCACCGATTGAGATCAACACGCCTCAGGGCGTCTGGCGCCCCAAGAATGCGTCTCATGAGTTTTATGGTCCTACGCCATTGCGTACCGGGATCGAACAATCGCGCAATCTGATGACCATTCGTCTTGCTCAAGAGGTTGGGATGGATGTAGTTGGGGATTACGCCGAAAAATTTGGCGTTTACGAAGACCTCAATCCCGTTCTTGCAAACGCGCTTGGGTCGCAAGAAACCACCCTCTACCAGATGGTATCGGCCTATGCGATGTTCGCCAATGGTGGTGAGCGGGTCGAGCCGACGCTCGTCGACAGGGTGCAGGACCGCTATGGTCGCACGATTTATCAGCACGACCAGCGCATCTGCAACGACTGTCAATATGCCAGCCTTGCGCCAGGGCTTGCGCCGCGCGTCTTGTCGAACAGAGAAAGGGTGATGGATGCCGTGACTGCGTATCAGCTGACATCCATGATGAAAGGTGTTGTGGATCGCGGCACGGCGCGCAGTGCTATCAATCTATCCGTGCCGACCGCTGGCAAAACGGGCACGACGAATGAAGCAAAAGATGTGTGGTTTGTGGGTTTCACATCCAACATCGTCGCGGGATGCTACATCGGCTTCGATCAACCAAAACCTATGGGGCGTGGGGCATCGGGTGGCGGCATGTGTGGCCCGGTCTTTCAGCGCTTCATGACCGAAGCGGTTGAAAAATACGGTGGCGGCGCCTTTCAAGTGCCAGCCGAGTGCGAATTCATCAAGATTGATCGCTTTTCCGGTGCGCGGTTGAGCAATGACGCCGCGGGTGCGAATGTGGTGTCTGAGTGTTTCCGCTATGGAGAGGAGCCACTGTTCGGGATCGCCTTCGACGGCGGGTTTGCGATGGGCATGGATCTACCGCTTTTTGAAGAAGTCGGAGCCGCGTCTCGACAAGTAACGACATCGACCGGGCAAAAGGCGGTTGTCGGGCCCAAGGCAAACTTTGGCACGTTGTCCTCGGGCGGCCTTTACTAAGCGCGCTCACTTGTCGCTTTCTTTTGCCTGGTTTATGCCGAGCGGCAAGTAGAGAGGGCATCCACCATGCGGGCAGAAGCACAAAACTTCGTCGACCAAATTCGAAAATCGCTCGATCTGCTGGCACAGCGGCTGAACGTTGATACCGCCACTCACAGATTGGAAGAGTTCAATGCGCGGGTCGAAGATCCGACGCTTTGGGATGATCCTGCCGCGGCGCAAAAGCTCATGCGCGAACGTCAGATGCTTGTTGACGCGATGGCGGTCCATGATCGGATCAAGCAAGATCTGCAAGACAACATCGACCTGATCGAGTTGGGAGAGATGGAGGCAGACGAAGAAGTCGTTTTGGAAGCCGAAAGCGCCTTAAAAACCCTGGCGGAGACTGCGGCACAAAAAGAGCTTGAGGCGCTGTTGGACGGAGAGGCGGACGGCAATGATACATTTCTTGAGATCAATTCCGGGGCAGGGGGCACTGAAAGCTGCGATTGGGCAAGCATGCTGGCGCGCATGTATGTGCGTTGGGCCGAAAAGAAGGGTTACAAGGTCGAGTTGCAGGCGGAAAGCCCCGGTGAGGAGGCAGGCATTAAATCTGCGACATATAAGATCAGCGGTACGAATGCTTACGGTTGGCTGAAATCGGAAAGCGGGGTGCACCGGTTGGTGCGCATCAGCCCGTTTGATTCTGCTGCGAAAAGGCACACCTCTTTCTCGTCGGTGGGCGTTTATCCCGTTGTGGATGACAATATCGAGATTGAGGTGAACCCGGCAGACATCCGCATCGATACCTATCGATCCTCGGGCGCGGGTGGGCAGCATGTGAATACGACAGATTCGGCGGTGCGCATCACCCACGCGCCTACTGGGATTGTCGTGACATCTTCGGAAAAGTCACAGCATCAGAACCGTGATATTGCCATGAAGGCGCTCAAAAGCCGTCTCTATCAATTAGAGCTAGACCGCCGAAACGCCGCAGTGAATGAGATGCACGAAAACAAGGGTGACGCGGGTTGGGGCAATCAGATCCGGTCTTACGTGTTGCAGCCTTATCAGATGGTCAAAGACTTGCGAACGAATTTTGAGACATCGGATACCAAGGGGGTTCTGGATGGAGACCTGGATGGTTTGATGGCCGCCACCCTGGCGCTTGCGGTCAGCGGCAAGAGCCGCGCCCAGGCGCAAGGGGAGTAGACCTCGCTTGGTCGGGCGCGCTTTCAGCTAGAACCTGGGAGCAAATGAAAAGACAGCGATCTTTCTGCTTTGATTTCTAAGTGATATGTGTGAGCAATTAGAATGCGCTTTGCTGGCACTACTTGCTTCCCGAATGATATCCTAAACACTAGAAAGCGCAAAATGTGGAAGATTTGAAATCCTCTATGGATTTGAAATGAAACCAGATTTCTTACTTTCACCTAGAGAGCGTGATTTGGTAAAGCAAATCGTTCGGAACAAATTGACTATGGTTGGTGAGGGTGCAGCGATGGCATCCGCGATCGCAGTTAAGCATGTTTTACACAACGGTATTCCGGGCGATTTTGTTGAATGTGGTGTGTGGAGAGGCGGTAATGCTCTCGTCGCCGCAACGATTATCCAAAACCATAGCGAAGATAGAAAAATCCATCTTTTCGATACGTTTTCAGGTATGACGGAACCTGAGAATATAGACGCTGCTCTGAACGATGGGACACCCGCAATACGGGAATATGAAAAAATGAAACGGGACGATCATGTTGATTGGTGTTTCGCTTCTATTGAAGAGGTAAAGCGCGTCTTTTCAGAGGGTGGTATTCGTGAAGATCGTGCCTGTTTCGTCAAGGGCGATGTGAGGGAGACATTGGCGGAGCAAGAGAACCTTCCTGAGACGATTTCTGTTTTGCGTCTAGATACTGATTGGTACGCATCGACAAAATTGGAGCTAGAAGTGCTTTATCCAAGATTATCAAAAGGTGGCGTCCTTATGATTGATGATTATGATGGTGGGCCGGCTCTCGCAAAGCGACCGACGAGTACTTTGAGCAGCAAGAGTAGCGGCCATTCTTTACAACAGTCAAAAATGGTGGGTTGATCGGGGCGAAGCCCTAAACGATCTGCTGCTTTGCAAAACGCTATTTGAGGTGCCGATCATGGCGCTTCATTCTTTATCGCAGACTGTTCAGCTGAACTCCCGTTTCGATGGTTACGTCCAATTGGGATATAAACAATCGATATGAATGTTAACATAAATCTGGATGTGGACGCGCTTCATCTTGCGGAAGCGATTGGGTCTCGCAAGATCAGTGCAAAAGATCTGATGCGCGCGACGCTGGATCGATCTGAGATCGTTTTCGGTGGCTGCGGGTTTGCGGGCGCTTTACGATGATCCGCACAAACACGAGCACCTACAGCTTTTCGAGTTTAACTTGAGCCATCATTTATCACTTTTCGCGTTCGACCGCAGGGAGAGGCAGCGAACAAGTGATCCAGGTTTAACTCGAAATGCTTTAAAAACCGATGTGTGTTGGGAGGTCGCTCGCGGGCTCACCCTGTCTGCGATGGACCTGCAAGAGGCCAGCCTCATCAGATCTGACTGGTTTCGAACGGCCGTTGATCTTTTCGCAACATGTGATGTGCTGGCGCTGCCCTCGGCACAGGTTTGGCCCTTTGTTGCTGAGACAGTTTCGCCTGTGGAAATCGCGGGACACCGGATGGATTGCTATCATCGGTGGATGCAAGTCGTCGTGCCGGCGAGCTTGATCGGTCTTCCGGTTGTGAACATCCCAATTGGTTTTAGCACAGCGGGCCTTCCTGCCGGCATGCAGTTGATTGGGCCCCGCGGCGGTGACGCTATGTTGCTCAGGCTCGCGCAGCAGTGGCATGACGCAACGCAGTGGCCGGTAAGGCGCCGCGCCTTGAGCGAAGCCTGAAGCCTTTGACCTTGAACCTGACCACCCTGTTCCCAACCCCTGTCCCGCACAACGGCGTGTGTCTGTCCGCGCTGTTCGACCCTTCGGACCAGCTGCTCAGTCGGTTTGAGCAAGGTGTCTTTGGTTCAGGGCGGGATGTTCGATGACCCCAAGACCGCTTTCATCGCTCAGTAAAACGGCACCTCAGGGCGCAGTAAACGCCGATGGAATGGGAGAAGCTCATCCTCGCTTATAAAGCCCGTGTGTCGGTATGCGCGGATACCAGCGCTGAGAGCGTCGCCCAGATACTCATAAACCAAGCGCGTCGCGCGAATACCACGCGCCTGGTCCGCGGCCGTCCGCGTGACATACCCAACCCAAAAGTTGTTATCGAAAGAGGCAACACGATTGAGATAGTTAAACGAGCCTGTCATCATATTTCGTCGCGACACCAATAGGGTGATGCCATCTTCCTGCTGCATGGCTATGCCGCGAAATTCACGGGCCGCGGGTTCAACGGGCAAACCTTGAATGTCCATCGCTTCTTTGGATTCGTAGCCGCGTAGAAACGTGTGCTCCCCCTGCCGCTTCACCAAGACGATGCCGACAATGAACAGGTCGTGCCGCACGAAACTGCGACGCGCAAACCGATAAAAGCCGTTTGGGAACATCTCTTCGGGGATCCGGGCGCTACTTGCCCCCATGAAGTCGCGGATGAAGGCTTCTTGAGTTGGGCCGCTCCTTGGCGCTATTTCATCGACCGGTTCCAGAAGAATGCGTGCGTCGACGTCGAAGAAATTGCAGATCTTGGCAAGCACATCCGGCCTGGGGAAGCTTTCGCCCGAGATGTATCGGTTGAACTGCGTGCGGTTGATCCCAAGTTGCCGCGCAAGTTCAGTAACAGATCGGTGGCGTTCCGACAGAAGCTTTAGATTGTCACCGAAAATACGGCGCAGTTCGGCGGGGGTTTTGGTCCTTTTTGACATGTGCGTTGTGCAACCCATACACTTTAACTGAAGACGCGTCACAACTTAAGGTGTACGACGTGGATGCGCAACAAGGCTGACGCAAAACTGCGGCAACATGTCAAAGGCCGACACAAATTCCCCGTTCGCGATGCTAAATTTTGGATAGGCGCTCGAATTACGGTGTGAGAGAGTTAGGTTTGGCCAAGGGGTGATAACTTATGATCGGCGTTGTACTATGGAGTGATCCGCAAACGGCGAAAGCTGTTTTCTGGTGCGAAGACCAAGGTGATTTTGCGTATTATAGCGGATCAGACATGGTATTCGGGGATAAAATGCGCCTTGTCGCTGGCGATTTGGTCGAGTTTCAAATTGATGTCAAAGACAACTTGCGCACAGCCGTTTGTGCAAAGCTCGTCGCGCATCAAAGATACCGGGGTGTGCAAGAACGGCTGCGTGCTTCTGCGGCGGGTGGTGTGGAAAAAGATGCCGCGGAGGAGGAGTGAAAGATCGTTCCGTTGCGACCAAGCAAAGCCTACACCCGCAGCGCTGACGCGATCCGGCGTAAAGCTTAGGCGGTCGCATCGCCACGCGACAGAGCGGCGACACCGGTGCGCGCAACCTCGGTCAGACCTAAGGGTCTCATGAGTTCTGCAAAAGCGTCGATTTTTTCAGGCGCACCGGTGATCTCGAACACAAAGCTGTTCAACGTGCTGTCAACGACATTGGCGCGAAAAATGTCAGCAAGCCGCAATGCCTCTACCCTGCTTTCGCCTTTCCCGACGACTTTGAAGATGGCCAGTTCTCTCTCGACGCTCGCGCCTTCAACGGTCAGGTCGTGAACATCCCGAACGGAGACGATGCGCCCCAATTGCGCCTTGATCTGCTCAATCACCTGCGGGGTCCCGGATGTGACGATAGTGATGCGGCTGAGGTGGCCCGTGTGATCAACCTCCGCCACTGTAAGGCTGTCGATGTTATACCCGCGCCCGGAAAAAAGCCCGATCACCCGCGCTAAGACGCCAGGCTCGTTTTCTACAACCACAGCCAGTGTGTGACGTTCGACAACGTCTGAAAAGGTGGGGCGCAGGTTATACGCCGAATGCGATGTGGATCCCTTTTTAATCTTTAACGCGGACATCTGGTCGTCTTTCCTTAGAGAGGAGGGCCGGAGTTTTTGAAAAACTCCGGCCGATTTTTTTGCAAAAAATCGTGCTACACCAGCACCGATCCTTTGGCATCAATCACGCCTTGGGTTTCCGCTTCGCCCAAGAGCATTTCATTATGCGCTTTGCCCGACGGAATCATTGGAAAGCAATTCTCATGCTTTTCAACCAGACAGTCAAAAATCACTGGACCGTCATACGCCAGCATCTCCATAATCGCGTCGTCTAAATCGTCGGGATCTGAGCAGATGATCCCCTTTGCCCCAAAGGCTTCGGCCAATTTGACAAAATCCGGCAGCGCTTCAGACCAACTTTGCGAATAGCGCTCACCGTGAAGCAATTCTTGCCACTGGCGTACCATGCCCAACCGCTCATTGTTCAAGATAAACTGTTTAACAGGAAGATTATATTGTATCGCGGTGCCCATCTCTTGCATGTTCATCAGCCAAGACGCCTCTCCCGCGACATTGATCACCAGCGCCTCAGGATGCGCCATTTGAACGCCGATGGAGGCAGGAAAACCGTAGCCCATCGTGCCAAGCCCGCCAGATGTCATCCACCTGTTTGGATCCTCAAACCCCATGTATTGTGCAGCCCACATCTGATGCTGCCCCACCTCGGTGCAGACATACCGATCATGATCTTTGGTCAGCGCTTCGAGCCGTTCCAAAGCGTATTGCGGTTTCACTGTTTTGCCTTTTTGCACGTATTTCAGGCAGTCCACGCTGCGCCATTCCTCGATCTGACGCCACCAATCCGACACCGCTTTGACATTCGTTTTGCGCCCGCGTGATTTCCATATCTTCAGTAGGTCTTCCAACACATGGCCCACATCGCCCATGATCGGGATGTCAACGCGGATGACTTTGTTGATCGAAGATGGGTCGATATCGATGTGTGCCTTCTTCGATTTCGGGCTAAAAGCACTGACAACACCGGTGATCCGATCATCAAAGCGTGCGCCGATGTTGATCAATAAATCGCACCCATGCATCGCCATGTTGGCCTCATAGAGGCCGTGCATGCCCAGCATGCCCAACCACTGCTTGCCGGAAGCGGGGTAGCACCCCAACCCCATCAAGGTTGACGTGATTGGGAAGCCCGTTGCCTCAACCAACTCGCGCAGAAGCTGCGATGCGGCCGGTCCGGAATTGATGACCCCGCCGCCTGTATAGAACACGGGCCGCTTTGCGGTTTCCATCGCCGCTACCAGCTCTGTGATCGCGTCCAAGTCGCCTTTTACCTTTGGCTGATAGCGCGAGGTTGACGGCGCTTTTGGCGTGTAGGTTCCCGTTGCAAATTGCACGTCTTTGGGAATGTCCACCAACACCGGGCCGGGCCGCCCTGATCTGGCAACGTGGAACGCTTCATGGATAATGCCGGAAAGCCGATCCGTCTCTTTCACGAGCCAATTGTGTTTCGTGCAGGGGCGGGTGATGCCAACGGTGTCAGCCTCTTGAAAAGCGTCAGAGCCGATCATGAAAGTTGGGACTTGCCCGGTCAGCACAACAATCGGGATCGAATCCATGAGCGCGTCAGTCAAGCCGGTCACGGCGTTGGTCGCACCGGGACCTGAGGTTACGAGTACGACACCCGGCTTGCCCGTGGAACGCGCGTATCCTTCTGCGGCATGCACCGCGCCTTGCTCGTGCCGCACCAACACGTGCTTAATGGAATTTTGCTGAAACACTTCGTCATAAATCGGTAGCACGGCGCCGCCAGGATACCCGAATACGGTATCTACCCCTTGGTCAATCAAGGCTTGGACGATCATTTTGGCTCCGGTCATTTGGCGTGTCATGTCTCTGCTCCATGAGGCATTGTTTGATGTTATTTTCGCATAAAAAAGCCCCCGAGAGTGTCGGGGGCGCATGGGTCTGTCGTTGGACTACCGTTACCGGCCCATGCGCATATCTCCTACAATGACCACCACAAGTGACATATGAACGAAATCCTTCTTTATTGACGCGACATTATGGGGGCGTCGAAAGGGCGTCAACAGGGAATTTAACGAAATTGTGTCGCATCTGTCGCTGTATTTGTAATTTTATTACGCATGACGTGAGTAAAGCATCATTTCTGGAATTTCGAGCAGTCTCATCGCACAGCTCTCAGATCAGTGTTATCGTCGCAGTCCCTAAAAACTGCCGCCAGTTCCCTGCAGAACGCCGTGTTCCATCGCGTAGCGCGTCAATCCAGCGGTGCTTGAAATCCCAAGCTTGCGTTTGATGTTCTTGCGATGGGTTTCGACCGTGCGAACAGATATGTCGAGTTTGTACGCGACCTCCTTATTTGATTTTCCCGAGGCAAGCTGGAGCAATATCATCTGCTCGCGTTCTGTCAGCGCTTCGCGCGCCATATCCAGTTTGGGTGCGATAGAGCCTTGAGCCCCCGTGCAAAGATATCGCTCTCCGCGCATGACAACATCGATCGCACGTTTGATCTCATCTGTCGGCACGTCTTTGAGCAGGTAGCCCACAGCACCGTGATTGAGTGCGGAGGCGATGTACTCGGGATTGTCGTGCATCGATAGAATGACGATGCGTGTCCCGGGTCTTTTTTCAAGTGCGCGTTCGGTTGCGGTGAGCCCGCCCATCTCGGGCATGTTTAGATCCATTAAAACGACGTCGGGATCTAGCAGGTGCAGCTGGCGGATGACTTCCTTGCCATTCGTCAGCGTGCCAACGACAGTAATGTCCTCATAGCTTTCTAGGATTGATTGGATGCCTTCAGCAACCATCGGATGATCGTCTACAATCACCACGCGGGCAGGATTATTCATATTCAGGTACTTTCGCGTTAGGTATCGCAAGCTCCGCAGGCGCCAGTAAATGCGTTAACGGCACCGTCGCCTCGATCAACGTGCCGCCCCCTTCAGAATTTTGACCGGCATATAGCCGGCCGCCCAATTGCTCCATGCGTTCTTGCATGTTCCGCAAGCCCAATCCGGGAGAAGCCGCGCGACTTCCCGTAGGCAGACCGTGACCATTGTCTGCGATACGCAAGGTGCCGCCTTGACGATGCCCGCGCAGATCCACTGACACATGCGTTGCGGCGGCGTGACGCTCAACATTCGTCAAAGCTTCTTGGGCGATGCGATACAGCGCGATCTTGGCTTCGTCATCCAATCGATTGCGAAACACCACCGTGCTGAAACTGCAGGTGATCCCGGTGCGTGCTTCGAATTCTTCCACAAGTGTTTTCAGCGCCGGTCCCAAGCCCAAATCATCCAAAACGCCGGGTCGTAAATCCCGGCTGATCCGCCGCACCTCTGTAATGGCCTCGCCGAGCGTTTCGATGCCTTTCTTGAGCGGTTCCTCTGCCGAGGGCGCGCCACGCTCGAAGCGGCGGCGCGCATGATCGAGCGTGTAGCGGGTGCCCACCAGTAACTGACTTATGCCGTCGTGCAATTCCCGCGCGACACGCCCCCGTTCTTCCTCTTGAGCGTCAAAGACCCGTTGCGTCAGCCGTTTCAGCTTTGCATCGGCCAAGCGCCGTTCCCTGAGGTTGATCACCATGCCCGTGCCAAAGACCACCAGAAGCGCCCCCAGTGCGATCGCCCCGATGTAGACAAAAGTTTGCTGCACTCTTTGCTCGACATCCGCTCTTGCAGAGGCGGCGGAGACGAGCACATCGTCGATGAAAACACCGGTACCCACAGCCCACTGCCAAGAAGGGAAGGAGGTCACATAGGTGATCATCCGCGCTTCCTCTCCAGTGCTTGGTTTGGGCCAAAGATAGCTGTGATACCCCGCGCCATCGCGGGCGATGCGGATCAACTCGTCGACAATCGGGGTGCCTTCGCTGTCTTTCTGCCCGCTCCAATTGCCGTTGATGCGATCGGTCTGCCGGGGGCTGACGAGTTGTGTGCCATCATAGTCATAGACAAAAAATTGTCCTTCGTCGGCATAGATCATAGCAGCAAGGATCTGTGCGACCTGCTGTTTGGCTGCCTCATCATTTGGCGCAGCGCTCCCATAGATGAAATAGAACCCATTGCGTGCCTGGGTCACGTAGTTTCGAAGCTCTTCTTTTTTGGCCTCGATCATCTGTGTTTCCAACGCGGTGATCTCACGCTCTGCCAATGCGCGTGCCTGTTGTGCCACCAAAACAGCGATGGCGGCGACCGCCACGATCAAAGGCAGCGCAGCCAACAGCGTCAATTTCTGCGCATAGGTGGGCAGGGGCATCCAACGAACCATTTTCGAATCGTTACGCGGAATCGCCCGGATTTCAAAGGGTCGCGCCACCTTGTGTGCGCTAACAACTGCGTCGGATCTTTGCGAAATCGCTGTGTTTTAACTCGAAACCCGCTCGCACAGCGGAAATCTTGAGCAAACTACGTAGTTATAGGTATTTTAAATTTTTAACGTGGCGTTAATTTGCGCGCACCCGAAACACACGCGCTTTCCCTATGGCGCGATTTTATAACTCTGGAGGAGTATCATCATGGATCGTCGTTCATTTCTGAAGACATCTGCACTGGGCGGCACGGCCGCCGCAGCGACAACACTGGCTGCACCTGCTTACGCGCAGGGTAAGCGCACCTTGACAATGGTGACGTCTTGGCCCCGTGGCTTTGCCGTGCTGGACGATGCGGCCACGTATCTCAACAATATGGTTGATGAGATGTCTGACGGCACCTTGACCATCGACAAAAAGGCACCCGGCGAGCTTGTGGGCGCGTTCGAAGTGTTCGACGCTGTGTCATCCGGCCAGGCGGACATGTATCACTCCGCTGACTACTACTTTATCGGCCAGCATCCTGCCTACGCCTATTACACTGCCGTTCCTTTCGGTGGCACTGCGCAGGAGCTTACCAACTGGTATCATCACGGTGGCGGTCACGAGCTGCACAACCAGCTTGGTGAGATCTTTAACCTCAAATCATTTTTGGCGGGGAACTCGGGTTCTCAGTCCGGTGGCTGGTTCCGAAACGAAATAGCCTCTGCCGCTGATTTCAACGGCTTGAAGTTCCGTATGCCAGGTCTTGGCGGCAAGGTGTTGGGCAAACTTGGTGCCTCTGTTCAGAATATCCCCGGCGGTGAATTGTATCAGGCGCTGTCCTCTGGAGCGTTGGACGGCCTTGAGTGGGTGGGTCCTTTCGCTGACGAGCGTGCGGGCTTCCAGGAAGTGGCAAAAGTCTATTACACTGCGGGCTTCCACGAGCCGGGTTCCGGTCTTGCCGCGGCGGTGAACTTGGACGTATTCAACGATCTGTCACCCGCGCACCAGAAGATCATCGAATATTCCAGCATGGCGACAACCCATGTTCAGCTTGCTGAAACACTGGCCAACAATGGTGCGGCTTTGGCGCGTTTGCAGCAGCAGGGCGTGAAGACCATGCAATTCTCAAATGATGTTTGGGATGCCTTCGGTCAAGCATCCGCTGAGGTCATGGATGAGAACATGAACGATGATCTTTTCGCAGAGACACGCGCGAGCTTTGAGGCGGCGCTGACCTCCTCCGCCGAATGGCTGTCAAAGTCAGATGCGTTCTACGTTGAGCAGCGCGAGCGTGTACGCGCCGCGATGTAAAGATCAAAATAACACTCAAGGGCCGCGCTTTTCAGCGTGGCCCTTGATGCAAATCAAATACAGGCGGTAGTGTTCGCCTGTATAGCGGCCAAAAACATAAACAGCCGCGAAAGTGGAGGGGACATTCATGGAAGAAGAGATTGCCTGCGCGGGCTTTTTCCGTGCGGCCGGTGGTGCCGAACTGAGCTGCCTTGATAAATTTCAGGACAGCGGCACGGTGCAGTTCATCCTCGGCAACATGCTTGAGGCGTTTTACAATTTCTTCGCCGCCATATCGAGCCCTGGTCTTTGGCTCAATTGGTCTGAACCTCAGTCCATCATGCGGTTTGTCTATTACGGCGGTTCCGTCGAATTTTTCTTTGTTTTTCTAATGGCGCTGATTTTGATCACAGTGGCGGCTATGTACAATCGCAACCTGATGTGGGGATGCGTGCGCGGGCTGGAGAGCGTGTCAAACAGCACCGGGCGTCTTTTCGCCTGGGCGGGTCTGATCATGGTCATCCAACAGATCATCATCGTCTTCATGCAACGTATTTTTACCCGGCCAGACATTTCAGTGGGCTTTGGTATCCCACTGCAATTTGACATCAGCTGGTTTGCAGAAGAGCTAAAGCTGTTTAACGCGATGGTCGTCTGTCTGTGCGTCGCCTACACCTTTGTTCAAGGCGGCCATGTGCGTGTGGATCTTTTCTACGCGGGGGCAAAGTTTCGCACAAAGAAGATCATCGACATGTTTGGGGCCGTCTTTTTCATGATGCCCTTTGCCATCATCACTTGGATGTACGGGTGGTATTTCATGTGGCGTCACCTGATCACACCCAAACCCTCTGCGTCTGACAGCCTCGAGTTATTGTTGCGCAAGAGCCGGGTGTTCAAGTGGAACGTCGAGACCATCGGTTTTTCACCCAACGGGTTTAACGGATATTTTCTGTTCAAAGTGCTGCTGTGCATCTTTTGCGTGATGGTGATCATCCAGGCAATCGCGCTGTTCTACCGAAGCTGGTGTGAGCTGATGGAAGGTGAGTCCTCTGAGGGCAAATACCTGGATCGCGATAGCCTCGGTGAAGGCGAAGAAGCCTATGAAGGCACACATTAAGAGAGGCATGTAGAGATGTTGTTTGGTCTCGATGGGGTCGAGGTTGGCCTGATTATCGTTTTCATCTGCCTCTTCGGTGGCATTCTATCGGGCTTTCCGGTGGCCTTTGCCATTGGCGGTGCGGGTATCATATCTTTTGGCATTATTGCTGCGCTGGATTCGGCCGGCTTGCTGATCCACCAGGCCATCGATACATCGTCCGACGCCTATCGCGCCTTGGTGAATTCAGGGATCAAAGCGGACACGATCTCATTATTCCGATACCCGGATTTGCCCAGGATCGCTGAATCCGTCTTTCCCCAGGGCTGGGAAGTTGCCTTAGACCGCAATGTGTCTTTCATCGTAAATCGCATGAACGAGCGTGTGCTGGCAGGGCAGTCGATTGAGACGCTTCTGGCGGTGTTGATGTTCGTGTTGATGGGCATCACGTTGGAGCGATCAAAGATCGCAAATGATCTGCTGACCACGATGGCGCGCGTCTTTGGCCCGTTGCCAGGCGGGTTGGCGGTGTCCATCGTGGTGGTTGGCGCGTTCCTTGCTGCCTCCACCGGGATCGTCGGCGCGACCGTTGTCACGATGGGTCTGCTGGCCTTGCCGACGATGCTGCGCAACAACTACTCGCCCGAGATTGCGACGGGGGTTATCGCGGCGTCCGGGACGTTGGGGCAGATCATTCCACCATCCATCGTGATCGTTCTTCTGGGCACTCTAGCGGGCGATCTTTACTCTGCCGCGCAGGAAAATCGTGCTCAGCTTGCCGGATGTACCGATGCGCTGACGCTGTTGGGTGAACCGGCGGTCGTGTCGGTGGGGACACTTTTCCAAGCTGCGCTTTTGCCCGGCATTATGTTGGCGTTGCTCTACGCGCTTTACGCTTTCGGATATGCTTTGCTGAACCCAGACAAAGCGCCCGCGGTTGAAATGGGGTCGACCAACTCGGAACCGATCACCCGCAATGAGGCCTTTACCTGGTTTCTTGGCGCACCGGTGCTCTTGATTGTTGGGACGATATTGTTGGGCAATTTGGGAATGGTGGGAAGCCAGTCTACAACCGTTTCCAGCTTCTCAGACATTGGCCAAGCAGCCAGTCTGCGCACGAATGTGAGCGAAGAGTGCCAAGCGTCAATGATTGAGCTGCACGGTCAAGAGGCTTGGGACAGTGCCGTGGCAGAGCAGCAGGCCATCGACGATTCAGGCGGTTTGGCGCAGTCAGAACGTTTGAGTGACGAAGAATTTGCCGCAGCACAGGCCGCCAAAATCGCTTCGGCCGCGCCCATCGGGACGGGCGTAGCGATCTTGCTTGTGCTTTTGTCCTTGTTTTTAACGACAGCGCGCGGTGTGTCGCCATCTTCCAGCGCGCGCCCGCTGCTGATCGGCGGGATCGGCGTGGTGTTAGCCGTCCTGGTCGACATCGTGTTGATCAGCCCCGTGACATCCGCTGGGCTCAGCGTTGTGTTGCTGGCCATTCCCCTGGCGCTCGCCCTTTACGGGGTGGTCTATGCGACCGCGCTGTGCGCACGCAATGAACTGATCCGGGTTGTCTTTCCACCGCTCATGCTGATCGTTGCGGTGCTGGGCTCGATCCTGGGCGGCATTACCAACCCGACGCCCGCTGCTGCGCTTGGGGCAGGCGGGGCGATCATGCTCGCAGCCTACCGAAAGTTGCGAGATCAAGATCGGTCCCCAAAACTAATCATCGGATCCACCCTTGCCATTATCATCTGCATCTTGGTGGGCGTGAATTTTGATCTGCGCGTTAACCAAGACGACGTCAGCTTTGAAAGCTGGGTGGCATTCTTTGTTGCCTATGGTGCCTATCTTTACGCTGTTTTCGGGCTGCTGTTCGCGTGCTGGGTGCTCTACACCTCAGGCGTGTTGACACCTGTCGTACGCGAAACGGCCAAAGTGACATCGATGGTGTTTACCATCTTGATCGGCTCGCAATTGCTGAACCTCGTGGTGATCAGTTTCGGCGGCGAACACTACATCCAGCAATTCTTGAAATCTTTCGATAATGAAATGACGGTCTTTTTGATCGTGATGCTTGTGTTGTTCGTTTTGGGGTTTGTGCTCGATTTCCTTGAGATCATCTACATCGTTGTGCCGATTGTTGGGCCGGTGATCTATGGTGGTACCTTCGATCCAAAGTGGGTAACGATCATGATCGCGGTCAATCTGCAGACGTCGTTCCTGACCCCGCCGTTTGGATTTGCGCTCTTTTATCTGCGTGGTGTGGCGCCACCCACCGTGACGACGCAACATATCTATCGCGGGATCATCCCTTTCGTGCTGATCCAGGTCGTTGGCCTCGCCATTCTGTGGTTTTTCCCGGCAATTGTCACGATCGTCCCAGATTTGATCCCGAATTGAGCCGTGCTGTCATGGCGCTTGCAATGTGCAAGCGTCGTGTTCGGCCTTTAACAGGCGCGCCTTCTCCACGGGTACTGGGGTGCTTTCCCTGAGTAAGAGACACGGGGCACCTTCTGCTTGGATATGTGAAGCGCATTTCGTATCACCCAGACGCTCAAATGTTTCTGCTGAGCCGCGCTGGCCCGCCCCTAAGGGCGGCGCTAAGGCAGTATCGGCAGAGTGTCGCAGGTTTAACGCGCAGGCTCTAGCTCAACCGCCAAGTTTAGCCGAAACACTCCCGCCGGAGCGTTTGACGTTTCAAACTTTTCCGTAAATGACACCTGATCAGCGTGCCACATCGGGCAGAGCGATATTTGCCACCTGCTCTGCAATCGGATCGTTACTCAGCGGGTGCTGTTCCGGTTTGAACGCCTCGGGATCTGCCATCTTTTGCCAGGCCCCACCAAGATAGATCTCAAGCCCCGAGAACTTTGCTTTGTAGCCCATCTTCTGACTGCCGGGCACCCAATACCCCAGATAGACGTAAGGAAGCTTTGCGCTGCGCGCGATATCGATGTGGTCTAAGATGATGAAGTTGCCCAACCCGTCGCGTGGTCTGCTGGGATCGTAGAAAGAATAGACCATGCTGACCCCGTCGTTCAGAACGTCGGTCAAGCACACGCCGATTAAACTGTTATCGCGGGTATCGGTGTATTCAATCACCCGGCTGCGGATCGGCGTTTCTTCGATCATCGCCGCAAATTCGAACACATCCATATCCGCCATACCCCCATCCGCATGGCGGCTGTCGAGATAGCGGCGGAAGAGTTCATATTGCTCTTCTGTTGCCCAAGGCGATGTGGCGCGTCGCGTGACATGCTGATTGCGCTTTAGGATGCGTTTTTGGCTTTTGCCGGGGCGAAAGGCCGTGACATCAATGCGCGCCGACAGACAGGAAGCACAATCCGCGCATGAGGGGCGATAGAGAACATTTTGTGAGCGTCTGAAGCCTTGGCTTGACAGGCTATCGTTCAACTCAGTTGCATTATCACCCTGAAGAGCTGTAAATAGTTTCCGCTCCATGCGCCCTTCGAGATAGGGGCAGGGTTGCGGTGCCGTTACATAAAATTGCGGCGTAAGCGGGAGAGTGTGGCGCATCGATATCTTCTCCTGTTGGGAAAAGGATAGCGCTGTGGTTCATAGCCGCCAAGAGGGGTTTTGTGAAAATGCCTAAGCCTTCTGCAGTAAACCTGAAACACCTTATCCAAATCGACTTATCGCCGCCCCGTGGGGTCGGAACGGTGTGGCCCAAAAGTGCCTGTTGAGCAGGCGATGATAAGAAGCTGATGTATCAGATTTGAGGCCGCACGCTTCAATGTTGACGAAGGTTGAGCGCGACGCTGCCCAGGATCAGATCGACCAGCCCCTGATTGCGTTGCGTGGTGCACATCAAGACGATCGAGATGACCTGCAGGGGTGTCATGGCAATGCATATAGAGTAGCCCAGCGTGTGTAGCAGGGCCAAGCGACCGTCAAACCGCATGTCTTGGCTGTCGCGAAACTCCAACGCGACGAGGCGCATACCCCAGGTCGCGGACCCCGACGCAATCGTCGCGGCGCGGTAAATAAAACCAACGAGCGCGAGCATCGGCAAGATAACGAAAATGCCCACAAACCCAGTGAAAGGCAAAAGCAGCACGCAAAGAACAAGTATGATCAACGTGTCAATCGCCCAGGCGATGGCGCGCTTTATCAGCACGCTGTCGTAAAATTCAGGTTGAAGGTCTGGATCGGGTATCATCACATCATTCCCTGCAAAGATGCGCCCGGCGGTGAGGCCGGGCGCCTTTCATATCAGGTTAGGCTTCAGCGGCACCATCATCCTTGCGATTTGCGCGCTCGTCCATGAATTGGTCAAATTCAGCCTTGTCCTTTGCTTCACGCAGCCGCTCTAGGAACGCTTCAAAGCTGCTTTGCTCTTCCTCAAGACGGCGCAAAGTATCCGCTTTGTAGGCGTCAAAGGCGCTGTTGCCGGTGCTGCGGGTGGTCATCATGCGGGCATTGCCGCGGGCGGTGCAGGACTTTGTTGAGAACATGCGTTTGCTCCAGATCATGTAAAACAGGACGGCAAGACCGACGGGCCACACGAAGATAAAGCCCAGTACCATGAGCGCGATCCAGGCGCCCTTGCCTTTCTCATCCAACCAACTTTCCGCTCGTGAAAACCAATTTTGCCGGGGGTGGTAGGTGGGGTGTGACGTGATTGTCGTCATGGTCGTGCCTTTCTCATTTAGCAGGCTTTCCTTAGCCCTTGGTTTAAAAGGTCTTACATATGTGAACGCCTTTAACATTACTGAGATGGTGGCTGCGCACGGCATTGCAAGGACAAATGTGAATCTTTTTCACATTCGCTTAGCGGTTTGGCGGTGTAGCGGGACAGGGATTTTTGCAGTGCGGGACAGAGATATTTGCAGCACGCGATTTATGTGTGATGTCTTAAGCGAGCTTCAAAAAGCGATCCAACACTAGTTATTTGACCCATGCAAAGTTACTCACTAGCAGCTCAGCTCTGTTGATGTTGTTTTTGTTGTTGGTTCCCACCGAGTAGCTGGTGGTCATGGGCACGATAAAGTAACGCGCAAACATTTCTCGGATCTCGCCCACGTCATTGATCGACATCAGGAATCGGCCTTTAATTTTGCCTAGCTGATCGGCTATGCGTTGGAAGTCATCTCGCTCAAATAGCAGTTTGCCGTAGTCCGTTTCACACCCCCAGTATGGGGGATCGAGATAGAAGAAAGCGTCACAGTGATCAATTTTTTGAATGAAGATGTCGTAGTTTAAACAGGTGATTGTGACACCACAAAGACGGTCGTGCAGAGCCTCTAGATCATCTTTCAAGCTGCTAATGTTAAACCTCGATGGCCGATCGCAAGAAATGCCAAAATTTTGCCTGAAGGGCTTGCCGCCGAAGGCTGTGCGCTGCAGATACAAGAACCTCGCCGCACGCTGAAGGTCGGTCAACGTCTCAGGGTCGGTGTTCAAAAGGCGGTTAAAGTTGGCCTGGGTTGTAAGCTGAAACCGCATGATATCCAGGAACGCCACATAGTGCTCTTGAAGAATGCGGAACAGATTGTGCACTTCGCGGCCGTAGTCGTTGATAAACTCCGCGCTCGGACGTCTGGTGCGGCGCAGAAAAATGCCCCCCATGCCGACAAACGGTTCTGCGTAGGTGGTGTGGTCATCCGCATCGATGATGGCGCAAACGCGCTTTGCCAGATTGCGTTTGCCGCCCAGGTAGGGCGCAACAGGCCGGATAGGGTCTACAGGTGTGTTGTTGGTACTTTCCATTCTTGCTCGAATCGCCTCATTCTGGCCGTCCCTGTGCAGGGGTGGGGCGGCCTTAAGTTTCTTTGGGTCGGCGGGGGAATGCTTGGAAGTTACTTCCCCGTGCTGGGCGGCGTTGGCGCGCCACCTGGCCCCCCTGGGCCTGGTTGATGTTGCAGATGTTACGCCATTGGTGCTGTGGTTGAGCGCTGTCGATCGAGCGCCATGGCCTGAAGAAAAAGTGTGTCTTTCTGCTCCTCGTCGAATCCCAGAAGATAACCGATCTCATCGATCTCCTCGGACATCCTGCGCCAGGTCTGCGCATAGGCAATTGTCTGTCGCATCGCCCAGGGTGTCTCGGCGTCGTTTGCGACAGCGTCAAGCTGCGCGCAGACCTGCTCGCCCAAAACCAGCCGCCCTGTCAGGCGCGACACGGTCATCTCAGGGCGCAGCGCCGCAATCTCAGTGGCGGTCATGGGCCGCACCGTCCAGCCGATTACCCAGCGGTTGCCATAAAGTTGTCGCCCGATAAGGGTCTGATCCACTTCCTTAGTGATGGGGTGGGTCGCCTCTGCCTCTGTGACTACGCCGATGACCTCCCGCTGTGGCGCGGCCCATGTCTCGGCCACTTCCCCCGGTTGCAGGGCCGGTCGCGGCAGTTCAAAAACGGACTGGTATCCGTATTCCGCCGCCATCCAATCAGGGATATCAGCCGGGAGGCTAACGCGCGGGTTTTCACGGCGGATATCCTCTTGTGTCAGTGGATAGCGCCCTTCTTTGACGTAGCTGCTCATGAGAAATCCGCGCCCCGCTCTGTGCCGTACCAAGTGGTGCCGCCGTTGGTTGTCAGAAAGTCCAGCAGATTAGTCTCACCAGCGCCGGGCGAAGAAGGTGCCATCCCCCCGGGCCACTGAACAGATGGATCGTAGGTGAATACAGCGGGGGAGAGCCCGCCCAACGTGCTGTACTGATAGACCCGCACTTGCCAGAACCCGATCATGTACAATTTCTCACCGCCCATCCCGTACTCGATGGCAGACGGGATGTTCTCGGGCACAGTGAAATTGTAGGAGAGGTTGGCGTAGCTGGCACCGGTCAAGCTATACGAACTCAGCAGATTGTACTGATAGACCACCTTTTGCTGACTATCTAAGACGAGGACATGCAGGCCGGTACCCGAAAAGGTGATCGAGACGGGGCTGTTGCTATTCGACCCGACCCACAAAGACACATTGTCATAGCTGGCGGTGGATAGATCCCAGGCGGTGGATAGAGAATATTGAAAAATGCGTCTCGAATTGGGGCCAACGATAAACATGCGCGTGCCATCCGGAGACATGGCGAAACCGGCGACCGAAAGTTCCTCAGTGCCGATGTAAAATGACACGTTGTCATAGCTCGCGGTGGATAGATCCCAGGCGGTGGACAGGGAATATTGATATACAGCGTCTGAGGAGTAACCGGTCATAAACAATCGTGTGCCGTCCGGAGACATAGCGATTGCGTTAGCGTTGGCCTCTTGCAAGGAAACATCGAGAGACACGAAATCAAAAGTCGCCGTGCTCATATCGCCTGGTGTTGCAAGGCTGAAGCTGTAAATTTCTGACGGTGTTCGCGAGGCTGCAAACATCTTTGAACCATCAGGCGAGACTGTGATGCCGCTGATCAGCGAGGACTGCCCTCCCAGATAAACACTTTTATTGTCGTAGCTGGCCGCCGCGAGCGCATAGGGCGTGCCAAATTCATCGCCTGTCAGCAGCACTGTCGCTCGAGCGGTCTGCGGCACATTGGCGAAGCTGATCTGTTGGGTCGCCTGCTGGGCACTGAAGGTGAACACTTCCGATACCGACGGGTCAATAAGGACTGACCCAGCAGAATGGGTGAGGGGCACCGCTGGTGATAACAGCGGTGGCAACGTGTCACCGACGGGCAGTTCTTCAATCCGCCCGTCGGTTGTGGTCAGGGGTCTGCGCAGTACCATCAGGCTAGCGTAATTGGCGTCCCACGTTCAAAGTTGAACGAGGTGGCGCTGGTGGCGATGCCCAGACGTTGAACGACGTTACCGGTACCTGTTGGGGCACTTTGGATGACGCCCCCTGCCGTTGTGGCAAGAAAGACCGACAGACCTGGCGTGAGGCCCGAGACCTGTTCGTCATTCCCTTCGAAATACACTGTTGCGTTGTTGCCCGAGGTTGTCGCGGCCAAGACAAACCCATCTGCTGTTTTGCCGGATGTGGTTGCGTCTGCTTTGCGCACTTTGGCGACGCCGATATCTTCCCAAATGTTGACAAGATCGCCAGCCGCCAATGTCTCACTCGCCTCGACGACTTGGGTGTCGGCCCCGACGCCAGTTGGCAGCGCATTGGTCGGAATACGACCGTTGCTGTCGAGTGCTAAGATCTTGTCAGCGCTTGGAGCGCCACCCGTTTGGACCGCTTCAACGGACGTTAGACCTCCGTTTCCATCATGTTGGACAAAGGTTTCTCCAGCCATTATCTTGTCTCCTTTATAGCTGAATTGGGATAAAGAGATCGATGTTGATCTCGGTTGGGGAGACGGGCCAAGCGACCCGTCTGACACTGCCGGTGACCGGCGGTGTTTGAGTGAGAACCCCGAATGCCCCGACAAAAATCGGCTGGTTGGGGGTCCAATTCCAAGAGGGCTCGCTCATGAACCCGTCGCGTTGGTATTCAACCAAAGCGCCCAAGGCACCCGCGGCTTTTGTGATCCCGGCCAACCGGGCGAGGGTGAGCTGGTCGGCGAGATATCCGTCGACGGTCACTGCCCGATGACCGCCGAGAGGCTCAGCGGCAACGACTGTCTTGGCATTGCCTGCAGGGCCAGGAGGACCAACCACAGCGGCGATGGGCCCTCCGTTTGAATAGTCTTCAAACACCCATTTAAATGTGTATGCGCTGCTCATTTTAGACGCCTCTCACGCCGCTGCCTTCCAGCTCGACAAAAACGGGCTCTGTAATGATAGTATAGCCCGCCACTTCAATCGCGGCATCGATCATGTAGCTGCCCAGCGGCTGCGTGAGGCTCTCGGCGCGCGTCAGATGGATGTGCCAACGCGCCAGGTCATTGCCGGTGGCTGGCACGAAGGTGAAGGGCGGTGTGAAGGCAATCGGTGGGCTGGCGTCGGGGGCGGCCGAGCTCGCGCTTCGAACTTTCACAGCTACCACCCGAAACGGCGTGTTTTGATCCACGCCCGGATGATCGGTCTGCAGCGCGCCGTACTTATCCTCACCGCGTTTCCAAACAATGTAAGGGCTACGCATCGCCAGTCTCCTGTTGATCTGGGGGCGCAGGCCAGGTGATGGCGCGCGGGTCGTTTTGCGTTTGAGGGATATCCAGCAGGGCCTGCCGGTAAGCACGAATACTATTGCGCTCTGCCTCGTTCATTAGGCTCCACTGCACTGCCGAGATCCGATCAACGTAACGGATGAGCAGCCTGTTGCGTTCGATGCGCATGTCACGCCACAAGCGGGCTAAGACCATGTCAGCGCGTCTTCGGGTGTTGCGAGAAGCGGGGCGACCGCCGCGTAAAATATGCGTTTCCTCAGGCCAATATCCTTGCCGCACTATTTCGTTGGCGGCTGCTTGCACCGTGATATCGCTGGCCTTGCCCCAGCGTTTCGGCTCCCCTGTCTGGGCGTCAAAGACGGTGTAGTCTTTCATACTTTGCGCCCTCCGATGGAGAGGTACCCACGGGCCGTCAGAGAGCTGTCATTCGTGGACCACCAATCGAGATAATAGGTCTGGTTGCCTGAGCCGGGGGTAGCATCAACGAAGACACCACCGGGATAGTCCACACCAAAGAACATATTGGTTCTGAACTTGATCGTTGTACCACCGCGGCGCAGTCGGAAGCCCCAATTCGGCCCATCGCCTGAGGCGTAAGCTTGCTCAAAGTTCCACTTGAGCTCGACCTCTTGAACGTCCGTGACGTTCGCGGTGATTTGGGTAGCAAGTTGATAGCCGCCGCCTGCACCGCTGCCTGATAGCAGTGTACCAACGGAAGATCCCATGGGCATGCTCGCTGCATCGTTTGCGAGCAAGGGTGTCGTGATCCCATTTGTGGTGATGGTTATTCCATTGGGGCCGCCAGTTATCACATTGCCGTCGAGGTCGATTTGTGATGCCACTAGCTTGTCGCGAATATAGAGGGCCGACGTAATCAATACGCCGAGATCCCGGCTCGCTGACCAGCCCTGAGTGCCTAGGTTTGTGCCATTTGGATTGCCGTCAAAATTGTCACTTTGAATATCGCTTGCAAATTGGATTGCGCCGTTCGGGGTGGTGAAACTGATCGTCTTTGGTCCCGTTGGGGGTATTGTCACGATGTAATCGCTGCGCCATTCTCTCTTGCTCGTATCGGTTGCGTCGATCGCTGGCTGTGTTGTTCCCCAGCCAGCGGAGAGGCCGATAAATTGACCCGTCGCGACATTGTAATCGAACGCGTTGGGCGAGCTCGGTGTGGCTAGCTGCAGGTTCTGATAGTAGACGGTGCCGGTAATCTTACTATCGCCATCCGTTCCATTGTTTCCTGGCGCGCCCGGGGCGCCCGGGGCCCCGTTCTCTATGTACTTTGTGGGCGTAGACCAGCTAAGCGTATAATCTGACCCAATTGGCCCTTGAACGCTCGCCAATGCGGCAGACACCCAAATCGGATTTGACCCCGCTGGCGGTGGTCCATCACTCCAACCGCTAGGCGGTGTCAGAGTGTTGGTCGTGAAGTTGTAGTTCCCACCCGTTGGTGTCGTGGGCTGATAAGACTGTCGCCGCTGAACGGTCACTAGATATGTCGACAGACCGTCGGACCCATCAGCGCCGTCTTCGACAAGTTTCACAGGTGTTGACCAGGACCCGCCCGTCGCTGTGCCCGTATCCCCTGTGATGGCGAACAAATAACGTGTGACGTAGCAAGGATCGCTCCCCGCTGGTTCCGTCGCGCTCCAACCAGAAGGTGGGGTAAACACATTTGAAGTGAAATTGAAGCTGCCTCCGCTAGGCGTTGCTGGCTGTGTTGTGAACCGTCGGAAGGCGGCCGCTTGAAAAGTTGATTTCCCCGAGGCGCCGTCATTTCCGTTTTGACTTTCGATCACGGGGCTTGACCACGTTAGGGTATTGTCGACACCCGATGCGCCTATAATGGACGCCGTCGCAACAGAGCTGTAGAGCGGTGCGGTGCCAGAGGGTACCGTGCGCGACCAAAAGCTCGGTGCCGATAGAACGCGCGTTGTGAAGTTAAAGCTGCCCCCATTTGGAGTGCTCACAGCGTTTGCCGATCTACGATACACTTTCAGGAAAGCTACAGAAACGCCGTTGCTACCGTCATTCCCATCCAGACCTTGAAGGCCTGGCGTGCCCTGCTTGGATTTCGAAACAGTCTGTTTCACCG
Source organism: Pseudomonadota bacterium (assembly GCA_039208585.1). Taxonomy (GTDB): domain Bacteria; phylum Pseudomonadota; class Alphaproteobacteria; order Rhodobacterales; family Rhodobacteraceae; genus Sulfitobacter. Next base: position 31,843 of record JBCCQX010000016.1, on the reverse strand, counting down.
TTAGTGTTTGCAGCGTGCCGTCGAGACTGCGCGCCTGAATGTCATAGCCGATGGTCACGACGTCTGTTGTGCTGTTCATTGCGCTGTGCGCGTTCACCGTCGCTTCGTGGCCGCTGTCGATGATAGTGCCGACCGCAATGTCGTTTGTGCCTGGAAAAACATCGGTGTCGAAAATGCGCCAAAACCCCGGCTGTAAATTTGAGCTTGTGGTGAACTGCAGCGCTGTTGTGCCTTGAAACACCTCAATGGTGCATCCTGATCCGATATAGCTCACCACGCTGCCGCTGGAGGTTGCAAGGACTTGTGTTGCCGGATTGTCGAGGTGCACCGTGAGCGGCGAGACGCCGTCAGAGCCATCGTCCCCGTCATCCCCGTCGGCCCCAGAAACTCCCGCTTTTACCTTACTGACGGACTGATCCAGCGTCATGCCAAAAGGCGTCCCAGCCGTATCTTGACCGCTGATCGCAAATCGGATGATTGCCACATCGGTTGTCATGCCGGCATGATCAGCCGCCCGGGCGTTGCCGCCGACCGCCGTAAGTGTGCCGGGCGAAATGGCTCCTGCGTGCACAGTTGCTGTGACGGCATAGGTGCCTGGGGAAGTTCCAACACCGTTGTAGGTGAGGCGGCTCGACCCGAAATACACTTCAATCATCGTGCCAGATCCGGTCATCTGGGGATTGGAACCATCCGGATCGGCGGCGAGTGTGTGCGTTTGGTTCGACAGATGTCCGGTGAGTGTCGTGCCACCGGCCTGCAGGCCGAACGTCGTTTGTTGGTCGACGGCGAGGACCGGATTGGTGGGGCTGTCTTCGCGCAGACGCACGGCAATGAGCTGGGGCATGTCTACAATGCTGGCCGGCGGGGTGTAAGCAAACGTAGCAATGGCGCTATTTTGAACCGAAACGCCGTCTATGAGAAATTCGTAAAAAGGAACACCGATCGTGTTTTGTGCGGTTGCTGTGATCGTGGTGCTGGCCGGGCTTGGGTTTTGCCCGCCGGCATCATATTCGAAGGCTTGCGCCGCTGCATAAACTGAGACGATGCGCACCTGGTCGGATACGGCCGGGGCGACGGCGGTGAGCCAGCTGGACCAATCTGCCTCGCGATAGAGGGAAAGCGCTTTGACCCTGGCCTGATAAGTTTCGCCGGGCAAAAGATCGCCGGAGAGCACAAGCTCTCCGTCCTCCAAGTTGGCGGTGCTGCCGCTGTCTACTGTGATCTGGGTGGTCAGAACGCGCAGTTCGTAGGCGAGAGATGTGCTTGTCCGAGACAGCAGATCGCCATCCCAAGTCAGAGAAAACGCCGGCCGCCGCGGACCGTTGGCGTCATCAATGGTAATGCCTACCATGGCGAAGTTCGGCACCCCATCATCGACGCGCGGTAAGACAGCCGTTGGCGGTGGCGGCGTGCCAATCTCTAGGCTCAGATCGGGCACCCAATCTGATAGGTCGCGCTCTCGCATCGACAGATGCACATTGAAACTGCGCAGATCATAGGCCACCTCGGCCAGTTCGAACAGCGCACCCGAATACGCTTCCTCTTCGCTGTACCAGCTCAGCGTTTCAAGCGCATTCAGATGAAAGTAATCGGGCGGCAATACCCGCTGATGACGCCGGAAGCGGCGATTATCTTTCAGCATCATATTGGCTAACTGTCGCGCTTGCTCGGGGTAGGGCACCGCCGGCAGTTTGAGATCAAACAGCCGACGGGTGCCATCGCGGGCTTCCCAGACAGCATTGCGGATCGTCTCCGCGGGGCGTCCGTTCCAGAGCATTTCTGGATCAGGATGCGTGACCGTGACCCCGTTGTACGTCGCTTCTAGGCCAGGAAAAGGCTCTTTGGCGGCCGCATGGGACACAGACATATCCGCATCGGTCACCGTCACCGCCGCAGTTGCGGGCGCATCAACCTGAATGCGCCAAATGCCGCCAAGCTCGACGATCTGCGCGGCACAGGCAGCCATCAATTCTTCAACAGCCTCTTTGGGGGGCTCGGTGAAGTTGACCTCAATGCCAGCCCGGTACTTTGGCCGCCCATTCACGGGCACGTCGCAGGCATTCATGGCCGCTACCCAATTGGACAGCGGCAGGTCTTCTGCTTCGCAATCCCCGCCCCAGATGGCCCCACCCGGCAAAGCAATGCCGCGCATAATGTTGTAAATTAAAATGATGGGGTTTTCAGTTTGCGACCAGGTCGATGTGTCAGCCCAACGCTGTGGGCCGACGCCGCCGACTGAACTGTCGAGACGCGGATCATACATCGGCGGGCCCAGCATCTCAAACGTGCACTCTGGCACGCCGCGGGGAAAGACCTTCCGATCCCATTCGTATGCCAATTTAATGTAGGGGCGGTTTTTAAGAATATGCGCCGCTGTCCACGGCCTGTCCGGATGGCCACCAAAACCCGCCGAAAGCTGCGGATCGGCGGCGGTTTGGCTGCCGTCATAGAACAAGAACCAAGCTCTGTGGGGCTGACTTGCGCCTTGGCGATCTTTGGCCAGGATCTCGTAGCCCCAGTCTTGGTTCAGCGCGCCAATAGCGGTGTACTCGCCGTCAATGACGATGCGTTCAAGCGTTGCGCCAGCCAAGTCACCAAGTTCGATTACCTCAAAGTAGCGATGATTGTTGTAGTCAAAACTATTGTGATAGACCCAATGACCTTTAGTTGCAGCGCGGCCCAGAACGCTGGTTGCAGGCTGTGTGGCACCGCGACCTTTAAAGCTGTTTTGAACGCCCGGTTCTTTGGGCTTTCCACGCAATTTCTGTGCCAGCAGATTTACCCCATAGCTCAAGGTAATTTGCGCCACCGCTTTAAGAACCACCGACCCTTTGATCAGCGCGCCGACTTTTGCCAACGCACCTAAAGCGCCAGCGTCAGCCGGTGCCGCCCCCAAAGCAACGGCTACGCAAGAGAGAAATAGCAGACGGATCATGGGCGGCCGACCTTCACGGCAGAGGAAAGATCGCAGGTCGTCAGCCCGCCGCCAGCGAAGACACAGTGGATCTTTCCCCCGACACCGACGACACCAAAGCACAGGCGCCGCTGATCCCGCACCAAAGCGATATCCCCTGGCGCGGCGGCCATCCAGTTTCCCAGCATGCTCACATGCGATGCGCATAGATCCAATAAGTTGCGCCGGCCTTCCGCGCGCAACAGTCGCCTGCCTGCAGCCTCGCTCGCATACCGACCGGCATAGGTGTCCACCAGTCGAGAGCCATGCAATACATCCAACCAGCCCGCTGCAAAAAGCGCACAATCAAACTGTCCTGGAGTAAACTGCTTTGCCCGGCAGCTGTTGAGATAGTCTTGGAGCGTCACACGCCGGTCCATCAGCTTTCCCCCCAAGGCACGACCCAGTCTTCGACCACTTCGACATATTCGCGGCCGCGATCGTTGGGATCGACCTGTGCCAGTGCTTCTAGAGATTTGTAGAGCGGCACGCCGAGATGCAGTTTGCGCGCGTTGGAGGCGATTTTCAGCTTGATGTCCCCATCGCGGGATCCTCGCTCGCCAATGTTTTGAGGTGCTTCTTGCAGCGTGCCCTTGATCATCCGAATAGGCGCGGCAAGCAGAGCACCGCTATCGATATCGAAGGCTGCGACATGCACCTCTACGCCTGCTTGATGCGCATCATATTGGATCAGCAATTGACGCGCCTCTTGCGTGAACGCAGGGATCTCTACCGTGTGGTAGACCACGTTGAGGCCGACCACTGATCTAACCAGCGATATTTTTGTAACAGCAGGGCCGAAGTAGGTGCGGCTGCTGCCCCCGATGACAAAATCTTGGTCATCGTCGCCACTCCAAATACCGATGCTTTCAGGCTGGCCCGACTGTCTGTTGCGTGCCTGTACCCACACCAAAACTTCCCCGATAACGCCGCGGCGTTGCGCGAATTGAGCTTGTATGATGGGATCAATATCTGGCACGGGCTACCTTAAGGTCTGACGCCATTTGAATGTGGTTCCCTCGGTGATGACCGATCGGCCCCCACCGTATTCCGCTTCCTCGAGGACTGCTTTGCAAAGCGGTCGAACCAGTGTCACCGGCGTGTTTAAGGCCAGGCCAGGACGCAAAAAGGGCGCGAGCTCAATGTCGCGCGCCGTGCCAGATCCCGAGGCGGTAGCACCGGTGACAACGCGGTGAAGTGCGTATCGGGTGGGGGCTGCGCCGTAGGTCCAGCCGATGAGATCGCCCGCGCTGATCTCATAGCCGGCGGGCAAACCGCTAAGATCAATCTCTCGGTTGTTTGCCGCCAGGGCACTGATCATTGGCGTTGCCTGGCCTAAAATCGCGCCACCCGGATCTGCTGCTGGAAAGGGCTGGCGCGGATCATAAAGGAGAAAAGACGCGCCGGTTTGCTCCAGTAGCGTCAGTTTGCTCTCAAGCTCAGCAAAGAGGCGATGCCGCTCCTTGTCGAGTGCGATACTACCACGCCAAAGAGGGACGGCGCGGCCTGCTGGGATCAGCTCTCCACCTGCCGTTTCCGTAAAAGTGCGACTGTCATTTGGACGCAAGGTGATACGCGCGATCGGTAGCAGATCAAAAAAGTCAGCGCGCGCTAGCGGAAAAGAAAGCGCCATCAGCCGATCCTCCCGGGGTCGTCAGAGTAGCGCTGGAGATCCTGTACCAGACCATTATCGCGATACTGCGAAAGTGTTTCTATCGAAACACCTTGTGCGGCACGCAACACGCGCATGTCAAATTCGGGGGCCGGAGCGAGTTCTAACACCACGCGCCCGGCCGGCGCGGGGGCGGAATTGGCAAAAGCGTTTGGCGCCGCCTTAGGTGCGGCAATGCCGCCCCCGCCCTCAAATGCAGCCAGATTTCCGCCGGCGTTAATGTAGTCAAGCAGGCGCTTGTTGAGCGACGTCGCTTTGGCGTTGACGATGTATTCGCCGGGGCTGGCCAGAACCGGCACTTTGTCATCGCGAGGGCCCCCGGCACCGAAGATCGGCCCGCCCATCGCCAGCGCCTGCGCGCCTGGAAAAAGGAAACCACCAATTAGCCCCGCTAGTCCGCCGCTGTTCCCCATGCCAAATATATTCGCGAGAGGCCCCTGGCCGAGCGCGGCGGATTTGAGCAAGAGCTGAGAGACCGTTATCAATAAGTCGGCCAGCACGTCCTTGCCCTTGGCTCCGCGCAAAATCAGCGCGTCCAGTGATGTAAGCATGGCATCGCCAAACAATTGGGTGTTCTCTGTCGCGCGGGCGATGGCGTTTTCTTCACTGATGCGTGTCGTGATGAGATCTTTGACCGCTTTGGTCTCCGCCTCCGTTGCGGTCTTCAGAACGTTGCGGTTCTTGATCATCTCTTTTTGCACCGGGTCGGTCGTGCGAAGCAGATCAAGTTGCTGGCGCAGCGATGACAGATAGGCATTCAATTGGTTCGTTCCGCCACCGCCAGTGCCACCACTTGATCGAAAGGGAGAATCAGTGCCGTATTCTCTCAAGTATGTCCCAGCACGGGTGTTGTTGGGATTGCGCGGATCAAGCGTATCGAGCCCGTTGTTGTTGGACTGTTTAGCATAGCCACTGCGTCGTTCTGCGAGCGCGAATGCAGTCGCAATGCCCTGCGAAAGGCGCGTGGCCTGCCCCACGGCGCGCTCGATGTTCCCCGCCATATCGACTGACGCGATTCCTTTCGACGCGTCCCATGCCGCGATGAGTTCGTTTTTGAGATCCTCGGAAATTGTTTTTGACTTGGTGGTGGCAACAAAGACCTTGCGTTCCTCGGACAGGCGCGCGGTCGCGACCTCTTTGCTTTCAGCACCGTGCTGGACTATGAGCTCTCGGATCGCCACTTCCTGGCGCAGTGCTGTTAACTGCGCTTCCGCCCCCGCGGTGTCATTTGCCGTCTGTCGCTGCCTGATCAGCCGCTCGATCTCAAGGCGCTGCGCTTCTGTCGCCGCCGTGAGCACTGACTGATTTGCGATCAGTTCCTTCTGAATGGGATCCGTCGTTTGCAGCAGCTGGACGCGCCGTTGCATCGTCTCAATGAGGCGCTCCACCGCCGCACGCTCTGCCTGCAGCGTTTTTGCCCGTGCGCTTGTATCTGCGCTCGGGACAAATTGAGCTGATTTCTGGTTTCCCGGGTCAAAACGTCGAGGATCTGCGCCGCGACCGCTTGAGACATAGGGTGTTGCGCGCGCCGCGCGCAGTTTTTCCGCTTCAGCAAAAGTAATTTGCAGCGTGCTGGCAAGCGCGGCAGCTTCTAGCTGCGCAGCTTTAATTGGTTCCGAGAGATCTACGCCGGCCAGCGCCATGCCCTCAATGGTCGCCGCGTTGATCCCGTCGCGCAGCAGCTGCGCTATATTCTCGGCCTCGGCGGTTTGGCGCGCTGTGCTTTGCATTTGTGCGCCCAGCACCCGTTCTTGATCTGAGAGGATCTTGGTCTGTTCTTCGAGTGTTTTCTTGGCATCCTGGAGCGCGCGCAGCTCTGCTAGTTGTTCGCGCAGCGCATCGAGGGCGGCCTGTGCTTCGGACAAGGCGGCAGCGGCAGGCGCATTGCGACGTCGCTGTGGACCCTGGGCCGCCTCCGCTCTGGCGCGCAGCGCTGTCAGTTCACGCTCTTTCTTCAAGATCGCATCTAGCAAGGATAATTCTTCAGCAGAGACGCCAAGGCTTGCTTGACGCACGTCTGAGATCAGCCCTTTGCGCGCTTCCACCAGCGCCTCGGTTCGTTTGGTCAATTTATCGATTTCATCGCTGCTTTTTGTCGCCGAAAGAGCCCACTGCACCAGCGCACCACCGGCGGCGATGGCGCCAATTGTGATCAAATTGAGAGGTGAGATCATTTGAACTGCTGCGGATTTCAACATACGCAGCGCCTGCGCCGCGCCCGCATTGCCAAACACTTGCGTGATTTGCGTACCTTGCTGGATGGCCATTTGCATAGGATTTTGACCCGCCGCCATCATCACGACGAGATCGTTGTATTGCGCGGTTAGATTGGCGACAGATCCGCTAGCCAGCTTCGTTTTTTCGCCCAGGCCGCTTGTGTCGCGGCCAAAGGACTTGAATCGACCGAAAAACCCGCCGAGCTTTGACGTCGCGCTTTTAGCGCGGTTGCCCAAGGCGGTAATTTTGGATGCCGCTTGCTCTGTCGCAATATCAACGACGCCGCGCACAGTGAAGGTCATGAGCCGCGCTCCAAAATCGCGTCGATCGCGCCGTGCTCAATGACCTGTATCTGCGCCCAGAGCGTCTCGGTCACGTCGATACCCGCAAGCTCGAGTCCAGCGCGCACACCGCTGTAGTCCAACCCACAACGCCCGCCGAACGGTCCGGGTGTTTCGAACAAGCTGATGAGCCGCATAAATGCTTCAACCGCCGCCACATTGACCTCCCAAAGTCCCGAACTTTCTAACGTGACCAATTCACTCGGCACCCCCCAGAGCGCCGCGTCCGACGCTGCGCTTTCGCGTGGACTTTTGGTTGCCTTGACCAATGTGCCGTCCACCCAGGCAGCACCGGCCCATTTCAGTTTCCCAAGAGCGCCGGCAACATCGCTGTATTGTAGGTCTGCATGAGCGGAACCCGAGTGTAGGGCAGTGCCAGAATGTGCTCCCGAAGACTGTCGTTGTAGGGTACCTGTTGCCCGGCCTCATCGACTATATCGCCCATGCTATCGATGACCTTGCGCAGATAGTCCTTTTGGCCCTCGGCAGTATTCATGTCGAAATCAAACATCTCTTCGTCTTTAAAGATACGGTAGGTCACTTGCAGGGTCTGCAGATCATGACCGCCGTCGACAGGAACTTTGATCTCAACGGTTCTGGTGAAGGTTGGGGTGTGGTTCATGGCAAACATCGCGGGCTCCTGACGGCGGGATCTAGGTGAAAGTGAGTGTCCATTGGTCGTCTCCGGCGACAAGCAAGGGGACCGCCCCGATCGTCCATTCGGCAATGCCTTGCGCATCCTCTAGCCCTTGTGGGCGCTGAAGTTGCATATTGGGAATGTCGAAGGTGACGATGCGACCTGGCAAGGTCTCATGCACCAATTGCAAAGCAACAGACTGTTGATTTAGTGCTGCTTGGTACGGGTTAAACGTGGTCATCGGCACCGCCGGTGTGACAAACTCCGCAGTTTCGGCGCGATCGGTAATGATGATCCGCTCGTCATTGATCAAAAATCGCGGTTCAACCTGATTACCAACCTTGAGCATCAAGCTGCGCAGGACAAAGTCGTTCCCATCCAGCGTAAAGGTGGGCGTGTTTGCGTCCGTAAAGGCGCGTGGCTTTTGAAAGGCGCTATAGTTCGGGACAACTCTCGCCTGCTCTGACGCGACACTGAAAAGCCCGGTAAATTCAAACGCCATCCGCGCAATGCCCGACGCGGTGAGCTCAAACTCCACATCGCCGCGGGCGCCTGCTAACACGTGACGCGTGTTGCCGATGTAGAAATAGAGCGTGGCGCTTTCATGGTCTTCGGTGACCGGATTGTAGACGACCGAAGTGTTGGCTGTGATCGTCTCGGCGATCCCGCATGCGCGGAGCAGCGCGCTATACCCCGGCGGAGTGCCAACGGTACCCGAACCGACAATCTCTACTTTGAACGTCAGCTTGGCGTGCAAATCGAGCGGGATCGTCGCTTGACCGCCGAAATAGCCTTGATCGAGCTCGCGGCTTTCATCTTTGCCATCCATCGGTATGATCTTGCTGTCGATTGCCAAGATCACATCAGAACCTGCCGGGCCTGCGTCCACGCCGTAGACGGTTTCGATTTTTGCCGTAATCATTCGCGTGCGCGTTTTAATATCGCTCATGATTGAGCTCCTGTCTCGCTGCCCTTCGCGGCCGGCTTGGCCTCACCTTTTGCGGCAGGGCGCTGCTTGGCCTTCTGCGCGCGACGCTCCGCAGGCGTTGCGCTGCGTGTGGGGTCTTGCACGCGATTAAGCTTGCCGGCAGTGCGCGTATAGCGGCCACCGGATCGGGGCAGAGTAAGGGGTGTCTTGGTCATCTATGTATCCTTAGTTGATCGTTGATCGCCAGGTCGATGTTCCAGATCAAAAGGCTCTTTTGAAAAGAAACGACTTCGGCGCGCACCAACTCAAAAACGCCAACCTCATCCCCAGGGGCCCAGCCACAAAGCGCCTGAAGGATGGCATCATTAATCGGCCTTAAAAGGTCCAATGCGCGCTGCGCCTCCGGCGCGCTGGAATTGACCATAAGCACGACGTTTATACTTTCGCGGATGTTTTGGGCAAAATACCCCGCGCCAAGCGGCGGCGTGCCGCGCGCGGCAACGCCTGCGTACAGCACATATGCCTGCACGGGGCTCTGCGGACGATGGCCACTTTGCATCAGTGCCGCAAAAGACGCACCTCCTTCCACGCGGTGGCGGAGCTCCGGCACATAATCTTCAATGCGCTCTTTAACCGTGTCCAGCATCAGATAAAGCTCTTCAAGCTCGTTTCAGTGAAGGGCCGATCGCGGTCGGTAACACGCGCGCCGGCATTGCTGGTGGTCTCCGGTTCAAGACCGGCGACATCCAAAACAAACTTTCCCTCGCCGATCTCACGCAATTTGCGCTGTGCTTCCTCATGATCTTTTTTGTATTTTTCGGTGGGCTCACGAATGTGCAGCTTCCAGAGCGTGAGCACGCAGGCGAGATCAATGACGATGGGAGGCGTGGTAGCAAGCGGCAGCACATACCGCCGCGCGATGTATCCGTTGATTTCCGCATCTGCTTTGTCCAGCGCGGCCTCAATCGTCGGCATATCGATCGCACCGGTCGCCGCAGCCTCCCGGTCGGTGAGACCGATCAGTTCGGCCTCGCCGCAGTAGTCGATTAGATCGTCGAGGGTCGCATAGGACATCGGGTCAATCCGCAGCCCTGATCACGCCGAGACGGCGCAGTTCATCTAAAGATTCTTTCGCTGGCTTGATCAGCTTGCCGATGCTGTAAGTTTTGCCTTTGTATCGGCACCCTCGCAGCACCTCAAAAGTACCAGCGGGCATCTGCTGATCGCCAGATGTAGAGGCTTTTTCAGTCTTTGCCGCCTCTTTTTCGGCTTCATCCACACGCTTTTGCAGCGTGTCATCTTTCATATTTGGTGCAATTTTTAAGCCGAGACCAGCAGCACGTTCTTCAAGCGCTTTGCGTGCATCGCTTTTCTCAGGTGCGGAAGAGTTTTTTGTCTCATCTGACATCTTGGTCCCCTTACTGGAATGCGTTTTCAAGGAAGAAGCCCACATCGCGCGCAACGATCAGCTCTTTGAGCTTTTCGCCGGATCGGATGCGTACACCGCCCTCAAGACCAATGTCCTGATCCATTATACGCCCCGCAAACTTGGTGCCGAGCTGAGCGGTGTAGCCGAATGTGATGTTACCCGGTTGTGTGTTGGCTAGAGGATTGATGTGAAGGAAGCTGATGTGCTTGCCCCATGCCTGTTGGAGATCGACTGCTTGGCCCGGTTTGGCCGCGTTGTAGTGCGCTTCACCTACCAAGATGTTTTGCAGACCTTCGCCAGAGAACAGGTCAACCAGCTGCTGTACTGAAACAATGCCATCTGTGGTGTTCCCGCCGCGAACGGCGTTGACGATTTTTGGGTGTGAGTTGAGCTTGGAGAGACCGTACCGGCTGATCACCATCGTGTTTGGCCGAAAAACAAGCGTGCTGTTCATCGCGTCCTTGATGACGGTGATTGGGTCGGAGCTGGCGTAGTCAGTAAACTGGTCTGTACCGACAAGAACCTGCTGTCTTGCAGGCGCGTAAGAGGCCGGATTGTGGATCATTTGGGCGACGCGCACCTCGCGGATGTTCTGGATCGTTTCTTCCAGCATCATCACGGAGTGCTTTTCCGGGTCATGAGAAGACAACTTCGCGGCTCGCTGACGGGCCGCTTCATCAATGTCCGAATAGGGGATCGGGACATCCAGGCCGTAATCTTCAACGCTATCGGTCTTTTCCGTTCCGGTGAACTCCATCTGCTGGACCCGACCCCGGCGGCCGACCCGCGCATCAGGGATCTGAAATGCTTCTTCAAGAGGGTACTCCATCCACTTGAACTTCTCACTGCCGGCGTCAACACGCGGCATGACCTGATCGGCGATGCGCGACAGCGCCGAGTTGGTATAGGCGATGGCGACGGCTGAAAGCGTCGCGTCAACGGTAAAGGGGCGGGTGACCATGCGGGGTCTCCTTAAAAGTAAAGTTTATGCCTGATGCAACGCGCTCGGCGCGACAAAGCAGTCGATATAGTCGCCAACGACACCAGCGCTATCAGCATAGCCGATGATCCAGACCGTTGTGCTTGCAGCGGCAACCGCTTTGACGGCGCGACCGGTTGCGTCGGATGTAAGTGGGTCACCCGCTTCGACGGTATCGCCGAGCTCAACCGAAGAGAGCCCAGAGCGATGCACGTCGAGCATTTGGCCCGCTTCAGCACCGAGAAAATCTGAAATGCCAATTCCTACCTCAGAATTTGCGACGGTGACATCGACGGTTTGATCTGCGGAGGGGGCCGCGAATCTGACGATACGCCTTCCCTCCACGTCGACAGCCGCCTGATAAGAACGAATAAATGTGGGGATCATGCTTTGCCCTCCTGGACAGCTTCAACGGCTTGGGCGGCAGTGATGATGCGTCCTTCATCGGCGCATTTTTTGGTGTAGGCCGCCGCCTTTTCAGCGATATCTGAGGCACTCATCTCAGCGGTCTCGACATCGCCAGATCGCGGTGTGCCGCCCGTATGGGTGTCCGCCAAGGTGGGCAGGCCCGACATGAGATCGGCTGTTTGTTCTGGGTTTTGCATATGCATCGAGATGTAGATGTTGCGTTTCGGCTTGATGCCCGCGTGACCTTTGCGGATCGCATCATCGACGGCCATTTCCGCGGATTTGCGTTTGTCCTTTTCGACCATGGCGTCGATTTGCGCCTGCATCGCTTCGACTTTGGTTGCGCTGTGTTCTTGACCCGATTGAGCAGCCTGGGCCGCGATGATGATGTCGTCCGTAGATGACCCCGCTTGCAGGCCAACAGCATCCGCAATGCGATCCAGCTCTGACTGGCCTGTGTGTGTGGCTTTATCGCTGCCCTTAGCGGGGTTCATAGCGGCTTGCGCTGCTGCGAGGATTTGCGCGTCCGTCGCATTCTCCTCGAGCCCTAACAAAGTAATCAGTTGCTCATTGAGCATAGGTGTTTCCTCACTATTGAGCGCGACCATGCCGCGCAGATTGGGTCGGTTCACGAGGCTCACCTCGCGTATGGCAACGATGTTGCCGCCAGCGGTGTATTGAATAACCGGTGAGAGCTTACGGTAGGTCTTTGACGCCACCAGATCGGCGCCCTGCGCTGTCCAATTTGCCAGACCCCAAATGCCATCCTCACGCACTTCCATCTCGGTGATCCAGCCACGGGCTGGCGCTTCTACGCCGTGTTTTCCGGTCTTCATCAACGCATGGTCCTGATCGATGGCGATGTCACCCTCGGCCATTGATGCAACAACAATCGCCTCCAAGTCGCGCGCGTAATAAGGCCCTCGGCCATCCACAGTTTTCAGGGGACCGTTACCCGTTGGAAGGATGTGGACCCATTTGGGAATTTCCGCGTCGCGTGAGGCGTGCGGCAACTCGGTTGCCGCCATCAGGGCGATGCTTGAAACATATGTCATGCGCGCAATATCGCGCGGGCCAAGCGACACTTTCACTCCAACACTTGTTGAATGTATCAGCTGGCACCGTCTGCTTGGTCGAGGTATTCTTCGATAACATCGAGAATTGCGCTTTCGTCGTCAGAGCTCATTCCGATAAACGGGCGGGCAGGAATGTCGCCCCATGGGATGGACACCCCCCTCGGGTCAGTACCAAATTCACCCTTTTCCGCGCCATATTGCTGGACCGCAGCGTAGATCAATGCAGAGCCCCAAACAACCGAACGGCTGTCATGCTGCGCAAAAATGGTTGTTGAAAGAGCCTTTGAAGGGCCAATTAACGGGCTGGTACTGACAGTTTCTTTGCGCGCGGCATAAGCGTCCAGGGTAGCTTGCGATTTCGGCAGCCACTTTGATCCGATCGGAGAGCTGCCGTCCCTGAAGTTCTGCTTTGTACTTTCCACCATGTATTCTCCAACATCCTCCATCACCGGCGCTAGGTCGGAAAGGCGCTTGCGAAGCAAAGCAAAAGCGGCATCCATTTCAGCGGTATTGAGATTGTCCTTTGTCATGGTTATGTTCCCTTTCGCAGGTGTGACACGGTGATATTCTCCCGGCCGTTGCTCGGTTCTGCCGGCGCGTTATGTGGGGTTGCCAGTTTTCTGGGAGGGAGGCCCCACCACCTGCACCAATCACCGCTTTTGCAATAGCCGCCGCACCTCGGCGTCGCGCGTTGCTTCATCACGGCTCAGACGCCGAAAACTGGTCACCCAGAGCGCTTGTCTGGTTCGGGTGGCCTTGACGACCAACACGTAACCTCCCGCTCCCGGTACCTCGCGGACGAAAATCAAGTTGCGCGGACCGTCTTTGATGAGCCGCCCGGCGTTGCTGACGGCGTCTTGCGCTTGCGCGTAATCGCTTGCCGTTAGCTCGGGATGGCGGCGAAGCTGCTTTTTCATCGTTTCGGCAGAAAGTTGCGCGACCCGCGTTTGTGCGCCGATGCTTCTGGCCGCGCTATCTGGAAGATGCGCAAGCGGCCAGACCCCGGCTGGATTGCGCATCCAGACCTCAAAGCTCTCCGATCTGAGCCAATCTTGTATCAGTGCAATAGAAAGCGGCTCTTGCAATTTCTCCAGCTTCGGTGCAAGCGCTCGGACGGCGTCACTCACCGTAGCACCCTGCACGTAGCCCCAACCTTTTCCAATGCCCGCCGGCTCTCCCGTTTTGAGATCAATCTTATCCCAGTTTGACGGCAGTTGCTTATCGGGATCTCCACCAAGACGGCGCGCAGCCCTCAAGCTGCGCGCGCCCAGGATGTAGCAGCTGCATCCCCATGCGTTGACCGGCGTATGTGTGTTCCAGAAAGCATGATCGGCAGGCAACACCAGCCCATCCCATGCCAAATGTTGAAGTCGCGGATTCTCTGAGCCGCCATGGCGATAAACAATGAATGGAAAATTGCCAGCGCGTATTTGGGCGTTGCGCCCGGCCGCGTAGCTGGTCGCCATATTCGTCCGATAAATCACTTTTGTACGCCAGTTTTCGCCTGCACGCGTGCCTTCTCCGGTCCAGCCATGCCAGCCGCGTGCTCTTACGATCTCGCGAAATTTCGTTCTGAAGGTCTCAAGACTTTCCCCTTTGCTGACAGCGCCATCAACCGCCAAGGCCAAATCAGAAAGCAAATCGGCCTTTACCGCGCCAGCAACCATAAACGCGCGATCATGGGCCGATTTTTTAAGGTCATCCCACTTTGATGTTGGGACGAGATCTCCCAACCGGAGACGATAGGCGGCGACCTGCTCGGGAAATGGCTGACCAAACAGAACGCCGAAAGGTTCAGCCACTTTGAGCCTCGAGAGCAGCGCGCCCGGCGAGATCGGCCACTGACATGCCCGCAGCAAGGGCCCGCTCGAAAGCTCCCATCTCTAAGTCCGGAAAGGCCGCGAGTAGCATTTCGCTCAGTTCCTCTAGCGATCCTGCACTGCTGATCATTGCTTCAATTTGAGCCATGACATCCGCCATTGCGCGATCGGCTAATTGCGCCAAGACCTCCGCCATTTCCTCAGAGGCGCTGAGCGCCCCTCTGGTGGCCTCCTCTGATTGCGCGGCGGTGTCCCCCTGAGAATTTTGTAGAAGGGTATTCAATGGGTATTTAAATCGCCGCGTTGATGCATTGTTAACCTCGGTCGGCGGCTGATCCGCCACTTGAGCGTCCAATTTGGCGGTCGGGAGAAGAATTTGGTCGTCTTTTTCCGGTTGGGAGAGCCCAAATTTCTTCATAACTTCGGACACTGAAACAGGCAGTCCCCGATCCACCAGCGGCGCGATCGCCTCGGCGAAGTGTTTTAGGTCTTCCTCCTCAGGGCGGGCAAGCTTGATGCGCGGATATTTTGCTTGTGGTCCCCAATTCAGCTGTACCCAGGGGATAACCAAATCGCGGTTAATGATCGCCGCCAATTTGCGCGCATCGGCTGTTTCGATATCTTCTTGCACCTCGCGATGCTCTTTGCCGGACCCCAGCCCGCCCGTCTCAGCATCCGTTGTCGCTGTTTGCCCGAGAACCGCTTTGGAGATTTGCTTGTCTAGATGATCAATGCGCCGTTCGTAATGATCCGTACTGGCGCCAAGGTTCCCGGTCTCAATGAACTCGATCATCATACTTTCCGGGATGATTGCCGCGCAATCGCCTGCGATGTTGGCCACGGCTCGAAAAAGGGTCTCTTGATCCTTTTCACTTGCCCCTGGACCAAATTTTCCGACCCGCAAAGGTTGGCCGTATGTTTGCGTGAAAATCGCCCAATCGCGTTGCGTGTATGCTTTGAACAACCAGTTCCACGTCGCCACACGAGCCAGTCCAGACCGCAAGGGAAGTCCGCTCTTCGCCTGTATCCGCGCGTAAATAAACTTGAAGCTGGGGTAGGGTATCTCGCGTCCGGCGTCATCCAACATAACGGGCGTTTTAAGATTGATGCGATCAAATCGGAACCACCGAGGATCACGCCACTCCAAGCGATCAGGTCGGTACTCGCCGGTCGAGTAGTCCCAAATAATTTCGGTGTGCGAATACCCTTTACCAACAGCATCCAAAACATCGAAAAGTTCGTCGATCAGTTCCTCTCGGCCGAGCCATGCCTCAAGTTCGTCTGCGATTTTTCTTGCGAGTGGTGTGTCCTCACCTGCCTCTATTGAGATTGGCAGCTGGCTGACGCTACGTTTGCGCGTCCCCAGGACCCCTTGATAGTGCGGATCACGCTCCTCGATCGTTTCAGCCAGTTCCAAATACGCAATCGGATCACCATGATCCGCTTGGCGCAGGATGGCACCCAAGCGCAGCGGATCTAGGCCGTCGGCGGGATAGCCGGAGATCGGCGATCGCACACCGGTGATGCTGGCTCCAGAAATCTCCTGGGTCAGAATATCCCGCTTGATCGGTTGGCCACGATGATCAAGGATCGCTAGTTTTTTGGCCATATCTGCCTCAGTCGTTATCGCCTAGGATGGCGGCTTTCACCGCCCACATCGCAGCAGTTTCCAGATGGGTGAGTGCGATTGAACGGCGACGCGAGGCGGGAAGCGCCTCAATGATCGCAGCCAGTGCATTTGAAGCTTGTTTTAGTTGCGCGACAGTTGGGTCGTGTTTCGGGTTAAAATTGGGGTCTGCAACAGCCATTGGCGTCTCCTTGTCTCATCTTTAAATTCTGCCGCGCAATCGCGCTCCCAAAGGCGGACGCCACCAACCTCCGCCGTCACCTGATTGGTCCGCCCACCCCGCGCGCGCGTCAGTGCTGACACTTCGATATCCGTATTCGCGATAGTCTTGGCGGCTCGCGTGATAGCCCAGGGCGCAGGCAATCGCGCCGTCGCCATGTCGGTAAAGACCGTCAGATCCTTTGAAGCGAAGGTCATTCGGGACCCGAATTATCCCGTCGACATATTGAAGCGACTGATGATCTGCGAGCACATCATCATGTTTAGGGAGCATAATGGTCTTATCACCAAATGCTTCAATGTAGGGGGGCATCTCACGGGTGTACCATTCCCGGCTAAAGTGCACTTCTATGATGCGCTCTCCGTAGCGCTGCACAGCTTTTTCAGCGAGATACGCACCATTGCCGGTCTTATCCATTGCCCCTTTTGCAAAGCGCGGGACACGATCCAGGATGTAGAATAGGATCTCCCGTTGCTGATCAAAAGGGATATTGCGCAGCTCGACCAGGAGTTTCACCCGTCTCACCAGGTTCGCGCCGAGTTCTAGGATCACGATGACTGTGAGGTCGCCGCTGCGTGCAAAGTCCTCGCCCATAAAATGCTGCAAGTTTTCGTCCAAAGACCCGAGGACCGGTGCCAAATGCGCGTCACACCAAGCTAATGTCTCCCGCTTACGCGTTTCGTCAGAAGCGTCTTTGAATGTGTCCTCACGCGCCCAAGTGTGAATGGGAATGCCAGCGTGCATGCAATTCTCGATTTGTACCCGAGTTAAGGCTGCGCCAGCCAGATCAGACGGGATCGCGTCAAGTTCCTGCCGCATCTGAGCGGTGCGCGTGCCATAAGCGCCCCGTATCGTTCCTTCCCATGCGTCCTGTGCCTCTTGCGACCAGTTCGTGCCGTTGCGTTTGCACACACGATGATAGAGCCCATTATCCACCGCCTTTTGGAAGGGTATATGATGGACAACATATTTGTTTTTGCCTGCCTGCGCCTCCCGGATCAGTTCGTTAAACGGATTGAGATAGCCATTATGCGTCGAGATGACCCGTACTTTACCGCCCCAAATGAGCATGGCGTTCACGGCGTCGATGACCTCGCGCACGTTTCTATGAAACGCTGCTTCGTCAATAACAACGATCCCTTGCAGACCGCGGATGTTCGCGGGGTTGGAGCTCAACGCCTCGACACGAAAACCACTTTTAAACGTCACTCGAAATGCACTGATGTCTTTGGACGAGCCGTCTTCTTGAACGTCCTTAAAAATAAATTCTTGAACCGCATTCAGCTCACCCGCAACGACGCGAGAAAAGTGAGCAACATAGTTGATGAACTCGCGCCCTTTGTCTTTGGTGTCACCGATGTAGAAGATATTCTCGCCGCCAGCGGAGCGCGACGAGGCCGCGGTGATTGTATCATCTAGCGCTTCTGCAAACGTCAGACCGGTGCGACGGCCCTTTTCTGCAATCTTCAGCGGCGCTGTGTCAGCGAGCCAGTCTCGCTGATGTTGCATCAAAATGCCATCTGCGTAGGGGTCCAGATCTGGGGGTATGTGATCCTGAGCCAAAAATTCGGGGGGGAGTTTCTCGGAATGTCGGCTAATGATTGGCGCTGTGTGATGATCGAGGTTGTCCATCACGCTTCGCCCAATACTCTTTTGCGCAGCCATTTTGCGCGCTCATCCGTTAGACCGCCTTCACTCACAACGCTTTCTAGTTCATCAGCGATGCGCTTGCGTTCAGCCAGAGCAGCTTCTTCTGAGATGCGCTTGCGTTCATCGGCCAAAAGCTTTTGCCTAATACCTGAAGAGCTCATCACGTCTTTCAACATGCGACCCAGGAAGTGCAGCTCTTTTGCGTCGATCTCTTCGCCGTTTTTCGCCATTTTGGCCTGCATCACTTTGAAGGCCAGAGTGGTCACCATCTGAAAGAGCACGTTGTGCCGCTGCGCCTCGTCTTCCAGGCCGTTTTCGTTCAGCCAATCAGCCGCCCAGGCGCTTGCCTCTTCTTGGTAGCGCACGAAATGCGCATACTCTTTTCCAAAGCTATGCAACGCAGATTTGCCTATGGTTAGCCCAAGACCTTCTGCTTGCAGCCTTTCGTTTAACGCCTCCGCAATCTGTTCATAGCCAGAAAAACCACTCGATTTGAGCGTCGTTTTCACCCATTCCAATTGCTCCGCGGGCAGCAAATTAATTTTGCGAGGCGGCGGCATAGCTCAATGCCCAGGGCTGCGACGTTGTATCTGAGGATGGCTGGCACGCCCTAAAGCGATCTCGACACCAGCTTGTGTAGCTTGGGTAACGATGAAACCGCCGTTATCTTCGACAGAGACAAAGCCGTTTTCCGCGAGCCAAGAAATTTCTGTCGCGATCTGGTCGCGCGTCGATTGAACGCCCACGCCGTTCACCAGATCTGTGATGAGCGAAATATTTGACGTGAACTCTTGCGATTGTTCCAAATACCGCAGGATCGCTAGTCGACGATGCTTGCGGAGGGTGTCTGCATAGTGCATTAGCCATTCTCCCGCAGATGATCTTCATGGCGCGAGACGATGTTTTCCGTGCGCGTGATGCTTTCAGACATCGCATCCATTTTCGCTGTTTGAGCTTTGATATCTCCGACCATCTCGGCCAGTGTCAGACGTAGTTGATAGAAATCATCTTTGCCTGGCTGGCCCGCAACGACCTGCTCCATTTGTGTGATCCGCTCTTGATGCCGATCAACGCGCTTGGAGACCTCAGAAAACCTCTCATCAACATCTTTCCTTCGATTGGCAAAAAAGGCGTAGATTATCGCCGCGATAGACAACAACAACGCAACGCCATCAAAAAGCAGCTTCAAATCAAGAATCATCAGCTGCTTCCCGGGATGAGATCGGCATGGCTTGGGCAAGTGGCCGCAAAGGCATCATATGCCGCTTCGATCTCAAGTTGTGTCTGCGCTGTGTCCTGGCGCGAGCGCGTTGGTAGCTCTGCTCCCCACGCCCGACACAGCACTGAGAGGGTCGGTGCTTGATGGCTTGCATTTGTTCTAGTCGCGATACCCCCTATCGGCGTGCGGCCGCATGCCGTCACGGCGGTCACGGCGAGCGCGATCAAGACGGCGCTGAATATCCTGCGCATGTTCAAGCTCCTGAATATATGCCTCAAGATCCCGGTCCTTGCGCGCGTCTCGGCGCAAGAAACTGGCAAATATGAATAGAAAGGTGACCACGGCCATCCAGATGGCGTCGCCCCCAAACAATCTGAGAAGTTGCTGGGTCACAAATCGCCTTGCCGCGCTTTTCGAAAACGCTCAAAATCAATCACACCACTAAAGGCAATGGCTGTGATAGCGAGGCCAGCGAGGATCGCGACCGTTTGCCAAGGCATCCCGGCCACCGCAGCAAATATCGGCGATGCGGCTGACATGGCCTTCACACCCGCGCCAGCTTGGATCATTTTAGACTGGCTCAGTGAAATGCGACGCGGCGGCTCACCATGGAGCCATCGATCTACCTTAAAACCTGGACATGCTTTAGCGGCATAATCATTGTGACCGGTGACCGCGACATTGCCCAGCCGCTCCTCTATGTCCGAGATCAGCTTGCGAAGTGCAAGGTTCTGAGCCTCAGTGAAGTGATCTTCAAAAGCATCATTTGCAGCGGACCCAAAGCCGCCGATCAGACAAATACCGAGGCTGCGGGCGTTGTGGCCGCCCGTGTGCGCGCCGATGTCATCAAAGGTATCGCCGTCTTTGTCGAGATCCCGTCCGATCATTACGGTGCCATCGCGGTCGATGACATAATTGTAGCCGATGTCCCCCCAGCCGCGATCCACTGTGTGCCAGCGTCTAATTTCATCGACCTTGGCAGAGGTGCTTACGTCAGCCATCCACGCCGGCCTTGTGGCAGAGCAATGAACAATAATCTTGCTGATATCCCGCATCCGGCCTCCGATATTGTGTGCGGGAAGAGGATCATCCCCGCCAGGTCAATATCGTTGATCGGGTCAGTTGTTTTCATTCCATCAGATGTTGAACCGGCCGCTCTCTAGTCGAAAAGATCGCGCTGAGGGAACTCTCGCTTTTTCTGACGCCCCAGATATCGCGCAATCGTGTTTTCAGACATATGCAACTTTCGGGCGATGCGCGAAATGGGGTAGCCCTTGTAGGCAAGCGCAGCCGCAATGAAAGGTTTTGCTGTTGGAATCGATGTGGGCAGGCGATCTGCAACTTTGGCGATGGCATGCGCTTTCTCGAGACCAAAATGGCGGGCGATTTCGTTTTTAGAAGTTGGCTTTTTGGGAATGTAAAGCCGCGCGCCGCCAAATTCTAAAAGAAACTCGACCGTATCGTCAAAACCAATCGCTTCGTGGAGCGGCGCAATTTGCATCGGGACATGAGGCCGCTTCTCCGGCATATTTTCAGCCCCTGCGCTGCTGTTTTTTGTATCGCGTTTGGCCGATTTTTGGCTTGTTCAGCGGAGCAACCGTCGTGACCACACCATCTTGCACTTTATAAAAGTGGCCCTCAGAGATTACGCCGCTGGCACCTTGTGAAATGCTATCGTCCGCTTTTTTTCCGATCAAAGCACGAATGTCAGCGATGTTCATGCCCTTGACCCGTTCCAGATAGCGCACCACAGCATGATCAGATACTGTGTGGAGTGGTTTCTTCATTTGCCATGCTCCGCCCAATCGAAATCGATCTCTGCGCGTTTGCCCCATGCAACCAGGGCCGCAATCACAGCGTCGATCTTGGATGGATCTCTTAGCATGTCGATGTCGGCGGGGATCACACCCCAGGACCTTGAAAACTGTTTGCGCACGAAGGCGTTCAGACCTTCACGATCAGGTCTTTCCAATACGCCCTGAGCGCCCAACTTCGACCAAAGTACATGGATGAGGCGTAGGTCTGCGCGCGGCGCTCGCCGGTGTTTTTTTTGCCGTTTGACTGGGGTTTAAATCCCAGTTTCTCGAGGTGTTGAACTACCGCTACAAGCTCCGCTGTATTCATCTCTTTCATAGAGACCTTGCCACAAACTGCCTGCTGCATGTCGCGACGGGCTTCATCATCCATTCCCAAGTGTTTGCAGCCAAGATGAATTTTCTGTTGCAAGGTTCTCTTCATACTCTGCTCCTAGAAATAAACACCGGTGTTGCAGATCTAACGGGACGCCTACTGAAGAACGGCCACTGGCGCACAACGACGGGGTCATTCGTTATCGCTGTATCCAGCTTAGATGACAGATGCTGAAGGTGTGCGCAGCTCACATGGTCGAGCTCACGCCGCACGTGATAGAGGATGCTGGTATGGTCTCGACCGTCAAATGCCCTTGCAACCTGTGTGAGCGTCGAGAAAGGCAGACGAACGCACAGTTTAACGGCGATGCTTCGCGCTATGGACACGCCTCGATCGCGCTTGCGATTGCGCAAAAGTTGCGGTGAAACATCAAAGTGAGATGCTGACATGTGGATCACCCAATCGCAATCAATGCTCACGCCCATTGTTTCAGACTTTCGCGAGATCGGTGCTAACAGTTTCCCACTTATCGGTGTGCGTTTCGCGACGCTGACAGTTTAAATACACTGAGGTACTTACAGACCGCGCAGAGTCGACGATCGCTCGTTGTCCTTGGAGCCAACGTTCGTCGTCACTTTCTACAGACAAAAGAACCTGCAGCGCGGCGTGATCGATATTGCCCTCTTTGTCGGTCTTAAAAGCGTTTGTGACAATCGCACGAAGCTCTTGTTTTGCGTCTGCTGCCCATTCAATGAGACAGGCATCAAACAGCTCTTTAGCAATTTGAATTTCTGGACCGTAACCAATATGGTCGTGCACCTTGATCTTTATACGAAACAGGCCATCAACCGTCGTGTAGGTCCCATTCCCGCGCCGGGCTCCGCGCTTTTGGACCTTGTATTCCTGGGCTAAGACCCCATCGAGACCGTCTAGTTCTGCAAATGCAAAAAGCTTCGCGCGCCTAGCATGTTCAGAAGACGCAATAATGTGACCCATAATGCGGCGCACCGTTTCGTCTTCCAGTTTGAGGCGGGGCGGTACACTATCGAGAGGTAGATATGCTCCCCGGCCATCCTTCATGAATAGCTTGCCTTCCAGTTCATATATCCCATCCGGAATTCTCGCGGGTGTAAGCTCTGTCATCAGTCATTTCCTTTCTGGCTCACATGGGTGTCATGGGTCTCGTACATGTCAGCTAGGAGCCTGTTTGCGATGATCAGGCAGGCCATCGCTTCAATCTCATCGATGCTGCACAGAGTGGTTCCGCGCGCGCCCCATACGTCAATTTTTCTGATTGCACTGGCGGCTTGGCGGTGCATATCGGCTCGACTAAGACGCGGTCTATCACTCATTCGAAATACTCCGATTTGAGAATGTCGCGTTCACATAGCTCAGTGACGTATTCGCCGAGCGTCTTGTCATGCGCATCGGCTCGGGCCTGCATAGAGGCAGCCAGCCGTACAGGTAAGCGTACCAGAGAGCCGTTCGCCGGGTCGTTTTCTTTGGACATTCTCGTGTCATGCGCTCCTTTGAACTTTTGAATGTTATGGCCGGACTGACGCGCGGTTCTGAGCCATTCATGGATGGTCTTTGGAGCACACTCTAAAATATAAGCGATGTCCTTTGGCCGGACACCTTGCTTGGCCAGTACAAGAGCTTTTTCGCGATTTGCATTCATGTACCGGGTGCCTCCCGGAATTTTGGGCATCTCCTGCACTGACGGTGCATTCGCACAATGTATGGTGTGGCGCTCATCAGCGGCTTTCGGGCGATGTCTTGACAACGCAGGCAATCCGAGCTCTCCAAAGGCCCCAGCGCGGGACAATTTATGATTTCAGGCATGAGAACCGCCCGCACACGGTATTCCATGCTGCTTGTGTTAGCGGGGTATGTTTTTCGAATGAGCTGACTGATCGCAGAACCGTTGACACCGATTAATTTAGCCACCTTATTTTGTGAGGATCCAGGTGCGTCGCAGGCTTTCACCAGTGCATTGATCCAATCAGGCACGTCACCCCAAGCGTCCAAGGCGACCATCATACGATCACTCATAGCGCTACACCATTAACATAAACGACCTGCTCTTTGTTCTGATCAATGATTACCTCTGCACGCCTTTGAAGCGGCGGCAGTGGGCCCGTGTTGTTGACGAGCCTATAGCGCGATGCCGGTGATCCATTTTGACGATGGCCCACTCTGCGTAGAAAATCGCCTTTCAAAAGAATTTCTATATAATTTTCAATGCTCTCCATGGTGATATCATCAACATCTGAGACGAAAATCGCTGCGATGTCCTGCGCCGAAAAGGTGCCCAGAGATCTCATGGCGCTCCAGTATTTACCTTCAATGGTCGTACGCCGTTTGCCGTTGAATTCCGGAATATCGAGATCAGCATGTGCTGTGAAAAAGAGCTGATTTGCCTTGCGACCGAGCCGGCGCACATACCCATGCTCTTTGAGGTGAGCGATATAATTTTGGCGCTTATTCACAGACACGCCTGTGGCCTGAGAAACCATCTTATGCGTGAACTGTTGGACGGACGTCATATAGGCCCACATCCGTTTCTCATCAGCGTTTCTTGGCTCGTGTTTTACAAAGCTCATAGCAGGCCCTCACGGGGGACTGGTGCTTTGTGCTCGCGCAGTTTCTGGTTTCCCCAGTCCGCCAGCGTCATTTTTTCTATACCTTGAAGCTTCGCCTGTTCCTGGACATGCGCTAAATTGTTACTGATGTAGCGTGCGGATCCATCAGAAACTTGCACAATGCGGGACATCAACGCTTCGTCAATCTCGATGTCTTTCGCATAAAGTCTTCTTAACAACCGGGCGTCACTTAGGTTAGCGGGCTCTGCTTGCAGAAAATCGATCATCCGCCCATGAACGCGCTTCCACTGCGTCAGCTTTTGCGGCAAATCCTCCTCGCCCACGAGAATGATGGGCGTATCTGATCCATCAAACATACCGCGAAGGATTTCGATCCATTTTTTGTCGATCGCGTAATCAGCTTCATCAATGATCAAAGTTCGGTTCGAGATTACCAGCCCTTCGTTGATCTGCATGCCCATGTCCGCGTTTGTTTTATGCGGTAGAATGCTCAACTCACGCAGAATAGCCTTTAGCAGTGTCTTTACCGTCCAAAGCGGTTGAATACTCACATGAATGCAATCAAGAGAGGCGGCGGCGTAGGCGCATGCGTATGATTTTCCGTATCCCGAAGGGCCTGAAAAAGTTGCCATACCTGGAAGCCCCATCGCACGATTTTCAACGCGCTTTACGAGAGCTGCAAATGCTCCGACGTTGCGCAAAGGTTGGATCATGTTGCCGGTGTTCATCATATTTGACGTCCTTGCTCCCTTTCAATCACCACACTCGCGTGGCGCTTTACCCGCCAAGACCTGCGCGTCCATGTTCTTCGTAAATGAGGATAAGCGCCTGATATTCCGCTGTTTCCATATAAGATCGCAGCTTGCGCGCTTCCTCGGTGCCAATGCGCTCGCCCCCGTCGGCACGATCCTTGATCGCCTGAAACCTCAAAAACCGCGCATTTGCGTCCTCCTGTGGCGTAGCCTTCGCCTCAAGGCGCGCGCTCAACTCGCAAATGATGGCCTCATGTTCTGCTGTCACAGCAGGGTCATCGACAGAGTGATAGCGCAGCGGTTTCATCTCGACGCTGGCCGACTTACGCCCAAATTCCGGGGCGACCACCTTGGCGACCAGATCTTCCTCTGAACCGGGCGCGATGGCATCGAGATCGGCGGAGATTTTCGAAATTGAAAGCGGGCGTTGTGCCTTCAAAAGCTGTTTTTGAGCGCGTTTGATCCGTGCAGTCTTACGCGCCTGCTTCTGGGCGGACGCAAGATCAAAGAAGCCGATTTTTTGCTGGCATTCAGCAAAGCCTAGATATGTTCCGTCGATGTCATAGACATGCAGGCCAGAATGCAGATCCTCTGGATCAAACCGCGCAACCACTTCCCGCTTTGGATGGTCCGACATCCAATAGCTATGGTAAACATTGCTCTGAAACTTGATGCTGCCGTTCTGGCGGTTAAGCTTGCATTCATGCTGGCCCATCAGCCATAAACGGCGCTGTTCATCGGTGGCCTTGCGAATGACTGAAGTAGCGAAGCTTTCTTCAAACGCCTCATCAAAAGACCGGCCGGCGGCAACATCTGTCAGTCGGCCATCGCGGGCGTTGAACTCTTCAATCCCTCCGTCCAGTACTTTCAGGAACGTATCGATCGGAATAGCGCGGCTGCCGTAGTTTTCCGGCTTAGCGTCTGGCCGATTGCCGACATACGCCCCATGAAACCGGGGATCCTTGGCAACATCCGATGCGAGGTCGCGGAATGCCCGCTCAATCGGTTTGGATTGCCCGCGGCCCGGGCTAGCCCAGTGGATGTCAATGCCCATCATGGGCAGGACACCCAGCGCCTCGTCTTCACGGACCTTGAACCGGAAGCGAGTAGGGGTGCCGCCTGTCATCCACTTATTGGCAAACTCACGCCCGTTATCAAACTGGCATTTACGCGGGATGCCCCAGCGCTCGACCAATTCACCAAAGGCGGACATGACCATGACCTTGTTGGGCGTGTGATCAACGCGCCAGGACAGCAGCTTATTGGAATAGAGGTCCTGAAACGCCACCATTTGAGGGCGGTTGATGGTGCCATCCGGCCACTGGACGAACACATCAAATTTGTGACAATCCGCCGAGACAGCGCCAAGTGCGCCCAAAGAAGACCGATCACGGATCTGAGCCGGAAAGCAACGCTCCAAACCCAAAACGCCCTCACGTGCAAACACAATCGCCACACGAGGCACCTCTTTTTCCAGGCGGCGCTTGGCGGTCTTCTCTTCAAGAATCGGCCAACCTTCAGCCTTCGCCTTTTTCACGGCATCGCGGTAACACTTTCGAAAGGTCTGGCCAGCTAATTGCAAATACTGGCTCTTCAATCTGTCCATGAAGGGCCTCACAGCCCTATCTGGCTGCGACTTCCGCTCCGCAATCTGATGTTTTGGGGCGAGGTATGCGAGCCTATCGGCCGCTTCCACACCCGCGATCATGTTGAGCCAATTGTAGACGGTTCGAACAGAAACACCATTCAGACGTCCAACCTCAGACGCCGCCGCCACATGCGTGGTGCCAGCGGCAACCAACAGTTCGAGGTGCTGCAAGCCTTCTAGCCGAGCCTTTGCGATGTCTTTAGCCTTCTGGCTGAGTTGTGCGTATTGATCCCAAGCCAAATCGCGGCCCATCGGGGCATTGGGTGCAGCCTGCTTTGCGCTCAACAGTGCCTTTTGTGCTGCAGACGGCAAAACAGACCAGTGATATTGCCAGCCGCCGCCGCGGCCGGCTTTGCGCCGGGCGCAGCCGGGGATTTGTTGCCAACCAAAGGTCTCAGCTTTGTAATTGATCCCGCGCTTGCTGCCCGGCAGATCGGGCAATTTGGCCGCTGCCAGCTCATCTGCTGTCCACCAGAGCTTTTCCGGTTGCACCCGCATCATCCGCGCCTCTGACGGCTGATGAACGGTACGATCTCTGCTGGCTTGGTCTCCATCTGGCCAAGCAACTGCAATAATACGTCCCGATGGTCCCGTACAAAGCGGCGCTGACCCTCTTTGGACGCGCGGGCAAAAAGATCGGCCAGCTTCCGCGCCTGAATATCTGCAGGCTCTTGCGCCACATTACCTGGGCGGTGTGTGGCAAGCTCTTGTTTTATAGCTTCTTTTGCGGATTTCGCGGTACCCTGTGAAAGCGCGGCGCAGACCGCTAGGCGGATTTTCGGGTCACCGCACTTGGCGATGATTTGAAGGTCAGACAGCTTCACCTTTTGGGGAGCGGCGCGCAGGGCCTTGATCATGCCTGCGTCTAGAACTTTCCCGACAGACACAAGACGTTCAACCTGACGTTGTGAAATATCCCGATTTGCCGCTACATTTTGGCAGAACGACATTTTGTCGTTCTGCCTCCCGCCGGTGTATTGGTTTCCGCGAATTCCCCCGTTTTTCGTCTCGGGGTGTAGACGTTCATATATAGCCTTACGTTCGGCCAGAAACACCGCAAGGTCAAGTGCTGACAGATCGGTCTGAGCGAGATTATCGTCGATTTCAGCCATTCTGGCCCAATCGTCCGTGCAGTCCCACACCTTGGCCATGATCGACGTGGCTCCAATACATGAAACAGCCTGGATACGGCGAGCGCCGGAGATCAGGCGGAGCCGATTGCCCTGGTGCCGGACCTGGCGCACGTGGATTTCGGACTGCAGCCCGATTTCCTCAATGGAACTTTGCAACGCGGTGACGGCATCCTCCGTCACCGGGCGGAGCCGGTTCGATATGTCGATATCCCGGATGGGGACTTCTTCCGTTTTCAAGAGTTTGGCGGTCATAGCGCAAGCCCCTGATCGGATTGGCGAACTTGGTTCAACAAGTGTTGGGGTAAATCAGCCGCTGGAACTTGCCTAGCATTCAAAGTCGGGTCTGACCGACGCAGCAACGCCGACCAGACCCTATCATACCCTTCTGAACCAACCAAAAGGATACAAATGCAATGAGCAATGAAAGCAACCCTGATCCAACCTTCTTGAATGAGCCTTGGACCGCTGATGAAAGTGGATTTGAACACATGTGGCGCAACGTACTGGCAGAGACCCTGCTTGAGCTTCTCGAAACCGACGGCACCGTGACCCGAGACACCCTCAAAGCTGAACTCATCAATCGGGTCGCCGATGAAAACCGCCAACGGATCGAGCGCGCGACCTATCGCGGGGCGCTCAAGGCGTTGGACGGCAACCCGCCGAGCTGATGTCGCCCAAAAACCCATGTCAGCGGCTAATTTCCGCTGACATGATGCCAATACAGCGCTCTAGAATGCCATCCGCGCTCAACGTCATTGCGATTTTCTTGATGGTTTCGCCCGCGATAAGGTACTCATCGCTAACCTCTCGATGACGTTGAACAATGGCGTCATCCTCCTCTGTGGCGTCGGCGACTGCCATGAAGGTCGCCAGGCTGGTCACCTCAGATCTAAGTGCGGCATATCGCTGGACTGCATCTCTCAACCGCTGCAATTTTTCCACCGGGTCGGAGAACATGATCTCATGTGTGCTCGGGTACGCCGTCGTCATTGAAAAATGCTCCCCAGTACCAGGCCGCCGAAGAGCAGCCCAAACAGGCAAAAAATGCAGATGAGGTCCTCGGCCACTTCACGCGCGACTTGCCATGCTGAAAGGCCGCTATAAGCCCGTCGAAAAATCTCCAGCGAGCCGGGACAAGACCCGCTGGAGAGGTGCCCCGAAGTTGATATCGAGTTAGCGTTTGGCAACTCTTCGGGGTGGGGAGTGTTAGAAGAGGGGGTCATCTATAGCGGTCCGGGGACAAATTGTTGTAACCAATAAGTGCCCTCTGTAGAGTGCATTGTCAATCAATAATGCTCTCCACAGAGGGCAAAAATTCAGTTGATTTGATGTCAAACGCGCTTGCTCAGACTTCAGGTCACGCCTACAGGTATTTTGGAGCAGCTATGAGCATTTTAGAAAGTATCACATTCGGTGCGCCTCTGGTTGATGCATTGCATAACGCAGGCGTCGGCGTGAAGATGGTCGACGACTTTGATAAGGTGCAAAGTTTAGAAGTTAAGCTAAGTTCTAAAGCTCCGCACCCAATGCTAAGTTTGGCTCGCAACGATTTTGTGAATGACCAAGCCTTCTGGCTATTCTTGTTTAGAGAAGATCAACCTATCGCCAGTTTGGCGGCGAAATTTTTTGATCTTTCAAACGAGACCTTGGAATCGTATCTTCGGCGCACGTCAAGGAACCAATACGACCGCTCTACTGATCCCATATTGGAAGTTGATCCAATGGTTGGTCTTCTAAGAGGGAGAATGGTCTACGTGGGGAACCTAAACGTCGTTGACACGGAGCAGGGCAACATAAAGGTGCTTTCGCGCTATGCTCGATTGATGCAATTGATTTGTATAGCAAAGTGGCGTTTCGATTGGATGTATGGGTTCGTATCGGAAGATCATGTTAAACTGAACCGATTATACCAGTTTGGGATGACTGTTCATGATGCGATTTCATGGGAAAGACCTAGCCCTGATGGTCGACTGGATAGTCACGCTCTTTTGGCATCATCTCGCCGACAGCTGACATCACTATTTAGACGGCAGACCTACTAACAAGTTGTGTGAAGACAGCGGTCTTTTTTGCACCTAAGCGATCAGTTCCCCGTGCCAACCCACGAAAATAGCAACCAGAAACGCGTTTGCCTTCAAATAGCGTATCTATTTCTTCTTCATCGATCTGAAATTTTATGTAATTTGCTCTTTGATGTGCTGCAGTCGAACGATTGCGAATGCCCTCGTCAAAACTCGTCAAACGATCAAAATAGATCTGTTTAGAAGTGAGACCCAGTTCTAGGCGGGCGAGGCTTTTTCGGCCGAAGGCTTCTGCAATGGGTACACTATGGGTAGTATCGAAGGCATCATAAACATCGATGTAGGCCCCAATTTCACCAAGCTCATCAATCTGGTAGTCTACTTCGGTAAGGCGCCGCCTAAAGTCTGCTATATCAGGCCCACTTTTGAACCAGATGCCATGAGAGGTTGGGGAACTAACGGAGAAATATTCAATCGGCAAATTTAGGGTATGTGCCAAAGCTTCTACTGTCTCAAATGGGATTGGCGATCCTCTTCGTATTTGCTGATATAACTTGATGTAGCTAACACCTGCCTCGTTTGCTACAGGCTTGAGCTTTCTTTTTTGACGATCGCAAGCTGATAGAATTTTTTTCGACAAGCTCTCATGTTCAACTGTCATAATTTACCCTTGTAAATTTATTAGCTGCATATTGACATATGATAACTGAGTGTTCAAGCTAAAGTAGCAATTTTTGTGGAAAGCTTGTGTGTTTAATGCGTTAGATCTTGAGCTGATTGTTGTTTGGGCCAGGCTGGACCGTTGTAAGCGCAAAGAAGCACTGACTATTCTTTGGGATCTTGCAAACCACGCAGAAGTTCGAGAGCATGAAGCTTCGATTTATCAGGAACACGCTGTATCACCTCAAGAAACTCCAGATCGAGATCCCTGAGTTGCATGCCGGTCAACACGTATATAGTTGCTGTTGCTCCCAGCTGCTCCAATATCTTTAAAAGCTTAGTATAGCTTGGTGTTTTGCGCTCGATGAAGACCTGACGGAGATAGTTTCTCCCACACCCGGCCGCCAGTGAAATCGCCTGATCAGACCTTGAATCAGCGTCTACAACTTCGCGTAAGCGTAAGACCATCTCTACGTCGTCACCCTTCATTCCAGCGAGTATGCACTCACACGAGTGCATTTGAAAGGTCCAAAATTCGAGATTGAAATGCTCTCTATTGAGTGCAATATAGGGGTATGTGTGACGTCAACAAAGACATTGTGACCTTTCATCGATTGAGTGGGCTAAGTGAGCATCGCGTAGGTATTGTTCTTGCCAAAAATGGGATGCTTGTGCCCCGAGCCAGGAAGAGTGGGCGGCATTTTCCTGACACCATCGAAATGATCAAACGCAATCTGAGTGCGCAAATTGAGATCCGTGAGCTAGATCGCAGTGAGTTCACTTGTCTTGGCGAGAGTTAATTTCTAGCCAACTTTGCTCGCTTCTGTCTGAGCTGTTTTCTCAGATACTCCACATGGAGAGCCGTGCTTTGGATGCATCCAGACCAAATATCTTTTTAAAGCAAATCAAAGACGCTATGATGCACGATCTGACAGCAGAAGCAAAATCCCGTCACGCTTCTCGGGATGCTTCTGAAACAGATCAATGAGTTCGAGCGTTTCATCCGAGATTTCGATGCCTAGTAGGACGTAAGCCAAGCTAATTTTGTTGCTATTGCACACTTCTGCTAGATTCGAGATCGACGGATCGTTTCCGGCAGACAATAGGTTTGATACAAAGCCTGGCCCCCTGCCAGCAGCTAACGAAGCCGATCGCATAGATATACCAGCATCTTTTAGAGACTTCTTTAGCCGGTGCTGGACTCCGGCCAATATTCTATCGTCTGTTTCCATGCAAAAAATATCCGACATATCGGATAGTTTCGCACGTCCTTTATTTAGGATGTTGGCTATCTGAAATATCGGATACATGTTGCCATCATGCCGAAATCAACGTGCCATCCTTCCGAAGACGCTCTCTGGCTAGACGCAGGAGCCGACGAAACAAGGCACTTAATCGTGTCTCTGCTCAAACGCGTGGACAATGTCTGCCGCTCAAAGAGTTGGAGCGAAGGATACTTTAGCAAAGTGGCCGCAGGGGATATGGGCGCTGTCAAACGTTTGCGGGAAACTGGGCGGATCACTCTTCGAAACGTTGCGCGTATTGAGAGTTACCTCGCTGAGCTGGATGCATAACCACAGATTGAAACTGCACCTGATCCCCTAGACGGAACGTGATCTGCGAATAATGTTCGCTTTATGTTCTTATCTCACCGCCCCAACCACAATGCTAAATACAAAGGTCGGAGGCCCTCAGAAGAACGTATCGTTCATCTGAATGG